>NZ_CP075190.1:0-680000 GCF_020510585.1 Ferribacterium limneticum | reverse complement strand
TTCCCCACTGCTGCCTCCCGTAGGAGTCTGGACCGTGTCTCAGTTCCAGTGTGGCGGATCATCCTCTCAGACCCGCTACAGATCGTCGCCTTGGTGAGCCTTTACCTCACCAACTAGCTAATCTGATATCGGCCGCTCAATCAGCGCAAGGTCTTGCGATCCCCTGCTTTCCTGCTCACAGAATATGCGGTATTAGCGTAACTTTCGCTACGTTATCCCCCACTGAAAGGTACGTTCCGATACATTACTCACCCGTTCGCCACTCGCCACCAGGATTGCTCCCGTGCTGCCGTTCGACTTGCATGTGTAAGGCATGCCGCCAGCGTTCAATCTGAGCCAGGATCAAACTCTTCAGTTCAATCCAACAAAAAAACAACTCACAATTCACTGACGGTAGAATTTAACTTCTACCTCGATGGATCTCTCCATCCGTGTGATTGCCTTTAATACTTTTTGCGACTTGCGTCGCTTTCGCATCAAGGCACCCACACCTATCGGTTGTCCAAATTTTTAAAGAGCTTCCAACTTCACCGCGCCGTCGCTTTCGCTTCGTCTGCAGCGGAGAGGCAAGATTATGAAGAACTTCTCTCACCCCGTCAAGCTTTTTTGCAAAATTTCTTGCTTCGCCTGACCCCCCTACAACCGCCGGAAACGCCCGGCACCGCAGGAGAGGTGCGCATTCTACCGATTAAATCCAAGCCGTCAACACAAAACTGAAACTTTCTCCAAACCCCATCAACAACACCCCTCAAATCAGTCAATTACACCGTAGAAAACTTCAACAACCCCGATCTCAGGAATACTTAACAAACCACATAGACGTAAAAAAGGCGGCCTTCGCCGCCCCTTTTCAAAAACCGAATTAATCAGGCCGAAAATGATGAGCCACAGCCGCAAGTTGAAGTTGCGTTCGGATTCCGAATAACAAACTGCGACCCCTCCAGACCTTCGCTGTAGTCGATCTCAGCGCCGACCAAGTACTGGTAGCTCATCGGGTCAATCAGTAGCGTAACGCCATTCTTTTCCATGGTCGTATCGTCCTCATTGACCTCCTCATCAAAAGTGAAGCCGTATTGGAACCCAGAGCATCCGCCACCAGTAACGAAAACGCGCAATTTGAGGCTGGGATTACCCTCTTCTTCGATCAATTCCTTTACTTTGCCAGCAGCGCTATCAGTAAAAACAAAGGGCGTGGTCATTTCAGTAACTGCGTTCATAAGACAAACTCCAGAGAAAATTCGTGCGAAATTATGCGAGCCGGCGGAATCACGGTCAATGTAATTAGGCAGAAGTTGCCAACTTTAGTTCCACCGGCTTGCTGGCAGAATGGAGCAAGCGCCCCTCGATGACAGCACCTTGCTGCATTTCAATTATGACGTACTCAACATCGCCAACGATGCGTGCCTTTGATTGCATCTCCAGCGACTGGGTCACAGCAACCGGACCGACAACCGTGCCATTCGTTACCAAATGAGCCACACTAACAGCCCCCTCAATGCGCGCATGCTCACTCAACACAAGCATGGAAGAAGACGCTCCATCGGCAGCGAGAATACTACCCTTGACCTCTCCATCGATGCGCAACCCCCCCGTAAAACAAACACTGCCTTCTACGCGAGTACCCGCACCAATCAGACTATCGATACGCCCCAAAGGCTTGCTTTCTGCTTTTTTTCCGAACATCTGGTCTACTCCTAGAGCTGAGCCAATCGCTTGAACTTAAGTGTATCACCCTGCAGAACCCTGGCCTCCACCCCTAGCAAGACCGCCCCTACCGGCAATTCAAATGCCCCCTCGCGACGCAGAAAATGCTTTAACTCGAGCTGATACTCCGCAACACTCTCTCGTTTATCCGGCAACAGCAACTGCACTGCCTTACCGGCGAGATCAAAGTCAATGACCAACTGAAGGCGCCCACGAAAATCAGGACTCTGCCTATCTGGCTGGAATGCAAGGAGCAGTCTATAGCGAAAATGCCCAGGCACCTCCTGAGCAACCCGAAAGTTCTCAATCCGAATTACGGCACCCTCTCCAGCCACCGGGATCAAACGCTCAAACAGAAGGATATCCTCCTTGAGCACAGCGTTTTGGGCCTCCAAGCCCTGAATCCTTCCCAGCAATTGCTGCTGAGTTGCTCGCTCAATACTGACCGCGTTTTGGCCAGTTCCTGCACCAGAGCGCAGAATATTCAACTCCTCTCGCTGCACGAGCAGCTGCTGACGCAACGCCTCAACCTCCTGCCCCAACGTACCCGCCTCATTGCGCTGAGCCATCAACCACCCGATCGCCCCAACCAAGAGAGCCAACAACACAGCCGGCAGAGCGAGCCATTGCCATGGCAAATAACTCCGGACAACCACCCTCGGCGCCGTAATCCCGAAACGCTGCCGAAACCGCCTTAGTCTCATGGCAAAAGCCGGAGTGGGCATAGCCCCGTGGTTTTGTCTTGACCCGACATCCCGCCCCTCTCCGCTCCGCCCACCATGATTGGCAATATCTTTATTAAACTCTAGACAATAGCCAGCATCAAGACACCGGCCTTCGAACAACGAAGCATAATACTCCGCGCCCTAAAAACAAAAAAGCCGCCCAAAGGCGGCTTTTTCCATCGCAAAGCGTATTAACGCTTCGAGAATTGCTTGCGACGACGAGCCTTATGGAAGCCGACTTTCTTACGCTCGACTTCGCGGGCATCGCGAGTAACGAAACCAGCCTTCGACAGTGCTGGCTTCAGCGCTGCGTCGTATTCAATTAGCGCACGGGTAATACCGTGGCGAACCGCGCCAGCCTGGCCGGATTCACCACCGCCAATAACATTTACCTTGATATCGAAGCCGCTCAATTGCTCAACCAGCGCCAACGGCTGACGCACAATCATGCGGCCGGTTTCACGGGAAAAGAACTGGTCAACCGGCTTGCCATTAACGACGATGGCGCCAGAGCCACGCTTCATGAACACACGGGCAACGGCGCTCTTGCGACGACCGGTACCGTAAAAATAACCTTCAGCCATGATAACCCCTTAAATTTCCAGAGCCTTCGGCTGCTGGGCAGTGTGAGGATGCTGTTCGCCAGCGTAGCACTTAAGCTTCTTGAGCATGGCATAGCCCAGCGGACCCTTGGGCAGCATGCCCTTAACGGCGGTTTCCAAGGCACGCCCCGGGAAACGCTGCTGCATCTTCTTGAAGTTGGTTTCGTAAATACCGCCCGGATAACCGGAGTGGCGGTAGTACTTTTTATCTTCGGCCTTGTTACCTGTCACGGTAAGCTTTTCGACATTGGTGACGACGATAAAATCGCCGGTATCAACGTGCGGAGTATAGATAGCCTTGTGCTTGCCACGCAGTCGGCGGGCAATTTCGGTTGCGAGGCGGCCGAGCACCTTGTCTGTGGCGTCTACCACAAACCACTCGCGCTTCACCTCATGTGGCTTGGCGGAAAACGTTTTCATATAAGTGTGCCGTCCTGAAAAATTTGGGCGCAGATTGGAGAAAGGCGCGGATTCTAGTCGACTCCTGCTGCAGGTGTCAATGCCTATCCATTCATTTCGACAAAAGGATAAAAAAAACGCGGCTCGCTGAGCCGCGTTAAATCCACACCAAAGGAGGAGGGTGGAGGAGACAAATCTGAACCGAAGGACTCATCGCTGTTAAGTCACTACAGTTCGTACGCTTTGCATTCTCCACGAACAGCAGCCTGAGCACAAGAGCCATTTGTGCGACGCACCATTTATATTATTATGGTGCAATAACAATTACTTATTTAAAATAACATAATGATAACAAGCGTTATATTAAACAATTAATTACTTTATTAACCATTACGAAAACATATGACACCCCCATCAGCCACGGGAAACCAACAATAATTTGCTGCAGCGCAACAACCTCCCAAATCAAACCCTAATACATCACATCCGTTAGAATTCACGATCTTGCAAGGAGATCAATATGGAATGCACCGTTAGATGGATGGGTAACGACGCCGGTATGTCGTTTGTCGCGGAGACAGGCAGCGGTCACGCCGTGGTTATGGATGGCGCGCCGGAGGCGGGGGGAAGAAATTTGGGCCTGCGACCGATGGAGATGGTTCTGGCCGGCACCGGGGGATGCACGGCATTTGATGTCGTATTGATTCTGAAAAAAGGTCGACATGCCGTCAGCGCTTGCGATGTCAGCCTGAAAGCTGAACGCGCCGAGAGCGACCCCAAGATTTTTACGCACATCCACTTTCATTACCGCGTCAAGGGCAAGCAGCTCAAGCCCGACGTGGTTGCGCGCGCGATCGAGTTATCGAAGGACAAATACTGCTCGGCGTCGATCATGATAGCCAAGACCGCAGAGATCACGCACGACTTCGAAATCATCGAAGAAGCGTGAGCTCTTCCTCGACAGATCAGATGCGGTAGGCGGCCCCGGTCATCACCTTGGCCGCCATTTTCATGGCGATTTTTATCGGCGCGGGAAGTTCGGCGGCACCGTACTGAATGGCCGTTTCGGCATGCTGAATCTCATCCAGACGCATCTGGTCGACAATCGCTCGCGAACGGCCGTCATCCACGGGCAAGCTGAGCAAATGTCCGTCCAAATGGGCTTCGACCTGCCGCTCGGTTTCGGCCAGGAAGCCGAGATTCCACTTATCACCCAGAGCGCCAGCGGTAAGTCCCAGGCTCAGAGAGCCAAGATACAGAAGCGGATTTAGCAGGCTCTTGTGCCCGCCCAATTCGGTGATGCGCTGTTCTGTCCAGGCAAGGTGCTCAGTTTCTTCGTTGGCCGCGCCACGTAGCGCCTCGCGGATTACCGGATCCCGGGACGTAAGTGCTTGTCCCTGATACAAGGCCTGGGCGCAAATTTCACCGCAGTGATTGACGCGCATCAGGCCGACAACGTGACGCTTTTGCTCGGTATCAAGATTAGCCTCCGGCAACATTTCGCCAGGCGTTGAACGAATGCTGCGGGCCTGCGCCAGCACCGTGCGCAGGGCACGGTCAAACTCGAGAATCAGTTGATCCGGGGACATTTTTCAGCGTTTGTTATCCGGGTGAACACCCTTGATCAAGGCATTTCGCGCTTCGGCGGCGTCTTGCACGATATTTCCAATTGGGCAGAAATACTCAAGGAAGAGCGCTGCATGCTGGCGATTCGCGTAGGCATCCTGAATGCGCACCCATTCGTTTTTCCGCGCCTTCGACCAACTGCCATCCAGCCGCCCCGAGGCATAGATACGGCGCTCACGGGTCTCGCAACGCATCCCTTCGTAGGTCACGTTGCGCGCGCCCTGCGGCGTCAAGACGAGCAGGACGTAGCGCACGACACCATCGCTGCCAACGGTGAGCGTCGCCCCATCGATAAAAAAGCGATTTTCAGTGGCTGCGCTGACGTAAAACGGTAGCAAAGTTTCTTGCTTGGGCGCCGCCGGCAGCTGAATCTCGATTTCCTGCCATTGCTTGCTTTCGTAATCTTCTTCGAAATCAGCAAAAACCGTGGCGGATGTGAGCATGGCCATCAACAAGAGCGATGCACTACGGAACAATGACATGGTTAATCCTCGTGCGAGGCGGGCATATCGGAATCCGCCGACTCACCGGCTAACCGCCGATGCTTCGCCCCTTTTCGGTCAAAATCGATAAAGCGGACAAGTTCATTGAGCGCCTGTTCATAAACAGAGCGCTTGAACTCGATCACCGCGTCGAGCGGAATCCAGTAGTCGTTCCAGCGCCAGGCATCGAATTCCGGCTTGTTGGTGGCACGCAGACTGACGTCATTGTCGCGCCCTACCAGACGAAGCAGAAACCAGATTTGTTTCTGGCCTTTATAAGAACCGCGCCATTCGCGCTTGATCCAGTGTGTCGGCACTTCATAACGCAACCAGCCTTTGGTTCGCCCAAGGATACGCACGTGCTCGGGCAGGAGCCCGACCTCTTCGTGCAGTTCGCGAAACATGGCTTCTTCGGGCGTTTCGCCACGCTTGATGCCACCTTGCGGAAACTGCCAGGAATGCTCCCGTATGCGTTTACCCCAGAAAACCTCGTTCTTGGCGTTACAAAGAATGATGCCGACGTTCGGGCGATAGCCTTCACGGTCGAGCATAGATATCCTGCAAAAATTAATAGTTAGCCGGATTCTTTCACAAAGGGCGCCCGCATGCAAAGAAGCTGGACCGTGTAAAATCGGGGTTTCCCAACGAATTCAAGAGCATCCCATGCGCACTTCGCAGTTCTTTTTTAGCACTCTCAAGGAAGCACCGGCCGACGCTGAAGTTATCAGCCAAAAAATGATGCTGCGCGCCGGCTATATCAAGCGGGCGGCGGCTGGCATTTATACCTGGATGCCGCTTGGCCTGCGCGTGTTGCGCAAGGTCGAAAACATCGTGCGCGAAGAGATGAACAATGCTGGGGCTCTTGAGTTGCTGATGCCGGCCGTTCAACCGGCCGAACTTTGGCAGGAGTCAGGCCGCTGGGAGCAATATGGTCCGGAACTATTGCGTTTCAAGGATCGCCACCAGCGCGAATTCGTTATCGGCCCGACGCACGAGGAAGTGATTACCGACGTCGTGCGGCGTGATGTGAAGAGCTATCGCCAGTTGCCGATTCACCTGTATCAGGTGCAAACCAAGTTCCGCGACGAGATTCGCCCCCGTTTCGGCGTGATGCGCGGCCGCGAATTCCTGATGAAGGACGGCTACTCTTTCCATTCGTCCTTCGACGACCTGAAGCGCGAATACGGCAACATGTACGACACCTATAGCCGCATCTTTACGCGCCTCGGCCTGAGGTTCCGTGCGGTGGCGGCCGATACCGGCTCGATCGGTGGCACCGGATCGCACGAATTCCATGTGTTGGCTGACTCCGGCGAGGACGACATCGCCTTCTGCCCGGATTCCGGCTATGCGGCCAACGTTGAACTGGCCGAGGCCGTCGCCCCCTCCTCCGCGCGCGGCGCCGCGACGCAGACGATGACCAAGGTCGCCACGCCAGGCAAGATGGCTTGCGTCGATGTTGCCGAATGTCTGGGCGTACCGCTGGAAAAAATCGTCAAATCGATTGCAGTCATGAGCGAGAAGGAAGATGGCAGCACGACCTTCGCCCTGCTTTTGCTGCGCGGCGATCACGAACTGAATGAAATCAAGGCGAGCAAGATTGCCACCATCAACCCGTTCCGTTTCGCCACGGAGCGCGAGGTCGAGGAATACCTGGGCTGCCAGCCCGGTTATATCGGGCCTGCCACGGTCAACCGGGAAAAAGTGGCTATTTTTGCTGATCGTAGCGTTGCCGCGATGAGCGATTTCGTTTGCGGCGCCAATGAAGCGGGCTTCCACCTGACCGGAACCAATTTCGGCCGCGACCTGCCGGAGCCGGAAGTGGCCGATATCCGCAACGTCGTCGCTGGCGATCCCTCCCCTGATGGTCAAGGGACGCTGGAAATCCTCCGCGGCATCGAAGTCGGCCACATTTTCCAGCTTCGCCAGAAGTACGCCGAGGCGCTGAACTGCGCTTACCTCGACGAAAACGGCAAAAGCCAGATCATGGAAATGGGCTGCTACGGCATTGGCGTGTCGCGCATTGTCGGCGCCGCCATCGAGCAAGGCAACGACGACAAGGGCATCATCCTGCCACCGGCCATCGCGCCGTTCGAGGTTTGCCTGGTGCCGATGGGCTATCACAAGAGCGAGGCCGTCAAGGCGGCCGCCGACCAGTTGTACGGCGAATTGAAGGCGGCTGGCGTCGATGTCGTGCTCGATGACCGAAACGAGCGTCCCGGCGTCATGTTTGCCGACATGGAACTGATCGGTATCCCGCATCGCGTAGTCATTGGCGAGCGCGGCCTGAAGGAAGGCCAGCTCGAATACAAGGGCCGCCGCGATGCAGAACCGACGATGATCGCGCAAGCAGACGCGCTCAGCGTCCTCAAAGGAAAGTTGTGCGTCGCCTGATTACGGCCCTTTGTTTGTGTGGCGCGTCAGCGGCTTTCGCTGGCGCGCAAAAGTATGAACCGCTCTCGGCCAGCGTACAGGCCGCGCTGCACAAGGCTGTTTCAGACTCCCGCCCGACGGTCAGTTCATTCAAGACCCCGATGGAAGCGGCCGACTGGCTGGGCGAGATGTCCCGCCGCTTGGAAAAACGCATCCCGAACCGCGAATACCGCATCGATCTGCTGCGTAGCGTGCATTACGAAGCGACCCGCGCCGGGCTGGACCCGCAATTGGTGCTCGGCCTCATGCAGGTCGAATCCGGCTTTCGCAAATACGCCGTGTCGTCAGCCGGGGCGCGCGGCTACATGCAGGTGATGCCGTTCTGGGTCAAGGTCATCGGCCGGCCGGATGACTCGCTGTTCGACCTGCGAACCAGCCTGCGCTACGGCTGCACGATTCTGCGTCATTACCTGGATATCGAAAAGGGCGACCTGTTCCGCGCCCTCGGTCGCTACAACGGCAGCTTGGGCAAGCCGGAATATCCGAACATGGTTCGCGCTGCCTGGCAGAATCAGTGGGGCTACGACAAACCATCCAGGTTGGCCCAGTCTGGACTTTGATTTTCGGCGTTTTTTCCGGTTGACCGTGGAATTCCACGGTCAACCGGAAAAAACGGCCAAAATTGAAATCAGCGCATGCCGGGCATCATGCCCTTCATACCGCGCATCAACTTGCCGATGCCGCCCTTGGCCATCATCTTCATCATTTTCTGCGACTGCTCGAACTGGTTGAGCAGGCGATTGACTTCCTGCACCTGAACGCCCGCCCCCATCGCGATACGGCGCTTGCGACTGGCCTTGATCAGTTCCGGCTTGGCACGCTCGAGCGGGGTCATGGAATTGATGATGCCCTCGACGCGACCGACCATCTTGTTCTCGGCGCCAGCCGGCATCTGGCCAGCCATCTGCGCGATCTGAGCCGGCATCTTGTCCATCATCGCGGTCAGGCCGCCCATATTGCGCATCTGGGCGATCTGTTCCTTGAAGTCGTTGAGGTCAAAACCCTTGCCGGATTTGAGTTTCTTGGCGAAGGCAATCGCCTTTTCCTCGTCCAGACCCTTCTTGGCATCTTCAATCAGCGATAGCACGTCGCCCATGCCGAGAATCCGCGAGGCCATCCGTTCCGGATGGAAGGCTTCGAGGCCCGACAGCTTTTCGCCCACACCCGAGAACTTGATCGGCTTGCCGGTAACATGACGCACCGACAAGGCGGCACCACCACGCGAATCACCATCGAGCTTGGTCAGCACGACGCCGGTCAGCGGCAACGCCTCGTTGAAGGACTTGGCCGTGTTGACCGCATCCTGGCCCAACATGGCATCGACGACGAACAGTGTCTCAATCGGATTGATCGCCGCGTGCAGCCGCTTGATTTCGGCCATCATTTCTTCGTCGATAGCCAGACGACCGGCCGTATCGACTAACAGCACGTCGTGATAATGACGCTTGGCCCAATCCAGCGCCGCCAAGGCAATCGCCTCCGGCTTCTCGCCGATGGTCGACGGAAAGAAGTCGACACCAGCCTGCCCGGCCACCGACTTCAACTGCTCGATCGCCGCCGGACGATAAACGTCACAGGAAACCACGAGCACCTTCTTCTTGTGATTTTCCTTGAGAAACTTACCCAGCTTGCCGACGGTTGTCGTCTTGCCGGCGCCCTGCAAACCGGCCATCAGGATGATCGCCGGCGGCTGGGTATTGAAGTTGATCCCTTCATGGGCGTCGCCCATGATCTTGGTCAGTTCGGCATGCACGACACCGATCAGCGCCTGGCCAGGACTCAGCGAACCGATCACTGCCTCGCCCACCGCCTTCTCCTTGACGGCGGCAATGAAATCCTTGACCACCGGCAAGGCCACGTCGGCCTCGAGTAGCGCCATGCGCACTTCGCGCAAGGCATCGGCAATATTGGTTTCCGTCAGGCGAGCTTCGCCCTTCAGCGTCTTCATGACGCGAGCAAGGCGATTGGTCAGGTTATCGAGCATGTCGTTTGGGCTTCTAGTAGAATCTAAGGATGGTTGATATTGTAATTCAGCTTCTGCCGCACATTCTCGCCGCCCTGCTTTATGGTGCACTTGGCTTCCATTTCTGGAACACCCGCTGGCGCGAGGGAGAAAACCAGTGCGTCGCGTGTCCCATGCAAACCTGGGAGCGCATCGGCATTGCCGCCGCACTTTTCATTCATGCGGCAGGACTCTACGACGCCCTGTTTGCCGAAGTCGGCATGCGCTTCTCGTTCAGTTTTGCCCTGTCGCTCATGATGTGGCTCGCCGTTCTCATTTACTGGCTGGAGAGCTTCATGGCCCGCATGGAGGGCATGCAACCCATGGTCCTGCCACTAGCCGCGCTGTGTACAGCACTCCCGGTCATCTTCCCGAACGTACATCTGGTCGCCCACGCCAGCGCCACCGGCTTCAAACTCCACTTCCTGGCCGCCATGCTGGCCTACAGCTTGCTGACCCTGTCTGCACTGCACGCGATTTTCATGGGCTTTACCGAGAACGCCCTGCACAAACGCTCGCTGAAACGCAGCCTGAACAGTCTGCCGCCCCTGCTGACCATGGAAAAGCTGCTGTTCCGGATGCTGCTGATCGGCTTCATTCTGCTGACACTCACCGTCGGCAGCGGCGTGCTCTTCTCCGAAGCCCTGTTTGGCAAGCCACTGACGGTGGATCACAAAACCCTGTTCGCCTTTGCTTCGTGGGGCATCTTCGCCACCCTTCTGGTCGGGCGCCACGCCTGGGGCTGGCGCGGCAAACGCGCCCTGCGCTGGACCCTGGCCGGATTCGCGCTGCTGATTCTGGCCTACGTCGGCAGCCGCTTCGTCGCCGAAGTCATCCTGGGGCGCGTCTGAGCCGTGGATGAAATCCCCTTATCGGCGCTACTTATAGTGCTGGTTGTGCTGTTGGCCATGTCGGCCTTTTTTTCGCTCAGCGAAACTGCCATGATGGCCAGCAACCGCTTTCGCCTCCGCCACTTGGCCCAATCCGGACATCGTGGAGCACAAAAAGCAATCTCCCTGCTCGACAAGACCGACAAAATGCTCGGCGTCATCCTGCTCGGCAACAATCTGGTCAACTCAGCCGCCGCCACCCTCGTCGGGGTAATCACCATCGCGCTGTTCGGCGAAGAAAAGTGGGCGCTGGCCGTGGGCACCCTGGCCGTCACCTTTGCCATCCTCGTCTTCTCGGAAATCACCCCCAAGATCATTGGCGCCACCCACGCCGATCGCCTGGCCGTCCGCCTTGGCTACATACTGACCCCGCTGCTCCGGCTCTTTTACCCCGCGGTCTGGTTCATCAACCTCTTCGCCAGCGGCCTGCTTCGACTTTTTCGTCTGACGCCGAAAAGCTCCGACGGGCCCGCCAAACTATCCCCTGAAGAGTTGCGCAGCCTGGTGCTCGAGTCATCACACCTGATGCCCCAGAAGCACCACGCGATTCTTTCAAGCCTGTTTGAACTCAACAACATTACCGTCGAAGATGTCATGACGCCTCGTGGCAGCATTGAAATCCTCGATCTCGACCAAGAATGGAATGAGGTACACGCCCAACTCGCCACCAGCCATCACAGCCGACTTCCTGTCTGCCGTGAATCGCTGGACCAGTTAATCGGCGTACTGCCGGTTCGCCGCTTGCTCACCAACCTTGGCGACCAGGATTTCGACGAAGCAGCCTTGTTGCAACAATTGCAGGCACCTTATTACATTGCCCCAGGCACACCGGTTTTTTCGCAACTCGCCTTTTTCCAGGAAAACCGCCAACGAATCGGCTTCGTTGTGGACGAATACGGCGAGATCCTCGGCCTTCTGACGCTTGAGGACATCATTGAAGAATTCGTCGGCGATTTCACCACCTCCCTACCCGGCCTCAGTCACGAACTTGGCTGGTCAGAGGCAGGTGACGCCATCGTCGAAGGCTCCCGCGCCCTACGTGACCTTAACCGGATGCTTGGCCTGGATTTCCCAATCGATGGCCCCAAAACGCTGAATGGTCTGATTCTCGAACATTTCCAGGACATTCCGGAGTCCGGCACCAGTATCAAGCTAGCGGGGGTCGCCGTCGAAGTGCTTCAGACCCAGGACCGAAGTGTCGTTACCGTCCGTATCTTTCGACCTGAAACCACCTAGCAACCCAGCTATCCTTTACAAACGGGCGCCTGCGTAGCATCATCAAGCGATCTAATCAGCATTTCATATTGATCAATGGCAGCAACACCTCAAAATCCTCCACTCGGCGGCTTGGCACGAGCCCTTGTACAGGCCGGGCAACTCAAGGAGGCTGAGGCAGAACAATTGCTGGCACAAGCTCACAGCAGCAAGACATCGCTGATCGAGCAGATCATCATCAGCCAGAAAGCTGGCGCGCTTGATATCGCGCGTTTTGTTGCTGACACCTTTGGCTATCCATTGCTCGATCTCGCAGCCTTCGACGAGGCGCACATTCCGTCCGATGCAATCGACCGGAAGCTGATTGCCACGCACAAGGTAATCCCGCTCAACAAACGCGGCAACCGCCTTTCGGTCGCCATTGCCGACCCGACCAATCTACGCGCCCTAGACGAAATCCGCTTTCAGACGGGACTCGCTGTTGACCCCATCGTCGTCGAGCAATCCAAACTCGCGCCTCTGGTCGCCAAGTACGCCGAATCAGCCGCAGACGCACTCAAGAATTTCACCAACGAAGACATCAACCTGGACTTTCTCGACGAGGAAGCTGCGGGCAAAGTCGACGAAGCAGCCGGCCAGGAAATCGATGATGCGCCGGTTGTTAAATTCATTCAGAAAATGCTGCTCGATGCCATCAACGACGGCGCATCCGACATCCACTTTGAACCCTACGAAAAGTTCTACCGCATCCGCTTTCGTGTCGACGGCATCTTGCGTGAAGTAGCTACCCCCCCCTTGGCGATCAAGGAGAAAATTGCCTCGCGCATCAAAGTCATTTCCCGACTGAACATTGCAGAAAAGCGCGTCCCGCAGGACGGGCGTATGCGGCTTGTTCTATCGAAGAGTCGCGCCATCGATTTCCGGGTCAGCACCCTGCCGACATTGCAGGGCGAAAAAATCGTAATGCGGATTCTCGACCCCACGTCAGCCACATTGGGCATTGAGGCACTCGGCTACGAGCCGGAACAGAAGGCAGTGCTGCTGGAAGCCATCAGCCGGCCTTACGGAATGATTTTGGTAACCGGGCCGACAGGCTCCGGCAAAACTGTATCGCTCTACACCTGCCTCAACATCCTGAACAAGGATGGGATCAATATTTCAACAGCCGAAGATCCCGCTGAAATCAATCTTCCCGGTGTCAATCAGGTCAACGTCGATGATCGCGCGGGATTAACTTTCCCTGTCGCGCTGAAAGCCTTTCTACGCCAGGATCCAGACATCATCATGGTCGGCGAAATCCGCGACCTGGAAACTGCCGAGATATCGATCAAGGCAGCCCAGACCGGCCACCTTGTGCTGTCTACACTGCATACCAATGACGCACCACAAACCTTGACCCGCCTGATGAACATGGGGGTCCCCATGTTCAACATTGCCTCAAGCGTTCTACTGATCACTGCTCAACGCTTGGCCCGCCGGCTCTGCAACTGCAAGAAACCCATCACAGTTCCAGAGCAGGCCCTTCTTGACGCAGGCTATGCGGAGGCCGACCTCGACGGATCCTGGACCCTGTTTGGTCCAAGCGGTTGTGATCGCTGCAAAGGTACAGGCTACAAGGGGCGAGTCGGCATCTATCAGGTCATGCCGATATCCGAGGCTATGCAACGTTTGATCTTGAGCGGTGCCACTGCGCTTGACCTTGGCGCACAAGCAAAGACCGAAGGCGTGAAAAACCTGCGCGAATCCGGTTTGCTAAAGGTAAAACAAGGCATGACGTCACTTGACGAAGTCTTAAGCACTACCAACGCCTAATGAAAAGGAAAAGATATGGCTACCGCCGCAAGATCTAAGGCCTCGGCAGTCAAGGAAAACACCTTCCTCTGGGAGGGAAAGAACAAAGACGGAAAAACCGTTCGGGGCGAAATGCGCGCAGCGAGCGACTCTGTCGTGCAAACCACGTTGCGTCGGCAAGGTATAACCAGCGTTAAGGCCAAGAAAGTCCGCTTCAAGACTGGCGGCAAGATTACCGAAAAGGACATCTCCCTTTTCACCCGCCAATTGGCAACCATGATGAAATCGGGCGTTCCTTTACTACAATCATTCGATATTGTCGGCCGAGGGCATTCCAATCCCGCTGTGGGCAAGCTGTTGCTCGACATAAAAGCGGATGTCGAAACAGGTAGTTCACTGTCTCAAGCCTTCCGTAAGTTTCCGCTGCAATTCGACGCTTTGTATTGCAACTTGGTGGCTGCTGGCGAACAGGCAGGCATTCTGGACACATTGCTTGACCGCCTTGCAACCTATAAGGAAAAAATTCTGGCGATCAAAGGCAAGATAAAGTCGGCGCTGTTTTATCCGATTGCAGTCTTGGTGGTTGCCTTCATTATCACAGCCGTGATCATGATTTTCGTCATCCCGGCCTTCAAGGAAGTCTTCCAGAGCTTTGGCGCCGACCTGCCCGCGCCGACCTTGTTTGTAATCGCGCTTTCCGACTTTTTCGTTTCCTATTGGTGGGCCATATTCGGCATTCTCGGCGGTGGCCTCTACGCTTTTCTAGAGAGCTGGAAGCGCTCAGAAAAAATCCAGATGGCTATGGATCGACTGCTTTTGAGAATGCCCATTTTTGGAGAAATCGTCCGCAAGTCGGTCATTGCTCGCTGGACCAGAACCCTGGCCACCATGTTTGCTGCTGGCGTGCCGCTGGTTGAATCCCTCGAGTCAGTTGGCGGCGCCGCCGGCAACCATGTTTACAAAGTTGCGACCCGACAGATTCAGAGCGAGGTATCCACTGGTCTCAATCTGACTACCGCAATGCAAAACGTAAATATATTCCCCAACATGGTAATCCAAATGGTATCTATCGGAGAGGAATCCGGTGCCTTGGACTCCATGCTATCCAAGGTTGCCGATTTTTTTGAACAGGAAGTCGATGACGCAGTGGATGCGATGTCCAGCCTGATGGAGCCTATCATCATGGTGGTCCTCGGCACGCTGATTGGCGGCATGGTTGTTGCCATGTATCTACCAATATTCAAGATCGGAGCCGTCGTCTAATGCTTCCGGAAACCCTGGGCGGCTTGGCTGCTGCGGCCGGGCTGCTCGGCCTGTGTGTTGGCAGTTTTCTTAACGTAGTCATTCATCGACTGCCCAAAATGATGGAGCAGGAATGGCAGGCGCAATGTGCCGAATTGCGGGGAGAAGCGGGGCCGACCGTGGCAGAACCCTTATCTCTCGCAAAGCCACGCTCACGGTGTCCTACCTGCGGCCACCAAATTACGGCCGTCGAGAATATCCCGATTATCAGCTATCTGTTGATTCTCAAGGGGAAATGCTCGGGATGCCATGCGCGCATTTCGCCCCGCTATCCGTTTATCGAAGCACTTACGGGCCTGATCTCGGCTTATGTTGCCTGGCATTTCGGTCCAACACTTCAAGCAGCCGGCGCGCTCGTATTGGTCTGGGCCCTGATTGCGCTCGCCGCCATCGACCTTGACACCCAACTATTGCCGGACTCGATCACCCTGCCATTGCTCTGGCTGGGTCTCACTCTTAACCTGTGGGGAGCATATGCTGACCTTCCCTCCGCAGTCGTCGGCGGGATGCTAGGCTATCTGGCGCTATGGAGCGTATTTTGGTTATTCAAGCTGGCCACCGGCAAGGAAGGCATGGGTTACGGCGATTTCAAACTCCTTGCCGCGCTCGGGGCATGGCTGGGCTGGCAAATGCTGCCAGCCATTATCCTGCTCTCCTCTGTCGTCGGTGCCATCGTCGGTATCACGCTGATCGTTGCCACCCGCCATGGGCGCAACGTTCCGATTCCGTTCGGCCCTTATCTTGCGGCAGCTGGGGGGATCGCCCTTTTCTGGGGTGAGGCAATCACGCACAGTTATCTTGGTCTGATCGGTTGAAAAAAGCCGTCCTCGCCCCGATATAGCCAACTCCGACTCTCGGTTATAATTCAAGGTTTTGGAGGACTCCCATGCCGATTTACGAATATCGCTGTGACTCCTGCGGCTTCCAGAAAGAACATCTGCAAAAAATGAGCGATCCCGTGCTCACGATTTGCCCGGAATGCAGCAAGGAAAGCTACAGCAAGCTACTTTCCGCCGCCGGCTTTCAGCTCAAGGGCAGTGGCTGGTATGCCACCGACTTCAAGGGTGGCAGCAAGAAAGCAGATTCCGCCCCCCCATGCCAGACTGGAGAAGGAAGCTGCTCGTCGTGCGTGGCCAACTGATCAAACGCTATTTCATCACGGGCCTGCTCATCTGGGTTCCGCTGGTCATCACCGGCTGGGTGCTGTCGATGATCATCAGCACGCTCGATCAGTCCTTGCGCCTGCTGCCCGAGGGCATGCATCCGCAAAGTTTGGTGGGGTTTGCCATTCCTGGCGCCGGTGCTGTTCTGACGCTCGCGATGATTCTGTTTACCGGCCTGCTTGCCACCAATTTCATTGGCCAGAAGCTGGTTGTCTGGTCAGAAAAAATTCTGGCTCGCATTCCTGTCGTCAACTCGGTTTACCATAGCGTAAAACAGGTTTCCGACACGCTTTTTTCGCCGAATGGAAATGCCTTTCGCAAGGCACTGCTCATCCACTACCCCCACCAGGGAAGTTGGACCATTGCCTTCCAGACCGGACATCCCGGCGGCGATATCGTCAACCATCTCGACGGTGAGCATGTCAGCGTCTACGTGCCGACCACGCCAAACCCGACTTCGGGCTTTTTCCTGATGCTCCCTGCCAAAGATGTCATCGAACTTGAAATGACCGTCGACGAAGCGCTCAAATACATCATCTCGATGGGCGTCGTGGCCCCCCAGCCCCACCCCCGAGTCATCACTCACTCCTGAATTAACCGGAAAGTTTCATGCGTAGCCATTATTGCGGACAACTCAACAGCGCCCTCGACGGGCAAATCGTCACATTGTGCGGCTGGGCCCATCGCCGACGCGACCACGGCGGCGTCATCTTCATCGACCTGCGCGATCGCGAAGGCCTTGCACAGGTTGTTTGCGATCCTGATCGCGCAGCCACTTTCGCCATCGCCGAATCGGTCCGCAATGAGTTTTGTCTGAAGATCACCGGCAAGGTACGCCCACGCCCCGCAGGCACTACGAACGCAAACCTGGCATCCGGCGAAATCGAAATCCTCTGCCATGAGATCGAGGTGTTGAACCCCTCCGTCACGCCACCGTTCCAACTCGACGAAGACAATCTCTCGGAAAACGTTCGCCTCCTGCACCGCGTTATCGACCTGCGCCGCCCGCAGATGCAGAACAACCTGATGTTGCGCTACAAGACTGCCCGGGCATTCCGCCGCTTCCTCGACGACAACGGCTTCATCGACATCGAAACACCGATGCTGACCAAGTCTACCCCGGAAGGCGCACGAGATTATCTGGTGCCATCCCGCGTCCATCCTGGACAGTTCTTCGCCCTGCCGCAATCGCCGCAGCTCTTCAAGCAGCTGCTGATGGTCGCTGGTTACGACCGCTACTACCAGATCGTCAAATGCTTCCGCGACGAAGACCTCCGCGCTGACCGTCAGCCGGAATTCACCCAAGTCGATATCGAGACCTCGTTCATGAGCGAGGCCGAGATCATGGCTTTGACGGAAAAGCTGATCCGCACCGTCTTCAAGGAAGCGATCGACGTCGATCTGCCGGACTTCCCTCGCATGACCTACGCTGAAGCCATGCACCGTTTCGGCTCGGACAAGCCGGACCTGCGCGTTACGCTCGAACTGACCGAGGTCACCGACGCCTTCAAGGATGTCGCCTTCAAGGTCTTTGCCGGCGTTGCCAACAGCGAAGGTGGCCGCATCGCCGCCATGCGCATTCCGGGCGGCGCCACGCTGACCCGCGGAGAGATCGATGCCTACACCCAGTTCGTCGGTATCTATGGCGCTCGCGGCTTGGCTTACATCAAGGTCAATGACGTTACCCAGATCAACGAAACCGGCCTGCAATCGCCGATCGTCAAGAACCTTTCCGAAGCCTCGCTCAAGGCCGTCATCGAACGCACCGGCGCCCAATCCGGCGACCTGATCTTCTTTGGCGCCGACAAGGCCAAGATCGTCAATGACGCCCTCGGCGCGCTGCGTATCAAGATCGGCCACGAAAAAGGCTTCGTCACCGGCGCCAAGTGGGCGCCGCTGTGGGTCATCGACTTCCCGATGTTCGAGTACGACGACGAGAACAAGCGTTGGTCGGCCTGCCACCATCCGTTTACCAGCCCCAAGGACGATCACCTCGACCTGCTGGTCAGCGATCCGGGCAAGTGCTTGGCCAAGGCCTACGACCTGGCGCTCAACGGCTGGGAACTGGGCGGCGGTTCGGTCCGTATTCACCGCGCCGACGTGCAGGAAAAGGTCTTCTCGGCCCTCAACATCGGCCCGGAAGAACAGCAAGCCAAGTTCGGATTCCTGCTCGATGCGCTGAAGTACGGCGCCCCGCCGCATGGCGGCCTGGCTTTCGGTCTGGATCGTATCGTCACCATGATGACCGGCGCCGAATCGATTCGCGACGTGATCGCCTTCCCGAAAACCCAGCGCGCCCAGTGTTTGCTGACTGATGCGCCGTCCGGTGTCGACGAGAAGCAGCTACGCGAACTGCACATCCGCTTGCGCCAGAAGGTCGAAACGCAAGTCGAAGTCAGCCCGACCTAAACGCCAATGCAGATTTGCCTGCGCCTCCTGATCGTCGCCTGGCTGGCGATCGGGAGCGCATTCGCTTTCAGTTTCGAGCGCGATGCTGCGGTCGACACGATTTTGGCGGCAAATTTGCCCGCCGAAGCCCGGCAAACACTTTCTCTCATCAAGGCCGGCGGGCCATTTCCCTATGAGCGCGATGGCATCGTATTCGGCAACTTTGAGAAACGCTTACCCTTGCACCCGCGTGGCTATTACCGGGAGTACACGGTAAAAACGCCATGGCGCAAGGATCGCGGGCCACGCCGGATCATCGCCGGTCGCGACGACAATTACTTTTACACCGACGACCACTACCGGACCTTTCGGCGAATCGCGGAATAGGGACATATCGATGAGCGACAACCTGCTCGAAAATGCCAGTGCATCCGGGGTATTCCACTTGGCTGCAACTCAACAATCCACCATCGAAACAGCCGCCAAGCAGGCAGATCTCTGCGTCCTGAAGGCCGACATCGTCAGGCCCGCTTCAACGCAGGACGTATTGCTTCAACTAGGTACCGCGCTCAATTTTCCGAGCTGGTACGGCGCCAATTTCGATGCGCTATATGACTGCCTGACCGACCCCGACTGGCAACCCGCCAAGGGTCACGTCCTGTTCATCAACGGCGTAACCCGCTTGCGCGCAACGCAGCCGGTTGATTTCGCCACTTTGATCACAGTCTTGCAGGCGGCAGCCGAAGACAGGCGCAAAACGCATGTGCCCTTCTGGGTGCTGATCGACGCCCCGGCCCGAGGCATTACGACGCTCGCCGAGGCATGACCACCGGTCACAAACAGCCGGTTTCCGTGCTGGTCGTCATTCACACCGCCGCCCTTGACGTACTCCTGCTGGAGAGATCTGCCCACCCGGGATTTTGGCAATCTGTAACGGGCAGCCGCGAAGGCAGCGAAACACTGATCGACACAGCTCGCCGCGAAGTCCTCGAGGAGACCGGGATAGCCACGGCCAATGGCCTCCTTGTTGACTGGCAGATGACCAACACCTTCGAAATTTTTACCGAATGGCGGCACCGCTACGCACCAGGGGTCAGCCAAAACGTTGAACATGTCTTCAGCCTGGAATTGGCTGATCGGCCGACCATCCTCACGGCTCCTGACGAACACCGGGACTGGCAATGGCTACCCTGGCGAGAGGCCGCCGAGCGCTGCTTCTCATGGAGCAACCGGGATGCCATTCTTATGCTCCCCAAAAAGCCTTCGTTCGGGACTTGAAACTGCCAAAACCTCTCCTATATTTGGTCCATGAAAGCTTCATTCACCAAGGAGAAAACCATGGCAAACATCACCCGAATCGACCCATTCGACGACCTGTTCCGCGGCTTTTTCGTACGCCCCGTGGATTTTGACGGCGCCCCGGCCCAACCGCCTTCCATCAAGATGGATGTCAAGGAACAGGGCGACTGCTATCTGATCCATGCCGACCTGCCTGGCGTCAAGAAAGAAGATATCCATGTCGTCGTTGATGGCAATCAGATTTCGGTCAGCGCCGAAGTCAAACAGGAAAAAGAAGTCAAGGAAGGTGAGCGCGTACTGCGCTCCGAACGCTATTTCGGCAAGGTTTCCCGTTCGTTCCAACTGGGACAGGAAATTGACGATGGGAAAGCTGTCGCCAAGTTCAACGATGGCGTCCTTGAACTGACTTTGCCCAAGCGGACCGAAACCACCAGCAAACGCCTAAGCATCGTTTAAGGCCAGCACCGCTCACAAAAGGCCGGACCCCGTTCCGGCCTTTTTCTTTGTACAATCCGCGGCGATTCCACTTGGAGCCCGCCATGCGCATCGAAGACCTCACCCCCGGCATCAAGGCCGCCGTTCTGGCCGAAGCCCTGCCCTACATCAAGCGTTTCCACGGCAAAACCATCGTCGTCAAATATGGCGGCAACGCGATGACCGACGAGCACCTGAAAAGCTGCTTCGCCCGTGATGTTGTGCTGCTCGAACTGGTTGGCTTCAACATCGTTGTCGTGCATGGCGGTGGCCCGCAGATCGAAAACCTGCTCGCCCGCGTCGGCAAGAAGGGTGAGTTCATCCAGGGCATGCGCGTCACCGATGCCGAAACCATGGAAGTGGTCGAAATGGTGCTCGGTGGTCAGGTCAACAAGGACATCGTCAACCTGATCAACCAGCATGGCGGCAAAGCCGTCGGCCTGACTGGCAAGGATGGCAACTTCATCCGCGCCAAGAAGCTCATGCTGGAAAACAAGGACCATCCGGGCGACCTGATTGACGTCGGCCAGGTCGGCGAGATCGTTTCCATCGACCCGACCCTGATCGACCACCTCGACAAGGGTTCCTTCATCCCGGTCATCGCCCCGATCGGGGTTGGCAAGGATGGCGAGACCTACAATATCAACGCCGACGTCGTCGCCGGCAAGATCGCCGAAGTCCTCAAGGCCGAAAAGCTGGTCCTGCTCACCAACACGCCGGGTGTGCTCGACAAGAACGGCGAACTGATCACCGGCATCACGCCCAAGCAGATCGACGAAATGGTTGAGGATGGCACCCTGTCCGGCGGCATGCTGCCGAAAATCGGCTCGGCGCTCGATGCCGCCCGCAACGGCGTCAAGGGCGTGCACATTATCGACGGTCGCGTCGAACATGCGTTGTTGCTGGAAATTCTGACCGACCACGGCGTCGGCACGATGATCAAGTCGCACTAATGCTTGATTGGCCCCCGAAAAGCCCGCGCCAGCGGGCTTTTTCCTTTCTGCAACGGGAAATGCCATGAAAAACCCGGTCTGGTTGTTCGACCTCGACAACACGCTGCACAACGCGACGCCGCACATCTTTCCTCACATCAACCGTTCGATGCGCCAATACATCGAGCGCCATCTGGGCGTAGACGAGCACGAGGCAACGCGCATTCGACAAGGCTACTGGGAACGCTATGGCGCCACGCTGCTCGGCCTGATGCGCCACAACGACATTGACCCGCGCCATTTCCTGCGCGAAACCCATCAGTTTCCCGATCTGCCACGCATGGTCGTTTTCGACAAACCACTGCTCCACACGCTGCGCCGACTACCCGGCCGCAAGATCATCTTCTCCAACGCACCACGGCATTACGCCGAGGCCATTCTTGATTTCACCGGACTCGGCCGCTGCTTCGATGCCGTTTATACGGTCGAAAACCTGCGTTTTCAGCCCAAGCCCATGCTGTCCGGATTTCGCACCCTGCTCCGCGCCGAACACCTCGACCCGCGCCGTTGCATCATGATCGAAGACAGTCTGGCCAACCTGGTCACCGCCAAAAAGCTCGGCATGAAAACCGTGTGGGTGAGCGCTGGCTCACGCCAGTCGCCTTTTGTTGACGTTAAAATCCGCTCGGCAACACAATTATCAAAATGCTACGGTCGACTGGAAATTTCGGCCAAAAATGAAATCTGAGGAGGGGGAAACATGGCGACAAAACCGGGCGAACGGCGCCTGCAAATCCTGCAGACGCTAGCCGAAATGCTGGAAACCCCGAAAGGGGAAAAGATCACCACCGCCGCACTGGCTGCCAAACTGGAATGTTCCGAAGCGGCGCTCTACCGCCATTTCGCCAGCAAAGCCCAAATGTTTGAAGGTCTGATTGAATTCATCGAACAAAACCTGTTCAGCGTCATCAATAAGATCACCACCGAGGAAAACGAAGGTTTCAAGCAAGTCGAGCTGATCATTGGCCTGCTACTGCGTTTTGCCCAGCGCAATCGGGGCATGACCCGCGTGCTGATCGGCGATGCCCTGGTCAACGAAAACGAGCGCTTACAGGTCCGCATCAATACTTTGCTCGACAAAGTCGAAGCGGCCATCAAACTGGCGTTGCGCATCGCCGCCACGCAGGAAAACCTCAAGCCCGACGCCGACTTCGGCGCCCTGGCCAACCTGCTACGCTGCTACGTCGTCGGCCGCTGGGAACAATACGCCCGTAGCGGCTTCACGCGCGAACCGCTGACTCAATGGCCGCAACAATGGCCGATGCTCTACTTCGCCTGCCTGTCGCAATCCGGCGCACCGGGCGCCTGAAAAACAAATGGCGGCCCAGGCCGCCATTTTTGCATCCTGAACCCGCTTTTCAGCCCTTCAGGTACTCCGCCGCATCCAATGCAAAGTAGGTCAGGATGCCATCGGCTCCGGCCCGCTTGAACGCCAGCAGGCTTTCCAGCACGCAGGCCTTCTCGTCCAGCCAACCGTTCTGCGCCGCAGCCTTGAGCATCGCGTACTCGCCGCTAACCTGGTAGGCATAGGTCGGCACCTTGAACTCGTCCTTGACGCGCCGGACGATGTCCAGATACGGCATGCCGGGCTTGACCATGACCATATCGGCGCCTTCTTCGAGGTCAAGCGCCACTTCACGTAGCGCCTCGTCGGAATTCGCCGGGTCCATCTGGTAGGTGTACTTGTTGCCCTTGCCCAGATTGGCGGCCGACCCGACCGCATCGCGGAAAGGGCCATAGAAGGCCGAGGCATACTTGGCCGAGTAAGCCAGAATGCGCGTGTAAATCTGCCCGGCGCCTTCCAGCTCTGCACGAATACGGGCAATACGGCCGTCCATCATGTCCGACGGTGCGACGACATCCGCCCCCGCCTCGGCATGACAAAGCGCCTGCCTGGCCAGCACTTCCAGCGTCTCGTCATTGAGCACATAACCGGTTTCGTCGATCAGGCCATCCTGCCCATGGCTGGTGTAGGGGTCGAGGGCCACGTCGGTAATCACCCCAAGATTCGGAAATTCGCGCTTCAGCGCCTTGATCACGCGCGGCACCAGACCATTGGCGTTGTACGCCTCTTCGGCCCCGAGCGACTTCAGCGACGCATCGATCACCGGAAACAACGCCAAAGCCGGAATGCCGAGCTTCACCGCGCGTTCCGCCGTTTTCAGCAAAACATCCAGCGACTGACGCTCGACACCGGGCATGGACGACACCTTTTCGATGCGCCCTTCACCCTCCAGCACAAAAACCGGGTAAATAAAATCGTCGGCCGTCAGGACCGACTCCCGCATCAAACGGCGGGAGAAATCATCACGCCGCATCCGGCGCATCCGGGTTCCGGGAAAACCACCACTCACTACAGCCATGCCTCAACCTCAATCAATTGATCACAGAAAAATTTTGATGCCCGGCGGAACTTCCCGCCTTGACGCGCGTCAGATTCCGCAGATGGCACGCGCTATCTCCCGCTTCACCTCCCTGAGCGGGCGCCTTGACCCTGTTAAGGCTTTTTAGCCCCCGGACCCCCCTTATCCGGGGGCCCTTTGTTTTCTTTTGACTTGATTTCGATTTCCAGCCAGCTGGCGAGAACGCCCTCAGCCTCTTCGACACCGGTCTTTTTCAAGCTGGAAAAGAGCTGGACCGAATACAGCGCCGCATCGCCCCACGTCGCCACCTCGGCCTTGACCGAACGCAGCGACTTGGTCTGCTCCTGCCGGCTCAATTTGTCGGCCTTGGAAAGCAGAATGTGGATAGGCCGCCCCGTTGGGCGAAACCAGTCGATCAGGCGCAAATCAAGGTCGGTCATCGGCCGACGGATGTCCATAATGACCACCAGCCCGGCCAGTTGGTCCCGCTTGCTCAGGTAAGGACCAATCAGCCCCTCCCACTGCGAACGGATCGCCTCTGGCGCCTTGGCGTAACCGTAGCCGGGCAGGTCGACGAAATACTTGCCATCGGCCAGCGTGAAATAATTCAGATGCTGGGTCCGACCGGGTGTTTTGCTGACATAAGCGAGGCGAACACGCCCCGCCAGGGTATTAATGGCAGAAGACTTTCCGGCATTGGAACGGCCGGCAAAAGCCACTTCGCGGACAGAATCCTGCGGTAAATCACGGAGATTGGCGACGGTTGTCAAAAAAACCGCCTGCTGGAACAGAGGCATAAAAAACTCAGAAGACCCGCCAAGAGGGCGGAGAACTGATATAGAATAACAGGTTTGTAACCTCCGTTCCGGCCAAAGCGCCCATAAACGCGCACTAGGAGTTCGAAATGATCCGTAAAGCGGCACTGGCAATCCTTTTCGCCACCAGTTTCGTCACCCACGCTTCCGAAGAAGCGCATGCCAAGGCTGACCCAGCCAAGGGCAAGGCTATTGCTGAATCCATCTGTGTCGCCTGTCATGGCGCCGATGGCAACAGCCCGGCTTCGGCCAATCCGAACCTGGCTGGCCAGGTTGAGGAATACATCGCCAAGCAACTGAAGAATTTCAAGCCGGTTGGCGACAAGCCGCCCGTGCGCAACAACCCGATCATGGCCGGTATGGCTGCCCCGCTCTCCGACGACGACATCAAGAACGTCGCCGCCTGGTTCTCCAGCCAGAAACAGAAACCGGCCGCCGCCAAGGACCAAACCCAGATCGCGCTGGGCCAGAAAATCTGGCGCCAGGGTGACTTCAAGAAGGGCGTTCCCGCCTGTGCCGGCTGTCACGGCCCGGCTGGTGCCGGCCTGCCAGCCCAGTACCCGCGCCTGGCTGGTCAGTTCCAGGAATACACTGAAGCCCAGTTGAAGGCTTTCCGTGTTGAGGAACGCGGCAACGACCCGGAAAAGATGATGCGCATGATCGCGGCCAAGTTGTCCGACGCTGAAATCAAGGCCGTCGCCGAATACGCTGCCGGCCTGCGCTAATTCGCGCACCAGCAAGGAAAAGGCAGCTTCGGCTGCCTTTTTTGTTTTTCTGGTGCTTGGCAGTCCACGTCGACGCGACTAGACTGGACGCACAACACCCCACCGGAGTAGGAGGCAAAACATGAAGACGCTCAAACAGCTTCTCGCAGGCAGGAATCGCCCACTGGCAGTCGTCGCACCTGGCGACACTGTTTTTCACGCTCTCACGGTAATGGCCAAGCACGAGGTCGGTGCCGTGTTGGTTCTTGACGGCGAACAACTGGTCGGCATTTTTTCCGAACGCGACTATGCTCGGAAAATAATCCTGCAAGGCAAAACCTCCAAGGAAACACTGGTCCGCGAAATCATGAGCGACAAGGTTGCCTACGTTACCCCGAGCGTTTCTCTCGACGAATGTATGGCCCTGATGACCGAAAAGCATTTCCGCCACCTGCCCGTACTGGACGAAGGCGGTAATGTCCTCGGCATCATCTCCATCGGTGATCTGGTCAAGGAAACCATCTGCGACCAGCAATTCCTGATCGCCCAACTGGAACATTACATTGCCGGCTGAGATGGCAAGCAGTCGCAGTATTCACTTTCACATTCTTGAAGATATCGCCCGTGACCTGTCGGGCGATATCAATTTCCCGACCTGTCTCGACGCAGCCCTGCTTGTTCGTAACGCGCTGAAAGATCCGTACGCCAGCGCCGAGCAGGTGGTGCAGGCGATCAGCGTCGAGCCGCTGATCTCCAGCAAGCTTTTACGCCTGGCCAACTCGGTCGCCTACAACCCGTCAGGCGAGCAAGTTTCCAACCTGAATGCCGTAGTCAAACGACTGGGGTTCGATATCGTCCGCACGACCTCGCTGGCTGTTGCCATGGATCAGATGTTGCGATCAAAAAATCTCGCGGCCTATGACCATATCGCCCGGCAAACCTGGGAACATTCCTTGCAGGTTGCCGCAATTGCCCGCGTGCTGGCGCGCAATCTCGGCCGTGTTCCGCCCGAAAATGCCATGCTGACCGGACTGGTCCATAACATCGGGATCTTCTACCTGCTGTTTCGCGCGGCCGAATACCCGGAATACCGCACCGACGAACCGGCAATGATCGAACTCCTGGCCGGCTGGCACGAAGGGATAGGCGAGAGCCTGTTGCACATCCTGGGACTTCCGGCAGCGATCACCGATGCCGTGCGCGACCAAAGCCATTTGAGTCGGGTCGAAACGCCATGCACCATCAGCGACGTGCTCTATTTCGCCATCGTGCTCGCCGGCAACGGCCTGCCGTGGCAAAGCAGCGTCATCGACGCCGAGGAAGAAGCCAGGCGCGAGGCGGACCGCGTGCGCTACGCCGATCTACTGACGGCAGCCGAAGAGGACATCATCGAGTTGCGGGCAGCGCTTTCTGCCTGAACCTGCGGGCATCCTGACAGTCTCAAATTCAGCGCTTCCGGGCATCAGTTGTAAGGATTCCGGAATGACGCCGACTAATGGATATTCAAGCCCAACCAGGAAACGTCATGCTGATTCGCCGCGCCCCGGAAATACCGAACTCCGAAATAACCGATCCCCAGATTTACTCCGGTCGCCGTGACTTCGTTCGAACGCTGGCCCTCGGTCTCGGCGCAGCCAGCCTCGGCCTGGCCCATGGAGCAGAAAGCCGCGAGGGACGGGGCAGCCCATTCGGGAATCTGCTCTCCAGCCCACTGTCGACGCGCGATGACAAACTGACGCCCTACCAGTCGATGACGACTTACGGCAATTTTTACGAATTCGGGCCGGACAAGGACAGCCCGGCAAAAAATGCCCACCGTTTGCGTACGCAGCCGTGGACAGTGACGATCGACGGCGAAGTCAAAACGCCAAAGACTTTCGCCATCGAAGATATTCTGAAGTGGGCACCGCTTGAAGAGCGCATTTACCGGCTGCGCTGCGTCGAAGGCTGGAGCGCCGTCGTACCCTGGGTCGGTTTTTCATTCAACGAACTGCTCAAACGGGTCGAACCGACCGGCAACGCCAAGTTTGTCGAATTCTGGAGCCTGGCCGATCCCGAACAAATGCCCTACGTACGCATTCCACTCCTTGATTGGCCGTATGTCGAAGCACTCAGGCTGGATGAAGCACGACATCCGCTGACGCTTCTCGCGGTCGGCATGTACGGCGAAGTCATGCCGAAGCAGAACGGGGCTCCGCTTCGTCTCATCGTGCCTTGGAAATATGGCTTCAAGGGGGCAAAATCCATCGTCCGCATCCGCTTCGTCGAGAAGCAGCCGCAAACGGCATGGATGAAAGCCGGGCCTGACGAGTATGGCTTCTACTCCAACGTCAATCCGGACGTTCCGCACCGGCGCTGGAGTCAGGCCAACGAACGCCGTCTCGGCGAATTCCTCAAACGCAAGACCCTGCCCTTCAACGGCTACGCCGAGCAGGTCGCCGGTCTGTACGCCGGCATGGATTTACGGAAAAATTTCTGACATGAGCTTCAACCCCGACAACCGCCAACTCGGCGGGATCAAGATTGCCCTCTTCGCCCTCTGCCTGATCCCCGCAATGCGCCTGGTGTGGGCCGCCTATACCAACGACTTCGGCGCCAACCCGGTGGAGTTCGTCCAGCGCTGGACGGGCACCTGGACCTTCAACTTCCTGCTCATCACGCTCTGCGTCACGCCATTGCGGGCGATCACGCAAATGCACTGGCTGACGCGGCTGCGGCGGATGCTCGGACTCTTCTGCTTTTTCTACGCCACGCTGCACTTCCTGAGCTTCATCGGCTTCGATCATGACTTCCTGATCGAGGACATCGCCAAGGACATTTTCAAGCGCCCCTTCGTGACGGTTGGTTTTGCCGCCTTCCTGCTCCTGATTCCACTTGCTGCGACCTCGAGCAACTGGGCCATTCGCCAGCTGGGCGGACGAAAATGGCAGGAATTGCACCGCAGCATCTACCTGATCAGCATTCTCGCCACGGTGCATTATTTCTGGCTGGTCAAGGCCACAGCGCTGCTTTGGCCGCTGGCTTATTCCGTGGCGGTCGCCCTTCTGCTCGGCTGGCGGATTCGTGAACGCAAGCGCAAGGCGATCCCGGTACCGCAGAGTGCTGCTGTCAAGCCATTGAAATTCTTCAAGCAAAAGCCGAATTGATCGCGCCGGGCATTTCCACGGTCAACCGGGAAAAATGACCAAAATCGACCTGCCGCTCAGCCCTTGCGCGGCAGGTCGAAGCGGACAATGGCACGGCCATCCGGTGTTTTCTTCGGCTCTGCCTTCCAGGCGTGGCCGTAGATGACTTCGAAGGTCGCCGGCAGCCGGCCGTCCTTGCGCATGGCTTCGTAGGCCGCCTTGGCGCGTTCCCAGGATTTCCGGCCGGTCATCCCGTGGCGCCGGGCCTTCATGGAGCACGACGAGCCGGCGGCACGCAATTCGGCGAACATGGCGTCCACATCGTCGTAGGTCAGCGTGATGACTTCCATGTCCATGACAGGATCAGCAAAACCGCAGCCGACCAGCATGTCACCAAGATCGTGCATGTCGGCGAAACGCTGGGTGTGAGCGTAGCCATCGGCGAAAGCAGAGCGCAGTTCCTTGAGCGTATCCGGGCCGAGCGTCGAGAACATCAGCAGGCCTCCGACTTCGAGCACGCGATGCGCCTCGGCCAGTGCCGGGATGGGATCGTCCAGCCAGTGCAGCAGCAGATTGGACCAGACTATTGCGGTCGACCGGGATTTCAGGGGTAAATTGGCCGCATCGGCAGCGAGGCGAAGCGGCTCGGAATTCTTGCCAATGCCCAGCCAACGCTGCCAGCCGGCGCGCGGAACACGGCCCGCCGAGAGCATGGCCGGCGCGACGTCCAGACCGATCAGTTCAGCCTCGGGATAGCGGGCGGACAAGCCGGGAAAGCTCCCGCCACGACTGCAACCGAGGTCGAGAATCCGCTTCGGTTCGACCTTGACGAAATCAAGCCGCTCCTGCATCCGGCGATCGACTTCGCGGGCGAAAAAATCGCCTTCGCCATACGTCGCGGCGACTCTGGCAAAGCGTCGACCGACGTGTTGCCGGTCGACGAAACCTGAATGCGGGCTGGGTGGGCTCAAATTGCCTTGACGCCGAGACGGGCAAACAGTGCGTCGTCGCGTTCGATATCGGGATTGCCGGTGGTCAGCAGAAAATCGCCATAGAACATCGAATTGGCGCCAGCCAGGAAGCACAGGGCCTGCAATTCGTCGCTCATTTCCTGACGACCAGCCGACAGGCGAACCCACGAGGTCGGCATCATGATGCGGGCGGCAGCGATGGTGCGCACGAACTCGAACGGGTCGAGGCGGTCCTTGTCGGCCAGCGGGGTACCGGGAATTGGCACGAGGTTATTGATTGGCACGGACTCCGGCGCCTTGGGCAGGTTGGCCAGTTGGACAAGCAGACCGGCGCGGTTCTTGCGCGACTCGCCCATGCCGATGATGCCACCCGAACAGACATTGATACCGGCATCGCGAACCTGTTCTAGCGTATCGAGGCGGTCGTCCTGGGTGTGCGTCTTGATGACCTGACCGTAGAACTCCTTGTCGGTATCAAGATTGTGGTTGTAGTAGTCGAGGCCAGCTTCCTTGAGCTTTTCCGCCTGACCGTCCTTGAGCATGCCGAGCGTCACGCAGGTCTGCATGCCGAGCGCCTTCACTTCACGGACCATGTCGAGCACGCGGTCGAGATCGTTGTCCTTCGGTCCCTTCCAGGCGGCGCCCATGCAGAAGCGCGAAGCGCCCTTGGCCTTGGCGGCCTGGGCGGCGGCGACTACCTCGTTGAGCGGCATCAGGCGTTCGCGCTCGGTGTCGGTGTCGTAACGGGCCGACTGCGAGCAATAGCTGCAATCTTCGGAACAGCCGCCGGTCTTGACCGAAAGCAGCGTCGAGCGTTGAATGGCATTCGGATCGAAATTTTCGCGGTGCACACCTTGCGCACGCCAGATCAAATCCATCAGCGGCAACTCGTAGAGCGCGAGTACTTCAGGAACCGACCAGAGACGGGCGGGAGCAGACTGGGAAACAGACGAAACGGCGGCGACGGAGCTAGCTTGCATGAAAGGCCTTGCGTGAAAAATGCTATAAAAATCAGATACGAAGCGCATCGGTAATTATGGATTATCACGGACACTCCGGCTGGCTGTCAATTTTACCCCAGCCCGATGGGCTCAAACGGCTTGGTCGGAAAATCCTCGACGCAACCCTGCCGGGCAGCTGCCTGCTCTGTGGCGCCGACAGCCAGGGGAGCCTGCTCTGCCCGCCATGCACCAACGATCTTCCCGTGTTGCCCGAGGCTCTGTGCCCGATCTGCGCCGTCCCTACGACGCACGGCGAACGTTGCGGCGCCTGCCTGCGCGAGACACCGCATTTCGCACGGACCATCGCCCTCTTTTGCTACGATTTTCCGGCCGACCGCATCGTTCATGCACTCAAGTATGGGCACCAACTGGCGGTGGCCGGCTGGGCCGGACAAAAGCTGGCCGAACTGGCCGGCGCCAACGTATTCGACTGCATCGTCCCCCTGCCCCTGCACCCCGAACGCCTGCAGGAAAGAGGCTTCAACCAGTCCGCCGAGATCGCCAGGGCATTTCAATTTTGGGCAAAAATTCCGGTTGACCGTGGGAATGTGCTGCGCACGCGGGTAACGCCGCCCCAAGCCACGATGCCACACAAGGAACGTCACAAAAACGTCCGTGGCGCCTTCGAATGCCGGCGCGACTTCACCGGCCAGCGCCTGCTGCTCATCGACGATGTGATGACCACCGGCGCCACCGCCAACGAGTGTGCCCGCGTCCTCAAACTGCATGGCGCCGCCGAGGTCACCGTTGCCGTCATCGCCCGTGCGCTACGGCACTGAATCCATGCTCTAATTCGCCCCCTTCACCGTTTGAAAGCTGTCGCGTGTTTGCCGTCGTTCTCTACCAGCCCGAAATTCCGCCCAACACGGGCAACATCATTCGCCTGTGCGCCAACACCGGAGCCGAGCTGCATCTGGTCGAACCGCTCGGCTTTGACATTACCGACAAGGGTTTGCGGAGGGCCGGGCTGGACTATCACGAATACGCCCGCGTCGTGCGTCACGCCGACTGGACTGCCTGCAAGGCGGCACTCACCGGCCGGCGCATGTTTGCCATGACGACCAAGGGCACCGGCAGTCCGTTCGATACGGGCTTGCAGGAAAACGATGTGTTTGTCTTTGGTCGCGAAACCAGCGGACTGCCGCCGGAAGTGCTTGCCGAATTTCCACCGCAACAGCGACTGCGCCTGCCGATGCAGGCCGGGCAGCGCAGCCTCAACCTGTCCAACGCTGCCGCCGTCACCGTTTTCGAAGCCTGGCGCCAGGCCGGCTTCAGCGGCTCAAGTTAAGCCAACTCTTCTTTCGGGTCGCGCGCCATCAACTGCTCGACGGCTTGCGCAGCACTCAACCGGCCATCCAGCACGGCCGCCACGGCAGCGCTGATCGGCATATCGACGCCGAGCTGGCTCGACAAACGATCCACTTCGCGGGCGGTATATACGCCTTCGGCGACATGGCCGAGTTCTTCGAGAATCTGCGGCAGGGATTTGTTCTGGGCCAGCGCCAGACCTACGCGACGGTTGCGCGACAGATCGCCGGTACAGGTCAGGATCAGGTCACCCATGCCGGCCAGGCCCATGAAGGTCTGCCGATCGGCACCGAGGGCCAGACCGAGCCGGGCAATTTCGGCCAGGCCGCGCGTCATGAGCGCCGCCCGGGAATTCAGGCCCAGCCCAAGACCATCGCAAACGCCTGTCGCGATGGCCAACACATTCTTGACGGCACCACCGACCTCAACACCAACCAGATCATCGTTGGCGTAGATGCGCAGGCGCGCCGTATGGAGTTGGCGCGCCGCTTCGCGGGCGAAGGCCGGGTCATTGCCGGCCAGCGCTACGGCGGTCGGCTGCCCGGCCGCCACTTCCTCGGCAAAGCTGGGGCCGGAGAGTGCGCCGCACAAGGCCTGCTGGCCGAGCACTTCGGTTACCACCTGGTGCGGCAGCTTGCCGCTACCCGCCTCGAAACCCTTGCACACCCACAACACCGGCAACTTGCAGCCGATCGCCTTGAGCCGTTCGACGGTCGGCCGCAGACCGGCAATCGGCGTTGCCACGATGAGCAACTCGGCCGCTGCGACAGCTGCCTCGAAATCCGTCGACACGGCGACCGAGTCCGGCAACTTGTAGCCGGGGAAAAAGCGATGGTTTTCGCGTGTCGCCTTCAGGTCAGCCGCGACATCCTCTTCGCGCGACCACAGCGTCAGCTCATGCTTGCCAGCAAAGGCAATCGACAGCGCCGTGCCCCAAGCACCAGCGCCAAGCAGCGTGACTTTCATAGGCCCCAGACCTGCGTCGAACGAATGTAGCCGGTCGCCCCATCGCGATGACGCACCTTGGCCCAGCCCGGTGAAGCGGGTTCGATGAATTCAACAGCCACCCATTTGTCCAGCTCGGCCAGGACAGCCGATTCCGGCTTGTCCGACTGGCGAATTTCGGCTTTTGGTGCGGTCACGACGAGCGTCCGTTTATCCACCAGATTGCGCGACTCCAGCCAGGCCAGCGTCCCTTCGGCATCGCGCACCTTGAACCAACCTTCGAGCTTGACGACAACCTCGACCGGCGTCTGCGCCTTGATCAGGTAGAGCTTCTTGCCCTGCAGCGACGGCGCATCGAACAGGATGGCCGCCGGCACACTGACCGAGCGGTAGTCGATAGCCAGCGCTGCTCCGGCAGCGCTGATCAGCGACAGGGCGACAAGCGCACGACGCCACATGGCAATCACCTTACTGGATCGACACTTCGGTCGGCGCGCCGGACTGCTCCTGCTGCTGCAGGCGCTGCATGTACATGCCTTCAAAGTTGACTGGTTGCAGCACGATGGGCTGGAAGCCGGCGCGGCTGACCGAGTCGGAAACTGCTTCGCGGGCATAGGGGAAGAGAATGTTCGGGCAAGCGACGGCGATCAGCGGCTCGATCTGGTCTTCCGGCACGTTCTGGATGCGGAAGATACCGGCCTGGCCGACCTCAACCAGGAAAACAGTCTTGTCGCCCATCTTGGCGGTAACCGTCACGGTCAGCACGACTTCGTAGACGCTGTCGCCAACGGTCCGGCCACCGGTATTGAGCTGGATCTCGACTTGCGGGGCTTCACGCTCAAGGAAGATTTCCGGCGCATTCGGCACTTCAACCGACAGATCCTTGACGTAGAGTTTTTCAATACCGAAGACGGGCTGAGCGTTTTGTTCCATGGTTTTCTTTCAGAAGTTAAATCGGTTCGGTTTAGCCTTCGAGCAACGGCTTCAACTGGCCGGAGGCATCGAGGGCATAGAGATCGTCACAGCCACCCACGTGGGTTTCGCCGATGAAGATTTGCGGCACTGTACGCCGCTGAGTTTTCTGCATCATTTCATCGCGGCGGTCCGGATCGAGGTCGACGCGAACTTCCTCGATCTGCTCCACGCCGCGCGCCTTGAGCAATTGCTTGGCGCGCGTGCAATAAGGGCAGACTGCCGTCGTATACATCAGGACATGGGCGCTCATTTGCTCTTGGCGCCCTTTTTGATCGGATAGCCGGCCCCCACCCAGGCATCAACGCCACCAGTCAGGTTGTAAAGTTTCTCGAAGCCCTGCTTCTTGAGTTCGCCACAAGCCTTGTTCGAGCGCATGCCCGAGGCGCAGCAGACGATAATCGGCTTGTCCTTGAACTTGTCCAGTTCGCCAATACGCCCGGCCAGCACACTGGTCGGAATATTCTTCGCTTCCGGCAAATGCCCGGCAGCGTACTCTGCAGCTTCACGGACATCGAGGATGTGCGCATCTTCACGGTTGATCAGCTGAGTTGCCTCAGCCGGCCCGACGCTGTTGCCCGAGGGGCGCATCACCATCGGCCAGAGCAGGGAAAGGCCACTGACCGCGACCAGCGAAACCAGCAGAATATTCTGGTTGATAAATTCCATCGGTATCACTTAAGCCTCCGTCCCACAAAAAACTTCACGCATCATGCTGACCAGTTGCAGTGTGCGCTGATCGCCAACCCGGTAGAAGACGCGATTGGCGTCCTTGCGGGTAACCAGCACACCTTTTTCGCGCAGAATGGCCAGATGCTGGGAAATATTGCTCTGCGAGGTGCCCACCGCCTCAACGATATCCTGCACACACGCCTCCTGCTCGCCAAGCACGCAAAGGATTTTCAGGCGCAGCGGGTGGGCGATGGATTTCAGCGCACGGGCGGCCAGCTCGATGTGCTCCTGCTTGTCGATCAAACTGAAGGTTGGCGTTTCCAAGATAAAACCTCGTTTCGGTGAATGGCGCATTATAAAATAGCGTTTTACGTTTCGCTTAATCGAAATCACTCCGCGATGACCTTTGGACACACCCGGCCCGGCCAGCGCAGCCCTCGGCCCACCGGCAAAAGGCTGACGGTGGCACTGATTGCCGCGGTTTTCCTGAGCGCCGCGCCGGCCGTTGCCAAGCGAACTGCGGCCGAAAAAAAATCCACCCAGGTCGTCGCCTCGCCCGATATCGCCGAAAAACAGGCCGATCTGGGCGAATTGCGCAGCCGCATTGAAGGGCTGCGCAAGGAATTATCAAGCAGCGAAGAGAGCAAAGCCGATGCCGGCGACCGCCTGCGCGAATCCGACCGCCAGATTTCGCGGCTACAACGCGAACTTCATGAGTTGAACGATTCCCGCGGTCAACTGGAAAAAAAGCTCAAAAACCTCGAGCAACAATCGCAGGAACTTGGCGTCACGCTTGGCCAGCAACAAGCCCAACTGGAAAAACTGATCTACAAGCAATACCTGCGTGGCACGCCGGACTCGCTGCAATTGCTGCTCAACGGCGACGATCCCAACCAGATGGCGCGCGACCTGCACTATCTGTCAGCCATCGCGCTGACTCGCGCCGAACTGATGGGCGAAATCAACGCCACGCTCGACAAAAAGAAATCGTTGGCGGCCGATGCCAAGGAACGCAGCGCCGAACTGGCCGAGGTCGAAGCCGAGCAGAAAAAGCGCCATGCCGATTTGCAGAAGCAGCGCGAGGAGCGCCAGGCGCTGTACGCCCAGCTGGCCAGCAAAGTCAGCGCCCAGCGCAAGGAAATCGGCACCCTGCAGCAAAACGAAAAACGGATGACCCAGCTGATCGATCGGCTGTCAAAAATCCTCGCCGCCCAGGCGGCACGGGCGGCCAAGGCCGCCGAAGCCGCACGTCTGGCCGAAGCACGGCAGGCGGCGGCAAGACAAAAGGAAAAAGAGAGGGAGAAGGAACGGGAAAAGGACAAGCGCCCGGCGCATACAGAAGAGCGGGAAATCGCCCGCCCGACTCCCGCCATGGAGCCCACCCGCCCAAGAACAATCGAAGCCGAAAACCATTACGATCCCGCCCCGAGCAACGGCAATTTCGCCCGCCAGCGGGGCAGCCTGCGCCTGCCGGTACGCGGCGCCGTCTCCGGCCGTTTCGGTTCGGCCCGCGATGGCGGCGGCACCTGGCGTGGCCTGTTCATCAAGGCCGGCGCCGGCAGCGAGGTCAAGGCCATTGCCGGCGGCCGCGTCGTCTTCTCGGAATGGATGCGCGGCTTCGGCAATCTGCTCATCGTTGACCACGGCGACGCCTACCTGTCGATCTACGGCAACAACGATGCCTTGCTCAAACAGGTCGGCCAGGCCGTGAAGGGAGGAGAAACGGTAGCCACTGTGGGTAACAGCGGGGGCAATCCCGAATCCGGTTTATACTTTGAACTCCGCCACCAAGGGCAACCGATCGACCCGATGAAATGGGCCAGCTTGAAATGAGCAAAACTAAAACTATTAGCTTGACTGTTGGCGCCTTCGTCGCCGGCGCACTGATCAGCCTGAACTTCCCGGCCATGGCCGACAAGGAAGTCAAACCCGGCCTGCCTATCGATGAGTTGCGCACCTTTGCCGAGGTGTACAGCGCCATCAAGCAGGGCTACGTCGAGCCGGTCGAAGACAAGAAGATGATCACCAATGCCATTTCCGGCATGCTGTCCAACCTCGACCCGCACTCGACCTACCTCGACGCAGATGCCTTCAAGGATCTGCAGGTCGGCACGCAGGGCGAATTCGGCGGTCTGGGCATCGAAGTCGGCATGGAAGACGGCTTGGTCAAGGTCGTTTCGCCGATCGAAGACACCCCGGCCTATCGCGCAGGCGTCAAGGCCGGCGACCTGATCTTCAAACTTGATGAAACCCCGGTCAAGGGTCTGACCCTGTCGGATGCCGTCAAGAAAATGCGCGGCAAGCCGAAGACGCCGATCAAGCTATCGATCATCCGCAAGGGTGAAACCAAGCCGATCGAGCTGACCCTGATCCGCGAAGTGATCAAGGTGCAGAGCGTCAAGTCCAAGCTGGTCGAACCGGGCTACGGCTGGGTGCGCGTCACCCAGTTCCAGGAAAACACCGTCGCCGAACTGGCCAAGCATGTTTCCGCCCTCTACAAGGATGGCAACAAGCTGAACGGTCTGGTGCTCGACCTGCGCAACGACCCGGGCGGCCTGCTCAACGGCGCCATCGGCGTTTCAGCGGCTTTCCTGCCGCCCGATGTCAAGGTCGTGTCAACCGATGGCCGCACCGCCGATGCCAAGCAGGAATTCAGGGCTCGGGCGCAGGATTACCTGCGCGGCAGCAAGGAAGATCCACTCAAGACCATGCCTGTCGAAGCCAAGAAAGTTCCGATGGTCGTGCTGGTCAACGGTGGCTCGGCTTCGGCCTCGGAAATCGTCGCCGGCGCCCTGCAGGATCACAAGCGCGCCATAATCGTCGGCACCCAGAGTTTCGGCAAAGGCTCGGTGCAATCCGTTCTGCCGCTACCGGGCAACACCGCCATCAAGTTGACCACGGCCCGCTACTACACGCCGGAAGGCCGCTCGATTCAGGCCAAGGGCATCACGCCGGATATCGTCGTTGAGGAAAGTGCAAACGGCGCCAGCCCGGGCATGCGCATACGCGAAGCCGATCTCGACCGTCACCTGAGCAACGACCGCGAAAAGGAAGCGGCCAAGGAAGCAGCGAAATCGGAAGCCAAGGGACAAGCGAAGCCGGCCAAAAACGGCAAGGACAAGAAGGAAGACGCCGAGGACGAAATGCCGCAACGTCTGGAGTACGCCACCAAGGGCGACTACCAGTTCCAGCAGGCACTGAATCTTCTCAAGGGTCTTCAGATCATGCAGAATAAGGCGCAATAGTTCATTGATCGGGAGGGATGATGGCCGACACAGACCTCAAGAAAAACCGGGAAATCCTGTTCTCCAAGTTTCCGCCGGGCCAGGTGCCCGAAGCGGCGGATGATCTGCAGCATCTCGACGAACTTGAGGTTCAGGCCCGATTCGAAAAGCGCTCGCTGGGTGTCAGCTACGATCTGCAACAACACACCTTGCGGGAGCTTGACGATCATCTGGTCGACAAAGGCTTTCATCTCGACAACACGCTATACACGAAACTGACCCGGGCGCTGATCTACTACGTCGAAGAGACCCAGCTGCACAACATCGGCGCCCCGGAAAAACGCCTGAAACGCTCGGCCCAGGAAGCCTACGTCAACGCCTGGGAACATCACCCGCACGGCGACCATGACGACACGCCGCCGGAGTGGCGGGAATACAAGTAGTGCTCAGGATCGAGGATCCAGCTTTTAGCAAAACCACTCGATCCTAAAAACTCTATCCTAAATGACCGACGAGCAGCTACTCCGTTACAGCCGACACATCCTGCTCGACGCGTTGGGCATCGAAGGCCAGACGCGCATTCTGGGCACCCACGCATTGATCATCGGCGCCGGCGGTCTTGGTTCGCCGGCCGCCCTCTACCTGGCCTCGGCCGGGATCGGCAGGATCACGCTGGTTGATGACGACACAGTCGATTTCACCAACCTGCAGCGGCAAATTCTGCATACGCAGGCGCGCGTCGGCATGGCCAAGGCCGAATCCGGCAGCCAGGCGCTGAGCGCCATCAATCCTGACATTGAGATCATCCCGCTGCAGCAGCGCCTATCGGGTGAAGCGCTCGATGCGCTGGTTGCCAGCGCTGATCTCGTGCTCGACTGCACCGACAATTTCGCCACCCGGCACGCCATCAATCGCGCCTGCGTCCATCACCAAAAGCCACTGGTTTCCGGTGCCGCCGTCCGTTTCGATGGCCAGATCAGCGTCTACGACCTGCGCCACGACGATTCGCCGTGCTATCACTGCCTGTTTCCCGAAGGTGAGGATATCGAGGAAGTGCGCTGTGCCGTGATGGGTGTTTTCGCGCCGCTGACCGGCATCATCGGCACCATGCAGGCGGCCGAGGCGCTCAAGCTGGCGGCCGGTATTGGCGAAACGCTGACCGGACGCCTGCTGCTGCTTGATGCGCTAACGATGGAATGGCGTACCGTCCGTTTTAAAAAGGACGACGATTGCGCCGTGTGCGGACCTAAGGGAAACGTGCGATCAGGCGAATATCTTCGCCAAGCTGGCGCAGGTCCCGAATCCTCAAGCGCTGCTTGCCGTCTAGCCTAGTCAGCTCGGGCAGGTTGAACAGGCCGCTCGCTTCGTGGCCAATCAGGCAGGGCGCCAGATAGAGCAACAGCTCATCGACCAGACCTTCGCGCAGCAGCGAACCATTGAGCTTGAAGCCGGCTTCGGCGTGTACTTCGTTGATGCCGCGCTGCGCCAGCAATTCGAGCAAGGCTTTGAGGTCAACCTTGCCGGCGCCGTTATTTAAAATTTCGACGAAATTTCCGGTTGACCGTAGCAATGCCATTTTTTCGGCATTCTCTACGGCGCCGACGATCAGCACCGGCTCGCCTTGCAGAATACGCGCCGTCAGCGCTATTTCAAACTTGCTATCGACTACCACGCGCAAAGGCTGGCGCGTGGTAGCCACGTCACGCACGGTCAGACTTGGATCGTCGTCGCGCACAGTGCCGATACCGGTCAGGATGGCGCAGGCACGGGCCCGCCAGGCGTGACCATCGCGGCGCGCAGCGGAGCCGGTGATCCACTGGCTGATGCCGTTGTTGAGAGCAGTCTTTCCATCCAGACTGGCCGCAGCCTTGAGGCGCAACCACGGCCGGCCACGCGTCATGCGCGAGACAAAACCGATGTTGAGTTCCCGCGCTTCGCTTTCCAGCAAACCACTCGCCGTCTCGATCCCCGCCGCCCGCAACAGGGCAAGGCCCTTGCCAGAAACCAGCGGATTCGGATCGGTCATCGCCGCCACGACACGCGAAACGCCGGCGGCAATCAGTGCCTCGGCGCAAGGCGGCGTCCGGCCGTGATGGCTGCATGGTTCCAACGTTACGTAGGCCGTGGCACCCCTAGCCTTCTTACCAGCAGCGCGCAGAGCATGGACTTCGGCATGCGGCTCGCCGGCCTTCTCGTGCCAGCCTTCGCCAACGATTTCACCGTCGCGGACCACGACGCAACCAACCCGCGGATTGGGCGATGTCGTCCACAGGCCGCGCTCAGCCAGCTGCAGGGCGCGCGCCATCATGCCGTGGTCGACGGCTGAAAAGCTCATTTTTTCTTGGAGGTTGGCGAAACTTCGCGGATCGCCTTGGAGAAGGCATCCACGTCTTCAAAGTTGCGATAGACCGAGGCGAAGCGGATGTAGGCCACTTTGTCGAGCTTCTTGAGCTCGCGCATGACCAGTTCGCCCAACTGCTGCGTCGTCACCTCGCGCTCACCTGCCGAACGCAATCTTTCCTCGATATCGGCCACCGCCGCATCAACCGATTCAATCGACACCGGCCGCTTGCGCAGCGCCAGTTCCAGACTGGCGCGCAGCTTGGCCCGGCTGAACTCGGTGCGCAGGCCATTTTTCTTGACCACCTGCGGCAGCTGGATTTCCGCCCGCTCGTAGGTGGTGAAACGCTTGTCACAGGCATTGCACTTTCTGCGGCGACGCACGACGTCCGCCTCATCGGAGAGGCGGGTATCAACAACCGCCGTGTCGTCGTTGCCGCAGAAGGGGCATTTCACTTCAAACTCCCGAAAATTTCAGCGCGCCGCCCGAACAAGGCAACGCCGTGCGGGCAAACGCTGGAATTTTCACGCACCGTAGACCGGGAACTTGGCGCACAAGGCAGCGACCTTGGCACGCACGGTAGCGGCAACAGCTTCGTCGTTCGGCGCCTCGAGCACGTCAGCCACCAGATGGGCGATGGTTTCAGCTTCGATTTCGGTGAAACCACGCGTCGTCATGGCTGGCGAACCGATGCGGATGCCGGAAGTAACGAACGGCTTCTGCGGGTCGTTCGGGATGCCGTTCTTGTTGACCGTGATGTGAGCACGGCCGAGGGCTGCTTCGGCTTCCTTGCCGGTGATGTTCTTGGCCCGCAGGTCGAGCAGGAAGACGTGGCTTTCGGTGCGACCGGAAACGATGCGCAGACCGCGCTCCTCGCCGAGTACACGGGCCATGACGCGGGCGTTGTTGATGACCTGTTCCTGGTAGTTCTTGAACTCGGGCGTCGCGGCTTCCTTGAAAGCAACAGCCTTGGCTGCGATGACGTGCTCGAGCGGACCGCCTTGCAGGCCGGGGAAGATGGCGGAATTGAGGGCCTTTTCGTGCTCGGCCTTCATGAGGATGACGCCACCGCGCGGGCCGCGCAGGGTCTTGTGCGTGGTCGAGGTCACGACATCGGCGAAGGGCACCGGATTCGGGTAGAAACCGGCGGCGATCAGGCCGGCGTAGTGAGCCATGTCGACCCAGAAAATGGCGCCGACTTCCTTGGCGATCTTGGCGAAGCGTTCCCAGTCGATGCGCAGGGCGTAGGCCGAGGCGCCGGCGACGATGATCTTCGGCTTGTGCTCGCGGGCCAGCGCTTCCATCTTGTCGTAATCGATGGCTTCGTTGGCATCGAGACCGTAGGAAACGACGTTGAACCACTTGCCGGACATGTTGAGCGCCATGCCGTGGGTCAGGTGACCGCCTTCGGCCAGGCTCATGCCCATGATCGTGTCGCCCGGCTTGGCAAAGGCCATGAGCACGGCCTGGTTGGCCTGCGAACCGGAATTCGGCTGGACGTTGGCGGCATCGGCGCCGAACAGCTTCTTCAGGCGGTCGATGGCGATCTGCTCGACGACGTCGACGTATTCGCAGCCACCGTAGTAACGCTTGCCCGGGTAACCTTCGGCGTACTTGTTGGTGAGCTGGGAGCCCTGGGCTTCCATGACGGCCTTGCTCACGTAGTTTTCGGACGCGATCAGTTCGATGTGGTCTTCCTGACGCTGCACTTCGGCCTGAATGGCCTTCCAGAGTTCAGGATCAACTTTTGCCAGGGTGTCTTTCGCGGAAAACATGTCAAATGCCTCAAGCCATTGAAAAGGGGTCGAATTTTATCACGCCGGAAGCTCGTCAAGGGCGCCCGGCTCCAGATGGTCGGTTTCACCCCAGGTTTGCAGGCTCCACTGGCCGTCCACCGCAGCAATCCAGTTGATGCCGGCGTTGGGAATCAGGAAGTCACGCGGCGTTTCGAGCGAATTGCCGCGGACAAAACGGTTGATGATGTCGAGCACCCCGCCGTGCAGGACGATGGCGATGGTCTCCCCCGGGTGCCGCGCCGCCAGCTCCTTGAGCTTGCCGGTCACGCGCGCGAACATGACATGCAGGCTTTCGCCCTTCTCGAAATCGTAGTCGGCGTTGCGCCCTTCAAAGGCGGCATAGCCTTCCGGGTGATTGGCTTTCGCCTCGTCGTAGGTTAGCCCTTCAAACACACCGTAGCGCCGCTCGCGCATCTCGGGCACCGGCGTCGGCACCAGCCCGAGTTCGGCGCCAATCGATTGCGCCGTGGTCCATGCCCGCTTGAGATCGCTGCTGTAGAGCGCGACAATGCCGGCCGACTTGAGCCAGCGCCCGGCCGCCATCGCCTGGCGCACACCGGTTTCGTTGAGGCCGATATCGATCTGCCCCTGGATGCGCCGTTCAGCGTTCCATTCGGTCTCGCCATGGCGCACCAGACAGATTTGCGTTGTCCGGGTTGTAGGGATTTCCACCATTCTCTGCCTCTCGCCTTCGCTGTAAATTTGGCCCACTCAGATTTTCAATTAACCCCGGCCACGTCAGAAGTCGGGAATTCTATCAACCGAGGAGAACTTTTCGTGACCCTTCTGCTCAAGCTCTCGCAGCTGATCGACTGGCTCAATGAGCGCGTCGGCAAAGGCGCGTTCTGGCTGGTGCTGATCATGGCTTTGATTAGCGCCGGCAATGCCAGCTACCGCTTTGTTTTCAACGACAGCTCCAATGGCCTGCTGGAAATCCAGTGGTACCTGTTTGCCGCTGTCTTCCTGCTCTGCTCGCCTTACACGTTGCAAAAGAACGAGCACGTCCGCATCGACGTCCTGTCCGGCAAGCTGTCGCCGCGCGGTCTGGCCGTTATCGACATCATCGGCACCATCTTCTTTTTGCTGCCCATGGTGGTCGCCGTGCTCTGGCTCTCCCTGCCGCTGGTTGCCGAGTCATACAAGATTCAGGAAATGTCGGCCAACGCCGGCGGCCTGATTCGCTGGCCCGTCAAGATCCTGCTGCCCATCGGCTTTACGCTGCTCGCCCTGCAGGGCATTTCCGAACTGATCAAGCGCATCGCCTTTTTGGCCGGACGAATTGACGACCCGAACAACAAGGAAAAGGGCCCAACGCCTGAAGAAGAACTGGCCGCCGCCATTGCTGCAGCCAAAGCACTGGAGGCCAAATAATGGCGGAGTTCATGATTGCCAACATGGCGCCGCTGATGTTTGGCGCCCTCGTTGTATTCCTCCTCTTCGGCTATCCGGTCGCCTTCGCGCTGGCTGCCAACGGTATCCTCTTCGGCCTGATCGGCATTGAACTCGGCCTGCTCCACCCGGCACTCTTCCAGGCGCTGCCGGAGCGCATCTTCGGCATCATGGCCAACGACACCTTGCTGGCCATTCCATTCTTCACCTTCATGGGCCTGATCCTCGAACGATCAGGCATGGCCGAAGACCTGCTCGACACCATCGGCCAGTTGTTCGGCCCGATTCGTGGCGGCCTGGCCTTTGCCGTCATCTTCGTCGGTGCGCTGCTCGCCGCGACGACCGGCGTCGTTGCTGCCTCGGTCATCTCGATGGGCCTCATTTCCCTGCCCATCATGCTCCGCTACGGCTACGACAAGAAGCTGGCCTGCGGCGTCATCGCCGCCTCCGGCACGCTGGCCCAGATCATCCCACCATCGCTGGTGCTGATCATCATGGCCGACCAGTTGGGCAAATCGGTTGGCGACATGTACGAAGGCGCGATGATCCCCGGACTTATCCTGACTAGCCTGTATGTCGGCTATGTCGTGCTGATCACCTTCATCAAGCCCAACGCCGCCCCGGCCCTGCCGCCGGAAGCCCGCACCCTGCGCGGTTTCAAGCTGATGTTGCGGGTCGTCACAACGATGGTGCCGCCGCTGTTGCTGATTTTCCTCGTTCTCGGCACCATCTTCCTCGGCATCGCGACGCCGACTGAAGGCGGCGCCATGGGCGCAGCCGGTGCGCTGGCGCTGGCCATCGGCCGCAAGCGCCTGAGCTTCAAACTGCTCAAGCAGGCCATGGAAACGACCGGCAAGCTGTCGTCGTTCGTTGTTTTCATCCTGGTCGGCTCGACGGTTTTCGGCCTGATCTTCCGGGCAGTCAATGGCGACCTGTGGGTTGAGCACTTGCTGCTCGGCCTGCCGGGCGGCCAGGTCGGCTTCCTGATCGTGGTCAACCTGCTGGTCTTCCTGCTCGCTTTCTTCCTCGACTTCTTCGAACTGTCTTTCATCATCGTGCCGCTGCTCGCCCCTGTAGCCGACAAGCTGGGCATCGATCTGGTCTGGTTCGGCGTGCTGCTCGCGGTCAATATGCAGACTTCGTTCATGCATCCGCCTTTCGGCTTCGCGCTGTTCTACCTGCGCTCGGTGGCCCCAAGCTCGATCAAGACAACCGACATTTACTGGGGTGCCATTCCCTTCGTCTGCATCCAGATCATCATGGTCGCGCTGATCATCATCTTCCCGAACATCGTTAGCTACGGCGACGAGGCGCAGAAGGAGCAACAGCGCCTGGAAAAGGAGGGCAAGGCGCCAGCCGCCGTCGATCTCGACTCGCTCATGAAACAGAGCGACGAGGAACCCGACGAGAAGAAGGAAGGCAACGAAGACGCTGATGCGGCAGCCCTGCTTAAGGGCCTGCAGAGCGACAGCAAGTAACTAAGCCAGCTCGTATCAGGGCGGGGTCTGCGGATCCCGCCTTTTTTTCGTCTGGCTCAGGGGATGAAGGGCAGGGTCAGTTCGTTCGTATCGCTTGCTTCGCCCGACAAGCGACGACATTCCTCAATGAACATCCGGGTCGCCGTGCTGACATGGCGCTGACGCTGGCGGACGAACTGGAAGCGGCGCCGTAGCGCCAGTTCCGGCGTCTTGATCTCGACCAGACTGCCACGCCGCAAGGCTTCGCGCAGGGATAACCGCGACAGGCAGCCGACGCCCAAGCCCGATTCGACCGCGCGTTTAATCGCCTCGGTATGCTCAAGCTGCAGACAGACATCGGGATCGACGCCGATGGCCCGCACGGCCCGGTCGAACAGGGCGCGCGTTCCCGAACCCGGTTCGCGGACGATCCATTTTTGCGCCGCCAGCACGGTCGACCGTGCCAAACCAGCCGCCGCCAGAGGATGTGAGGGGGCGCAGAAGACGACCAGTTCATCATCGAGCCAGGGTTCGAAAATCAGATCGGAATCACTGGCTTCGCCCTCGATCAGGCCGAGATCGAGCTCGAAGCGGCGCAGGCGTTCGATCACCTGCTGCGTGTTGCAGACACTGAGATCGACCCGGCTGCCGGGGTTCTTTTGCAGGTATTCAACGACGACCAGTGTGGCCAGATAGTTGCCGATGGTCAGCGTCGCCCCGACGGCGACCGGCGCCAGACGACCGCCGGCCAGGTAGCCCTCGACCTCGCTGGCCCGGGCCAGCATGTCCTCGGCCTGCGGCAGCAAGCCACGCCCGCTGCCGTTGAGGCGCAGCGATTTGCCGACGCGGTCGAACAGCGGGCAATCGAAGTGACGCTCGAGTTCGAGCAGGGCGGTGCTGGCCGCCGATTGCGACATGTTGAGCTGCGCTGCTGCCCGCGAGACGTTTTCCAAGCGGGCAATGGCAGCAAAGACTTCGATCTGGCGCAGGGTAATTTTCATATCTGTATTTTAGATTACTGATATGCAAATTACCCGCTTTTATCAATAAACGATCCCGCCTAAGATCGGTCCCATTCAGTACAAGAAGGAGCATCAGCATGAGCAACCTGGCCACCGAAACCGTCACTTCCGTCCATCACTGGAACGACAGTCTGTTCACCTTCCGCACGACGCGCGCCCCCGGCTTGCGTTTCACCAACGGCCAATTCGTGATGATCGGCCTGGAAGTCGATGGCCGCCCGCTGACCCGCGCCTACAGCATCGCCAGCGCCAACCACGAGGAATATCTCGAGTTCTTCAGCATCAAGGTCCAGGACGGCCCGCTGACTTCCCGCCTGCAGCACCTCAAGCCGGGCGACCCGTTGCTGGTCAGTAAGAAGCCGACCGGCACGCTGGTGTTGCGCGACCTGAAGCCGGGCAAGCGCCTGTTCATGTTCGCCACCGGCACCGGGCTGGCACCGTTCATGAGCCTGATTCACGACCCGGAAACCTACGAGCGTTTCGACAAGGTCATCCTCATCCACGGCGTCCGGTGGACCAATGAACTGGCTTACCACGACTACATCGAGCAGGATTTGAAGGAGCATGAGTACTTCGCCGACTGGGTCAAGGAAAAGCTCATTTACTACCCGACAGTAACGCGCGAACCTTTCCGCAACGAGGGACGACTGACCGACCTGATCGAGTCCGGCAAATTCTTTACCGATATCGGTCAGCCACCGCTCGACCCGGCCACCGACCGCGCCATGATCTGCGGCAGCCCGGCCATGCTCGAAGATACCTCGGCCATGCTCGACGCTCGCGGCTTCGTGGTCGGCAACCATCACACCGGCAAGCTTGGCGACTACGTCATCGAACGCGCCTTTGTTGAAAAATAGGTTTTTTTCCGGTTGACCGTGGAAAGTGGGCAGGGCTATCGTGAGAATAGCCAGAATGAATTGGCTGTGCGCCAGCGAGGGGCGCATCATTCAATCGTTGCTTGACCAGTTTTTCTGGTCAAAAGCCCACCTGATCGACAAGGGAGAAAATCATGGATATCGGAATCACCAAGAAGGATCGCGAAAAAATCGCCGACGGCCTGTCCCATCTGCTGGCCGACTCGTTCACCCTCTACCTGAAGACCCACAACTTCCACTGGAACGTCACCGGCCCAATGTTCAACACGCTGCACGTGATGTTCATGGACCAGTACACCGAACTGTGGAACGCCCTTGACCTCATCGCCGAACGCATCCGCGCCCTGGGCGTCGCCGCCCCCGGCACCTACAGCGAATTCGCCAAGCTCACGGTGATCAAGGAAAGCGAAGGCAAGGTCTCGGCCGAGGACATGATCAAGCAACTGGTCGCCGGCCAGGAAGCCGTCACCAAGACAGCGCGCGGCATTTTCGCCATCGTCGACAAGGCCGGCGACGAGCCGACCGCCGACCTGCTCACCCAGCGCATGCAGATTCATGAAAAGAATGCCTGGATGCTGCGCAGCCTGCTGGAATAACAGACTTCCACGGTCAACCGGAAAAACCGGCCAAAATCAAAAAGCCCGCGAACTTCGCGGGTTTTTTATTGCCTACACAATGCGAACAGCATCGCTAAACGACGTCGGACGAGGAGGAGAAAATGACCCATTTATTGCCCACAAAAATCCGGCCCAGCATGCTGGCTTTGGCGCTGCTGGCTAGCTGTCTGGCTCACGCCCAGAACGTGGAACGTCCAGCTATCGAAGTTGGCGATCGCTGGAAATATGAAACGAAAGACGGGCTTACCCAACTGGTCACCGGGCAAACCGAACGCATCATTACAGCCACCGGCAACGACCGGATCGAGGCGACGGAAAATGGCAGCCCGGCAATCTACACCACCGAATGGAACCCACTGGAAACACCGGAAAGCCGCTTCGAGCCCGCTTCCCGTGCATTCAAATTTCCCTTGGCCGTGGGCGACAAGTGGCGCCACGAAGGCAAGACCTTGAACAAGGCGACCGGTTCTGACGGGCGCAGCCAGTACGAAGTCAAGGTCGTCGGCCAGGAAAAAATCACCGTTCCAGCAGGCAGTTTCGACGCCTACAAGCTGGTCATGGAGGGCTACTTCACTGTCCACAACATGGGCAACAGCAGAAGCTTCCCCTTTACCCGAACCTACTGGTATGCCCCGAGCGCGAAGGCCAGCGTAAAAATAGAAAACGATGCACCCCGAAACAACTGGCGCATGGAATTGATCGAGTTCGGCAAGAAGCCCTGAACACCCATAAAAAAACCGCGAATTTCGCGGTTTTTTCGGGTTGACCGCGGCGCGCCTTACTTCCCGGTCTGCAGGAACCCATCCATTCGCCGTTCGGCCAGACTGAACCAAGCCGACTGGGTTCGCCGGTATTTGTCGTACTCGACGTAGATCTTCTTGAAGGCCGGGTTCTTGCCGGCTTCGTCGACATACAGGTCGGTTGCTGCCTTGTAGGTGGCCTTGAGAATTTCGGGCGAGAATTCCTTGACCTTGACACCGCTCTGCATGAGCTTGGCCAGCGCCGCCGGGTTCTTGTGGTCGTATTCGGCCATCATCGTCACATTGGCCTCGTAGGCGGCAGCCTGGAAGGCTTCCTGATATTCCTTCGGCAGCTTGGCCCATTCGGCCTTATTAACAAAGAAGTGGATGACCGGGCCCGGTTCCCACCAACCCGGGTAGTAGTAGTTCTTGGCAACCTTGTAGAAGCCGAGCTTTTCGTCGTCGTACGGACCAACCCACTCGGCCGCGTCGATCGTGCCCTTTTCCAGCGCCGGGTAGATGTCACCACCGGCGATCTGCTGCGGCACCACGCCGAGGGCCGAGAAGACGGTGCCGCCGAGACCGGCGATGCGCATCTTGATACCCTTGAGGTCGGCCACGGTCTTCACTTCCTTGCGCCACCAGCCGCCCATCTGGGTGCCGGTATTGCCGCCAGCGAAAGAGATGACGTTGTAGTTGCTGTAGAAGTCGTCGAGCAGCTTCTGGCCGCCGCCGTAGTAGATCCAGGCGTTCATCTGGCGCGCCGTCATGCCGAACGGAATAGAGGTGCCGAAGCCGAAGGTCTTGTCCTTGCCAACGTAGTAATACGAACAGGTATGGCAGCATTCGACAGTGCCTTGCTGCACGGCATCGAGCGCCTGCAGGCCAGGGACGATTTCGCCGCCGGGGAAAACGCGGATGTCAAACTTGCCGCCAGTCATCGCGCGCAGGCGATTGGCCAGCACTTCGGCGCCACCGTAAATGGTATCCAGGCTCTTCGGGAAGCTCGAGGTCAGGCGCCATTTGATATTGGGCAGTGCTTGAGCGATGGCTGGTGCGGCCAGGGTGGTTGCAGCGCCGGCAACAGCACCGACAGAAGCTTTCTTCAGAAAATCACGACGTTGCATATTGTCTCCTTATTCGCGTTAGTGAGCGTCTTGCCAACAAGCCGTATCGATTCTTTACCAATTTCCGGCTTTTTGCCATAGGGAAAACCCTCGCAGCATGACATTGGCGACGACCGTCTACGCCCGAAAGTAGCAATAAAAAAGGCTGGAACAGCTCACGCTGCCCAGCCTTTTTCTCCGTACAACAATCGGTACCGCTTAGCGATGCGCCTGATTGAACTGGTCCATCGGCATTTCCGCCACCGCAAACCAGGCGCGCTGGCTCTTGGCATACTTGGTGTAGGAATCGTAGATCTTCTTGAAGGCCGGATTCTTGGCCGACTCGTCGGCGTAGAGCTGCTGGGCCGACTTGTAGGCGGCTTCCATGATTTCCTTGGAGAAGGCATGCAGCTTGACGCCGTTTTGCAGCAATTTGGCCAGGGCAATCGGATTCTTGTGATCGTACTCGGCGGTCATTGTCACGTTGGCTTCGGCGGCGGCGCAGGCGAATGCAGCCTGGTATTCCTTGGGCAGCTTGTCCCATTCCTTTTTGTTGACGAAAAATTCGAGACAGGTGCTCGGCTCCCACCAGCCCGGACCGTAGTAATTCTTGGCCACCTTGTAGAAGCCCAGCTTCTCGTCGTCGTAAGGACCGATCCACTCGGCGGCATCGATTGTGCCCTTCTCCAGCGCCGGGTAGATATCGCCGGCGGCAATTTGCTGCGGCACGACGCCGAGCGGCGTCAGCACGGCGCCGCCCAGGCCGCCGATCCGCATCTTGATGCCTTTGAGGTCGGCCACGGTTTTCACTTCCTTGCGCCACCAGCCGCCCATCTGGGTGCCACTGTTGCCGCCCGGGAATGAAACGCAGTTGTAGCCGGCGTAAAACTCGTCAAGCAACTGTTGTCCGCCGCCCTGGTACATCCAGGCGTTGGTCTGGCGGGCGTTCATGCCGAACGGGATCGTGGTGCCAAAAGCAAAGGTGCGATCCTTGCCGACGTAATAGTAGGAAGCAGTGTGGCAGCACTCGACGGTACCCTGCTGCACGGCATCCAGCGCCTGCAAACCGGGAACGATTTCGCCACCGGGAAAAACGCGGATGTCGAACTTGCCGCCGGTCAATTCACGCAGGCGATTGGCCAGTTGCTCGGCACCGCCGTAAATGGTGTCGAGGCTTTTCGGGAAGCTGGAAGTCAGGCGCCACTTGATGCTCGGCAGATCGGCGGCGATCGCCGGTGCGGCGATGGTGGCGGCGGCTCCGGCGGCGGCGCCGATGGAAGCCTTTTTCAGAAAATCACGACGTTGCATTTTGTCTCCTGGACAGTGAACTTTTGAGGTTTTTTACAACAGACCCCATTCTAGGAAACGAAGAAAAAACCGCGATTGGAGAAAACCCGATCAGGGAAACCCCTGATTGCAAACAGAAAATAGTCAATTAGCATTGACCCAACTGACAACTAACAAGCTCGCCCCCCCCGTCAGGTCATTCGCCGGCGATGGTCATCCGATCAAGCATGATCGAGCCGGTCTGCTTCGAGCCGCGTACCTGAACGTCATTACCGACGGCGACGATGCCGGCCAGCATGCTCTTGAGATTTCCGGCGATGGTAATTTCCTCAACCGGGTAGGCAATCTTGCCGTCCTCGATCCAGAAGCCGGCGGCGCCGCGCGAATAGTCGCCGGTTACATAGTTGATGCCGTGGCCGAGCAGTTCGGTCACGAGCAGGCCGCGGCCCATCTTGGCCATCAGGCCTTCCAGACCAAGCTCGCCCGGTTCGATGACCAGATTGTGGCTACCGCCGGCATTGGCCGTCGTCTGCATGCCCAGCTTGCGCGCCGTGTAGGTACTCAGGAAATAGCCTTGCAGGATGCCGTTGCTGACCAGGTCGCGGTCGCGCGTTGCCACGCCGTCGCTGTCGAAGGAGGCGCTGCCCAGTCCACACTTGATATGCGGGCGTTCGGCGATGTTCACGAAGTCCGGCATGATTTTCTTGCCGAGCTGATCGATCAGGAAAGAGGATTTGCGATACAGCGCCCCGCCGCTAGCGGCATGCACCAGACTGCCGAGCAGGCCGCCAGCCAGCGGCGCTTCGAGGATGATCGGGAACTCACCGGTCTTGACCTTGCGCCCGCCCAGCCGCGCCACGGCGCGCTCGGCCGCGATGCGACCGACCTGTGCTGCGTCACCCAGCTGTTTCGCATCGCGATGCGTCGTATACCAGTCGTCGCGCTGCATCGCATCCTGCTCGCCGGAAATGACCGAGCACGAAATGTAATGGCGCGAAGTCGGGTAGCCACCCATGAAGCCAAGGCTGTTGGCCGAGACAAAATGTGCCTGCTGCGTCGAGATTGATGCCCCCTCGGAATTGCTGACCAGCGGACTGGCCTCGAAAGCCGCCTGTTCGCAGCGGCGGGCCGTCTCGATGGCATCTTCCACGGTCAACGCCCACGGGTGATACAGATCCAGATCGGGCACATCCTTCGCCATCAGCGCCGCATCGGCCAGGCCGGCACAGTCATCCTCAGCCGTGAAGCGGGCGATGTCGAGCGCCGCCTCGACCGTTTCGCGCAATGCCTGGGCCGAAAAATCGGAGGTGCTGGCGTAGCCTTTGCGCTGGCCCGAGTAAATTGTGATGCCGATACCCTTGTCGCGATTGAACTCGATGGTCTCGACCTCGTTGCAGCGCACCGTCACCGACTGCCCGAAACCTTCGGACACATCGACCTCGCAGGCCGTCGCACCCTTGGTCTTGGCGTGCTTGAGAACGTCCTCGGAGAGCTGTTGCAGGGTAGCGAAGGAATAGGAAAATGCGGCAGTTTCGGACATGGAGGCGGCGTCGGAGCGGGAAAGTCGCTATCATAACAGCCCGTTATTGCCAGCACCGGATGCACCCATGCAAGAAGAAGATTTCACCGAAGACACCGGCCGCCCCTCGAAGACAAAAAAGAAGGAGGCGATGCATGAATTGCGCGATCTTGGCGCCGAACTGGTTGAGCTTTCGGTCGGCCAACTGAAGGCGATCAAGCTGCCGGAAAACATTTTCGAAGCTGTCCGCGAATGCCAGAAAATCACCGCTCATGGCGCCCATCGCCGGCAGGTGGCGTATCTCGGCAAGCTCATGCGCGGCGTCGACGACGAGCCGATCCGCGCCGGCCTGGCCATGTTGCGCGGCGAATCGTCGGCCGAAACAGCCCGCCTGCATCGGCTTGAGCGCTTCCGCAACCGCTTTCTCGAAGACGAAGCCTATCTGGCTGAAATTGCCGCCGTCTGGCCCTCCATCGACCTCCAGCACATGCGCCAACTGCGCCGCAATGCGTTGAAGGAACAGGAAAACAACAAGCCGCCGAAGAACTTCCGGGCCATTTTCCAGATCCTGCAGGAACTGGACAAACAGGGCACACCGCCAGCCGAAGAGGAAGCCGGCGATGAATGAGGAACTGGTCGTCGGCCTCGTTTCAATCAGCGACCGCGCGTCGACCGGCGTTTATGAAGACAAGGGCATCCCGGCCCTGCAGGAATGGCTGTCGTCAGCCCTGACCACGCCGTGGCGCGTCGAAACGCGTCTGATCGCCGACGACCGCGAGACAATTGAAAATACGCTGATTTCTCTGGTTGACCGTGAGAAATGCCATCTGGTCCTGACCACCGGCGGCACCGGCCCGGCCTTGCGCGACGTCACGCCGGAAGCCACGCTGGCCGTCGCCGACAAGGAAATGCCCGGTTTCGGCGAGGAAATGCGCCGGATCAGCCTCAATTTCGTGCCGACCGCCATCCTCTCGCGGCAGGTGGCCGTCATCCGCAAGCAGGCGTTGATCATCAACCTGCCCGGCCAACCGAAATCGATCAAGGAAACGCTGGAAGGCGTTCGCCATGCCGACGGGACGGTCGCCCACGTTGGCATCTTCGCCGCCGTACCATATTGCATCGACCTGATCGGTGGCCCCTACGCCGAAACGAATGAAGCAGTGATCAAGGCCTTTCGGCCCAAATCAGCAATTCGCCCGTCCAAGTCCTGATCAGCCGAGCGAACTCCGGCGATAACGCGCCAGTTCGTAGTCGGCCGTCTGCTCACTCAGCGCAATCGGCGTCAGCAGGAAGCGCTGGCCATCCCGGACATATTCCAGACTTTCGCGCGGGTCGAAGGTCATCGGCGGCAGAATGACCCGAAACTCATCGGCTTCATTGCCGTCGAGCAGCATCAGGGCCGGCGTTCCCGCTGCAGCGGCATATCTGGATACCGCCCGAACCTGCACTTCTAGCGCCAGCGCTTTGGTGGCCAAAGCCTGAATGCCGACGCGGGCATCCTTTTCAGAAAGCCGGTGGTAACGACGAATGACCCCGAGCAGCCAGTTGTCACCGCCTTCGGGCTGCATGGCAACGAGGGCACCGACCTTGAGCCATTCGCCCGGAGCGCTGTTGAGCAAGGCGCCGAAGCCCCCGCGGCTGACATTTTCGGCAACCCAGGTATCCGTCGGCAAACCCGCTGCCTGACCGCCAAACTCTTCGGAGAAAACGACGAAGGCGTTGACCAGTCCATTGAGCACCGACATGCGGTGCGTGACGCGATGGCGGTCATGCAGGCGCTGCGGCGGCATTGGCGACAGATAGTTGGTCAAATGGCGGAACACCGTGACCAGCAGCTTGACCGGATACTGTCCGCCGAGACTGATTTCGGGCGGCATGTCACCACCCCGCTCCAGCGTCTCGAGCACCGTCTGCATCGCCTCGTGGGCCGCTCCGGGTTTGAGGAAGCGCTGAGTTGGCTCGGCCTTGGCCGGCCGGCGCGCCAGACGTAGCGGCGGCTGGGCCAGCTTGAGATCGACCCAGTAGACGCTGTCAATCCGGGCCTCAACGGTAAATACAAAGCCGGGCAGAAAATGGGCAATGACCTGTTCTGCCAACTCGATGCCGACCGGCAACAGGCTATCGAGCGACGCCGCCTGGAAAATCATGACTTTCTGGTATTCCTGCAGCGGGGAAGTCATGCCGCTCTTGCCCGGCAAAGCCACCGCCTTGCTCGCTACCCCCGCCTCCTCGGCCGCCAGCAGGGCGCGCCCCAGGCTCTGCCAACAGGTATCCCGCGACGGACCGTAATGAAACTGCTCCCACTTGAGGGCCCGGCCAAGGGCAACCATCAGGCGAACGCACAGGGTTGGCAACACTGACTTGGGTAATTCTCCGGGCCGGCTTTTCTCCCCGACTGCCAGCAGACAGCGCTCGTAGGCAGCGCCCAGCCGGGTCCAGAAAGCATAGTTGATCGACCACAGACGGTTTTCTTCTGACTTCGACAGACGAACGCTCCCGAAATACTCGCGGGAAAGGCGCTTCAAATGTGGTTGAGCCGCCTCCTCGAACTGCTCGAGTACCTCGTACAAAGTGCCACCCGGAAAATTGCTCACGCCTTCCAGCGATTCGAGCCAGCCGGAAATTTCGTCAAGCGCCTTGAAGGCATTGTCCTTGGGTAATTCGCTGAGGACTCGGCGCAATTCGCGCGCATTGGCCAGCGGATGATCTGATTTCTGGGCAAAGAACCCGCCCAGACTGGCTACCTTGTTAAGCACCGCTCCCCTCCTCCGATAATTGTTTTTTTACAGTGTAAACTGATAAATCGCCTTCTGCCGTGAGTAATTTCCACATTTTGGCAATATTACCAAGGGATAATTTCGCCTCTGCAGGCGAGCGACGCTTCTGCCCGCCATGTAGAATAGATCGTTTATTGATAGCTCCGGATAGCCGACTCGATGCAGCCTTACCTTGACCTGATGCGCCACGTTCTCGGGAACGGGCACGAAAAATCCGACCGTACCGGCACCGGTACGCGCTCGGTCTTTGGCTGGCAGATGCGTTTCGATCTAGCCAAGGGCTTTCCGATGGTGACGACCAAGAAGCTCCATCTGAAATCCATCGTTCACGAATTGCTGTGGTTCCTGCAGGGCGACACCAACATCGCTTACCTCAAGGAAAACGGTGTTCGCATCTGGGACGAATGGGCCGACGAAAACGGTGACCTCGGGCCGGTCTACGGCAAGCAATGGCGCCGCTGGGAAACCCCGGATGGCCGCCTGATCGACCAGATCACGCAACTGGTCAACAGCCTCAAAAACAACCCGGACTCGCGTCGCCACATTGTTTCGGCGTGGAATCCGGGCGATGTGGACAGCATGGCACTGCCGCCCTGCCACTGCCTGTTCCAGTTCTATGTGGCGAATGGCAAGCTGTCCTGCCAGCTCTACCAGCGCAGCGCTGACATCTTTCTCGGTGTGCCCTTCAACATAGCCTCCTACGCCTTGCTGACCCTCATGCTGGCCCAGGTCTGCGGCTACCAGCCGGGTGAGTTTGTGCACACCTTCGGCGACGCACACATCTATTCGAATCATTTTGAGCAGGCCGAACTGCAGTTGTCCCGCGAAACACGCCCGCTACCGACGATGTGGATCAATCCGACGGTCAACGACATTTTTGCCTTCAAATTCGAAGACTTCCGTCTCGACGGCTACGACCCGCATCCGCACATCGCCGCCCAGGTGGCCATCTGACCATGCAGGTACCACTTCGTCCCGCTTGGCTCGCGCTGGCCGAACACGCGCGCAGCATCAAGCACCGCCACCTGCGCGACCTATTTTCGGCTGATCCGGCCCGTTTCTATCGTTACTCGATACAGGCCGACAATCTCCTGCTCGACTACTCGAAACAGCGCCTCGACCAGCACACCATGGGCTTGTTGCGGCAACTGGCCGAACAGGCCGGATTGCGTACCTGGATCGAGCGTATGCGCGCTGGCGAGCCGATCAATCACACGGAAGGACGCCCCGTCCGCCATGCCGACCTGCGCGCTGGTGACACTGCGCCGTCCGAGGTCAAAGCCGTGCTCGCCCGCCTGGCCGGCTTTTGCGAACAGATACATGGCGGCCAGTGGCGAGGCTTTTCGGGCGAACGCATCACGGATGTCGTCAATATCGGCATCGGCGGTTCCGATCTTGGCCCACGCATGGCGGTTCATGCCCTGGCGGCCTTCCAGCAGCCAGACATCAACGTCCATTTCGTCTCCAACCTCGACAGCGCCGATCTGGCCAGCACGCTGACCCGCCTCAATCCACGCAGCACGCTGTTCATCGTTGCCAGCAAGACCTTCACGACGCTGGAAACGATGGCCAACGCGGGTACCGCGCGCAACTGGATAGTCGCCGCGGCCGGCAACGAAGCGGCCATTGCCCGGCATTTCGTCGCCGCCTCGACCAATCTGGCCGCCACGGCCGAATTCGGCATCGCCCCGGAAAACGTCTTCGAGTTCTGGGACTGGGTGGGCGGCCGTTTCTCGCTGTGGTCGGCCATCGGCCTGCCCATTGCGCTGGCCGTTGGTTTCCGCCATTTCGAGCAACTGCTCGCCGGCGCCCACGCCATGGACGAGCATTTCTTCAAGGCCGCGCCCGACAGCAATCTGCCGCTGACGCTGGCCCTCGTCGCGCTGTGGAACACCAACTTCCTCGACGCCCACAGCCAAGGCGTTTTTCCCTATAGCCACTCGCTGGCCTTGCTGCCCTCGCACCTGCAGCAGCTCGAAATGGAAAGCAACGGCAAGCGCGCCAACCGCGACGGTCTGGCAGTCGATTACCCGACCAATCCGATTTTGTGGGGCGCCGCCGGAACCAACGGCCAGCACTCGTTCTTCCAGTTGTTGCATCAGGGCAGCGAGCTGGTGGCCTGCGATTTCATTGCGTTGGGCAAATCCGATTTTCCGCTGCCCGGTCACCACAGCGGCCTGCTCGCCAACTGCCTCGCCCAATCGTCGGCGCTGGCTTTCGGCCAGACCGTCGACGAAGCGCGGGTCGCCGGAATTCCCGAGCATTTGTTGCCGTTCCGCCGCTTCCCGGGCAATCAGCCGTCATCAACGCTGGTTCTGCCCGAACTGACCCCTTTCACGCTGGGTCAGCTCATCGCCCTCTACGAACACAAAGTCTTCTGCCTTGGCGTGCTGTGGAATCTCAATTCGTTCGACCAGTGGGGCGTCGAGCTCGGCAAGCAACTGGCTGGCAAGCTCGCCCCTTGCATACGCGACGAGGCACCGACTGACGGTCTCGACCCGTCGACGCGCGGACTGATCAATCATTTGCGCCGTTTCCGGAGCACTCCTCATGACTGAAGTCGTCATCATTGCCGCCGTGGCAAAGAACCGCGTGATCGGCAAGGATAACCAGCTGATCTGGAACATCCCGGAAGACATGGCGCACTTCAAGGCGCTGACCGCCGGCCATACGGTGATCATGGGGCGCAAGACCTGGGAGTCGCTGCCACCGCGCTTTCGCCCGCTGCCCGGCCGGCGCAACATCGTAATCAGCCGGCAGGCCGACTACGCCGCGCCCGGTGCCCAATTGGCCGATTCGCTGGAAAACGCCCTGAAACTGGCGTCGACCGCGGACACCGTTTTCATTATCGGCGGCGAGCAGATCTACGCCCAGGCGATGGTGCTGGCTGACCGTCTCGAAATCACCGAAGTCGACCTCGAACCCGAGGGCGATGCGTGGTTTCCCGAGGTTTCCACGGTCAACTGGAAAAAAACGTCAAATTTGAAAAGCGCGGGCTGCGCTTTCGTGACCTACCGGAAGCAGTAAATCATTGTCGTGGCGCAGCGGTCAGCCCGCTGCGCCGATCGACGATTCGTGCCATTCAGCGCACGCAATCCACGTAATAACGTCCGTCAGCGCCCTTGACCAGACCGTGGACGTCGGTCTCGAAGCCGGGGAAGCGAGCATTGAATTCGCGGGCAAACTTCAGGTAGTTGCAGATCGTCGCGTTGAAACGCTCGCCCGGAATCAAGAGCGGGATACCCGGCGGGTAAGGCGTCAGCAACACGGCCGTGACGCGCCCTTCCAGTTCGTCGACCGGCACCCGTTCGATGTCGCGGTGCGCCATCTTGGCGAAGGCATCGGCCGGACGCATGGCCGGCACCATGTCCGAGAGGTACATCTCGGTGGTCAGGCGGGCCACGTCATTCTGCTTGTAAACGCTGTGAATCTGCGTGCATAGGTCGCGCAGGCCGACGCGCTCGTAGCGCGGATTCTTCTGCACAAACTCGGGCAGCACCTTCCACAGCGGATGATTCTTGTCGTAATCGTCCTTGAACTGCTGCAGCGCAGTCACCAGCGTGTTCCAACGGCCCTTGGTGATGCCGATGGTAAACATGATGAAGAAACTGTACAGGCCGCACTTCTCGACGATAACGCCGTGCTCGGCCAGGTACTTGGTGACGATGGCGGCCGGGATGCCGAATTCGTCGGCGAAATCGCCATCGACGTCGAGGCCCGGGGTGATGATCGTCGCCTTGATCGGGTCGAGCATGTTGAAGCCGTCGGCCAGATTGTTGAAGCCGTGCCAGCGCTCGCCCGGCTTGAGCATCCAGGCTTCGCGTTCCTCGATACCTTCTTCGGACAAATCGTCCGGCCCCCAGACCTGGAACCACCAGTCGGCGCCCCACTCCTCGTCAACCTTGCGCATGGCGCGGCGAAAATCGAGAGCTTCGGCAATCGATTCCTCGACCAGTGCCGTACCAGCCGGCTCCTCCATCATCGCCGCGGCGACATCGCAAGAGGCGATGATGGAGTACTGCGGCGAGGTCGAGGTGTGCATCAGGTAAGCCTCGTTGAAGATGTCGCGGTCGAGCTTCTGGTTCTCGGCATCCTGGACCAGAATCTGCGAGGCTTGGCTCAAACCGGCCAGCAGTTTGTGCGTCGACTGCGTCGAGAAAATCATCGACTCCTTGCAGCGCGGACGGTCGGCGCCGATGGCGTGGTAATCGCCGTAGAAATCGTGGAAAGCCGCATGCGGCAGCCAGGCTTCATCGAAGTGCAGCGTATCGATCTTGCCGTCCAGCTCCTGCTTGATGTCCTCGACGTTGTAGAGGATGCCGTCGTAGGTCGACTGGGTAATTGTCAAAACGCGCGGCTTGGCGGTCTTGTCGGTAATGAACGGGTTGGCGGCGATCTTCTTCTGGATGTTCTCCCAGAGGAATTCGGACTTCGGGATCGGCCCGATGATGCCGAAGTTGTTGCGCGTCGGCATCAGGAAGACCGGGATCGCCCCGGTCATCATGATGGCGTGCAGGATGGACTTGTGACAGTTGCGGTCGACGACCACGATATCGTTCGGTGCCACGGTCGAATGCCAGACGATCTTGTTCGACGTCGAGGTACCGTTGGTAACGAAGTAGAGGTGGTCGGAATTGAAGATGCGCGCCGCGTTGCGCTCGGAAGCAGCAACCGGGCCGGTGTGATCAAGCAACTGGCCAAGTTCCTCGACTGCATTGCAGACGTCGGCACGCAGCATGTTCTCGCCAAAAAACTGGTGGAACATCTGGCCGACCGGCGACTTCAGGAAAGCAACGCCACCGGAATGCCCCGGGCAATGCCAGGAATACGAGCCGTCCGCCGCATAATGAACCAGCGCCCGGAAGAAGGGCGGGGGCAGCGAGTCGAGGTAAGCACGGGCTTCGCGCTTGACATTGCGGGCGATGAATTCTGGCGTGTCCTCGAACATGTGGATGAAACCGTGCAGTTCGCGCAGCACGTCGTTCGGAATGTGGCGCGAAGTGCGCGTCTCGCCGTGCAGGAAGATCGGGATTTCGGCATTGCGGTTGCGGATTTCCTTGACGAAGGCGCGCAGCTCGGCCAGCGTCTCTTCCGGCTCAAGCGCCAGCTCCTCGTCGTCAATCGACAGGATGAAGGCCGAAGCGCGGCTCTGCTGCTGGGCGAACGAGGTCAGGTCGCCATAGCTGGTAACCCCCAGCACTTCCAGACCTTCCTTCTCGATGGCTTCGGCCAGCGCCCGGATGCCGAGACCGGAGGTATTCTCCGAACGGAAGTCTTCGTCGATGATGATGACGGGGAAGTGGAAGCGCATGTTGAATCCTTAAAATGCGGCGACCCGCCGCAGCGGGTCACAGAATAAGACGATTTCGTTACGGTCTGACGTCAGATTTTCGGCAAAGTAACACCGACCTGCCCCTGGTACTTGCCACCACGGTCCTTGTACGACGTCTCGCAGACTTCGTCGGACTCGAAGAACAGCACCTGGGCGCAACCTTCGCCGGCGTAAATCTTGGCCGGCAGTGGCGTCGTGTTGGAAAACTCCAGCGTGACGTAGCCTTCCCACTCGGGCTCGAAGGGCGTGACGTTAACGATGATGCCGCACCGGGCGTAGGTGCTCTTGCCAAGGCAGACGGTCAATACCGAGCGCGGAATGCGAAAGTATTCCATCGTGCGGGCCAGCGCAAACGAGTTCGGCGGGATGATGCAGACATCGGACTCGATCTCTACGAAGGACTTCGGATCAAAGTTCTTCGGATCGACCACCGTCGAGTTGATATTCGTGAACACCTTGAATTCGCGGGCGCAGCGGATATCGTAGCCGTAGCTGGAGGTACCGTAGGAAACAATTTTCTGACCATTGGCTTCGCGCACCAGCTCTGGCGAAAACGGCTCGATCATGCCGTGCTCTGCCGCCATCCGGCGTATCCACTTGTCTGATTTGATGGTCATTTTTCCGGTTCCGCTCGACAAAAAACAAAGGCGGGATTTTACCCGCCTTTGTTGGCCACCATGTATAAAAATCAGGTGTTCTGCACAACGATATTGGGGAATTTCGAGGTCATGTCCTTGGCCTTCTCGCCAATCTTGATCGCGATACGACGGGCAATGCCGCGATAGATCTCGGCCGTACGCGAATCCGGCGCGCCGACCACGGTCGGCTTGCCGCCATCGGCCATCTCGCGAATCGCCAGTTCCAGAGGCAAACTGCCGAGGAATTCAGTGTCGTAGTCAGCACACATTTTCTCGCCGCCGCCTGAGCCGAAAATATGCTCTTCATGGCCGCACTTCGAACAGATGTGGATGCTCATGTTTTCGACGATGCCGATGATCGGAATATTGACCTTCTCGAACATCTTCAGCCCCTTGCGCGCGTCGATCAGCGCGATGTCCTGCGGCGTGGTGACGATCACGGCACCGGTCACCGGCACCTTCTGGGCCAGTGACAACTGGATGTCGCCGGTACCCGGTGGCATATCAACGATCAGGTAATCAACGTCATTCCAGTTGGTCTGACCCAGCATCTGGTCCAAGGCCTGAGAGACCATCGGGCCACGCCAAACCATCGGCGTTTCGACATCGACCATGAAGCCGATCGACATGGCTTGCACGCCATAAGCCTCCAGCGGCTCCATGCTCTGGCCATCCTTTGACTCCGGCTGCTGACCGGCCAGGCCAAGCATTTGCGGCTGCGACGGGCCATAAATGTCGGCGTCGAGAATACCAACCCGGGCGCCTTCCTGAGCCAGTGCCAGAGCGAGGTTAACTGCTGTCGTACTCTTGCCGACGCCGCCCTTGCCGGAAGCGATGGCGATGATGTTCTTGACGCCCGGCAATAGCTTGACGCCGAGTTGTACGGAATGGGCGACGATTTTGCTGAAGACATTGGCCGAGACGTTACCGACACCCGGGAGCCTACGCACGGCAGCGATTACCTGCTGGCGGATCGGATCAATCTGGCTTTTTGCCGGGTAGCCCAGTTCGATGTCGAACGACACATCGGCGCCATCAATTTTCACATTCTTGACCGCCTTGCCGGCGACGAAATCCTTGCCGGTATTGGGGTCGACCGCAGCAGAAAGCGCAGCCTTGATTTGCTGTTCTGAAAGACTCATGGAAACTCCGGTTTTGGGATGAGCAACGGGCAATACCCGAGTGATTTTGTCCAGTATACCCGAAACCATTGGCTGAAATCAGCCCTGATGGACGTTATCCAGGCGATAGCCCTGACCATAGACTGACGACAGCATCAGCCCGCTTTCGCCGGCCAGCCCAAGTTTTTTGCGCAGGCGGCTGGCATGCGTATCAACCGTACGCGTATCGACCCCGGCATCACGCGCCCAGACGCTGGTCAGCAGCTCATCGCGTGACAGCACGCGACCGACGTTGTGCAACAGGATGACGGCCAGTTCAAACTCGCGCTGAGTCAGATCGACCTCGACGCCGGCCAGCTTGATGCGCCGACCTTCCATGTCGATCTCGATGCTGCCAAACTGTACGGTCACCGCGCGTGGCTGGCGGCGGCGCAGCAACGCGTGAATCCGCGCCATGAATTCCATGTAGCGGATCGGCTTCGGAATATAGTCATCGGCACCGAGGCGCAGGATGTCCGATGCAGCCTCTTCATCGGTGCGGCCCGTGCAGAAGACAACCGGAACGTCCCAACCGTACTTTTCGCGCACATGCCGAAGCACTTCGTCGCCGCCAATGTCAGGCAAAATCCAGTCGATGATGAAGAAATCGAAACTTCGCGTCTGTAGCGCCTCGATGCAGGATTTCCCGTCCGGAAACACTTCGACCTGATGCCCCTCGCTCTTCAACAGCGCCTTGAGCACCTCAGCCTGGCTTCTACTGTCCTCGACCACCGCAAAATTCATAACCCCTCCCATTTCGCCGCGATTCTGCTCCGATCATGCCTCTTCGGCAATGATCGATCGATCATGTTTTACCAATCAAGCATACTAGTTTACGTTCTGTAACAATTGCCAGCGAATAGGCCTTGGGGATTTGTGAATCGCCTCCCTGCTTCCTCGCGGTAAAATTGCCCTTTATTTTTCCAGCCTTGCCCATCCATGTCGCGCAAAATACTCGTCACCTCCGCCCTGCCCTACGCCAACGGCGCCATTCACCTTGGCCATCTGGTCGAATACATCCAGACCGATATCTGGGTGCGTTTCCAGAAGATGGCCGGCAACGAATGCTGGTATGTCTGCGCCGACGACACGCACGGCACGCCGATCATGTTGCGCGCCGAAAAGGAAGGCATCACGCCGGAAGCCCTGATCGCCCGCGTCCATGGCGAGCATTCGCGCGACTTTGCCGGCTTTGGCGTCGGTTTTGACAATTTTTACAGCACGCACTCCGACGAAACCCGTGAATGCGCCAACGACATCTACGGCAAGCTCAAGGCCGCCGGCCTGATCGAAACACGGACCATCGAGCAGTACTACGACCCGGTCAAACAGCTATTCCTGCCTGATCGCTTCATCAAGGGCGAATGCCCGAAATGCGGCGCCAAGGACCAATACGGCGACAACTGCGAGTCCTGCGGTGCTGCCTATGCGCCGACCGACCTCAAGGAGCCGTATTCCGCCATCTCCGGCGCCAAGCCCGAACTTCGCACCTCCGAGCACTACTTCTTCAAGCTGTCCGACCCGCGCTGCGAGTCTTTCCTGCGCCAATACACCAGCCGCGACAACGGCGTATTGCAGAACGAAGCCGCCAACAAGATGCAGGAATGGCTGGGCGCCCCTGGTGAGAACAAGCTGACCGACTGGGACATTTCCCGCGACGCCCCGTACTTCGGCTTCGAGATTCCCGACGCGCCGGGCAAATACTTTTACGTCTGGCTCGATGCACCGATCGGCTACATGGGCTCCTTCAAGAACCTGTGCAGCCGGAACGGCCTCGATTTCAACGAATACTTCAAGCCCGATTCGACGACTGAGCTCTACCACTTCATCGGCAAGGACATCCTCTACTTCCACGCCCTGTTCTGGCCAGCCGAACTGCAACACGCCGGCTACCGCACGCCGACCAAGATCTTCGCGCACGGCTTTCTCACGGTCGATGGCGCCAAAATGTCGAAATCGCGCGGCACTTTCATCACCGCCCAGAGCTATCTCGACACCGGCCTCAACCCGGAATGGCTGCGCTACTACTATGCCGCCAAGCTGTCGGCCAGCATGGAAGACATCGACCTCAACCTCGAGGATTTCGGCGCCCGGGTGAACTCAGACCTGGTCGGCAAGTACGTCAATATCGCCAGCCGTTCAGCTGGTTTCATCGCCAAACGCTTCAACGGCCAGCTCGCCCCTGCCGCTGCCGACCTGCCTGCCATCAAGTCCATTCAGGAAGCGGCCAGTCGCGTTGCCGAACTCTACGAAGCCCGTGAATTCGGCAAGGCCATGCGCGAAATCATGGCGCTGACCGACGCCGCTAATCAGTACGTCGATAGCGTCAAGCCCTGGGAACTGGCCAAGCAGGAAGGCAAGGAAGTCGAGCTGCACGCTGCCTGCACCAATGCGCTCAATCTCTTCCGCCTGCTCACCGTACTGCTCAAGCCTATCCTGCCGGTGGTCGCTGGCAAGGTCGAGAAGTTCCTCAACATCGCGCCGCTCAACTGGACCGACACGCAAAGCCTGCTCGCGGCCGGCCATGGCATTAATGCCTACGAGCACCTCATGACGCGCGTCGATCCGAAACAGATCGAAAAACTGGTCGAAGCCAACAAGGAATCGCTGGCCCCGACTCAGGAGCAGCAGTCACCGCAGCGCCACGCCGAGCATCAGCAGAACGAGGTAAAGTCCGAAAGCCCATGGGAGCCGTTCTGCAACATAGACGACTTCATGAAGGTGGACCTGCGCATTGTCCGCATCGCCAACGCCGAACACGTCGAAGGTGCCGACAAGCTGGTGCGTCTGACGCTTGATGTCGGTAAAAACGAAACGCGCAACGTCTTCGCCGGCATCAAGGCCGCTTACGATCCGGCGCAACTGATCGGTCGCCTGACCGTCATGGTGGCCAATCTGGCACCGCGAAAAATGAAATTCGGGTTGTCAGAAGGGATGGTTTTGGCCGCATCGGACACCGAGGACAAAACCTCCGGAATTTTCCTTTTATCGCCCGATTCAGGTGCTCAGCCCGGGATGCGAGTGAAATAAATTGACACCGTCCGAAACGGTTGGCGCAGCAAGGAATCGCCTGCTGCGCTGCAGCAAAATTGTGACACAACTTAAGGTATCACTTTAACTTAGCTAGCCAATCTAGCTACATCGTTTAGGCTTTTTGAACTATCCACAAAAACTGTGGATAAGTCTGTGAATGAATCAAGGGGTAAGTCGCTAAGTGACCGTTACACAAGGATTTTCCTTACCCTGCCCGAAACTTGAGCTCAAGCCTAAGCGGTTGATTTTAAATGAAATATAATTTCACACCCTAATCTGGCAAATCTATCAGCCAGACAGAAAAACCCAGCACCAAATCGCCCCAACTCTGTGCATAAGTCAAGCCTCGACTTTTGCTTTGTCAAGACTATTTGATAAATATCAACAAACCGATCAACTACCGGCCAAGCACATGCTCAATCGATCCAATCGCCCACCCCGCCCGACCCTGACCGGCCCGATATTTCTCTATGCGCTGGTCGACATGTTTGGCCTGGCCTGCGTCGGTATAGGAGCCAGCTGGTTTGCCGCCGGCAAGGGGGCGATTCTGGCCAATTTTCCGACGTCGACCGTCGAAGCAGTAGCGTGCACCGCCGGCGGGGTTGCCGTCATGCTGTGGGCGGTGGTGCATATTCTGCGCGAACTGGCCAAGCAGTCGCCGCAAATGCAGGCCAAGTTCGATGCCTATATCAGCGCAAATCACCCGGACAAGGTGCGCAAAGCGCCTGAAAACGAACAGGACTAGTCGCCAGCCTTGCCGCTCGGCTTGAGCCACGCCGGCAACTCGCGGTCGCCGGCATTTTCGATGATGTACTGGCGCACCAGGCGACGGACAACCTGGGATGAAGTCAGGTCCTTGGCCGCGCAGATTTCCTCAAAGATTTTCTTTTTCTGAGGATCGATCAGGATGGTCAAACGGGCTGTGCGTTTCTCCATGATTCACTCTTGTTTGATTCGTGTTGCATCATATTAACATGTGATTAACATTGACGATTAACACAGTGCTCATATAATGCTGCGCTTACCCTCCGAGCGCGCGTCATGAAAATCGCCTTCCACCCCAAGATTCTGGATTGCCTGCCGACTTATAACCGGGCGCAACTCGGGAAGGACGTCGCAGCGGGAATCACGGTTGGCGTACTGGCCCTGCCACTGGCCATGGCTTTCGCCATCGCCTCGGGCTGCTCTCCGACCGCGGGCATATGGACAGCCATCGTTGCCGGCCTGATCACCTCGGCACTGGGCGGCTCACGGGTGCAGATCGGAGGCCCGACCGGCGCCTTCATCCCCATTGTTTACGGCATCGTCGCCATCCACGGCTATGCCAACCTGATGGGCGCCACTATTCTGGCAGGCTTTTTTCTCCTCGCCATGGGCCTCGCCCGCATGGGACAACTGATCCGCTTCATCCCGGTCACTGTCGTCATCGGCTTCACCAACGGCATCGCCGTCGTCATCTTCCTCGCCCAGATCAAGGATTTCTTCGGCCTGCAAATCGACAACCTGCCGGCCGAGTTTTTCCATCGCATCAAGACCCTTGCCGCCTACGCCCATACGGTCGACCTGCCGACACTCGGCCTGGCCTCGGCCTGCTTCGCCTTCCTGCTGTCGTACAACTGGCTGGCCCAGCGCATCACCTTCCTGCGCCGCGCTCCCGGCCCGCTCGCCGTGCTGCTGGTCGGCACCCTGGTCTCCTACCTGTTCGATCTGCCGGTGGAAACCATCGGCAGCCGCTTTGGCGGCATTCCGCAGGAACTACCCAATTTCGGCCTACCTGATTTGTCGATTCATGATTTCGGCAAACTGATCTCGCCGGCGATCACCATCGCCTTGCTCGGCGCCATCGAATCGCTGCTCTCGGCGCGCGTCGCCGACAGCCAGATTGACGACCGGCACGACCCCAACCAGGAACTGGTGGCCCAGGGGCTGGCCAATATCGCCGCGCCACTGTTCGGCGGCTTTGCGGCGACCGGCGCCATCGCCCGCACCTCGACCAACGTCAAGTCCGGCGGCCGGACGCCGATCGCCGGCATCACCCACGCCATCGTGCTGATCGGCATCGTGCTCGTCGCCGCGCCGCTCGCCTCCTACGTGCCGCTCGCCACGCTGTCCGCCATCGTCATGGTCGTCGCCATCAACATGGGCGAATGGCACCAGTTCGTCGAGTTGCGCCGCTACACCTACAATTACCGGATCATTCTGCTCGCCACCTTCTTCGTGACGGTGGTATTCGACCTGACAATCGCCGTCGAGCTGGGCATGGTACTGGCCAGCCTGTTCTTCATCTACCGAATGTCGGAACTGACCCGTATCGAACGCCGCCCCCTGCGCGAAGAAGCGTCCGAGCCACAATTTCTCTATCCGGACGGGACGATGCGGGTCGCCGCCTGGCAACTGTTCGGCTCACTGTTCTTCGGCGCGGTCAACAAGCTCGAAGCGCTGCTCGACCCGGCAGCCGGGCATCCGGAAGTCGTCATCCTAGACATGACCCAACTGATCCAGCTCGACACCACCGGCCTCGAAGGCCTCGAAAACCTGCTCGATCAGCTAAAAAAACGTCGCTGCTCGCTGCTCGTCTGCGGCCTCAACTCCCAGCCGGGTTCGCTGCTCTACCGCTCGGGATTCGTGGACCACCTGGGCGACGATAACGTCCTGCCCGACCTGAGCGAAGCCCTCAAACGCGCCTACATCCTGTTGCCCAACCTGATGGGCAACTCCGAAGAAGATTACTGAAAGGAAACACCATGAGCGGCTTGCCGAACTGTCCGAAGTGCAAATCGGAATACACCTACGAGGACGGCACGAACTACGTCTGCCCGGAATGCGCTCATGAGTGGAGCAAGGATGCTGGCGAAAGCACCGAGCAGGCCCGTGTCTGGAAGGACGCCAACGGCAACGTGCTGCAGGACGGCGACTCGGTCACCGTCATCAAGGATCTCAAGATCAAGGGCTCGTCGTCGGTCGTCAAGGTCGGCACCAAGGTCAAGAACATCCGCCTGATCGACGGCGACCACGACATCGATTGCAAGATCGACGGCATCGGCGCCATGCAACTCAAGTCGGAATTCGTCAAGAAGGCCTGATTTTCAGACTTTCACGGTCAACCGGAAATTTTGGCCAAAATTAAGATCTTCCGGTTGACGCTTAGCGCCCCAAACCCGCCGCCCACGCTTCAGCCGCCGGCCTGACGATCTCGATCCACGGCCCGGGGTTGATGCCAATGCCGACGATCATGACGATGAGCGCCACCAGGACGGCCCATTCGCGCGGCCGCAGGTCGCTGGCATTGGCCACCGCCGCCCGGCTTACCGGGCCGAAAAAGGCTTTTCGATAGAGCGACAGGAAGCCGCCGGCCGCGATGGACAGGCCGAACAGTGCAGCCATGCCGGCACCGGTGTGGCTTTGCAGGGCGGCGATGATGAGCATGAATTCGCCGGGAAAGCTGCTCGTGCCCGGCATGCCGACCCCAGCCAGGCCGCAGATCATGAAGCCGGTGGCGAGCATGGGCATCGTTTTGGCGGCGCCGCCCAGCGCGTTGACGTCGGTTGAACCGGTGCGCTGACGCAGAAACTCCAACAGCACGAACGCCCCACCGGTCGCCACCGAGAAGCTGAGCAATAACGACACCGCGCCCTGCGCCGCCTGCGCCGTGTAGGAAGCCAGGCCAAGCACGGCCAGCCCGACGTGGCAGATGCTGGCGTAGGCCAGGCCGAGGCGCAGGTTGCTCTGAGCCAGCATGCCGACCGCGCCGTAGAGGATGGCCACAGTGCCCAGCCCGGCGAGCAGCCAGTGCAGGTCAAGCGCCGCCTGCGGGGCGAGCGGGATGGCAAAGCGGATCAGGCCGAAGGCGCCGAGCTTGAGGCCGACGATCAGGGCCGTCAGCGAACCGGGCGCGGCCAGCGCGAATTGCGGCAGCCAGGTGTGGAGCGGAACGAGCGGCACCTTGGCGCCGAAACCGATCAGGCAGAGCAGGAAAACCGCCGTTTGCGTCGACCGCGGCAGCGGCGCGCCGAGCAGGACTGTCAGGTCGAACGTCAGCACCGGCTGGCCGGTGGCGAGGATGACGAAAGCGATGAGCAGCGGGATGCCGCCGGCCAGCATGATCAGAAAATAGCGCGCCGCTGCGTGGGTGCTGCCGCCTGTCACGCCCCAGCGGCCAAGCAGGAAATAGAGCGGGACCAGCGTCAGTTCCCAGAAGACAAAGAACAGCGCGGTATCGAGCGCGCAGAAAATACCCAGCGTCGCCATCTCGAACAACAACAGCAGGCTGTAATGCAGGCGCGGCGCGTCGGGCACCGCATTCCAGCTGGCAACCAGCGAGCCAAGGAAAAGCAGCGCCGTGGCCGGCAAAAAGAGTACGGAAATGCCGTCGACCGCGACCAGGTAATGAATATTCAGGCTGGCGATCCACGTCACCCGTTCGAGCAGCTGAAAGCGCACTCCGGCCGGGTCGTAGGCGACCAGCGCGGCGGTGGCCAGGGCCAGCGTGACGAGCATGGTGAAGGCCACGACATGGCGGGTCGCCCGCGCCGGCAGCAGCCAGATCGCCGCGATGCCGGCGAGCGGCAGAAAAAGGAGCAGGGAGAGCAGCGGCAAACTCATCGCACGAACCTCGCCGCGGCGGCCTGGCTGGCCGTTTCGGTCAGATACAGCCAGGGCTCGGTGAAGAAACCGATGGCCAGCATGGCGGCCAGGGCAATGCCGCAGACGACGTATTCCATCGGCAAGGTACGGTCGACATCGTGGCCGCCCGCTTTCGCCTGCGACAGGAAAGCCCGCTGGAAAGCCCAGAGCAGGAAGCCGGCCGCCGCGACGTTGCCAAGGGCCGTGGCCACCGTCGGCAGGGCGCCGAATTTGTCGATGGAGGCTTCGAGAATGAGGTGGGCCGCGTCGAAACCCGGCGTGCCGGGCATGCCGACGATGGCCAGGCCAAAGGTCAGGAAGGCGATGGCGAGGAAGGGAATGCACTCGAACAGGCCGGAAAGTTCGTGCAACTCGGTCGTCCCGGTGCGCCGGAAAACGAAACCGACGATGAACCACATGCCGGTCACCGCCAGCCCGAAGTTGGCGGCGAGCAGCATGGCGCCCTGGATGCCCGACTCGTGCAGGCTGAACAGGCCGATGACGAGCAGGCTGGTGTGACTGACCACGGCGAAGGCGAGCAGGCGGCGCAGGTTGCTTTGCTGAAAAGCCAGCGCCGCCGTGAAAAAGACGCCGGCCATGGCGAAGCCGACGACGTAGGGCTGCCAGGTTTCGACCGCCGCCGGGGTCAGCGGCAGGACGAAACGCATCATGCCGTAGATGCCGACCTTGACGCCGACCATCAGCGCCGGGGCAACGGCGATCAGGCCGTGCTGCGCCATGTTGGGCAGCCAGCCGTGCAGCGGGAAGAGCGGCGTGCGCACGGCCAGCCCGTAGAACAGCAGGTAGAAGGCGGCGGTCTGGAACTTGCCGACAGGCACGGCGCCAACTAGGTCGAAGAGATCAAAGCTCCACCGCCCGCCGGTCGCCTCGGCGTGGCCCCAGCCGAGGACCAGGCAACCGGCCGCAAAGAGCACCCAGCCGAAGGCCTGATACTGGACGAAACGGGCCAACGCATGGATTTCAGCCCGCGACGAGGCCCAGCGGCGGAGGAGGAAAACCACCGCCCACAATTCGAGGGCCGAGAAGGCGGCGAACCAAGCCACATTGACCGTCACCAGCATCCCGACCAGCCCGGCTTCGGCCAGCAGCAGCACGGCAAACAGCCGGCCCGGCGAGATCATGCCGCGGCTCATGCCGTACAGCGTCATGAGGAAGGTCAGCAGCGCCGCGAGCAGCAAAAAGAGCAGGCTCAGGCCATCGACCGCGACATGGTAGGCCAGCGGTGCGAAGCGTTCGGCCAGTTGCAGGGCGGGCAGGGTCGGGTTGATGTGGCTGACGGCGACAATGCAGAGCAACAGTTCGCCCAGCGCGAAGACCTTGCCAAGCGTGACGCCGGTTCGCCGCTCGTCGAAGGCATAAACCACGGCCGCGCCGAGCAGCGGCAGCAGTTGCAGGACGAGGAGCAAGGGCAGGCTGGCCTGCTCGGTCCAGAAGATTTCGGTCAGGCCGCTGGTCACAGGATCACCACGAAAGTCGCCATCACGGCCATCATCAGATAGCGCGGCTGTTCAAGCAGATTTTCCAGCGTCCGCAGGTAGGCGCCGGCCCGGTGCATGAGCTTTTCGGCGGTGCCGCCCTTGCCGCGCAGCAGCAGGCGATATTCGATGCGTTGCAGGACATCCGAGGCCCAGGCCAGCAGGCGCCCCGGCAAACCATCGGCGACGACCAGCGGGCGGTCGGCATGGACCGCCTTGCCCTGCCCCGGCTGGCCGATGGCGTGGTCGATGAAATGCTCCTCGAAGGCGTGCGCATCGCGCGAGAAGGATGCCGTCGGCTGGACGAACAGCGTATCGGCCAGCTTGTCGAGCCAGAAACGTTGCAGGGCGGCGGTGTACAACAACTGATTGTTGCGTAGCCAGGCCGGCGGCGGTGGCGGCCGCTCTCGGGTGATGACCAGCCACGATGGCGCGACGAGGAACTGCCAGACCCGCCAGCCGGCATGCAGGCAGAGGTGGACGAGGGCCAGCGTCGTCCAGCCGAGGCCGATGGCGACGAACATCAGCGAGACCTGGAAGAGCGTGGCAAAAATCAGCGCCGACTTGACGTCGGTCTGCACCAGGCCGCACAACCAGGCGTAGATCGCCGTCAGCGTGCCAGCGACAACGAGGCCGAACATGACGTCCGGCACCTGGACGAGCAGCGGTTCGAGGCGCAGCATCAAATAGACGCCGGCGTGGACCATGACCGCGCCGTAGAAAATGGCTGACGACGGCGTCGGCCCTTCCAGCGCCTTGGTAATCCACGCCGAGAACGGCAGTTGCGCCGACTTGGCGAGCGCCGCGATAACGAAACCGATGACCAGCAACCGGTCATTGACGACGCTGATCTGCGAGGCTTTCGACAGCAGCGTCCACTCGAAACCGCCCAGCCAGGTGGCGGCAAGGCCGAGGGCGAGCAGAAAGCCGGCGTCGCCGCCACGATTGGTGACGAAGGCGAACAGCGCATTGCCGGTCGCCACTGGCCGGTGCCAGGCATAGCCGATGAGCAGGAAGGACGAGACACCGCACATCTCCCAGCCGACGAAGGCAAGCAGGCCGTTGCCGGCGAGCAGCACGATCTGGATGCCGGCCAGGAAGAAACTGAGGGCGATGAAGAAACGGTGGAAGCCGGCCTCGCGGTGCAGGTAGTTGGCCGAGAAGCGCATGACCAGCCAGCCGATCAGGGCCGTCAGCGTGCCCAGCGTCAGCGACAGCGGGTCGAGCATGAAGGAGAAGGTCGCCTCCCAGTTGCCGTTGCCGAACCAGTGGGCAAGGCGAAGGTGGCCGGGCGGGGCGTCGATCAGTGCCAAAGCATCGATGCCCAGCAACAGCACCAGCCCGCCGAAGGCGGCGAGCGACGACAGCCTGGCGGTCAGCGGCTCGGCGGCATCGCCGGTGGCCGTGCCGAGCAGGACGCGGGCAGCGTTGATGACGACGGCGACCAGCGGCAGGACGGGGACGAGCCAGATCCAGTTGGGGAGAATTTCGAGCAGCGGGATCATCGAAGGCCTCCGAGAATGATGGCCGGCGCCAGCGCTTCCAACTCACCGGCAAACCAGTCGGCCGAATGCGCGACCTGCGGCAGCACTGCCGAGCCGGACCACGGCAGCCAGCCGCGGCGCGGGCAGTAAAGTTCGATTGCTGCGGTCGACGGGGATTTTGCGGCCAAAACGATCCATTCCTTGTTGATCAGTTCCTGCAGCGGCGGCTGGCGATTGAGGATGGCGGTCAGGCGCTCCGTGGTTTGTTCGACGACAACAAGCAGGCGCATCGGCTCGTGGATTTCGACCATCTGCCAGGGCAGGCCGGTGCGCAGGTCGGAATCGGCGCCTTCCATGACACCGAACAGGCCGGTGATGTTGTGGGTGATTTTCGAGCCGCAGCCGAAATGTTCGTTGTCGACTGTCGAGAAATAATACTCAAGCGCGATGCCGGCGCCGACCGGCCCGGCGGCGAGCAGGATGCCTTCGACGATGCTGCCGTCGTCATCGCCCGTCGGGTCGTAGGAAATCAGGAATACGCGGCGGTCGAGGAAGAGGCCGCGACTCATTTCGCGCCGGCCAATGAAGGCTGCGGCGTTGGTGGCGTGGCCCAGTTCCGGCCGCGCCTGGGAAATGTCGCAGGCCCGGCCGAGCATGTGCTGGCGTGCCTTCCACGGCGTCGGGCGCACTGGCGCCGAGGCCAGGCGCCGGCAGCGCTCGGCCGCATGGGCCCGGCAGGCTTCGCCGATCTGGGCCAGCAGCGTGTCGAGCGCAGCATGGAAGCGCTCCGGCACGGCTTCGAGGTCGTACCACTCGACACCGTCGTCGCAGGTGTTGTGCTCGGCGGCGATGAACCAGCAGGTGTCGGGAATCGACAGGCCATGCTCGGCCAGCCCGGCGCGAACCTCGGGGCGATTGGCCATGGCCGCGAAGACCCGCGCATTCGGCCCGCCATGCTTGCCGGAACAGGCACCGCAGTCGTAGGCCGAGAGGTGGGGATTGTTCTGGCTGCCCGAGCCATGGCCGAAGATCAGGACGAGCGGGGCGAAATTGCCGGTCAGGCCAATCATGCGCAGGAAGTCTTCGACGCACTTGATCTGCTCGGCGTCGGTCAGGCCAAGTTGCGGCTGCTCGGGCGTCGCCTCGACTTGTTGCTCGGTGGTCAGCTGGAGCCGGGTCGGCAGTCGGCCGTCGTATTGCTCGCGCCAGCGCCGCGCCGTTTCGGCGAACCAGCCGGGGGCCAGCGTCACCGCCGTCAGCGCGGTCAGCGCCGGCAGACTGCCCAATGCGGTCAGAATCGGGCCGGCCACGGCGCGTCGGCGTGTCGCCTGATAGAAAAGTTCGCGCCAGTGCAGGCGTCTTTCGCGGCGGGCGGCGCGCTGGCCCTCTTCGATTTCGGCACCGGCGACGCCCAGTTCGCGGACGAGTTGCGTCGGCCGCACGACCACCGGGCAGAGTGCCGTCCGGCCAGCATCGTCCAGCCCCTGCCAGTAGATCGGCACGCCGAAGAAGCCGACGGCGCCATAGGTGACGATGTCCGGGGCGATTTCTTCGAGATGGCGGCGGGTGCCCTCCTCGCGGTCGTCCATGCACATGACGACCTGGGCCGATGGCGCGGCCGGCGCGCTCTGCCGCGGATGGTTGGCAGTCAGTGCCGCGAACAGTTGTTCGCGGTAATGGCGTTCGTAAGCGAGCAGCCAGATCTGGCTGCGCTGCTCGCTGGCCAGGCTGCCGGCGCAAGTTTGCAGGGCGACGACTTCTTCGCGGCTCAAGGTTTCGAGGTCAGCCAGCGTCAGGCCGAGTTGCCGGCTTAGCGCGGCCAGTTGCCAGGCAGCGCTATCGGCCTGCGCGGCACGCATGGCCAGGGCTATGGCTTCGGCCAGATGGCGCCACTCGTCGACATCGACATGCCCATTGCGCGCCAGATCGACCAGGCAGGCAGTGCGACCTTGCAGTTCTTCGGGCAGCCAGGCTTGCTGCCGGGCATCACGAACGAGGAATTCCTCGGGACGGGCGGCGTAGTGTTCGGGCAACTCGGCCAGTTGCATCGGCCCACCGGTCAGGCGGCGCAGCAGGTCGTCAGTGAGCAGGCGTTCGAGCAGGACGCGCACGGCGAGGTAATCAAGCATGGCCACCGGCGTGCCGTCGCCACGGCCGGGATTGCGGCTGCGCCAGAGGAACATGCCGGACCAGCCGGGCAACTCGAGGCTCAGGCGCTGCAGGTAGCCGGGCCACAGGCTTTCGTCGGCGATCAGGCGCGGCAGTTCTTCGAGCAGGACGTCGATCGGGCTGTCGGGAAGGTGCAGGATTTCGTCGCGGACATTGGGCAGTTCGTCCATTTCCCAGGCCAGATCGAGTCCGGCGCTGGCCCGCCAGGCGGCGAAGAAGCCCTCCCCCTGCGCCGGATTGCGCCAGGCCGCGACGCCGAGGTCGAGATGCGCCGCCAGATGCCGTTGCAGGATGCCACGGACGCGCTCGAGCACATCCTCGCCGCTCAGGTGTTCAAGCAGGCTGCGCCAGGTCCAGGATTTGCCGACCCGGCCGCAGAGTTCGGCCCAGCGGGCCTGGGCGAGCGGCTGCCAGGGCTGCGCATGGGCTGCGGCGGGCACTTCCACGGTCAACCGGAAAAAATGGCCAAAAATGAAATCGTCGGCGAGCGCTGTTTCACGCTGCAGCCAGCCCAGCCGGCTGGCATCGGGCGCTTCGTTGCCGGCGAGCAGGCTGGCGAGCAGGACATCGCGCCGGCTCAGGGCGCGGATCAGCGGCTCGTCGAGATCGGCAACGCCGAAATCTTCGAGGGCGGCGTTGAGGTCGTCAGCGCTGATGCGCCCGCTGGCCAGACACTCGCGAAATTTCGCTTCCGGCCACCAGGTCGTCGCCCCGGTCAGCGCACTGGCCGCCGTCAGTGCTTCGGCGAAGGGCAGATGCTGGAAACCGTGCAGGGTATTGTGGTGCACGAAATCGCGAATCGGCGCCTGCGCCGGCAGCACATGGGTCAGATGTTCGACCCAGTGGGCCAGGCGCTCGCCGATGGGCAGATCGTGTTCGGCGTTCATCTCATGTCCCGAACAGGCGGGCAACCTGACCGACACTGCCGGCGATCAGGTCGAGCAAAGGCGCCGGCCAGATGCCGAGGCCGAGGATGCACACCGCCAGAATCCCGGCCGCCACGGCTTCGGTTCGCGTCATGTCGGGCAGGTCCATGGGCTTGCCTTTCAGGCACAGGCGACCGATGACACGCAGGCTGTACGCCGCGCCGATGAGCATGGCGAGACAGAGGATCAGCACCCAGCCGCCCCAGCGCTGATAGCCGCCGACCAGCGCGTGCAACTCGGCGATGAAGCCGGCGCTGCCCGGCAGGCCGATCGCGGCAAGCAGCCCGAAGGCCGTGAAGAAGGCGAAGCGCGGCGCCTTGCCGAGCAGTGAGCCGTAATCGGCCAGGTCGCGGCTGTGCGTGCGCTGATATAGCAGGCCGACGATTAGAAAGAGCAGGCCGGCGGTTAGCCCGTGCGCCACCATCTGCATGACGGCGCCGGTCAGGCCGGTGACGTTGAGCGTGGCGATGCCGAGCAGCACGACGCCCATGTGCGAGATCGACGAATAGGCGACCATGGCTTTGAGATCCTGCTGCCGCCAGGCCAGGATGCCGCCGTAAAGGAGGCTGATGAAAGCGATGATGGCCAGCCAGTCCTGCGTCGCCAGCAGCGCAGCAGGCAGTGTTTCGGCAGCGCGAATCAGCCCGTAGGCGCCCATCTTGAGCAGTACGCCGGAGAGCAGGATGGAAACAGGGCTGGGCGCCTCGACGTGGGCCAGCGGGAGCCAGCCGTGCAGCGGAAAAACCGGCATCTTGACGCCGAAGCCGATGAAGAAGCCGGCAAAGATCAGCAATTGCGTATTGAGCGGCAGGCCACGCCCTCCCTCGGCCATGTCGGCCATGGCAAAACTGTGGCCGGGCGCCGCGTCATATAGAAAGAGCAGGGCGACGAGCATGAACACCGAACCGCCCAGCGTGTACAGAAAGAAGTTGAGTGCCGCACGCTGCCGGTTCGGCCCGCCCAGCCGGTCGATCAGGAAGAACAGAGGGAGCAGCGTCGCTTCCCAGAAGACGTAGAACAGCGACCAGTCGCGCGCCGTAAAGACACCGAACATCGCCGACTCAAGCAGCAGCACCAGCACGAAATAAAGTCGCGCCCCCGCTTCCATACGCCGCGACATGAGCACGGCGATCAGCGAGAGCAGCGCCGTGAGCAGCACCATGGCCAGGGAAATGCCATCGACGCCAAGCGCAAAATAGGAACCAAGCCGGCGATTCCACGCCCGGCTCTCGAACATCTGCAGCGCCGGCCCGGCCGCATCAAACTGCCCGGCCAGCCACAGCGAATAACCCAGCGCCCCCAGCGCAAAAGCCATCGCCACCTGCCACAGCGGCAAAGCGCGACGCACCGGCAAAACGGCCAGCAGGACCGCCCCCGCCACCGGCAGAAAAACCAGCACCTTCAGCATCTCCCGGCCCCTCCGCCAGTCTGCTCGGCTATCATTATTTTCATGCTGTAATTATGCCAGCGACCCGCGCTTTCCGGACAAGCCATGCCGCATCCCGCTTGGGCTGTCGGCGCGAAAATACCCGTTTGACACGTCATGCCCGCTTGGTTAAATTGCCTGTTTCCCCCCAACCCACAAACCCATCACTACAAGGAGTTCCCCCATGGCCGTTCTCGTTGGCAAGCAAGCCCCGGATTTCACCGCCACCGCCGTATTTGGCAACAATGAAATCAAGGAACTGAAGCTGTCCTCCTTCAAGGGCAAGCCCGTTGTCCTGTTCTTCTACCCGCTCGATTTCACGTTTGTGTGCCCGTCCGAGCTGATCGCCTTCGATCACCGGCTGGAAGAGTTCAAGCAGCGCGGCGTCGAAGTCATCGGCGTTTCCATCGACTCCCAGTTCACCCACCTGGCCTGGAAGAACACCGCCATCAAGGACGGCGGCATCGGCCAGGTCGGCTACCCGCTGGTCGCCGACGTCAAGCACGACATCTGCCGCGCCTACGACGTTGAGCTTGAAGCTGCCGGCGTTGCCCTGCGCGGCTCCTTCCTGATCGACAAGACCGGTGTCGTCATGCACCAGGTCGTCAACATGCTGCCGCTCGGCCGCAACATCGACGAAATGCTGCGCATGGTCGATGCCCTGCAATTTTTCGAGGAGCACGGCGAAGTCTGCCCGGCTGGCTGGAACAAGGGCAAGCCCGGCATGACTGCGTCAACCGAAGGTGTTGCCGCCTACCTGGCCAAGAACGCCAAGAAACTGTAATCCCCGCATTTGCCCACTGGCTGGGCATCCGTGGCAAAAACCCGAGGGCTAACACGCCTCGGGTTTTTTTTATTGTAGTTTCGCGCGATTACAGGATAAAATTTGGCGAATTTGTAATTTCAGCAAAGACAAAATCATGGCCGATTCCGAATATCTCAGCACCCGGCAAGCAGCCCTCCGTCTGGGTGTTTCCTTGGGCACCGTTCAGAACATGGTTGAGAGCGGTGCACTCGAAGCGTGGAAGACCGCCGGCGGCCATCGCCGCATTCCGGTTGCCTCAGTTGACGCCCTGCTCGCCCGTCGGCGCAACCTGACGCCGAGCGCTCAGGAATACAACGGCCAGATCGAGGTCCTCGTCGCCGAGGACGACCTGACCCTGCAAATGCTCTACCAGATGACCGTCGATAGCTGGAATCTGCCGATCAAGCTGCGCATCGTCGCCAACGGCTTCGACGGCCTGCTGCAAGTCGGCCAACGCGTTCCCGATATCCTGATCGCCGACCTCATGATGCCGGGCATGGATGGGTTCGAAATGATCCGCCGCCTGCGTGCCAATAACGATCTGGCCCGCATGGACATCATCGTCGTCAGCGCCATCGACCGCGACGAGATTCTCGAGCGCGGCCTGCCGTCCGACATCACCATTTTCGGCAAGCCGATACCCTTCCATGAAATCAAGGGATTCATCCTCGGCCGCCTCGCTTCACGCCAGCGCAGCACCTAAAAAATAAATAATGACGCCGCCCGAAAAAAATCGGGAAGACGATCACCATTGCACCGCAATCCCGTCCACTAAAAAAGATTCAGGAGACACATCATGGGATTTTTTGGCAACAGCCGCGCTCTCGAGAAGATTGACCGCGACATCGCGGCGATCGCTGACGGTAGCGCTGACCTTTCGTACTCGGTAGGGCATTCCGGCAGTGATGCTGCCGGGCGTATTTCCGGCAACATCAACCGTTTTTTCAGCCGCGTCCGCGGCCTCATTTCGCATGCCCGCGAGCGCAGCGTCAGCATTGCCGCCGATGCCGCCCGAATGAACAGCCAGGTGCAACAGACCGATGATGCGGTGCGCCGCCAGGAAGCTCTGGCCGCTAATGTCTTCGAGTCGAGCAACCTGGTCAATCAGGCAGTCAGCGAAGTGGCGAGGAATTCGGACGCGATCCAGGCATCGACCAAGAACAACCTCGACCTCGCTCAGCGCTCGCTGGAGCAGATGGAAACCGTGGCGTCGACCATGCGGTCGACCAACGCACACATCGATCACTTCTCGGCAACGGTCGCCGAACTGCATACCAATTCGATGAAGATCGACCAGATCGTCTCGCTGATCAACGACATTTCGGACCAAACCAACCTGCTGGCCCTCAATGCCGCCATCGAGGCCGCCCGGGCTGGCGAAGCTGGCCGCGGTTTTGCCGTAGTCGCCGACGAAGTGCGAAAACTGGCGGAAAAGGTCAAGACGGCAACCCAGGTCATCGGCCAGAACACCCAGTCGATGATCAACCTGGTGTCTGACACCTCAGCCAAGACGCAGACCATCGTCGGCGAAGTGACGCGGGCCAACGGCTACATCGAAACCTCGGCGGCAGACCTGACGACCATGGTCGCCGACTTCAAGCAGACCACCGAGCAGTTGTCGTCCATCTCGGCGGCAATCTACAACCTGCGCGAGAGCAATCAGACGATCCACCACGAAGTCGAAGGCATCCGCGACCATTCGCGCGACATTTCCGGGCGCATGAAGCAATGCCTGGACAGCGCCAAAACCCTGCGCGAATCAACCGAAGACCTGCAATGCACGCTGGCCGATTTCCGTACCGGCAACAGCATGTTCGACACTCTGCACGACAAGTGCGCCGGCTTCCGCGACAACGTCACCGCCGTGCTGCAGAAGTTGGCCGACCGCGGCGTCAATGTCTTCGATCAGGCTTACAAGGAAATCCCCGGCTCCAACCCGAAGCGCTACACGACGGCCTACGACAGCCAGTGCGACGGGGAACTGACCCGCATGTACGATGACCTGTTACGCGACGTGCCCGGCCTGACCTATTCGCTCTCGGTCGATACCAACGGCTACGCACCAGCCCACAATGGCGTCTTTTCCAACCAGCCGAGCGGCGACCCGGCCGTAGACCTGGTCAAATGCCGGCACAAGCGGATGTTCAACGACCCGGTCGGCCTCAAGCTGGCCAAGAACCAGAAGTCCTCGCTGTTCCAGACCTACGTCCGCGACACCGGCGAAATCCTGGCCGACCTCTCGATGCCCATCCTGATCGGTGGCCGCCACTGGGGCGCCGTGCGCATCGGCTTCAAGACCGATCTGGTCAAATAGAATCCGACGCCAAGGCCAAGCAAAAACAAGGGCAGCCGCCGACGGTTGCCCGACGGATACACAAAAAAGCCTCTTGCACGCAAGAGGCTTTTTGCTAACTACGCCATCCAGCCGGATGGCGTCATCAGACCAATCTTTCAGACACCATTCCGGCGGCGACGAACCATGGCGCCAACCACACCCAAGCCGGCGAGCAGCATGGCAAAGGATTGAGGTTCTGGAACAGCCGTCACGTTGACATCAAGGATAACGTTGCTTTTGGCGATAGAGGCATAACCATCGCTTTCTGCAAACGCCCATGCACCAAGCTTGTCGGTAATGCTCACCGTTGCTTTTCCGGTAGACAACAGCGCGCCTGCCGAAGCATTCCATGATGAAGCTTCCAGATCTTCAAATGTGGTGCTATTGCTTAGTGGGGAAGACAGCGCAACAGCCTTGGTTACGGTGGAGCTCGTATTTACCAAATCCTGAACCGTCAAACTGCCACCCAGAGACACTTTGGAGCCATCACCAAACTTGAGGTAAGTACCGTTTTCGCTCAGATTGAAAGCGCTCAAGGTATACCCGGCATCAGCGGTAATAGTGAAGGCCACAGTAGAACTGGCCAGCTTCATGCCAGAAAAGCTTTCCACACTAAATGCGTGGTCACCACTCGGAGCAAAGGAAATACCCGAAGCGGTAAGCGTTGGAATGCCGAACATGCCTAAGGCAGCATCATCGTAGCTAATGGTGTAGTTGCCGGCGTCCAGCGTCTGCGTTGCAGCCAGCGCGCTGGTTGAGATCAAGGCCGTGGCGATTAACGCGGCCAGCGGTTTAAGTTGATTGAACATTAGTACTCCTGCAAAGGACTAGTGAAAGAAGACGTGCTTGCAACGACAATGCAAACGGAATGTCATACTAGCAACGAAAATCCCAATGTCAATAATATTTTTGCATAGCAACATGTCGCAATCTAGCGACAACTATTTAATTTTATTGTGCATTTTATATAGGCACTAAAAATATACTGCAGTGCAATATTTAATATAAATGACATTGTCACCGACAAAATATTTCAATGCATCTAGTCCGCTAACGAACGGCGCGCCCGGGATTTGGGCGACTCAGATGAACAGCTCTCGCAGCTCTTTCAGGTAGTCGACGGCTGCAGGTGACCCCTCGGCGGGCGCCCAGGGGGCGCGTTCGGTTTCGGCGACAGGCACGTAGGGGCCAGCCTTGGCCTCGAAGAAGACGGTGCCCGGTTCCAGCGCGAGAACTGTATGGAAAACGCCATGCGGAATGTCGATACCGATGGCCTCGCCGCCGGCCTGCAGCACGATGCTACGGTCAACGGCATTTTCGCCCCGAAAAATGACAATTCCCAGTCGCCCACGGACGACAAGCAGCGTCTCATCCTTGTCGGGATCGAGGTGTCGGTGTGGAGCGACATACGATCCGGGCTCGATGGCAATCAGCAAACGGTGGGCTGGATAGGCATCCCCCGGATGAAAGTTGCGATTTTTGCGCCGTCGAGGTGCCTGCTCCGCCTCGACAGTCAGGCTATCGAGCAGCGCCCGGTCGATCAGCGTCGTCACGAATAGATTATTTCGACGTTTTCCGGCTGCAGCCAGCCTGACAAGGCTTCAAGCAAGGCGTCGTCGAGCCTGACCCGCAGGTCTTTGCCGAGTTGCAGCTCGCACTCGGCGTCGGCATTGCGGTAGCGCACGCGCACCGCCGCCGGGCCCGGCGCAAATGGCGCCAGCAATGACTTCAACTTGTGCGCATCGGAATTGGCGTTCATTTTGAGCAGCAGATGCCGGGCGAAACGGGCCCGGGCTTCGCCCAGCGTCATAAGCTTGTCGGCGGTAACGCTGTTGCCACCGGAAAAGTCGTCGTAGCGCACCTTGCCTTCGATAATCAGAACTTCGTCGGTGACGATCTTGGTGCGTTCGGCTTCGAACAGTTCGTTGAAGACCGTGACCTCGATCATCCCGGTGCCGTCGTCCAGTTGCACAAACAGCATCTTGCCGCGCCGGGTCATCTGGGTGCGCACGCCGACCACGACGCCGGCCAGTGTCGTCAGTTCCTTCGATGGTTCCAGCCGGTTGAGCGGCCGGCGGACGAAGCGCGACAGCTCTTTCTTGCAGGTGTTGTACGGGTGGCCGGAGAAGAAGAAGCCGAGCGCCGTCTTTTCTTCCATCAACTGCGTCTTTTCGTCCCAAGGACGGACGTTCACATATTCCGGTGCATGTTCGTCAGCGACGTCACCGACGTCGAACAGGCTGGTCTGCATGGCATTGCGTTCCAGCTGCTCGGCAAAGTCCATGGCAATGCCGACGGTGGCCAGCAGCTTGCAGCGATCGGCGCCCTTGCCCGGCGCGACCAGCGGCGCGATGGCGTCAAAGGCGCCGGCCTTGATCAGCGCCTCGGTGGTGCGGCGATTGACCATGCGCTTGTCGCAGCGCTGGCAGAAATCGAACAAATCCTTGAACGGGCCGCCGGTCTCGCGCGCCTTGAGGATGACGTTCACCGCCTGCTCACCGGTGCCTTTGACTGCTCCCAGGCCGTAGCGGATGGTACCGCGGTCGACTGGCTCGAAGCGGTAATTCGAGACATTGACGTCCGGCCCGAGCACCTTGATCTTGTTGGCGATGGTGTCTTCGTAAAAGATCTTCACCGAGTCGGTGTTATCGAGATCGGACGACATCGTCGCCGCCATGAAGGCCGCGCAGTGGTGCGCCTTGAGCCAGGCGGTGTGGTAGGTGACGACGGCGTAGGCGGCGGTGTGCGACTTGTTGAAGCCGTATTCCGCGAACTTGGTCATCAGGTCGAACAACTGCTCGGCGAGTGCCGGGTCGTAGCCCTTCTGCTTGGCACCGGCCGCGATGGTCTCGCGATGCAGGGCCATTTCCTCGGCCTTCTTCTTGCCCATCGCCCGGCGCAGCATGTCGGCGCCACCGAGCGTGTAGCCGCCGATGATCTGCGAAATCTGCATGACCTGTTCCTGATACACGATGACGCCGTAGGTCGGCGACAGGCAGGCAGTCAGGTCGGGGTGGAAATAGTCGATCTTCTGCTGGCCCTTTTTGCGCAGGATGAAGTCGTCGACCATCCCGGAACCGAGCGGGCCGGGACGATAGAGCGCGAGCACAGCGATGATGTCTTCAAAACGGTCGGGCGCCAGCTTCTTGAGCAGCTTCTTCATGCCCTCCGATTCAACCTGGAAGATCGCCGTCGTGTTAGCGTCCTTGAGAATCTGGTAGGCGGCCGGATCGGTGAACCCGAGGCTCATCAAATCGAGCTTCTCGCCGGTCATCCGGCGGATGTACTCGACGGCGAGCTCGATAATCGTCAGATTTCGCAGGCCAAGGAAGTCGAACTTGACGAGGCCGACCTTCTCGACGTCGTCCTTGTCGAACTGCGAGACGGTTGAAGCATCGCTGCCGGTGGCCTGATAGATCGGGCAGAAATCGGTAATCTTGCCCGGCGCGATCAAAACGCCGCCGGCGTGCATGCCGACGTTGCGCGTCAAGTCCTCAAGACGGCTGGCCAGGTCGAACAGTTCGCGGACGGTTTCGCCATCGCCGTCGCCCTGCATCATTTCCTTGAGCTGCGGCTCCTGCTCCAGCGCCTCGGCCAGCGACACCGGCTTGTTCTGGACGATCGGAATGAGCTTGGAAATCCGGTCGCACATCGAATACGGCAGCCCGAACACCCGCCCGACGTCGCGGATTACCGCCTTCGACGACATCGTACCGAAGGTGGCGATCTGGCTCACCGCGTCGGCGCCATAGTGCTGACGGACGTACTCGATGACGCGCCAGCGGTTGTCCTGGCAGAAGTCGATATCGAAGTCGGGCATCGACACCCGTTCCGGATTCAGGAAGCGCTCGAACAGCAGGGCGTAGGCCAGCGGATCGAGGTCGGTAATGCGCAGGCTGTAGGCGACCAACGAACCGGCGCCGGAACCCCGGCCCGGCCCGACCGGCACGCCATTGTTCTTGGCCCAGTTGATGAAGTCGGCCACGATCAGGAAGTAACCGGGGAAGCCCATCTGGAGGATGGTCTTGCACTCGAAGATGAGGCGCTCGTCGTATTCCGGCCGGCGCTGGGCGCGCACTTCGGGGTCTGGGTAAAGCTCGGCGAGGCGAACCTCCAGCCCTTTCTCCGCCTCATCGACCAGATATTCGCCGATGGTCATGCCCGGCGGGATCGGAAAATCGGGCAGGAAGTTCTTGCCCAGCGTCATCGTGATGTTGCAGCGCCGGGCGATTTCCAGCGTGTTTTCCAGCGCCTCCGGCAGATCGGCGAAGAGCTCGACCATGTCGGCCTGGGTCTTGAAATACTGCTCTTCCGTGTACAGCTTCGGCCGCCGCGTATCGCCCAGCACGTAGCCTTCGGCAATGCAGACGCGGGCTTCGTGGGCGCGGAAGTCGTCGCGGTTGAGGAACTGGATCGGATGCGTCGCGACCAGCGGAATACCCGTTTCGCCGGCCAAATCGGCCGTCTGCTGGACGATGGCCTCCTGCTGCGCCTGGCCGTAACGCTGCACTTCCAGATAAAACGCGCCGGGAAAGATCGTTTCCCAGGCCTTGGCCCGCTCGCCGGCCAGATCGAAATTGCCGTTCAACAGCGCTTCGCCGACATCACCGAGATGCGCCCCGGACAAGGCGATCAGCCCGTCGCAGCCAACCTCGCCAAACCAGTCGCGATTGAGTTCAGCCCGGTCACGCCGGCCTTCGACCAGATAAGCCTTGGTCAGCAACTGGCACAATTGCTTGTAACCCGCGTTGTTGCGCGCCAGCAGCAGCAGGCGATAAGCATCGTCCGGCGACTCCGGATTGGCGATCCAGACATCCGCCCCGGCAATCGGCTTGACCCCCTTGCCGCGCGCCCCGGTGTAGAACTTGACGAGGCCAAAAAGATTGCCCAGATCGGTCAGCGCCATCGCCGGCATGCCGTCGCCCGCCGCACGCTTGACGGCATCGCCGATGCGCACGATGCCATCGGTGACGGAGTATTCGGAATGGAGACGGAGGTGGACGTAGCGCGGCGAATTCATGGGCGACATTTTACCGCGGCCGGCCGGAGCGTTCCCGATTACATGATCACGCTAGCCCTCGCTGACCACCCGCCGCAAACCGGCCACGTCGCGAATCAGCGAAACGCCGCGCCGCGTCTCGACATAATCCAGCGCGACAAACTCGCCCAACAGCCGGGCCACCACCTCGCGCGTCGTCCCCAGATGGAAAGCCATCTGCTGCTGCGTCATCGCCAGGGTTCCGGCGGAAGATGCGTGCGTCAGCAGCAAGTTGGCCAGCCGCTGGTTGAGCTTGAACGAATGCACCTCTTCGAGCTCCGCCATGAGCCGGAAAACCAGCGTCGATAACGTGCGCACCGTCAGATCGCGAATCACCGGCTCTTCGGCGAACAGGGTCCGAAACAGCGGCCCGGGCAGGAAAGCCAGCGTCGTTTCCGCCACCGCCTGGACCCAGGCCGGATAGAGCAGATCGTTGAACAGGCTGTTCAGGGCAAAGACGCAAGTCTCGCCGGCATCGATCAAATACATCGTCGCTTCGGTCCCATTCGGCGCCAGCGAATAAACCCGCAAGCGCCCTTCGAGCACGAAGTAGGCCCCGGAAATCTGCTGCCCCTTGAACAGCAACGGCGCCTCGGAAACCGCGTACCGACTCACCACGCCCTCGCGCAGACGGCTCTTGCCAGCCGCCGTCAGGCTGGAAAACGGACTGAAATCCTCAAGCTTGATCATCGCCGGACCTCTCGTGACCGACCACCTCCCTGCTCGCGGTCTGGCGACGAAAATCAGGCACGTCACCGATCGGCAGTGCGGGCGAGTTTAATGCCACAGGAATTACCGAGGCAAGAACACGGCAAAATGCACTGCTACGGTCAACCGGAAAAAATGAGCAAAATTGAAATCGTCTGATCCTCCTATCCAATAGCATATTGGAAGGGCATTCGAATCATGCGAAAGTTATGCCACCTACTACTAGTTGACCTCATGCACTTGACAGCAGTGACCCAACGCCTCCCTTCCTTTGAATTCAAATTAAATGGTATTCGTGCTCTATTTCTTCGTAGGATCAGCCTTGATCTTTGCCGCTATCGCGGGCTCATACTCACTAGCCATCGGGGGCCTTGGACTCGGCGCCGCCTACTACTTGTTTCGCGGTTCTCGGTGGATCAAAAATGAAGGAACACTATTCCCCGAAATCGCTCTTCCGGCCTATGACCACAGCGATTTCGAAGTGATCAGTGAATCGGAAGATGAACTGGTGATTCGCGGCAGCATACAAGCGCTAATCATCAATCGGCAAACCAAAAAGGTCACGAATCTCAAGCGTGTTCTTTGCTCATTTGATCGAATCAAATACATTCGCATCCACTACTCAGGGGCGAACAGTGATGGAGCCAAACCCGGTTATTCCGTTTTCCTTTCACTTGGCGTCTTCTCGTCTATATCGCTAGGGGAGTCCAGTGACCCAAGCAGCGCATCCAGGGTCGCTGCCAAGCTCAGCACATGGACCGGCAAACAAGTGGTTTCTTGAGTACGCAACCGAAGCGGGATGGCCAGCGCCATTTGCCCTCTTTCAAACCCGATTTAATTTTTACCCGTTTTTTCCGGTTGACCGTAGCAACTGCCCCACGCCTCCCCAAAAATCACCGTTCCCTCTTTCCCGCCTCCACCACCAGCCGGTCGCTGCTCAACGCCTCCAGAAACGCCACGAGGTCTGCCACCTCCATGTCGCCTATCGGTGAACGGTCGGCCTTGCCGAGTTGGCGGTCGTCGTTGAGCCAGGTGTTTAGTTTGCCGGAGCGGCCCAGTTGGGCGCTGGCCATGATGCGGACGACGTTTTCGAGTTTGTCGACCGAGCCGTTGTGCAGCCAGGGGCCGGTCAGGGCAACGTTGCGCAGCGAGGCGATGCGCCAGACGCCGCGTTTGCCGTCGAGCAGCAGGTCGTATTGTTTTTCGTAGGGCGTGGCGTTGGCAGGGAAGATGCGGAAGGCCGATTCGCCGCCGATCAGGCCGGCGTCGCTGAAGCTGGGGCCGCGATGGCAGAGCACGCAGCCGGTCGATTCGAAGAGCGCCATGCCGCGTAGCTGGGCCGGGTTGAGCGCCGTGGCGTCGCCGCGCACGAAGCGGTCGTAGGGGGCGTCGGGCGTGATGAGCGTGCGTTCGTAGGCTGCGATGGCCTGGGCGACGCGCTCGAAGGTGATCGGCTGGCGGTTGCCGAAGGCGCGGGCAAAGTCGTTGCGGTAGCTGGCGTCCTGGCGCAAACGACGCTCGGCTTCGGCGGGCGTGGACAGGCCCATCTCGATGGGGTTGAGGATCGGCCCCGTGGCCTGTTCTTCGAGCGAAGCGGCACGACCGTCCCAGAATTGGCGCGACATGAAGGCGGCATTCCAGACGGTGGGTGTGTTGCGCGGGCCGCTCTGGCGGTCGATGCCGAGCGCGGTCGGCCGGGCATCGGCGCCGGCATGGGTGTAGAGGTCGTGGCAGGCGGCGCAGGACAGCGTGCCGTCGCCGGAGAGTTTCTTTTCGTTAAAGAGCCGCTGGCCGAGCGCCACCTTGGCCGCGCTGCCGGGGTTGTCGGCCGGCTCGGGCGCCGCTTCCGGCAGGGCTTCCCAGACATAGTGGGCTTGGCGGGCTGGCGCCGGGTTGATGAAGCCAGTGTCGAATTGTTCATCGCCCCTAGCCGCCACGGCCTGCATGGCCAGCAGGGGCGTGATTGTCTGTTCGGGCAGGCGTTCGATGGCCAGTGCGACGGCCATCTTGATCCCGAAGGCGACAAAGCCCATGCCGAACAGGCCGGTGAGCAGCCAGCGCCCGGCAACGTTGAGGCCGGCAAACGGCCCGAGCTCGCGGTGCACCATGAAGGCGAGCGTGGCGAAGCCAATGAGGACGGCGGGGAGGCCGATGGCTAGTAGTGCGTTGTCCATGATGGAACCTTTGGGATAACCAGCGGCAGGCGATAGCGGCCCGCCGCCCGGCCGGCAATCAGGCGCGACGACGGAAGAAGGTGTCGTCCGGCGTAGCCGTGGTGATTTCGCTGATGTCGTCGTAGGGCAGACCAACGCGCTCGTGGGCGCGACGCACCGACTCGGCGTCCGGCGCCAGATTCAGGCAGAAGGCGCGGCCTTCGGCAAAGCCGACATGGGTGCGCAGGGGAATGACACCCTCGGCCTGACAGGCGGTTTCGTACTTGGCGAAGAAGGCTTCGAATTCTTCCGGGCTCAGTTGCGCCGGGAAGGTGCCGCGAGCGCGGTCGTGGGTGTCGAGAAAATAACGCATGGCTTGCATTTGGCGGTTCTCCTGAAATGGCGACGGGATACTGCGGAATCAACGTTAATCCCCGGCCAGGAGGCGGTCTGTACCAAAAGCTACACAAGGATTCGGCTATGCATATGGCGTGGAAATGCGCGGAATCGGGGCGTAAAATCGGGCCCGGTTTGTGGCGACTGCCGGCCGCCATGTCTTCGCTCCAAGCGGGCGACCTACCCCCTGAAAGGATCAGCCATGTCTTCACCGGCACAAACGCCGCAACCGCCATACTTCGCCGTCATCTTCACCTCGGTCCGCACCGCGGCAGACAACGACTATGGCGAGACGGCGAAGCAGATGCTGGAACTGGCATCCGGACAACCCGGTTTTCTGGGCTTCGAAAGCGCGCGGCAGGAGATCGGCATTTCCGTTTCGTATTGGGCCAGCCAGGAAGCCATCAAGGCCTGGAAGGAAAACCTCGTTCATCGCCAGGCTCAGGGCCGGGCGAAGGACTGGTACAAGGCATTTCGCGTCCGCGTCTGTCGTGTCGAGCGCGAGTATGGCTTCTGACCGTATTTCATTTTTGGCCATTTTTCCCGGTTGACCGTAGCAATCACCCGGCATGGAAGCGAGCCCGCCGCTCGGAGTAGAATCACCAATCCCTGATAAACCCAAGCCCCTTGCCGGCGATGCCGCCGGCGAGGCAAATAATCCGGAGACACCATGACCACCACCGAACCCCTCGTTCTGCGCACCGACCGCGCCGACGGCCTGACCACGCTGACCCTGAACCGTCCCGGCCAGTTCAACTCGCTGTCGAAGGACATGCTGAGTGCCCTGCAAGCCGAGCTGGACGCCATCGCCAGCTCCAGCGGCGTGCGCGTCGTCGTCATCGGCGGTGCTGGCAAGGCCTTTTGCGCCGGCCACGACCTCAAGGAAATGCGCGGCAATCACAGCAAGGAATTCATGCAGGCGCTGTTCAAGCAGTGCGGCCAGGTCATGCTGAGCATCACCCAGATGCCGCAGCCGGTCATCGCCCGCGTGCATGGCATCGCCACGGCGGCCGGCTGTCAGCTGGTGTCGATGTGCGATCTGGCGGTAGCGGCCGATGTCGCCAAGTTCGCGGTGTCGGGCATCAACGTCGGGCTGTTCTGTTCGACCCCGGCCGTCGGTCTGGCCCGCAACCTGGGTCGCAAGGCAGCGCTGGAAATGCTGCTCACCGGCGAATTCATCGACGCCATGGAAGCCCGCGCCAAGGGACTGGTCAATCGCGTCGTGCCGCTCGATGCACTGGATGCCGAAATCGAGCGGCTGGCCGGCAACATCCTCGGCAAGAGCGCCGTTGCCATCCGCATGGGCAAGGGCATGTTCTACAAGCAGCTCGAAATGGGCCTGAGCGAGGCCTACGACTACGCCGGCGAAGTGATGGCCTGCAACATGATGAGCGAGGATGCCGGCGAGGGCATCGACGCTTTCATGCAGAAACGCAAGCCGGAATACAAGGGCTGCTGATCACCCGGCCGGCTGCCAATCGACTGGCAGCAGATTGCGCGCCGGCCGGCCGATGTAGTAACCCTGGGCGCGTTGTACTTCAAGGCCGACCAGTTCTTCCAGGACCTCGGCCGACTCGACATATTCGGCGACCACGGTGATGCCCATGTCGCGCGCCAGCGAACGGATGCTGGTCACGAAGGTGCGGTCCTTCTCGCTGTTGAGCATGTTGGCGATGAAATCACCCTCGATCTTGAGATAGTCGATCGGGAAGCGACGCAGGTAGTGGAAGGATGAAAAGCCGGAGCCGAAATCGTCGATCGCCAACTTGAATCCGTCGCTCTTCAGGTCATTGAGGAAGCGTTCGAGCAACGACAGGTTTTTGACGGTATCGCGCTCGGTAATCTCGAAAACGATGTTCTGCGGCAAGATGCCGCTCTTCGTGACAAGACGCCGCAGGTCGCGGGCAAATTCATTGAAGACCAGCGCCCGCGGCGACAGATTGATGAAGATTTCGCCCCGGTGCCCCTGGGCCGAGAGGATTGTCAAGGCCTGTTCGATGACCAGCATGTCGAGCCGGTGGATGACCCCGATCTTTTCGGCAATTTCGACGAATTCGTCGGCGCGGATGACCTGGCCGTCAAGTTCGATCCGGGACAGAACCTCATAGGCCACGATCTTCCGTTCGGCAATATCCAGAATTGGCTGGAAGAAAGGCACGACGCGCTTCGCCTCGATGGCCTCGAGGACCATGACGCTCTTTTGGGTGATGTCGCGGAATACCGAAACGATATCGTCCTGAGTCGGTACGGTGACTTGCCCTTTGCCGGCCGCCTTGGCCCGATACATCATGTTGTCGGCAAAGAGCAGCAGATCCTTGGCGTTGTCGGCATGGTCAGGGAAAACCGCCAGGCCGATCGATGCCGTACCGCGCACGTGGGCGTCCTGCGGCGTCGCCACGTCGAGCGACTCGATCGCCTGGCGAACCCGCTCGGCAACCATGACCACGGCGTCGGTCTCGGCTTCCGGCAGGAGCACGACAAACTCGTCTCCGCCGTAGCGGGCAAGAATATCGCCATCGCGCAATGCCCCCTGCACCTGGCGCGCCAGACGCTGGAGATAGGTATCGCCGACGGTATGGCCGTAGTTGTCATTGACCAGCTTGAAATTATCGAGGTCAATCAGCAACAAGCCAAAACTGTAGCCGTGACGCTTGGCCCGGCCTATTTCATATGAGCTCAATTCCCAGAAAACGCGCTGGTTGAAAAGGTCGGTCAGCGGATCGCGGGTGGCGTAATACTCGAGGTCGCGGGTGTATTTGTAGATAGCCTTGACCGAGCCGACGACATTGAGCAAGGTGGACAAAACGCTATCCATGACCAGGTAACGCGTCTCGTCGTCAAGCACACCGGCATGCACGCCGATGCCGACGATACCGCCGATCTTCGGTTTATCGACGAAGAAGGATTTGACGCGCAGCGCAACCTCGTCCTCCGACAGCTCGATGGGCTCACCTTGCGTGCCGGAAAGATGGTGGTGGATATTGCACACGCCGATATCCCCGAAGCTCGGCAAGGCAGCCAATTCCTTGCGAATATGCTGCTCCATCATGATGCGGGTTCGCTCGGTGACCGGCCCCAGCCAGAAAACCTCCAGATCGAACATCTCGTCATCGATCTTGAAAATGGAAAACAGCGTATGGGCTGGCAGCACGCTGTTGATATCAACCAGCAGGCGTCCAACGTATTCGCGCCAGTCGCGCACGACGTCCGAGGTAATGACGAATTTTTCGAGCAGCCCGATCTCGAACATCAGGATGTCCTTGTCGACGGCAATCGCGCGCAGTTTTTCCAGCAAGCGGCCGAGCCCGGCAAAAACGCGATTCAGTTCGACAAAACCAAAGTCGTGTTCGGCCATGGCAATCCGCCGCAAATCGCCGACCGCATTGACCTGATCGAAATCCGCCTGGAGGCCTTCAAGCGAGCCTTCGATCCGCCGCCCGACCCACCACACGGCCGCGCCGGCCAGCAAGGCCGCCAATGGCACGAGCAGGGCAAAAGCCAGGTACAGGTCGCGCCGGGCATCGGCCAGCAGGCTGGCGTATTCCTGGCGAACTTCGACTGCGCCGAGGACAGCTCCAACCTCGGCATTACGGTGGCAGCGCAGACACTTGGCCTCGGCAACCAGCGGGTAGATGTGGCGAGAGTAATCGACCGTATCGCGCCGCAGGGGCTTGCCGCTGGCAACCACGGTCGTCAGATCGGCATCGAACGGCGGCTGCTCGATTTCATCGTAAAGATCGACGACAACCTGGCTGCGGTAAATCTGCACGGTCAGCCCGTTTTCCTTGCCGGCCGCGGCGATCGCATGCAGAAAGGCATCGGCCTGGCTGCGTCGCCAACCCTGGCTCATCAGCTGGTACATCGAGGCAAAGGTAATTCGAGTGGTCGCTTCGGAGGCGCGGGCCGCATTGGCCCGTACGACATTGTCAAAAATACGATCGAGCGACCAATAGGCGCCACCGAAGAAAAGCGCCGCGACGACAGCCGATGCGCCGAATACGAAGTATTTAATCCGCATTATTATTTACCCTCCCAGGTGCGCATGATTATCCCCGAATTTTCGGCGCAACGATGTGACAAAATTGGGCAAATAAGCAAATTTCACCGCTCACCAAGGCAAGCCGGTTAAACTTCTGCCCCATGCCGTTTTCCTACCGCCCCGTCCTGCTTTTCCTGTTCACTGCGGCGCTGGCCGGGGCTTTCTGGCGCACCCCGGCGCCCGGTGCACCAGGATTCGCCCAACCTCCGGCAACCACGCCATCGACGCTGCCGCCACTCTTCGTTAATGAAATGCTGTGGCGCGATGCAGGATTGGCCGCTGCTGCCCCCAACCTGACCGAATTGCCCGATGGCCGCATTGCCGCGGCCTGGCTGGCCGGCCCGGAAGACGCCATGAGCATCCACTTCAGCGTGCGCGATCGTGGCGGCTGGCGCAGCCCGGTGCTCATCGCCACGGCCGAAAGCACGGCCGGCGGCACCTTTGCCCAGATCGGCCGGCTTGGCAACCCGGTCCTGCATGCCGAAGGGAGCTGGCTGCATCTGTGGTACGCCAGCAGCACGCTGGGCAGCTCGATCAACCATAGCGTGTCGACCGATGGCGGCAAGAGCTGGAGCAAGCCGGCCCGCCTGCAAACCTCGCCGTTCGCCAATTTCGGCGGCGCCGTGCGGACCGCCCCCGTGCCGCTGGCCGATGGCGGCCTGGGGCTGGCGATCAGCCACGACTTTATCGGCCAGCACGGTGAATGGCTGCACCTGTCGCCCACCGGGCAGATTCTCGACAAGGCTCGCCTGGCCGCCACAACCAGCACGCTGCAACCGGCCGTCGCCGCCCTCGACGAACAGCGGGCAATGGCCGTCCTGCGCGATGCCGGCCCGGCGCCCGGCTCGGTCCGGGTGGCGACGACGGACAACGGTGGCCAGCGCTGGCAGGCCGGCGAAGCCCTTGCCGTGGCCAATCCGAATTCCTCCGTCGCCCTGCTGCGCCTGAAGAGCGGCTGGCTGCTACTCGCCGGCAACCCGGCCAGCGGGCGGCAAGCCTTGTTGCTCTGGTTGTCGGCCGATCAGGGCAAAACCTGGCAGGAAGTGCGCACGGTCGAAACCGCCCCCGATGGCGGCGCCGACTACGGCAACCCGTCCCTGCTGCTCGGCCGCGACGGGCGCATCCACCTCGCCTACGACTGGCGCCGGCAAGGCATCAAACACGTTGTTTTCAGCGAAGCCTGGCTCGATGGAGGGCAGCCATGAACCTGCTCGCCGCCTATGGGCTACTCGCCCACGCCCTGATTTTCGGGGCGCTGACCGCCCTCGTGCCCTTCGGCGAGCTGCGCGCCCGCGTCGCGCTGGCAGCAACGACGCTGGCCCTGGTCGTCGGTATCGCGCCCGGCATGCACGCCTTTTTCGGGACGCCGTCACTGACCTTGGTGGCGCTGGCCATCCTGCAATTGGCCGACAAAACGCCATCGCCGCTGGGCTACCGCCCGGCCCTTGGTCTGCTCGCTTTCGCCGTGCCGTTCTATGCGGCGTCGCTCGGCTTGGGTTCCTTCGATCCGTATGCCCTCGGTTATCAGCCGACACTGTTGCTGGCCGCCCTGCTGCCGCTCGGCCTGGTCTTGTGGTGGAAGCGGCTCGACATCTGGCTGGCGATTCTCGCCGTCGACCTCGCCGGCTACGCCAGCGGTGTTTTCGCCAATCTGTGGGATGTCCTGCTCGACCCGCTGCTCGTGCTGCTGGCGCTGATTCTCGTCGTCCGCCAGATCACCATCCGCCGGCTGGCATCAAAAATCGGCAAGGCCGGCTGAGTCAACGAAAACGGGGGCCGAAGCCCCCGTCTGTCTCACTGAAAACCGGCGGATCAGGCCGCCAGCTTCCTGCGGCGGGCCACGGCGCCGAGCAGACCAAGACCGGCCAGCAACATGGCGTAGGTTTCCGGCTCGGGAACCGGCGCGGCCAGCACGATGAGCCGCGAACGAGCCAGGCTGTCGAGTACGCTGCCGTCCTGCTCCTGCTCGGCAACCAGATAGATGACGCCCTTTTCGTCGATGGTCACGCCTTCGATTGCGTTGTGCGGAACGATACCGGCCAGATCGAGGCTGCTCTTGATGACACCGCTGCGGGTGACTTCAAGCAGGGTGTTCGAACCCAGGCTGAGAATCAGCAGGTTGTCGGCAGCCGTGGTGCCAACCAGCGAATTGACGCCGGAGAGTGTCTGGACGTCAGACAGCGTTGCCAGACCGAGGGAGCTGGGGTTGAACAGTTGCGTCATGTTGGCCACACCGCCGCCCGAGGCGAAGCTCAGGGTGCCGCCAAGAATGTCTTCCGGGCCTTCCTGCTTGACGGTAACGAAGCTGCCGCCATTGCGTGCATCGTAGCTGATGCCTTCCATGCCGCTATTGCCGACGGTGGCGTTGCTGATCGACACGCTGCTGTTGGCCAAAGCGGCAGTACCGCCAGCCGCGTAGCTGAAGCGATAGGCGTCGTACAGGCGCTCTTCGCCGACGACCAGAACGCCACCGCCCAGATAGGTCAGGCCTTCGGTGTCATGTTTGGTACTGCCGGTATTGGCCCAGTCGAAGCTCATGTAGCCGAGCGTCTGGCCGGTCTTGGAGATTTCTATGACGCCGGTGCCTTCGTCGCCGACGAAGAATAGCGAGCCACGATCCTGAGCGTAGGTTACGGCCGAGGCTTCCAGGCCGGAAATGCCGCCGCTGGTGCCGTTAAACGCATCCAGCGAATAGACGCCGCTCACCGCGTAATTGGCCAGATTCAGGGAATCCGCAGCGTGCGCGGCAAAGCTGCCGGCGGCGGCAAGGGCGAGAAACAAATGTTTGAGTTTCATGATGAGTTCCTTTCGGGATCAGTGTTGACGCTTGCGTGCCACGGCGCCGATGAGGCCAAGACCAGCCAGCAGCATGGCGTAGGTTTCCGGCTCCGGAACGGCGGCGATGCTGCCCGGCGAACCGATTTCGCTCGCGCTGTTGGCGGCCACGAAGGCGCCGTTGATACCGACGACGCTAAGCTGGGAAACGGCCGTGTTGTTGAGGCCGGCAGCGTTGTCAAAGCTCTGGTAAGGCGAGCTCGAATCCGATGCGCCGAAGGTAACCTTGGCCTGCAGGGCGCCGGAGGCGTTGAAAATATTGAGCGCGTCGCTGCTGGTGCTCAGGCCGATGCCCGAGCCACTGTAATAGCCAACGGCCAAGCCGGCCGGAACGCTGCCGCCAAACCAGTTGGTCTTGAAGAGTTCGGTTTTGGCAGCATTCCCTTCGAGAAAAATCACCGATTGGCCAGCCGCAATGTTGGTAATACCGTTAAGGGCTGCGCCAGCAGCAAACGAATTCGAGCTGTCATCCACCTTCCAGCCGGTGATGTCGACCGCGCTGCTACCGGTATTGGTCAGTTCGAACCAGTCGGCGCCTACCGGCGAATTGCCGCTGCTCCACGGAGCGACTTCGGTGATGGTAACGGCGGCGGACGCAGCAAACGAGGTGGCTGCCAACACAGCCGCGGCGAGGTAACGCAAAGAGTTGCTCACAATTGCTCCAATTCATTCGGAATAGGGAAAATGACTCCCTGCGGCCGGATGCAAGTTCAACCGATATCAGCAGCCGGGGAATGTTCCGAAGATTGGCGTGCGCACATTGCGCGCTTGTGACACAGGGTGCAAACGGCATAGTCCAAATGGATCATCGCTGCGTTTTTCGCGCCCAGAAACCGTGAAATTGTTGGCATTGCACTGCGAAAACCAACCGGGAAGCGCCGCGCTTCGCCGGTGCGAGCGCGCTTAGCGGGTCAGCGCTTCGCTGATCAGGCGGCGAATGCTGCCGGCCTCGAAGGGTTTGTCGCAGATGGCCGAAACGCCGGCCCGCTCGACGGCGGCCAGGCGGCCCATGTTCTGTTCGCTGGTCACCATGAGCACCGGCACCTCGGCCTGCCAGCTTTGCGTGCGGATGTATTCGGTCAGTTCGCGACCGTCCATTTCCGGCATGTTGTAGTCGGTAATCACCAGGTCGACCATGGCCTGTTCGAGCAAGGCCACCGCCTCCTTGCCATTGACCGCCTCGGTGATGCGTTCGATGCCCAGCTCGGTGAGCAGCCGGCGCAAATGACGGCGCGACGTCGGGCTGTCATCGACGAGCAGGACGCGCAGATTTTCGATTTCCGCCACATCAAGATCTTCCGGCGGGTTCAGGTAATCGGCGGCGGCATAGAGCGCACGCGACAGCTGCTGTTCGTTGAAGGGCTTGGCGACGATGCTGCAGGCGCCGGATTGGCGCACCGGTTCGAGCACCTGCGGCCGGGTTTCGCTGGAGACGAGAATGAAGGGCACGGTCTCGAAATCGGGATCGGCACGCATGGCAGCAACCAGTTCGGTGCCAGCCAGATCAGGCAGGTAGAGGCTGCTGATCACGATGACATTGGCGCTTTCAGCCTTGAGTGCCACCAGCGCCGCACTAGCCGTGTCGACCGTGGTGACTTTTTTGACGCCCTGATGCTCAAGCATGCGGCTGACCAGATGCGCCTGCATCTGTGACGGCTCGACAAGAATGATAGCCAGGTCAGCCAGCGAGGTAGTCAGTGCCATGCGATCACTCCGGAACAAAAGGGAATGATCTCACTATAGCAGTGCGCAGGCGGCCGGGGGGCCACCTGCTCCAGCCTTTATCCGCGCAGATGGGCGGCGGCGATGCTGGCGACGACTGCGTCAACGCGCTTGCCGTGGCCGCAACCGGAGTGATAAACGACGATGGCCTGGCTCACGCTGTTTTTCTTTTGGTGTTTTTTACAGGTCGGGTTATGCAACAGGCGGCAGGTCAAAGAGCAGGAATTCCGCTTCTTCACTGGCTAAAAATTTGAGATCGCTTTCGTCGGCTATCTTGGCGCCGTCACCGGGCATTAGATTTTTGCCGTTTATTTCCAGTTGACCTTAGATAACGTGCACGTAGCCCAGCCGGCCGCCCGGCAGGCGGTAATCGATGCTTTCGCCGGGCGCCAGCAGGCTGGCCCACAAACGGGCATCCTGGCCGATGGTCGTGCTGCCGTCTGCACCGTCCGGCGAGGCAACCAGCCGCCAGCGACCGCGCAACTCGTCGAGCGGCAGGGCCTGTTGCTCGTAGCTGGCCGGCGTGCCGCGCTGCGCCGGCTCGATCCAGATTTGCAGCAGGTGCGTTTCTTCGTCGGCCGAGGGGTTGGACTCGCTATGCAGGATGCCCTTGCCGGCGCTCATGCGCTGCACTTCGCCGCGCCGGATCAAGCCGCCGTGGCCGAGGCTGTCCTTGTGCTCGAGCGTCCCGGACAGGATGTAGGTGACGATTTCCATGTCGCGATGGCCGTGCCGGCCGAAACCGGTGCCCGGGGCGACACGGTCTTCGTTGATGACGCGCAGGGCGCCCCAGCCCATTTCGTCCGGGTCGTGATAATCGGCGAAGGAAAAACTGTGCTTGGCGCGCAGCCAGCCGTGGTCGGCGTAACCGCGTTCGGCAGAAGGGCGAAGCTGGATCATGGCAGTCTCCTGGTGAATTATTGGCAGTGATTAGTCAGCATCGTGTTCATGGTGTTCAACATTAAACGGCGAATAGTTGCAACGCTGCCTGCCTTCCGCGCTATGGCGGGCTGACATAGGGCCTCGATTCAGGTACTTGACCCGGTCCACAGGGTCTCCGGATAGTGCTATCGTGAGGCGCATTCGACATAAAGCACAACCGTGAAAAAGCCTAGGCCAAGCCCGTTCGACAACACCCAAACTGGCCGCTATCTTCCGCAGTTCCTGCTGCATGAAGGTGGCGCCTGGATTGCGCTTTGCATCATTCTGGCCATCACGGCAGTGCTCTACGGCATCGTTCGGCAAAGCACCGAGGAACAGATTTACCAGCGATTCCTGTACCGGGCCGAACAGGAGCGGAGCACCCTGCTCTTTCGCCTTCAGGCCCACGCCCAGGTCTTGCGCGGCGCCGCCGCCTTCGTCGAGGCGAGCGATAACGTCACCCGCGACGAGTGGCAGAACTATGTGCGCAACCTGCACCTCGACAAAACGCTGCCGGGCATTCAGGCCACCGGCTTTTCACTGATGATCCAGCCGCGCGACAAGGCGGCGCATGAGCAAATGGTCCGGAGCCAAGGCTTTCCGGGCTACGCCATCAAGCCCGACGGAAGACGCGAGCAGTACAGCAGTATCGTTTTTCTCGAACCGTTCTCCGACCTCAATCAGCGCGCTTTCGGCTACGACATGTTCTCCGAACCGGTTCGCCGACGGGCTATGGAACGGGCGCGGGACAGCGGCGAAGCAGCCTTGTCGAGAAAAATAACGCTGCTCCAGGAAAACCAGGCTCAGCCCCTGCCGGGCTTCCTGATTTATCTGCCGGTATTCGGCAGCGGCCTCCCGCATGACAGCATCGAGGAGCGCCGGGCCGCGCTGCTCGGTTTCAGCTATGCCGCTTTCCGCGCTGGTGACCTGCTCGGCGGCATCTTCAACCCGGACAACAAGGACGTCGAAATCGAGTTGTACGACACGGCAATCGCGCCGGAAAATCTGCTTTTTGACTCGCACCTGGCGCACAAGGGGAGCAGTTACGGGCGCCAGCGCGTCACGCTGCCGATCGAATTTGGCGGCCACCAGTGGATGGCCCAACTGCGCAGCAGTCCGGAGTTCGACCGCATAACCCGGACGCCATTGCCGTTGAGTATCGCCATCGGCGGCATTCTGGGCGCCCTAGTGGTGTTTTTCTGGCTGCGCCGCAACGAGCGCTACAGACGGCACATCACGAGCTACGCCGAGCGCCTGGGCAAGAACGAGAAACGCCTGAGAACGCTGATCGATACCCTGCCCGACATCGTCTGCCTGAAGGATGGGGAAGGCCGCTGGACGGAGGCCAACACCGTCCTGCTGCGCATGCTGGGCCTGAGCAACACCGATTACCGCGGCTCGACCAGCCAGGAGCTGGCCACCTCGGGTCGGTTCGATACGGCGCCACTCCGCATGCTGGCGGCTTCGGACGAGGCCGTCTGGAGCAATGGCGAATGCCTGCATGACGAATTTATTTTCCGCGACAGCGCCGGCAGCGAACAGGTTTTCGACATCGCCAAGGTGCCCCTGTTTGGGGCCGACGGCAGCCGGCAGGCGCTGGTCATGGTCGGCCACGACATCACGCCGCGCGTCCATGTCGAAAAGGAACTGCGCTCGGCCGAGCGCAAATTCCGCGGCCTGGTCGAGCAGTCGCTGGCCGGGGTCTATATCATCCAGGGGCAGTATTTCCGCTACGTCAATCCGTGGTTTGCCAAGGTCTTTGGCTACGACTCGCCGGAGGAAATCATCGACCGGGTCACGGTCATCGACCTGGTCGCCCCGCAAGACCGGCAGAAGGTTGCCGACAATGTCCGGCGCCGGGAAAGCGGCGAAATCGAGGCCCTGCACTATGGTTTTACTGGCCAGTGCCGGGATGGCAACACGGTAGAGGTCGAAGTATTTGGCACCTCGGTGGATTACGAAGGCCAGCCGGCGGTGATCGGGATCGTCATCGATGTCAGCAAACGCAAGCAGGCCGAGGCTGAACTGCAACGTTACCGGACACACCTCGAGGAACTCGTCGCTTCCCGCACGGCTGACCTCGAACTGGCCAAGGAGGCCGCCGAAACGGCCAATCGGGCCAAGAGCACTTTCCTGGCCAACATGAGCCATGAACTGCGCACGCCGATGAATGCCATCATCGGCCTGACGCACATCGTGAGCCGGCGGAGCAGCGACCCGGATCAACGCGAAAAGCTGGGCAAGGTCGACAAGGCTGCCGGCCACTTGCTGTGCCTGCTCAACGACATTCTCGACCTGTCGAAAATCGACGCCGAACGACTCAAGCTGGAGCAGACGTCATTGCACCTTGGCGTCATCATCGCCAACATTGAAAGCCTGGTCGGCGACAAGCTGACGGCCAAGGGGCTGCAATTCAAACTCGACATCGACCGGCAACTGGCCGAGACGGAATTGCTCGGTGACCCGTTGCGCCTGCAGCAGATCCTGCTCAACCTGGTCGACAACGCCGCCAAATTCACCGATCGGGGCAGCGTTTCAATCCGCGCCACGACGGCCGCCGAGACGGCGCACACCCTGACGGCTTGCCTGGCCATTCAGGACACCGGCATCGGCATCCCGCCCGAGGCACTGGAGCGCATCTTCTCGCCTTTCGAACAGGCCGACGGATCAACCAGCCGGCGCCATGGCGGAACAGGTCTGGGCCTGGCCATCGTCCGCCGACTGATCCGGCTCATGAACGGCAGACTGGAACTGGACAGCACGCCGGGCGAAGGCACCACCTTCACGCTGACCATAGGTTTCGACAAGGCGGCGCCCGAGACGGCCTCACCGTCCACCGCGCCGCCCGGTGAGGCGGACGACACCTGGCTCGGCAGCTTCAGCGGCAAGCACGTGCTGCTGGCGGAAGATGACCCGATCAACCAGGAAGTCGCACTCGAACTGCTGCAATACCTGCCCGGCCTGGTGATCGATGTCGCCGACGACGGGGCTGTCGCGCTGGAACGCGCCAGCAAGAAACGCTACGACCTGATCATCATGGACATGCAGATGCCGAACATGGACGGCCTGGCCGCCACCGCCGCCATTCGCCGCCTACCCGGCTACGCGGCGACGCCCATCCTGGCGATGACGGCCAATGCCTTCACCGAAGACAAGGCGCGCTGCCTGGCGGCGGGCATGTCGGACTTCATTGCCAAGCCGGTCAAGCCGGAACTGCTTTACGCCAAGCTGGGGCAGTGGCTGGACACGAAGGCCGAGTCGGCCTGATTTCGTTTTTGGCCGTTTTTTACGGTTGACCGTGAGATCGGGTCGAATCGATTAGTTGGCGTCGACCCATTTGATGATCGCCTGCCATTGCTCGAGATCGCGCTCGGCGCGCGAGGGCGGCAGGTCGAAGATGGTCATGCCGGCCGCCGTTGCCTGGACATAGGTCTGCGTGTCACGCAGGTAGGCCAGCACGGGCAGTTCGAAAGTGGCGAAGAAGCGTTCGAGTTCGCCGGCGGCACGGGTCCGCGCATCGACTCGCATACCGATCACGGCGACGTCGGCCTTGCCCTTGCGCACGGCCTTTTCGGAGAGTAGTTCGGTCAGAAAATGGCGCGTCGCCAGCATGTCGAACATCGATGGCTGAACCGGCACGATAACCCGCGTCGACAACTTGAGCACGCGCTCGAGCATCTTGCCGTGCAGGCCGGCCGGGGTGTCGAGCACGACGTGCGTGGTGCCCTTGGGTGGCCGGGATATCTTGTCTTCACCAGCCTCCCAGGTATCGATGGTGGGCAGGGAGAACGGGCGTATCCCCAGCCATTCGCGCGACGATTGCTGACGATCGATATCACCGAGCATCACCTCGGCGCCACGGTTGGCGAAATAGCCGGCCAGATTGGTCGCGAGCGTGCTTTTGCCGGAACCGCCCTTGGGATTGGCGACGAGAAAAGCCTTCATGCTTGAGATTCCTTCTTGTCGAGGATGTGGCGAACCAGATTGACGTGTTCGCGCAAGGTATAGGCCAGATCGGTGAAGCCGAGCGGAATATGCAGGGCACTGGCTTCATCGTCGAGGGCATCGAGCCGGCTGCGATAGTCGGCCAGTTTGGCCGGATCGAAATGGAGCTTGAGGTCGTCTTCGAGAAATTTCAGCTCGCCGTAGATCCGGAAAACCTTGGAGCGCACCCGCCAGTTGTAAAGCGCCGGCGCCACCTTGAGCAAGGGGATGAGCAGGACGAAGACCGGCACCAGCATGACGATTAGCCGATCGGCCAGGACAGCCAGCCAGAACGGCAGGTAACGCTGCAGGAAGGACGGGCCGGTCTTGAAGTAGCGCGCTGCTTCGGGCGACAGCGGCAGCATCTGGTCCATGTAGGACGGGAATTCGCCGGCATCCTGGAAGAAGCCGGATTTGCCATGCACCTCGCTGGCCGCCTGGAGGAGCAGCGCCTGCAAGGCCGGATGGAGGTCGTCGCGGACGATCAGATTGGCCGTCGGGGCCAGCACCTTGATGTCTTCCGGCGGAAAATCGCGGACCAGATCGGCGACGCCCTGCGGAAAGGTCAGCTTGGTCAGGAAAGGAAAGCGGCGCTGGTAGGCGCGGTCCTGGGCGAAGCTCATGAGCCTGACGCCGGGCGAGCGGATCAATACCTGAACGACCGGCGCCGTTTCGGCAGCAATGATGAAGGCGGCGTCGATCCGCCCCTGCTGCAGCTCTTCAGCCGCCGATAGGCCGGCCAGCGGAACCAGATGCTTACCGGCCGGAATTTCGTTGGCGTCGAGCAACTGCTGCGCCAGCTGTCGCACCCCCGAGCCTTCCTGGCCGATGGCGATGCGCTTGCCTTTGAGTTCGGTCAGGCGGGTCAGCACCTTGTCGCCGCGATAGAACACCCAGACCGGCTCGTAGAAAACGCTGCCGAGCGAGAGCAGGCCGGAGTCGTCGACGGCATCGGGATCTTCTTTGGGCGGCACGACGCCGCCCTGGACGAAGCCGATCTGCACCTCGTCATTTTTCAGACGCTCCAGATTTTCGAGCGAACCGGCCGAGGTCCGAACCTCCAGCGTGATGCCGTTCTTGGCCAGGATGGTCGCGTAGCGCTTGGCGAACTGGTAATAGGCGCCACTTTCGGCGCCGGTGCTGATGGCAATTTTCGTCGGCGGCGCCGGTTCGACGAACTGGTAGGCGACTGCGAAACCGATGCCGGCGAGCAGGACGATCCACCAGGCGGTGGCGAACAGGTCGCGCAGCGAGAGCAGCCCAGCCTTGATCCTGGCCATCATGGCAGCAGGATGGTAGAACCCGTGGTCTTGCGCGCCTCGAGATCACAATGCGCCTGGGCGGCGTCCTTCAGGGCGTAGGTCTGGTTGACCTCGATCTTGACCTGGCCGGAGACGACGACATCGAACAACTCGCTGCCCAGCGCGACAAGATCTTCGCGCTTCGCCGTGTAGTTCATCAAGGTCGGACGGGTGACGAACAGCGAGCCTTTTTGCGACAGCACGATGAGGTCGAGCGGCGGCACCGGGCCGGAGGCATTGCCGAAGGAAACCATCATGCCCATGGGGCGCAGGCTGTCGAGCGAGCCGGCAAAGGTGTCCTTGCCGACGCCGTCATAAACCACGGCGACGCCTTCGCCGTTGGTGATTTCGCGCACACGCTGGGCGAAATTCTCGGTGCTGTAGTTGATCACGTGATGGCAGCCGTGTGCCTTGGCCAGCTCAGCCTTGGCCGGCGAGCCGACGGTGCCGATCACCGTCGCGCCGAGCGCCCGCGCCCACTGGCAGGCGATCAGCCCGACGCCACCGGCAGCAGCCTGGATCAGCACGGCATCGCCGGCTTGCACACGATAAGTCTTGCGTAGCAGGTAGGCCGCCGTCAGGCCTTGCAGCATCATCGCCGCGCCGGTTTCGAAGGAGATGGCGTCGGGCAGCTTGAGCAGGCGATGCGCCGGAATATTGCGCACTTCGGCGTAGGCGCCAAGCGGCCCGCCGGCATAAGCGACGCGGTCGCCGACCTTGAGTTCGCTGACGCCCTCGCCGACCGCCTCGACCACGCCGGCGCCTTCCATGCCAATGCCGGAGGGCAGGGTGACCGGATAGAGGCCGGTGCGGTGATAGACGTCGATGAAATTGAGGCCGACGGCGTGGTGGCGAACCGTCGCTTCGCCGGGGGCCGGCGCCGGCAGATCGATGGCTTCCCAGGACAGCACTTCCGGGCCGCCGTTTTGATGAAGTCGAATGGCGTAGGGCATGGTGATCTCCTCGTTGTCTGCTTATTTTTGCGAGACAACGAGGTTATCACCGTGCCGGCCGGCGATCTACCGTCCGACGATTTGAATTTTGGTCAAATTTTCCAGTTGACCGTGGGATTGCCTCAAACCGGCGTCAACTTGGCGTACTCGAGCGCCAGCCACTTCATGCCGCTGCCCCCGAAGTTGATCTGGACGCGCGCATCGGCGCCACGCCCTTCGGTGGACACGATGACGCCAATGCCGAACTTGGCGTGCTCGACTGTCTGCCCAATACGCAGGCCACCAGACGCCACCGGCTCGGCATAACCGCCACCGAACGAGCCGAAAGCCGGAAAAGCCGCCGCCGGCGCCGCCTTCTTGTTGAGCTTGAGCAACAATTGCTCGGGGATTTCATCGAGAAAGCTGGACGGCACGCAATAGCGCGTCTGGCCGTGCAGCATGCGGGTCTGCGCACACGACACATAGAGACGCTGACGGGCGCGGGTGACTGCGACATACATGAGCCGGCGCTCCTCCTCCAAACCGTCCTTGCCCTCGTTGATCGAGTTTTCGTGCGGGAACAGGCCCTGCTCCAGGCCGGTGATGAAAACCACGTCGAATTCCAGCCCCTTGGCGGCGTGCACCGACATCAGTTGCACCGCCTCCTGCCCTTCGCCAGCCTGATGTTCGCCGGCTTCCAGCGAAGCCAGGGTGAGGAAGGAGACCAGCGCCCCGCCTTCGCCTATAGCCCCTTCGTCGTCGATGAAGGTGGCGGCGGCGTTGATCAGTTCGTCCAGATTCTCCAGCCGATCCTGGCCTTCCTTGTCGGTCCGGTAATGCTGGGCCAGACCGGATTTCTCGATGATGTGCTCGACCATTTCCGGCAGCGGCAGACCTTCCGTCTCGACGCGCAATTGTTCGATCAAGCGGATGAAAGCGCCGACCGTCTGGCCGGACTTGCCGGTCAGCGAAGCGGCTGCGTTATACAGGCTCGAATTGGTCTGATGCGCCGTCGCCTGCAGGTTTTCGAGCGAACGGGCGCCAATGCCGCGGGTCGGGAAATTGACGACGCGCAGAAAAGCCGTGTCGTCGTCCGGATTGCCGAGCAGGCGCAGATAGGCCAGGGCGTGCTTGATTTCCTGGCGCTCGAAGAAGCGCAGGCCGCCATAGACCTTGTACGGCACGTTCTTGGTGAACAACTCGTTTTCGAGCACGCGCGACTGGGCGTTGGAGCGGTAAAGCAGCGCGATCTGCGTCGGCGAGATGCCGTCACGGACCAGTTCGCGGATTTCCTCGACGACGAAACGCGCCTCGTCGAGATCGGAATAAGCCTCGAAGGCACGGATCGGCTCGCCTTCGCCGGCGTCCGTCCACAAATTCTTGCCCAGACGCTCGCGGTTGTTCTTGATGATGGCATTGGCCGCCGCCAGGATATTGCCGTGCGAACGGTAGTTCTGTTCGAGGCGAATCACATTGTCGCCAGCGTAATCACGCTCGAAATCGCGCATGTTGCCGACTTCTGCGCCGCGGAAGGCATAGATGCTCTGGTCGTCATCGCCGACAGCAAAGACCACGGCGCCACCGCCAGCCAGCAGTTTCAGCCAGGCGTACTGGAGCTTGTTGGTGTCCTGCACCTCGTCGACCAGGATGTAACGGAAGCGATCCTGGTAGTGTTTGCGCAAAGGTTCGTTGCGCTGCAGCAATTCGTAGCAGCGCAAGAGCAGTTCGGCAAAGTCGACGACGCCTTCGCGGTTGCACTGGGTTTCATATTCGGCGTACAACTCGACGCGTTTTTGCGTGTAATTGTCGTAAACCTCGGCCTGCGCCGCCCGCACACCCTGCTCTTTATGGGCATTGATGAAGTGGCACAGTTCGCGCGGCGGATACTTCTCGTCATCGACATTCAGGTTCTTGAGCAGCCGCTTGACCATCGCCAGCTGGTCGGCCGAATCGAGGATCTGGAAGGTCTGCGGCAACCCGGCCTCGCGGTAATGCGCCCGCAGCAAGCGGTTGCACAGGCCGTGGAAAGTACCGATCCACATGCCGCGCGTATTGATCGGCACCAGTGACGACAGCCGCGCCGTCATCTCCTTGGCCGCCTTGTTGGTGAAGGTCACCGCCAGCACGCCGTGCGGCCCGACCTGGCCGGTCGACATGAGCCAAGCAATGCGTGTAGTCAGCACCCGGGTCTTACCACTCCCCGCCCCGGCGAGAATCAATGCATGGACGGGCGGCAGCGTAACTGCCTGAAGTTGCGGCGAATTCAGATTTGCAAGGAGATCGGACATGAAGTCTCTAGGGAAAACCGGGCAGGACCCGGCTAATTGGTCGGACCAATTAGTTGCGTTTGTACAACGAAAACTACAATTGCGTGCATTTTTTCACAGTCGAGAGCCGAGTGCACACGTATACTTGCCTTAAAAATATTGCAGTGCACAAAACTATTAGCCCACAAGGCAGTCTTAACAGCAGTAGCTACCGCTACACGTAGTAAAGGAGAACCAGCATGAACAGCATGAATCCACCGAAGATCCTGCCCTGGATCGCCCGCAAGGCCGGTATCAGCGACGAACTCGCGCTCAAGTTGTGGCGCCGCGCCGTCAGCGAAGCCGAGTACCTCACCGGCAAAACCGAAGGCTCCGCCTACTGGGGTCTGGCCATCGATCGTTTCCTGGCCATCGTCGAAGACGAAGTCGGCAACGTTCAATCCTACAACCTGGCCCCCGCTCCACAGCTTTCCTGGATGTGGCGCCACCAGTCCCGGATGTCCCTGCTCTCACTGGCAGCCACCCAGAATGCCTACCGTTACTGGCAGAACACCTGGGAAGGCATCTACCAGCAAAAAAAAGCGGCGTGACCGGGCGACGTTAAGTTGATTCCCCGCTGATGCGGAGCGTGCAGGCTCCGCGCCAGCCCCACCCGGTCACTTTCTATCGCCAGGGAAAAGTTTTCGACCGTGCTGCGGTCGACACAAAAAACGGCTAAAAACCAAGGGCGCCAGACCTGCCTCGCCCTCATCGCCGACGAGTCGGGATCAACCGGTATAATTCGCGGTTACTCTCCGATTTTCAGCGAATGAACCCCGCCATGCCCATGCAGGACAAATACACCCCGGCCGACATCGAGCGCGCCGCCCAGGACCACTGGAACAAGACCGGCGCCGCGCGCGCCGTCGAAGACGCCACCAAACCCAAGTACTACTGCCTGTCGATGTTCCCGTATCCATCCGGGAAACTGCACATGGGCCATGTCCGCAACTACACCATCGGCGACGTGCTTTCCCGTTTCCACAAGATGCAGGGCTTCAATGTCCTGCAACCGATGGGCTGGGACGCCTTCGGCATGCCGGCCGAAAATGCTGCACTGCAAAATAATGTACCGCCGGCGGGCTGGACCTATTCCAACATCGACTACATGCGGAAGCAGTTGCAGTCGCTCGGCTTCGCCATCGACTGGGAACGCGAATTCGCCACCTGCACGCCCGAGTACTACCGCTGGGAGCAGTGGCTGTTCACCCGCCTTTACGAAAAAGGCCTGGTTTACAAGAAACTCGGCACGGTGAACTGGGACCCCGTAGATCACACCGTGCTCGCCAACGAGCAGGTCATTGACGGCCGCGGCTGGCGTTCCGGGGCACTCATCGAGAAGCGCGAGATCCCCATGTATTACATGAAGATCACCGCTTACGCAGAAGAACTGCTGAGCGAACTCGACAACCTGCCGGGCTGGCCGGAACAGGTCCGTCTGATGCAGAAAAACTGGATCGGCAAGAGCACCGGCGTGCGCTTCGCCTTCCCGCTCGCCGACAATGCCGACGAAAAGCTGTGGGTATTCACCACCCGCGCCGACACCATCATGGGCGTCACCTTCGTCGCCGTCGCCGCCGAACATCCGCTGGCCACCCGCGCTGCCGCCAACAACCCTGAACTGGCCGCCTTTATTGAGGAATGCAAGAAGGGCGGCGTTGCCGAAGCCGACATCGCCACGATGGAAAAGAAGGGCATGCCAACCGGCATCTTCGTCACCCATCCGCTGACCGGCGAACAGGTCGAAGTCTGGGTCGGCAACTACGTGCTGATGAGCTACGGCGACGGCGCCGTGATGGCCGTGCCGGCCCACGACGAGCGTGATTTCGCTTTTGCCCTGAAATACAGCCTGCCGATCAAGCAGGTCGTCGCGGTCGACGGCGAAACGGCGTTCAGCCACGAAGCCTGGGCCGAGTGGTACGCCGACAAGCAGCGCGGCGTACTGGTCAATTCCGGCAAATACGACGGCCTCGGCTACGAAGCCGCCGTCGACGCCATCGCCGCCGACCTCGCCGCCCAGGGTCTGGGCGACAAGAAGGTGCAGTTCCGCCTGCGCGACTGGGGCATTTCCCGCCAGCGTTACTGGGGCTGCCCGATCCCGATCATCCACTGCAAGACCTGCGGCGATGTGCCGGTGCCGGACGAGCAACTGCCGGTCGTGTTGCCGGAGAACGTCGAAATCACCGGCGCCGGTTCGCCGCTGGCGAAGATGCCCGAGTTCTACGAGTGCAAGTGCCCGAAGTGCGGCGGCGACGCCCGCCGTGAAACCGACACCATGGACACCTTCTTCGAGTCGTCCTGGTACTTCCTGCGCTACGCCTGCCCCGACAACACCACGGCCATGGTCGACGAGCGCGTCGCCTACTGGTGCAAGGGCGGTATCGACCAGTACATCGGTGGTATCGAGCACGCCATCCTGCACCTTTTGTACTCGCGCTTCTTCACCAAGCTGATGCGCGATGTCGGCCTGATCGGCGATCTCGGCGAACCGTTCGCCAATCTGCTGACCCAGGGCATGGTCGTCGCCCCGACTTTCTACCGCGATCTCGACGGCGGCAAGAAGCTGTGGATCAACCCGGCCGATGTCGACGTCGTGACCGACGAACGCGGTCGCCCGACTGGCGCCACGCTGAAGGCCGACGGCCTGCCGGTGGTCATCGGCGGCACCGAGAAGATGTCGAAGTCAAAGAACAACGGCGTCGACCCGCAGGCCCTGATCGATCAATACGGCGCCGATACGGCCCGTCTGTTCATCATGTTCGCCTCGCCGCCCGACCAGTCGCTGGAATGGTCCGATGCGGGGGTCGAGGGCGCTTACCGCTTCCTGCGCCGCCTATGGAAAACGACCTACGACCACGTTCAGGCCGGCCTCGTCGATTCCAGTTTTGAGCAAAATTCCCTGTCGACCGTGCAAGCCGACCTGCGGCGCAAATTGCACCAGACGATGGGCAAGGTCGCCGACGACTACGGCCGCCGCAAGCAGTTCAACACGGCCATCGCTGCCGTCATGGAACTGCTGAACGCCTACGACAAGACTGATCTCTCCGACGCCACCGGACGCAAGCTATCCCAGGAAACGCTGGAAAGCATCGCCTTGCTGCTCTTCCCCATCGTCCCGCACATCGGCCAGGCGCTCTACGCCGAGCTGAAGCCGGGCGAGGATGCTGGCGTGCAAACCTTCCCGAAGGCCGATCCAGCGGCGCTCAAGCAGGACGAGATCGAGCTCATGGTGCAGGTCAACGGCAAGCTGCGCGGTTCCATCCGCGTTTCTGCCGAAGCCGACAAGGCGAGCATCGAAGCCGCCGCGCTGGCATCCGAAGGCGCCGTCAAGTTCATGGAAGGCAAGCCGGCGATGAAGGTTGTCGTCGTGCCGGGCCGTCTGGTCAATATCGTCGTCTAAGGAAAGCCGCCATGCGTTCGCCGCTCCGCCTGCTTCTCGCCCTGATCATCGCCGCCGCCCTCACCGGCTGCGGCTTCCATCTGCGCGGCGTCGGCAGCGGCAACCTGCCCTACAAGACGATGTACATCGCCTTGCCGGACACGGCTGACGTCAATATCTGGCTGCAGCGCTACATCAAGGCCAGCGGCAGCACCGAGATCGTCGAGGACGCCAAGGCGGCCGATGCCATCTTCCAGCAACTAGGCGACAACCGACTGAAGACCATCCTCAGTGTCAATGCCCAGGGCCGGGTGCGCGAATACCGGCTGCAGCTGACCTACACCTTCCGCATCGTCAACCAGAAGGGGCAGGTGCTGGTCCCGTCCAACGAGGTGGCGCTGACCCGCGACATTTCCTTCGACGACTCGAACATTCTCGCCAAGGATATTGAAGAGGGCCTGCTCTGGCGCGACATGAACAATGACCTGGTCAACCAGATCATGCGCCGGCTGAGCATCATCAAGCCGAAAAACCCCGACGCAGCAGAAGACGACGAGTAATGCTGCTCAAGGGCGATCAGCTGGCGGGGCATCTCGAACGCGAATTGCGTCCGCTTTATGTTCTGTACGGCGATGACCCACTGCTCGTCATCGAAGCCGCCGACGCCATCCGTGCCAAATCACGCCAGCAGGGCTACAGCGAACGCGAAGTACTGACCGTCCTGCCGCAGTTCGACTGGGGAACATTGCTCGCCGCCGGCGGCAACATGTCGCTGTTCGGCGATAAAAAACTGATCGACCTGCGCGTTCCGACCGGCAAGGTCGGCAAGGAAGGCAGCGCTGCACTGCAGCAGTGGTGCCAGAACCTGTCGATGGACAACCTGCTGCTCATCACCCTGCCCGAACTCGACTGGCGAGAGGAAAAGGCCGTCTGGTTTACCGCCCTGGTCAATGCCGGCGTCGCCATCAAGCTCATGGCACCGCCGCTGGCCGAGTTGCCGGGCTGGATCGTCGGCCGGCTGCGGCGTCAGCAGCAGAGCGCCGATCTCGAAAGTCTCAAGTTCATCGCCGAGCGCGTCGAAGGCAACCTGCTCGCCGCTCACCAGGAAATCCAGAAACTCGGCCTGCTCTATCCGCCCGGCCAGCTAAGCCAGGCGCAGATTCGCGATGCCATTCTCAACGTCGCCCGCTACGACATCGACGGCCTTCGCGAGGCGCTGCTCTCGGGCGACGTCGCCCGTCTGACCCGGACGCTTGATGGCCTGATGCAGGAAGGCGAAGCGCCGCCGCTGGTGTTATGGGCGATGAGCGAGGAAATCCGGGCGTTAACCATCATTCGCGCCGGCATGGATGCCGGCAAGCCGGTGGACATGCTGCTCAAGGATGCCAAGGTCTGGGGCCCGCGCGCCAACCCGGTAAAAAAAGCGCTGCAACGCCTGTCGACCGCAGCGCTCGAAGCGGCGCTGCAACATGCCGGAAAAATCGACCGACTGGCCAAGGGCATCGGTCACGGCAATATCTGGGAAGAATTCCTGCGGCTCGGCCTGCGCCTCACCGCGGTTAAATAAGGATGCTCAAGCCGCCTTGCTGTCGGCGGCCTTGTCCTCAGGTGGCGTGTCCGGCTCCAGATCCTCCCAGAGGCAGGCACGCTCCTGACGCACATCGTGCAGCCCCTGTTTGACCTTCTCCTGCACCAGGCATTCGCCGGCGCATTTCTCGGTAACCACCACCAGCTTCATCTCGGTATCAACCTGGCGTTCGCCGTCCCAATAGCTACACGTAGCACAGACCTTCACTTCGGTCGGTAAAATCAATTTTTCTGCCATCTTGTCCTCGACGGAAAGCCCTATTGTCACTGCGGATAAGAGTTTACCCGGTTCTGGAAGTTCCCAGTTATTTGTCTGGCTATAATGTTCTTTTGCCCCGCACGAAGAACATCATGGATATCAAGCATTACATGCAGACCGTCGGCCGGCAGGCCCGTGCTGCCTCACGCCGCGTTGCCTCGGCCTCGACGGCCGAAAAGAACGCCGCCCTGCTCGCCATCGCCGCCGCCATCCGCCGCGAAAAGGCTGCTCTGGTCGCCGCCAACCAGCAAGACCTGGCCGCCGCCCGCGCTGCCGGGCTTGAAACCGCCATGCTCGACCGCCTGACGCTCACCGAAAAAGGCGTCGACAGCATGGCCGAAGGCGTCGAGCAGGTTGCCAAGCTGCCCGATCCGATTGGTGAAATGGGCGAATTCAAATACCAGCCGTCCGGCATTCAGGTCGGCAAGATGCGCGTACCGCTCGGCGTCATCGGCATCATTTACGAAGCCCGGCCGAATGTGACGGCCGATGCCGCAGCGCTGTGCCTAAAATCCGGCAACGCAGCCATCCTGCGCGGCGGCTCGGAAGCCATCCGTTCCAACCGCGCCATCGCCGCGCTGGTCCACGAAGGCCTGAAAGCCGCCGGGTTGCCGGCCGATGCCGTGCAGGTCATCGACACCACCGACCGCGCCGCCGTCGGCGAACTGATCACCATGCGGGAATTCGTCGATGTCATCGTGCCGCGCGGTGGCAAGGGCCTGATCGCCCGCCTGCTGGCCGAATCGCGCGTACCGATGATCCAGCACCTCGACGGCAACTGCCACGTCTACCTCGAAGAGGAAGCCGATCCGAACAAGGCGCTGAAGATTGTAGAGAACGCCAAGACTCAGCGCTATGGCACCTGCAACACCGCCGAGTCGCTGCTCGTCGACCGCAGCGTCGCCGCCATGCTACTGCCGCCGATCGCCCACATGCTGACCGCCAAGGGCGTCGAAATCCGTGGCTGCGCCGAAACCTGCGCCATCGTGCCGAATGCCGTTCCGGCCACCGACGAGGATTACTACACCGAGTTCCTGGCGCCGATCATTTCGGTCAAGGTCGTCGCCGGTATCGACGAGGCCATCGAGCACATCAATAAATACTCGTCGCATCACAGCGAAGCCATCGTCACCGACAACCATCCGAAAGCCATGCGCTTCCTGCGCGAAGTCGATTCGGCCTCGGTCATGATCAACGCCTCGACGCGCTTCGCCGATGGTTTCGAATACGGCCTGGGCGCCGAAATCGGCATTTCGACCGACAAGATCCACGCCCGCGGCCCGGTCGGTCTGGAAGGACTGACCAGCCAGAAATGGATCGTGCTCGGCGACGGACACGTCCGAGCCTGAGCGGACAAGCGCGGCATTCCCTGAAATCCACAAGTCCCCGCGCTGGCGGGGACAACTTTTTCCGGAGCAAGCAGATGGCCAAACCTTCCTTCACCTGGGAAGACCCTTTCCTCCTCGACAGCCAACTGGCCGCCGACGAGCGGCAAGTCCGCAACGCCGCCCGCGACTTCGCGCAAAAGGCGCTCAAGCCACGCATCCGCGATGCCTTCCGCAATGAAACGACCGACCCGGCGATCTACCGCGAAATGGGTGACATGGGCCTGCTCGGCGCGACGCTGCCGCCGCAGTTCGGCGGTGCCGGACTCAATTACGTCTCCTACGGACTGATCGCGCGTGAGGTCGAGTCGGTCGATTCGGCCTACCGCACGCTGTTGAGCGTCCAGTCCTCGCTGGTCATGCTGCCGATTTACGAATTTGGCTCCGACGCGCAGAAGGAAAAATATCTCAAGAAGCTCGGCAGGGGCGAGCTGATTGGCTGTTTTGGTCTGACCGAGCCGAATTCCGGCTCGGATCCGTCCAGCGCCACCACCGTCGCCCGCCCCGTGCCCGGTGGCTGGAAGCTTTCCGGGCGCAAGACGTGGATTACCAACTCGCCGATGGCCGACATTTTCATCGTCTGGGCCAAGGATGACGCCGGCGCCTTGCGCGGCTTCATCCTAGAAAAAGGCATGGCCGGGCTGTCGGCACCGATCATCAACGGCAAGGTCAGCCTGCGCGCCTCGATCACCGGCGACATCGTGATGGACGAAGTTTTTGTTCCCGCCGAGAACCAGTTGCCCAACGCCAGCGGCCTCAAGGGGCCGTTTACCTGCCTCAACTCAGCCCGTTTCGGCATTTCATGGGGCGCCCTCGGCGCCGCGGAAGCCTGCTGGCACACGGCACGGCAATATACGCTGGAGCGTCAGCAGTTCGGCCGGCCGCTCGCCGCCACGCAATTGATTCAGAAAAAACTGGTCGACATGCAGACCGAAATCGCCCTGGGGATTCAAGGTGCGCTACGCCTCGGCCGCATGATGGACGACGGTAGCGCGACGCCGGAACTGGTCTCGCTGATGAAGCGCAACAGCACCGGCAAGGCGCTGGAAATCGCTCGCAACGCCCGCGACATGCTGGGCGGCAACGGCATTTCGGATGAATTCGGCGTCATCCGCCACATGGTCAATCTCGAATCGGTCACCACCTACGAGGGCACGCACGATGTGCACGCGCTGATCCTCGGCCGCGCCCAGACCGGCTTGTCGGCTTTTTGAATTTTGGCCGTTTTTTCCGGTCGACCGTAGCATTGACCACGGAGGCATCATGAAAACCAACGCCTATCAAGCCATCGTCGCCGCGCCTGGATTCTCGCTTGGCGTGCAGTGCAGCGCCGACGAAATCACTGGCATCGACTTCCTCGAACCGCGCCCGGAACAAGCGCCGGCAACACCACTGGCGGCCGAAGCCGTGCGTCAGCTCAAGGCCTACATCGCCGACCCGAGCTTTGTTTTTGGCCTGCCCCTGCGCCCGGCCGGCACCCATTTCCAGCGCCGCGTCTGGGAGCAGATTTCAGCCATTCCGACCGGCCGGACCCACACCTACGGCGAAGTGGCGAAAAACATCAAGAACGCCCCGCGTGCCGTCGGCCAGGCCTGTGGCTCGAATCCCTACCCGGTTGTCGTGCCGTGCCATCGCGTCGTTGCCACCGGTGGAGGGCTCGGCGGTTTTGCCCGCGAGCGCGGCGGTTTCCTGCTCGACGTGAAACGCTGGCTATTGACGCATGAATCCAGCCTCCCCGGCTGACCTTGCCGAGATCGACAATTTCTGCGACGCCCTGTGGCTGGAAGACGGTCTGGCCAAGGCGACGCTGAACAGTTATCGCTCCGACCTTGGCCGGCTCTCCCTGTGGCTGGCCAATAACGCCAACGAGCCGCTGCTCGACCTGCGCGAAACGACGCTGACCGGCTTCATCGCCAACCTCGCGAAACAAACCCGGGCCAGCTCGCAGGCCCGCTACCTGTCCACGCTGCGCCGCTTCTACCGCTGGCAGCTCGGCCGCGGTCGCATCGTCGCCGACCCGACGCTCAAGCTGGCCAACCCGAGCCGCCCGTCGCGCCTGCCCAAGGTCATGTCGGAAAAACAGGTCGAGGCCCTGCTCGACGCGCCTGACCTCGACACCCCGCTCGGCCTGCGCGACCGCGCCATGCTTGAAACGATCTACGCCACAGGCTTGCGCGTTTCGGAACTGGTCGGCCTGCGCCTGCACGAAGTCAGCCTCGCCGACGGCGTCCTGCGCGCGCTCGGCAAGGGCAGCAAGGAGCGCCTCGTGCCGCTCGGCCAACTGGCCATCGAATGGATTCAGCGCTACCTCAACGAAGCCCGACCGGACATCCTCAACGGCCAGCAGAGCGACGACCTGTTCGTCACTGCGCGCGGCGGCGCCATGACCCGCCAGGCCTTCTGGCACCTGATCAAGCGCTACGCGCTGATCGCCGGCATCGCCCCGGAAAAGCTGTCGCCGCACGTCTTGCGCCACGCCTTTGCGACCCATCTGCTCAACCACGGCGCCGACCTGCGCGTCGTCCAACTGCTGCTCGGCCACGCCGATATTTCGACGACGCAGATTTATACCCACGTTGCCCGCGAACGACTCAAGACGCTGCACGCGGTGCATCACCCGCGCGGCTAAGGGAAACCCATGTCATCGCCGCGTTGCAACCAGTGCACCTACTATTTCATCACCCATGAACTGCCGTTCCGCTATGGCTGCCGCGCCCTCGATTTCAAAAGCCAGCGCCGGCCCGAACTCGATGTGATCGCTTCCTCGGGGCAGGCCTGTCTCTATTTCCAGCCCAAGACGCCTGTCAATCCGCCCCGGCGGGGGATGTAAAATCAGCCAAGAACATTGAAACCCGTCACGCCATGGCAAAACCAGAACACGCCCCCGAAACGCAAGCCACCAAGTTCCTCAAGGCGAACAAGGTGGCCTTCTCGACCCATCTCTACGACTACGAGGAACACGGCGGCACCAAGGTGTCGGCGCGCGAACTCAATGTCGATGAACATGCGGTGGTCAAAACATTGGTTTTCGAAGACGAGAACGCCAAGCCGCTGATCGTCCTCATGCACGGCGACTGCAAGGTTTCGACCAAGGAGTTGGCGCGGCAGATCGGCTGCAAAAAGGTCGAGCCGTGCAAGCCGGAGGTGGCCAACCGCCACACCGGCTTCCTGGTCGGTGGCACCAGCCCATTCGGTACCAAGAAGACGATGCCGGTGCATATCGAAAAAACCATCCTCGACCTGCCGCTGATCTACATCAACGGCGGAAAACGCGGCTTTCTGGTCGGCGTCCATCCGCACGACATCCTGCGCACACTGCAGCCGAAGGTAGTCGAAGCGGCGCTCAAGGGGTGATTGCCAATAACAATCGACAGCATTTAAGCAATCGATTGGCGCTATAACATAGCAATCCATAAAGTGGCACTCAAGACAAAGGAGCGCCACCATGACCCAACTAGTTATCCAGCACTACGCCCGGCCGACTGCCCGTCGCCATCTGTGGATCGGCATGGCGATGGCCGTTGTTGCCGTCGCCTTCGGCATCGAACAGGCCGTCCATTGGCTTGCCGCCCACCCGATGGCCGCCCAGGGGCTTGAAGCCAGCCTGCTGGCCGGCGCGGCGACCGGGCTTGGCGCCATTCCCGTGCTCATGCTCCGCCGCCCGTCGGAACGGCTGATGGCCCCGATGCTCGGTTTGGCCGGCGGCATGATGCTCGCCGCCAGCCTGTTCTCGCTCCTCGTCCCGGCCGTGCAGACGGTGATGGCCAGCGACGCCGTGTGGTCGCTCGGCATCGCCACGGCCGGCGCCTTGTTGGCCGGCGTCGCCGCCATGCAGATGCTGGATCGTCGTTTGCCGCACGAGCATGTCGAAGAAGTCGAAAGCAGCGGCATGCAGCCCAACGTCGCCCTCGTCGTCGCCGCCATCGCCATTCACAACGTGCCGGAAGGCTTGGCGGTGGGGGTTGCGGCTGCCGCCGGCGCCGACCACGGCATGAGCCTCGGCATCGCCTTGCAGAACATCCCGGAAGGCTGGATCGTCGCCAGCGCCATGGTGGCGCTCGGTGCCGCGCCCTTGCGGGCCGCCCTCATCGCGCTCGGCACCGGGCTGGTCGAGCCGGTCGGCGGCTTGTTCGGCGTCATCGCCAGCACGCTCGCCGGCGCCGCCTTGCCGATGGCACTGGCCGCCGCAGCCGGGGCGATGCTCTGGGTGGTCAGCCACGAGATGATTCCGGCCTCGCACCAGCCGGGGCGGGTGGGCGCCGGGACGGCCGGCCTAGCCACCGGTTTTGCCGTGATGACAGTGCTGGCGGCAGCTTTTTGAGCCGGTTTTAGCCGGGAAAGGCCATTCCCACGGTCAACCGGGAAAAATGGCCAAAATTGAAATGCCCCTCGCCCGCTGGTGAGGGGCAAAAATGCTCAGAGCGAGCGTTCGATGATGACGCCGACGCGCTTGACGCCCGGCATCATGCCGAGCTTGGCGACCGATACACGGACCCAATGCACGGCGAAGGTTTCCAGCACGTAGCTCGCCACGTGTTCGGCCAGCGCCTCGATCAGATTGAAGTGCACGGCGGCCAGGTCGGCGCGCAGTCGGTCGACGACCACGGCGTAATCGACCGTGTCGCGAATGTCGTCGCTGGCCCCGGCCGAGGCGGTAGACACGCCGATCTGCAGTGAAATTTCGACCGTCTGCGGCATGGCCTTCTCGCGCGGATAGATGCCTATCCAGGTTTCGGCGCGCAGTTCTTCGAGGAAAATGATGTCCATAGGGCGGTCGACCGCAGCAGCGGTGTAAAATTTGGCGCGATTGTACCCCAGCGACCAAAGCCACCTAAGCGCCCCATGCAAATAGCCCTCGCCCTGATTGCCGCCTACCTGCTCGGCTCCGTTCCCTTCGCCATGATTTCCTCGAAGCTCTTCGGTCTGGCCGACCCGCGCACCTACGGTTCGGGCAACCCGGGCGCCACCAACGTATTGCGCAGCGGCAACAAGAAGGCCGCGCTATTCACCCTGCTCGGCGATGCCCTCAAGGGCTGGGCCGCCGTCTTCATCGCGCAGCAGATGGGCTTTTCGAACACCGTCATCGGCCTCGTCGCGCTCGCCGTCTTCCTCGGCCATCTCTACCCGGTTTTCCTCAAATTCAAGGGCGGCAAGGGGGTCGCCACCGCCGCCGGCGTGCTCATCGCCCTCGACCCGCTGCTCGGCCTCGCCGTCGCCGGCACCTGGCTGTTCATCGCCTTCGCCTTCCGCTATTCATCGCTCGCCGCTGTCGTCGCCGCCGGAATGGCCCCGGTCATTTCCGTGCTGATGCACGGCGGCAGCGGCCAGACGGTCGTCGTCGGCATCCTCGGCATGGCCCTGATCGGCAAGCATTGGCAAAACATCCAGCGCCTGATGGCCGGCCAGGAATCGAAGATCGGCAGCAAGAAGAAAGCCTAAGCCGAAGGCTCGGCCAGCGGCAAGAAAACCTCCACCAGCAAGCCGTGTCCGTCCGGCGCGTCGCTCAGTGCGATGTCGCCGCCATGGCCGTGCACGATTTCGCGCACGATAGCCAGCCCCAGCCCACTCCCCGTGTAGTCACCGCCATCGAGGCGGAAGAAGCGGAGAAAGACCTGGGCGCGAAACTCGGCCGGAATGCCCGGCCCGTTGTCGATGACCCGCACCCTGGCGGTCGCCGCCTTGTCCGGTGCCAGATCGACGGCCACCGTGACCACCCCGTTCTCCGGCGTATAACGCAGCGCGTTGTCGACCAGATTGGCGATCAGCTCGCGCAGCAGGACTGAGTTCCCGGCAACAATGAGCGGCCTGCTGTCACCCTCGAAACCGAGGTCTATCCCCTTGCGCGCTGCCAGCGGCAGCAGTTCGACCACCATGTCACGGGCCACGGCCGAAATATCGACCGCCTGGCGCGCCACCATCAGACCGTTGATCGGCTCGGCCCGCGACAAGGACAATAGCTGGTTGGCCAGGCGGATAGCGCTGCCCAGGCTGCGGTGCAAAGCTTCGATGGCCGGCCGCATTTCCGGCTCGCCGTGCTGACGCAAGGCGTATTCGGCCTGCGTGTTGAGGACCGCAAGCGGCGTGCGCAACTGATGCGCCGCATCGGTGATAAAGCGGCGCCTGGCCTCGACCATGGCGCCGATCCGTTCCATGTGCAGGTTGATGGCGTCGACCAGCGGCTTGACCTCGTGCGGCACGCCAAGCGCGTTGATCGGTGTCAGATCGTCCTCCGGCCGCAGGCGAATCGCCTGCCCCAGGTTGTCAATTGGCTGCACGGCTATCATTGTCGCCAAGAGCGCGACAGCCAGGGCGACAACGATGAGCAGCGCCTTGCGCGCCACTTCGCGCGAAAAGAGGTGATGCACGACCTCCTGCCGGGTATTGATCGTTTCACCAACGATGACGATGACCGGTTTCGGGAACTCGGCGCGATAGAGCGGCTTGAGCATGGCGCCAAAACGCAGTTGCTGGCCTTTGTAGACACCATCGTAGAAAACCAGGCTGTTCGGCGAAATACTCTCCGGCAGCGGCAAGTCCTCATAACCGGTAATCGCCTTGTCGCCGGGAATGCCGACGCTGTAGAAAAGGCGGTCGGAACTGCCGGCTTCGAACAGTTCGAGCGCCGAATAAGGAATGTCGACCACGATCTCGCTCTCGGTGGCGTAAACCCGTTCCGCGATACCCTTGACCGAGGCCGACAACGAGCGGTCGTAAGCCTGATTGGCCGCCCCCAGCGCATCGCTGTAGCTGAACCAGGCATCGACCGCCAGTAGCGCCGAAAGAACGCCGAACAGCCAGATGGCGAGCCGGCGCTTGAGGCCCGGCGCTTTCAAGTCGCCTCGCCGATCATGTAGCCGAGACCGCGTACCGTGGTGATCTGCGCCCCCGAACCTTCGAGTTTCTTGCGCAGCCGATGGACGTAGATTTCGATCGCCTCGGCCCGGGCGTCCTGGTCCAGGCTGAAGATCTTTTCGAACAGCGCATCGCGCGCCACCGGCCGCCCGACCCGGGCGAGCAGCGCCTCGAGCACGGCCAGTTCGCGCGGCGTCAGCGCCAGCGGCGTCCCGCGCACGGTCGATAGCCGGCTGACCGAGTCGTAGACCAGCTCACCCAGCCTGACCTCCGGATTCTGCCCGGCCGAACGGCGCAGCAGGGCTTTGAGCCTGGCCTCCAGTTCGGCCAGCACGAAAGGCTTGGGCAGGTAATCGTCGGCCCCGAGGTCGAGGCCCTTGATCCGGTCATCGACCGTGCCGCGCGCCGTGAAGATCAGGACTGGCACGCGCGAACCGCGAGCCCGCAGGTTGCGCAGCACGTCCAGCCCGTCCTTGCCGGGCAGCGACAGGTCGAGCAGTACGGCGTCGTATTCGCCGGTCAGCAGAAAATGTTCGGCATGGTCGCCGCGATCGGTCGTATCGACCACATTGCCCGCCTGAGTCAGGGCCTTCGCCACCCACTCGCAAAGCTCCGGGTGGTCCTCCACCAGCAGAATTCTCATGTTGTCTCCTCGGTCGGCTCGGGGCGGGGCCATCCCGCCGGCCGGACTCATTGCCCGTGATTGTTCCCCGACAGGACAGCGAAAGCAAATCGAAAGCCTGTTTGTTTCTAATGGCCTCCAACCCGGTATCGCACCCACCGGGCAACCATCCGTGAAATGAAATTCCAAGGAGGAGACAAAATGCAGAAACACCCGATCAACCTCGCCATCCTGGCCTGCTTCGGCAGTCTGGCCCTGGCCGCCCCGGCCCAGGCCGCAACGATGGACGAGCTGCAGGCCGAGATCCAGGCCCAGAAGGCCCGCCTCGAAAAACTCGAGGAACTGCTCCAGGCCACCGCCGCCACCGCTGCTGTCGCCACCAAGAAGGCGGAACAGGCCAGCAAGGCCGTCGCCGAAGCGCCAGCCGCGAAAAAGAGCAAGGGCCTGAGCATGCCCGAGGGCCTGACCATCTACGGCATCGCCGATGCCGGCGTCGAAGTCGGCGATTACGGCCATGGCACCAAGGCCCGCATCCAGAGCGGCCTCGGCTCGGCCAGCCGGCTCGGCTTCAAGGGCCTGCGCGACTTCGGCGACGATCTCTCGGCCTACTTCCAGCTCGAAGCCGGCGTTTCCTACGACAACGGCCAGAACACCGGCCATTCGAGCAACGTCAGCAACCCGGGGGCCGGCACCGCCTCGTCCGCTGCGCCGAACACCACCGGTGTTGCCATCTTCTCGCGCAATACCTTCATCGGCCTGAACAGCAAGAAATTCGGCGACATCCGCTTCGGTCGCGACTACGCCCCTATCTACTCACTGGCCAGCCCCTCCGACCCCTTCACCATCGGCGGCGCCACGGCCTTCCGCCTGTGGTCGAGCGCTGCAGCGAGCCGTTTCGACAATGCCGTCTTCTATGCTTCGCCGACGCTGGGCGGCTTCCAGGGCAAGATCGCCTACTCGGCCGGCATGGAAAACAACAGCGAGGCTGATGTCGGGATCACCGGCGGCACGCCGGGCAATACCGCCACCGGCCCGGAAAACGAAGGCAAGGGCGTCAGCGCCAGCCTGAGCTACGCCAAGGGTCCGCTCTTCGTCGGCGCCGGCTACCTGTCCTTCCAGCGCACGGGCACGGTCAGCGCACCGGCGAGCGAAAACATCAATCGCACCTCCTACAACCTTGCCGCCACTTACGACCTGAAGTTCGCCAAGTTGTACGCCCACTTCCTGCACGGCGAAGACACCCAGGAGGGCGCTGCCACCTACAAGAGCCTCGACCGCAACGTCTGGTGGCTGGGCATGGCCGTGCCGTTCGCCGACCGCCATACCGTGCGCGGTGTTTATGGTCATCTCGACGACCGCATGAGCACCAATCGCGACTCCGATCACCTCGGCGTCGGCTACGAATTCGCGCTCGACAAGCAGACCGACCTCTACGCCTACTACGCCCAGGTTTCCAACAAGAACGGCGGCCAGAACTCGCTGTGCGCCGGCGGCACCTGCCAGGGCTTCGACAAGGACTCGGGCCTGCCGGTCAATTACACGCCGAAATCCCTGATGCTCGGCGCCCGCTATCGTTTCTGACGGTCAACCGGAAAAAACGGAAAAAAACGAAAACCGGGCCCGCCCCGAAAGCAGTTTGAAAGGCTGGCCCGGTAGCATCAAGTCACATGCGGTTGGCCAAAAGGCAACCGACAGTGACAAAATCAAAAGACAGGAGACATCATGAAACTGACTCGTCGCAACTTCCAGCGCTGCCTGACCGCCGGCCTTATTGCCGCGGCCCTCGGTACCAGCACCCCGTTGCTCGCCCAATCGGCCCCCGACCTCATCGCCGCCGCCCAGAAGGAAGGCAAGCTCTCCATCTACGGGGTGACCGACAACGAACAGACCAACCATCTGATCCGCGAATTCCGCACCATGTACCCGGCCATCCAGATCGAGTACAGCAACATGAGCACGACCGAGCTGTACAACCGCTTCATTTCGGAATCGGCTGCCGGCAGTTCGGCCGACGTCACCTGGTCGTCGGCCATGGACCTCCAGGTCAAGCTGGTCAACGACGGCTACGCCCAGCCGCACAAGTCGGTTGAAACCGCCAAGTTGCCGGAGTGGGCCAACTGGAAGAACGAAGCCTTCGGCACCACCTACGAACCGATCGGCATCGTCTACAACAAGCGCCTGGTGCCGGCCGCCGACGTGCCCCAGAGCCACGCCGATTTCATCAAGTTGCTGACGACGCAGGCTGACAAGTACAAGGGCAAGGTCACCACCTACGACCCGGAAAAATCCGGTGTCGGCTTCATGCTGGTCAGCCAGGACAAGCAGGTTAACGGTGCGGGCTATGCCGACCTGCTCAAGGCCTTTGGCGGCGTCCAGGTGCGGGTCCAGGCGTCGACCGGGACGATGATGGAACGCATCGCCTCGGGCGAGAACCTGATCGGCTACAACCTCAACGCGGCCTACGCGCTGACCCGCGCCAAGAAGGATCCGTCGATCGGCATCGTGCTGCCCAAGGACTACACGCTGGTCATCAGCCGGGTGATGTTCATCGCCAAGAATGCGAAGAACCCGAACGCCGCCAAGCTCTGGCTCGATTTCGTGCTGTCCAAGAAGGGTCAGGAAATCATCGCCAACAAGGCTGATCTCTACGCCATTCGCCCCGACGTCGAAGGCGAAACCACGGCCAGCGGTCTGAAAAAGCAGCTCGGCGACGCGCTGCGCCCGGTGCCTATCGGCACTGGCCTGCTGACCTACCTGGATCAGGCCAAGCGCCTCGATTTCCTCAAGCAGTGGAACGGCGCCGTCAAGGCGAAATAAAGGCGCCCCACCGCCGCCCCGGCCCGGACCTGCGCCCTTGCGCAGGCCGGCGCTGAGGGCCCGATCCACCTCAAATCCAAGGTGACCCTCATGTTACAAACATTGCCCAGACGGGTAGTGGTGACCCTGCTCGCCCTTTCCGTCTTCTTTCCGCTCGGCCTGGTGATCTACCAGAGCGTGCTGTCCGGCCCCTTCTTCATGAAGACCGCGACGCTCAGCCTGGAATCCTTCGCCTTCATTTTCGACGATCCGGACTTCTGGTCGGCGACCAAGAACACGCTGTTCATCGCCGTCGGCATGACCGTCATCGCCATTCCGCTTGGTGCCATCCTGGCCTTCATCATGGTCCGCACCGACCTGCCGGGGCGCAAGTGGCTGGAGACGCCGATCCTCATCCCGATCTTCGTCTCGCCGGTCGTCCTCGGCTTCGGCTATGTCGTCTCGCTCGGCCCGGTCGGCTTCTTCTCGGTCTGGTTCCAGGACATCTTCGGCGGTGTGCCGTGGAACATCTACTCGCTCGCCTCGATCGCCGTCATCGCCGGCCTGACGCATGTACCTCATGTGTATCTCTACTCCTCGTCGGCCCTGCGCAATCTCGGCTCCGATGTCGAGGAAGCGGCCCGCCTGTCCGGCGCCAGCCCCTTCCGCGTCGCCCGCGACGTGTCGATCCCGATGGTCTCGCCGGCCCTGCTTTACGTCGGCGTGCTGGTCTTCTTCCTCGGCTTCGAGATCTTCGGCCTACCGCTGATCCTCGGCGATCCGGAAGGCCACCTGGTGCTCACCACCTACCTCTACAAGCTGACCAACAAGCTCGGTACGCCGTCCTACCACCTGATGGCTGCGGTGGCGACGTGCATCATCGCCGTCACCTTTCCGCTCGTCCTCCTGCAGCGCGCCCTGCTCAATAACGCCCAGCGCTTCGTCTCGATGAAGGGCAAGTCGGCCCGCCAGCGTCCGCTCGCCCTCGGCCCATGGAAGTGGCTGGCCCTCGGCCTGATCGTCGCCTGGCTGTTCCTCACCGTCTTCGTGCCGATTTCCGGCGTGGCGCTGCGCTCGGTGGTCAGCAGTTGGGGCACCGGGGTCAATATCCTCGAAGTACTGACGCTCGACCACTTCCACGCCGTCTTCGAGGAATCGACGATGATCCGCTCGATCGTCAATTCCATCCTGATCGGCACCATCGGCGGCGCCATCGCCGTCGGCGGCTACCTGCTGATCGGCCTGGCCACCCACCGCCAGCCGGACGGCCTGTCACGCTTCGTCGATTACGTCATCCTGACCCCACGCGCCGTGCCGGGTCTGATGGCCGGTCTGGCGGTGTTCTGGGTCTTCCTCTTCGTGCCTTTCCTGGCACCGCTGCGGTCGACGCTGTTTTCGGTGTGGTTCGCCTACTCGGTGGTCTGGCTGGCCTACGGCATGCGGCTGATCCAGAGCGCCCTGATGCAGGTCGGCCCGGAACTCGAAGAAGCCGGCCGGCTGGTCGGCGCCTCGCGCTCCCGGGTGTCGCGCGACATCACCGTGCCGCTCATTCGCAACGGCCTGCTCGGTTCCTGGCTGCTGATCTTCATGATCTTCGAGCGCGAATACTCGACCGGCGTCTATCTGCTCTCCCCCGGCACCGAGGTGATCGGCGCACAAATCGTTTCCCTGTGGGCTTCCGGCGCCGTCGATGTGGTTGCCGCCCTGTCCCTGATCAACATGCTGCTGGTCGGCGTCGGCCTCGCCTTGGCGCTGCGTTTCGGAGTAAAACTTCATGACTGAAAATACCATCCTGACCGTCGACAACCTCGCCCTGTCCTACGGCAGCAATCCCATCCTCAAGGGCGTCTCGATGCACTTGCGGCGCGGCGAAGTGGTTTCCCTGCTCGGCCCTTCGGGCAGCGGCAAGACCACCCTGCTGCGGGCCGTCGCCGGCCTCGAACAGCCGCACCACGGCAGCGTCGCCATCGCCGGCCGGGCCATTTACGATGCCGCTGCCGGGATCGATATCCCGGCTGAAAAACGCGAGCTTGGCCTGGTCTTCCAGTCCTACGCCCTGTGGCCGCACAAGACGGTGTTCGACAACGTCGCCTATCCGCTCAAGCTGCGCAAGGTGGCCGACAACGAGATCACCCAGCGCGTGCACACGGCACTCAAGAACCTCGGCCTCGACCACCTCGCTGAACGCTACCCTCACCAGTTGTCGGGTGGCCAGCAGCAGCGCGTGTCGATCGCCCGGGCACTGGTCTACAACCCGCCGGTCATCCTGCTCGACGAGCCGCTCTCCAACCTCGACGCCAAGATGCGCGAGGAAGCCCGCGCCTGGCTGCGCAACCTGATCGTCGAGATGCAGCTATCGGCGCTGGTCGTCACCCACGACCAGTCAGAAGCGATGGCCATGTCCGACCGCATCCTGCTGTTGAACGGCGGCGTCATCGAGCAGCAGGGCGCCCCGCAGGAAATGTACAGCCAGCCGCAGACCTATTTTGTCGCCGACTTCATGGGCAGCAACAACATCATGAAAGGCCGTATCGGCGACATTCGCGGCGGCAGCGCCCGCATCGACCTCGACAACGGCATTTCGGTGTGGGGCCTGCGCCGCACCAATGCCGCGATCGGCCAGGAAGCCAAGGCGGTCATCCGCGTCGAGCAGATGCAACTGGCCGACGGACCGGGCGAACACCGGACGGAAATCGATCTCGCCACCTCGATGTTCCTCGGCGACCGCTTCGAATACGTCTTCCATGCCGGCAGCGACCTGCTGCGCGCCTGGGGCAAGTGCCAGGAAGCACCGGGCAAACGCTGGCTGGCCTTCCCGCCGGACGCCGTCTGGGTCTTCTGAGGCCGGCTGAAAAACTACTGCACCTTGGCGTCCGTTCCAGCCCCCCTCTGGGCCGGGCGCCCTATTTCAATTTTGGGCCTTTTTCCCGGTTGACCGTAAGAATGCCGACTTCCTCCCCACTGCACCGCCTCATGCTGCGCATCCTGCCCGCCCTGCTGCTCGCCACGCTGGCTGGCAGCCTGGCTCAGCAACTGCACGTGCCGCTGCCGTGGATGATCGGCCCGCTGTTCACCATCGCCCTGCTGCGCATGGCCGGGGCGCGCCTCGAAGGCCCGCCGGGCGGCCGGCAAGTCGGTCAGTGCGCGATCGGCACAGCGCTCGGCCTCTATTTCACGCCCGAAGTACTCGGCCAACTGGGCCGCCACGGCCCGGCCATCGTCCTCATGGCGGCCAGCGCCGTCGCCGTCGGCCTGCTCGGCGCCTTGATGCTCCGTCGGTGGACTGACGTCTCGCCAGCCACCGCCTTTTTCGCTGCGCTGCCCGGCGGCGCTTCGGAAATGGTCGTCCTCGCCGAGCGCCAGGGTGGCGCCGTGGACCGGGTCGCCGCCGCCCATGCGCTGCGGGTCATGCTGGTGGTCAGCAGCGTACCCTTCGTGCTGGTCCATTGGAGCCATGGCGGCGACGAAACTTTCTGCCCTCTCAGCACGGCGGTGGACTGGCTGCATCTGCCCATCCTGTTCGCCTGCTCGCTGGCCGGCGTCGCCCTGTTTGGCACCCTGCGCATCGCCAACGCCTGGGTGCTCGGGCCGCTGGCCTGCGTCGGCGGCCTGACCGCCTTGGCCATCCCGCTCTCCGGGCTACCGCCCGAACTCGTCAATGGCGGCCAGTTGCTGCTCGGCGTCGCGCTGGGCAGCCGCTTCTCGCCATCCTTCTTCCGCGCCGCCCCGCGCTTTCTCGGCGTGTCGACGCTGGCCACCGGCCTGGCCCTGCTGCTCAGCGGCCTGTTCGTCTGGCTGCTCGCCCGCTTCGTCGCCCTGCCGCTGCCTTCGCTGGCGCTCGCCGCCTCGCCCGGCGGCATGGCGGAAATGAGCGTCACCGCCAAGGTCATGCACCTCAGCGTGCCGCTGGTCACTGCCACCCACGTGCTGCGGGTGGTGCTGCTGACCGTCTGCGCCCCGCCGCTATGTCGCCATTTCCTCGCCTGGCAAGCCAGATCGAATCCACATCATTCAGGAGACCAAGCATGAACATCGCCCCTCTACCAAGCTCCCGCCCACCCGCCGCCAATCCCGGCCAGCAGGCCGCAGCGAACTCTCCGCCTGGCGTTGATAGCGGCCAGCCAGCCGCCGCCAACCCACCTCGCGCCAACGCCGAACCCGAGCTGGCCGTCGTCGCCGTGCTTGGCTACAACTGACCCGCCGCCCCCCGGGAATCCCACATGATCGCTGACCTGTTCGCCCCCACCGATGTTGCCGCCGCCCGGCGACTCATCGAAGGCAACGGCCTGACCTTCGAGCCGGGTTTCGACGACCTGGTCGGCGTACACGAACAGGGCAGCCTGGTTGCCGTCGGCGCCCGGGCGGGACGTGTTCTCAAGATGCTCGCCATCGACCCCGCCCACCGCGGCGGCTCCCTGCTCGGCGAGATCGTTACGGCCCTGGTTTCGCGTGGCATCGAGGCCGGATTCGATGCCCTTTTCGTGTTCACCAAACCGGGCTTTGCCAGCTCCTTCGAGTCCCTGAACTTCACCCTGCTCGCCGACCAGGGCCAGGCGGTACTGCTCGAATTCGGCAACGGGCTCAAGCACTGGCTGGCCGCGCACAGTCCCTTGCGCCGCGCCGGCGTCAACGGCGCGGTGGTGGTCAACTGCAACCCGTTTTCCCAGGGTCACCGCTACCTGATCGAGACTGCGGCACGCCAGGTGGACCACCTCTACGTCTTCGTCGTCGCCGAAGACCGCTCGGCCTTTCCCTTCCCGGTCCGCTGGCAGCTGGTCGTCGACGGGGTGCGCGACATCGCCAATGCCGTCGTCCTCGACACCGCCCATTACCAGATCAGCGCCGCCACTTTCCCAACCTATTTCCTCAAGCAGGACGATCCGGTGGCGAGGATCCAGATGGAACTCGACCTGAGGCTTTTCGGCACGCGGATCGCCCCCTACTTCGGCATCAGCCGGCGCTTCGTCGGCAGCGAACCGCATTGCGCCCTGACCCGCAGCTACAACGAGGCAATGCAACGCCTGCTGCCGCAGCACGGCATCGCAGTGACGGAAATACCGCGCCTCGAAACCAGCGCCGGGGTGATCAGCGCCTCCCGCGTGCGCGAACTGGTCGCCCGCAACGAGATGGCGCCATTGGAAGCGTATCTGCCAGCCAGCACCCTCGCCTATTTGCTCAGCGAGGAGGCGGCGCCGATTCGCCAGCAACTGCAACAGAGACTAAAGGAGGCAAGCCATGAAAATTGAACGCAAGGGCCAGGCCGGCACCATGCAGTCGAGTGACCTGATGGTCATCGTCGAGCCGGCTGACGGGCTGGTCATCGAGATCGAATCGACCGTCAAGAAGCAGTTCGAACATCTGATCCGCGCCAAGCTGGAAGAAGTCCTGGCGAAACACGGCGCCGAAGGTGCGCGGGTCAGCGTCAATGATCGCGGCGCTCTCGACTACGCCATCGAGGCCCGCCTGGAAACCGCCCTGCGGCGGGCTGGAGGTCTGTCATGAACGAAGCCAAGGACAAGGGTTATTGCTACAAGGAGTACGGCCATGGCCGCCGCTTCTTCCTGAAGATTCTCCCCGGCGAGCGCCTGGTCGACATCCTGACCCGGTTCACCCAGCACGAGGGGATCCGCCATGCGGTGATCGTCTCGGCCGTCGGCTCGGTCAAGAACGTCCGCCTCAACGACATCAAGAGCGGCGCCAAACTGCCGATCACGGCGGCGCGCCTGACCCCGCACGCGGTCGAAGGACCGCTCGAACTGCTCGGCCTGACCGGCAACATCGTGCCCGACGAAAGCGGCGAACCCTTCTGCCACCTGCATATCATCGCCAGCAAATCGTCGGGTGACGTCGTCGGCGGGCAAATGCAGGATGCCGAGGTCTTCGCCTCCTGCGAAATCGTGCTGACCGAACTGGTGATCGACGGCATCGCCCGCCATCAGTCGAAATCGGCCGGCACCTCGAACGTCTTCTTCGCCGGGGAGGAATGAGCATGACCGGTTATCAATTGCGCCGCTCGCTGCTTTACGTGCCGGGCAACATGCCGTCGATGCTGCAGAACATTCCGCTTTTCGAATGCGATGCGGTGTTGATCGACCTCGAAGATGCCGTGCCGCTCAACGAAAAGGACGCGGCACGCGTTCTCGTCCGCTGCTTCCTCGATCAATACAAGGTGCGCAACAAGGAAATCCTGGTCCGCATCAACGGCCTCGATACCAAGTGGGCGCTCGACGACCTGAAAACGGTGCTGCCCGGCATGCCCGACGGCATCCGGCTGCCCAAGGCCGATTCGCCGGAAATCGTCGAACGCCTGGATACGCTGCTCACCGAATTCGAAGAGGAGCTTGGGCTCGACATCGGCCATTTCCGCATCCTGCCCTCGATCGAGACGGCGCTCGGCGTCATCAATGCGACCAGCACGGCCAAGGCCTCGACGCGCCTGATCGGGCTGGCTTTCGGCGCCGAGGATTACACGGCAACCATGGAAATCGAACGCACGAAGAGCGGCGAGGAATTGTTCAACGCCCGCATGCGCGTTTTGTGGGCGGCGAAGGCGGCCGGCATCCAGGCCATCGATACGATTTTCGCCGACGTCAACGACATGGACTCGCTGCGCCGCGAAACCGAACTGATCAAGCGCCTCGGCTTTACCGGCAAATGCATGGTCAATCCACGGCAATGCGATGTCATCCACGACGTCTTCGCGCCGAAAGCGGAAGAAGTCGAACACGCGCTGCAAATCATCGACGCCATCAAGCGCGCCCGCGAGATGGGCACCGGCGTCATTTCCCTGAAGGGCAAGATGATCGACGCGCCCATCGTCATCCGCGCCGCGCGCGTCTTGCGCACCGCCCAGGCGCACGGCTTGGTCGATATCGAAATCAGCGAGGAGGACATTTATGGCACTGAATAGCCTGGGCCGGGATATCCCGGACACCTTTGCCGGCAAAAAGCTGACCCCCTACCGCGACCCGTGGTCGCTGCAGCCGCACGCCGAGCGTTCGACGCGGGCCATACGGCGCCTGACCCACAACGGCAGCAAGCTGGTCGGCGGCCTGCGCGAGGCAGTCATCGCCGCCGGCCTCAAGGACGGAATGACCATTTCGACCCATCACAGCCTGCGCAACGGCGATTCGCTGTTGAACGACCTGGTCCGGGAAATCGACGCGCTGGGCATCCGCGACATCAAGATCGCTTCCAGTTCGATCCACGTCGTCCATGCCGAACTGATTCCCTACATCCGCAAGGGCGTGATCACCGGGCTGGAGTGCGGCGTCAACGGCCCGATCGGCGAGCTGATCTCGAAAGGCGAGCTGGACTGCCCGATCGTCGTCCGCTCGCACGGCGGCCGCGCCCGCGCCCTGATCTGCGGCGAAGTGCCGGTCGACGTCGCCTTCCTGGCGGCGCCCTGTTGCGACGAATACGGCAACTTCAACGGCTACTACGGCCCCTCGGCCTGCGGCAGCCTGGGCTATGCCCAGGTGGACGCCCAGCACGCCCACAAGGTGGTCGCCGTGACCGACAACCTGGTGCCCTTCCCGGCCGTGCCGATCGGCATTCCGCAAACGGTGGTCGATTTCGTGGCCTGCGTACCCAGCCTGGGCGACCCGAAAAAAATCGTGTCCTCGACCACCCGCATCACCACCGACCCGATCGGCCTGCAGATCGCCAAGTACGCGGCCATGGTGATCCGCGCCTCGGGCTACGTGAAGGATGGTTTCTCCTTCCAGACCGGCACCGGCGGCATCTCGCTGGCCGTCGCCGAGCACGTCCGCGACATGATGCGCAAGGACAAGGTCAAGGGCAGCTTCGGCTGCGGCGGGATCACCGGCTATTTCGTGGACATGCTGGAGGAAGGCTTGTTCGAAGCGCTGTTCGATGTCCAGTGCTTCGACCTCAAGGCAGTCGAATCGATCGGCCGCAACCGCAAGCATCAGGAAATGACCGCCGGCACCTATGCCAACCCGTTCAACTGCGGTTCCGTCGTCGACCGCCTCGATTGCGCGATTCTGAGCGCCACCGAAATCGACGTCGATTTCAACGTCAACGTCAATACCGAGTCGATGGGCTACCTGCTGCACAACACCGGCGGCCATTGCGATGTGGCGGCCGGGGCCAAGCTTTCGATCGTCGTCGCCCCGTCGATCCGCGGCCGCCTGCCCATCGTCCGCGATGCGGTGACGACGATCACCACGCCGGGCGAGACGGTCGGCGTCGTCGTCACCGAGCGCGGCATCGCGGTCAATGACCGGCTGCCCGAACTGAAGGCGGAACTAATCCGCATGCGCGCCCCGGTCAAGGACATCCGCCAGTTGCGCGACGAGGTCTACGCCATCACCGGCGTGCCGAGGCCGATCGAGTTCGAAGACAAAGTCGTCGGCCTGATCGAATACCGTGATGGCTCGATCATCGATGTCGTCCGCCAGGTTCGCCGGTAAGTTGTTGGCCGCCCGCGAGGCGCGCCAGGAGCTGCTGTCCCGCGCGCTGAGTGCGGGGCGGCCGGCGACGCTGTTCGTCTCCCTCAACCTGCCCGGCCCCGACAAGTCGCCGCCCGGGGCGACCGGGCTTTTTCGCCGAGGCTGCGCGCAGATCGCCGAAACCTTCCCCGGCTCCTTCCTGCTAGCCACCGATCGCGATGCCCTGGGGCATTTTGCGCTACGCGTGGTCGACGCCGATCCACTCGCCGTCAAGCGGCTGTGCATAGCCATCGAGGAAAGCCACCCGGCCGGCCGCCTGCTCGACCTCGATGTTTACGCTTGCGAAACCGTCCAGATCGGCCGCAACACCCTTGGCCTGCCGGCCCGCCGCTGCCTGGTCTGCGACCAGCCGGCGGTCGATTGCATGCGCACCCAACGCCACGCCATCTCCGAGGTCATCACACTAGCCCATGAACTCCTCGCGTGCTGCCGAGCTTGAGCGCCTGGCCGGCGCCCTTGCCGGGGGCGCCGCGCTGGAACTCTACCTGACGCCCAAACCGGGCCTGGTCGACCTGGCCGATCGCGGCTCTCATCCCGACCTGTCGATTGTCCTGATGGAGCGATCGATCCGGATCCTGGCCGATTATCTGGATCAAATCACCCGCTCGCTGGTCGCTGGCGAGCCTTTTCTGTATCAAAAGAAAATTGGCATGCGCACCGAACAGCGTTTGCTGGAGAGTCTGGGCACCAATACCCACAAGGGCTACGTCTTTCTCAGCGGCATGTTGCTGATTGCCCGCTGGCGGGCCGCATCTGCCGATGAAAACACCGTTCGCCAGGCGCTGTCGGCGCTGGCCGACAACTTTTTCCGGGCCGGCGAAGCGGCCGCCAGCCATGGTCGACTGGCCAGGGAAAAATACCGCACCGGCGGTATCGTGCAGGAGTCTCGACGCGGCTTTCCCTCGCTGTTCGAAGAGGCTCTGCCGGCTTTTCGCGCCTCGATCAAACAAGGCGCCTGTTTCAGCCAGGCCTCCTTTGCCATGCTGGCGCGCCTGATGCAGACAGTTGACGATACGACGACCCTGCATCGCGGCGGCCCGGCCGGGCTGGCCCGCCTCAAGCGCGACGGCCGCCGGCTGGAGGAGTTGATCGCCAGTGGCGATGACTATCGGGCCTTTCTCGGCGCGACCAACCGCGCCTACATCGGCATGAATCTGACCATGGGCGGCGTCGCCGACATGCTGGCGCTCGCTTACGGATATCTCCTCGCCAGCGGCGAGATTTCCGAAAACACCCTCGATCACATGGGCGCCGGCCGAGATGCCTGGCAAGCCGGATAGATAGTCAATCCAAATTGATCACATGCAGAAAATCGATTGGGTCAATCGATTGCCGACTCCTAGACTACGTTCATCAGGTCAGCACCGATCTGAAGTCAAGCCAAGGAGAGCACCATGATTTCCCGATTCATTCAGCACTTCACCCGGGAAGAAGCGGCTTGGGATCGCTATTTTGAAATCCTCGCGGCACTTCCCGAAAATCATTGATCGGCCAGGACCAACCCGGCCGCGCCTCTGCGACAACACCGTCAGACTCATCTGATCGCTGAACCAAAGCGGAGTCCCCCCGTCAAACGGTGCCTCTGTTCTCAAAACCAAGGAAAACCATGACCCAAAGCGTAACCCTCGGCGGCAACCCAATCACTATCGCCGGCAAATTCCCCCAAAAGGGCGATAGCGCACCAGCTTTCTCGCTGGTCGCCAAAGACCTGTCCGACACCGCACTGGCCAGCTTTGCCGGCAAGCGCAAGATCCTCAACATTTTCCCGAGCATCGACACGCCGACCTGCGCCATGTCGGTCCGTCAGTTCAACGCCAAGGCCAATACGCTGCCGAACGCCGTCGTCCTGTGCATCTCGGCCGACCTGCCCTTCGCCCAGGCGCGCTTCTGCGGCGCCGAAGGTCTCGATAACGTTGTAACCCTGTCCACCCTGCGCGGCCGTGAGTTCATCGAAGCCTACGGCGTCGCCATCACGAGCGGCCCGCTGGCCGGGCTGACTGCCCGCGCCGTCGTCGTCCTCGACGAAAACAACAAGGTCATCCACAGCGAACTGGTCAGCGAAATCAAGAACGAACCCGATTACGCCGCCGCCCTGGCCGCTCTCTGAGTCCAGGCCATGCTTTCAGGCACCTTCGATCAATTCAAGGGCCAGGTCCTCGCCGAAGGATTCAACGAGGTGCTTGAACGCAGTTGGCCGGCCGACGCCGTGCTCGATTTCCATACCCATCCGTTCGCCGTCAAGGCCCGCGTCGTGCGCGGCGAAATGTGGCTGACTATCGGCGAGGAGACGCAACACCTCAGAGCGGGCGACGACTTTGCACTGGACCGCGACGTGCCGCACGCCGAACGCTACGGCAACGCCGGCGCCACCTACTGGGTGGCCCGCCGGAGCTGAACGGAGGCCGTCATGGGAAAGAAATGCTGCAAGAAGCATCCGCCGTGCAAGGACTGCCCGAAGCTCAAAAAGCATAGAAAAAAGGGGATTGCCACGGTCAACCGGAAAATTTGGCCAATTTTGAAATCGCTGCCTGACGACTGACGCCAATCCTTGCGGTAGTGGGCGATTTGGAGAACACTGAGCGCCATCGCCCTGTGGACGCCGAGCATGCACGCCCTATCCCCTGAAGTGCTGGCCAGTTACTGGTCAGCCAACGAAATTGCCACCAACCTCGTCGTCTTCATGAATCTGGTCGGCGCCCTGCTGCTCGGTTTCATCCTCGGCTACGAACGCTCCTACCACGGCCGCGCCGCCGGCATGCGAACCTACGGTCTAGTCTGCGTCGCCTCCTGCGCCTGCACGGTCATCGCCGGCTACCCCGCCTCGTGGTATGGCGGCGCGGCGCTGCTCCAGACCGGAGGCGCCGCCGTTCCCATGCCCGACCCGACACGGGTCATCCAGGGCATCGTCACCGGCGTTGGCTTCCTCGGCGCCGGCGTCATCATGAAGGAAGGCCTCAATATCAGCGGGCTGACCACGGCCGCCTCGATCTGGTCGGCATCAGTCATCGGCATCCTGGTCGGTATCGGCTTCTACGGCGCCGCCATCCTGCTCACGCTACTCTCCGCCGCTTGCATGCTCTATGTTTCCAGGCTCGAAGCCTGGCTGCCATCGCGCCACGCCATCTCGGTCAGCCTGCGTTTCTTGCCGGAGTTCATGCCGCAGGAAATCCACATCCGGAAAGCCCTGCTCGACATGGGTTACGAAGTGGCCGGCGGTTCGTTTTCCGTGGGCTATCAGGGCCGCGCCCAGGAATGGCGTTTTGTCGCGGTGGCCCTCGGCCAGAGCATCGGCAAACCGCTCGCCGAAATGCCCGTCAAGCTGATCGGGCTGGACGGCGTCGACAGCTTCAACGTCGCCCACGCCCGCAACTGAGGCTCAGCGCAGCAGCTCGCTCAACGGCCAGCGCGGCTGAATGGCAAAACTGCCCGCCGCCTTGGCCGGGGTGCCGGCCTGCAGGCGCAGACAACCGGCCAGGGCGATCATCGCGCCGTTGTCGGTGCAGAATTCCAGCTCCGGGTAAAAAACGCTGAAGCGCTTGCGCCGCGCCTCGTCGTCCAGCGTCGCCCGCAACTGCCTGTTGGCGCCGACGCCACCGGCCACCACTAGCTGCTTGAGGCCGGTCTGCTTCATCGCCTTGAGCGACTTCTTGACCAGCACCTCGACGATGGCCTCCTGAAAAGCCCGCGCCGCATCGGCCTTGAACGTATCCGTCATATCGTCCGCGTGCTCGCGGACCAGCGTCAAAACGGCCGTCTTCAGCCCGGAAAAACTGAAACTCAGATCGCCGGAATGCAGCATCGGCCGCGGCAATTCATAAACCCCCGGCGCCCCCGCCTCAGCTAGCTTCGACAGCAAGGCACCGCCCGGATAAGGCAGGCCGAGCAATTTGGCGCTCTTGTCGAAAGCCTCGCCGGCCGCATCGTCGAGGGTCTCGCCGAGCAGTTCGTACTCGCCGACGCCCGTCACCCGCATCAATTGCGTATGACCGCCGGAGACCAGCAAGGCGACAAACGGAAAGGTCGGCGGCGTAGCGGACAGCAGCGGCGACAGCAAATGCCCTTCGAGGTGATGCACCGGAATGGTCGGCTTGTCGATGGCCAGCGCCAGCGCTTCGGCAAAGGCACAACCAACGAGCAGCGCCCCGGCCAGCCCCGGACCGCGCGTGTAGGCCACGGCATCGACCTCTTCGAGCGAGCGCTTGCCCTGCGCCAGCGCGTCGCGCAAGAGCGGCACGACACGCCGGATGTGATCGCGCGAGGCCAGTTCCGGCACGACACCGCCGTACTCGGCGTGCATCGCCACCTGCGAGTGAAGGGCATGCGACAGGAGGCCGGTTGCGCTGTCGTAGAGCGCAATACCGGTTTCGTCGCAGGAGGATTCAATACCGAGAACTAGCATGGCGCCGATTTTAACACTTGGAACAACATGGTTTTCTCGCATATACTGTTGGGCTACCCGCAAAGTCTGCGGAACAAATTTTGCGCGCACTGCCGTTTACTTGACCTGGCAGGCGCCTAACGGAAGGGGGTGATTTATATGCCGAACATTCGTGTCAAGGAAAATGAGCCGTTCGAAGTTGCTATCCGCCGCTTCAAGCGCACGGTCGAAAAGACTGGTTTGCTGACCGAGCTGCGTGCCCGTGAGTTTTACGAAAAGCCCACCGCCGAACGCAAGCGTAAGGCTGCCGCTGCTGTCAAACGTCAGCACAAGCGCCTCCGTAGCCTGACCCTGCCGCCGAAACTTTTCTAATCAGAAAAATATCGCAGCACGAAAGAGCCGCCCGCCCAACAGCTGGCGGCTCTTTGCTTTAAGAAAGCCGAAAATGAGTTTGAAAGCACGCATCACCGAAGACATGAAGTCGGCCATGAAGGCCAAGGAAACGGCCAAGCTGAGCGCGATTCGTCTGCTGCTCGCCGCTCTCAAGCAAAAAGAAGTCGACGAACGCGTCGAACTCGATGACGCTGCCGTCGTTGCCATCATCGAAAAGCTGACCAAGCAGCGCAAGGACAGCGTCACTCAATACGAAGCCGCCGGCCGCCAGGAACTGGCCGACGCCGAAAAGTTTGAAATCGCCGTCCTCGCCGTCTATCTGCCGGAAAAAATGAGCCCCGAGGAAACCGCCGCAGCGGTCGCTGCGGCCGTTGCTGCAACCGGCGCCAAAGGTCCGGCCGACATGGGGAAGCTGATGGCCGTGCTGAAACCGCAACTCGCCGGCAAGGCCGACATGGCGGAAGTCTCGAAACTGGTCAAGGCGGCGCTTGCGGGTTAAGTCACAGCAATGATCCCGGACAGTTTTATCCAGGATTTGCTGGCCCGGGTCGACATCGTCGACCTGGTGGATAGCTACGTACCGCTCAAGAAGGCGGGCGCCAATTACGCCGCCTGCTGCCCCTTCCACAACGAGAAATCACCGTCCTTCACGGTCAGCCCGACCAAGCAGTTCTACCACTGCTTCGGTTGCGGCGCGCACGGCACAGCGATCAGTTTCGTCATGGAATATCAGGGACTCGGCTTCGTCGATGCCGTCAAGGATCTCGCCACACGCGCCGGCATGCAGGTGCCGGAAAGCGAAGGGCGCAATTTCAAGGACGAAAAACCCGGCCAGACGCGCACGCTGATCGAGATCATGGCGCGCGCCGCCCAGTATTACAAAGACCAGCTCAAGCAGTCGCCAAAAGCCATCGAATATTGCAAGAAACGCGGCTTGACCGGAGAAATCGCCGCCCGCTTTGGCATGGGCTACGCTCCGGACGGCTGGCAGAACCTGCAGGAAGTTTTCCCCGACTACAACGCCGACGAACTGAAGATCGCCGGACTGGTCATCGAAAACGAATCCGGTCGTCGCTACGACCGCTTCCGTGACCGCCTGATGATCCCGATCATCAATCCGAAGGGCGAAATCATCGCCTTCGGCGGACGCATCATCGACCAGGGCGAACCAAAATACCTCAACTCGCCGGAAACGCCACTCTTCGAAAAAGGCCGCGAACTGTTCGGCCTGCCACAAGCCAGGCAGGCCCTGCGCGAAACCGACACGGCCATCGTTACCGAAGGCTACATGGACGTCATCGCGCTGGCCCAGAACGGCGTCGGCAACGCCGTCGCCACGCTCGGCACGGCGACGACCGCCACCCACGTCACCAAGCTGCTGCGCCAGGTTGATCGCATCGTTTTCTGTTTCGACGGCGACAACGCCGGTCGCAAAGCAGCGTGGCGCGCCCTGGAAAACTCGCTGGAAGCGCTGGCCGACAACAAGCGCCTCGCCTTCATCTTCCTGCCCCAGGAACACGACCCCGACAGCTACATCCGCGAACTCGGCAAGGAGCAGTTCGACCGCCAGGTCACCCAGGCCATGCCGCTGTCCGATTTCCTGCTGCGCGAACTGGCCCAGCGCTGCGACCTGACCAGCTCGGAAGGCAAGGCGCAATTGATCTACGAAGCCAAGCCGCTGCTGCTCAAGCTGCCGACACCGCTGCTGCGTTTGCAACTGGTCAAGCGCCTGGCCGAAGCCAGCGGTTTTGCCCAGGGTGAAGTCGAGCGCCTGTGCGAACTCAAATCCTACACGCCGTCCGCCCCGCCCAAGGCCAAGCGCACCGCACCGTCGCTGACCCGCAACCTGCTGCGCATCGTGCTGCACAAGCCGCAACTGGCCAGCCAGCTGCCGATCGAGTTATTGCCCGACACGCCGGAACGCCCCGCCCTGATTCGCCTGCACGAATTGGTCTGCGCCAACGACGAGACCAGCAGCTACGCCGGACTGCGCGAGCAACTGCGCGGCCAGCCCGAGGAGAGCATGATCGAAAACGCCGCATCGGAACTTCTTGGCCAGCCGTTTGACGAAGATGAAGCAGACGAAGAATTCCGCGACACGCTGGATAAATTGCAGGAAGGCAGCCAGAGACGCGCTTTTGCCGAATTGCAGGCGAAAGCGCATCAATTCGGCGTGGCCGGACTCAGCGCGGCGGAAAAAATGGCTTACATACAACTGCTCAGCAAGCAAGCAAATCGCAGCTAAGTTGTGGTAAAATTTATGGTTTTCTCGAATTCTATGGATCGTGTTCATGGCTAAGGCAAAAGACCCCGTTAAGGAAGCCCCGAAGGCTCGCATCAGCAAGGCCAAGGAGAAGGCAGCCGAGAAGGCGCTGCTGCAAGGCCAGATGGCTGAAGCCCCCGAACCGCTCGACGCCGAAGCGCGCAAGACGCGCCTCAAGACGCTGATCAAGCTCGGCAAGGAGCGCGGCTACCTGACCTACGCCGAAATCAACGACCACCTGCCGGACGATGTCGTCGACGCGGAAAGTATCGAAGCGATCATTTCGACCTTCAGCGAAATGAGCATCCAGGTTTTCGACGAAGCCCCGGCGGCCGAAGACCTGCTGATGTCGGACACGGCCGCGGTCGCCGCCGACGACGAAGAAGTCGAAGCACAGGCCGAACAGGCCCTGTCCACCGTCGACTCCGAATTCGGCCGCACCACCGACCCGGTCCGCATGTACATGCGCGAAATGGGCACCGTTGAACTCCTCACCCGCGAAGGCGAAATCGAGATCGCCAAGCGCATCGAGGAAGGCCTCAAGCATATGATCCAGGCGATTTCCGCCTGCCCGACCACGATTACCGACATTCTCGACATGGCCGCCAAGGTCGAGAACGACGAGATGCGCATCGACGAGCTAGTCGATGGACTGATCGACCCGAACGCCACCGAAGAAGTCGCCGCCGCTCCCGAAATGCCCGAAGCCGATGAAGAGGAAGCGGACGACGAGGATGAAGACGGCGAAGGTGGTGCTGCCGGCGCCGCTTCCGCCTCGCTGCTGCAACTCAAGACCGATGCCCTCGAACGTTTCAAAGTCATCAAGAGCGTGCACGCCAAAATGCAGAAGCTGCTGTCGAGCAAGGGTCCGCACGACAAGGCCTACCTCAAGCTGCAGCAGGAAATTTCCGATGAACTGCTCAACATCCGCTTCACCTCGCGCTCGATCGAACGCCTGTGCGACAGCGTGCGCGGCATGGTCGAACAGATTCGTGGCTCCGAGCGCAAGATCCAGCAAATCTGCGTGGACCGCGTCAAGATGCCGCGTCCGCACTTCATCCAGACCTTCCCGGGCAAGGAAACAACGCTCGAGTGGGTGGATGCCGAAATCGCCTCCGCCCCCAAGACCTATCTGGCCATCCTGACCCGCAGCGCGCCGGACATCAAGGAAGAGCAGAAGAAGCTGATCGCTCTCCAGGATCGCATCGGCATTCCGCTCAAGGACCTCAAGGACATCAACAAACAGATGTCCACCGGCGAAGCCAAGGCCCGTCGCGCCAAGCGCGAAATGACCGAGGCCAACCTGCGCCTGGTCATCTCGATCGCCAAGAAATACACCAACCGCGGCCTGCAGTTCCTCGACCTGATCCAGGAAGGCAACATCGGCCTGATGAAGGCGGTGGACAAGTTCGAATATCGTCGCGGTTACAAGTTCTCGACCTATGCCACGTGGTGGATCCGTCAGGCCATCACCCGCTCCATCGCCGACCAGGCACGCACCATCCGTATTCCGGTCCATATGATCGAAACGATCAACAAGATGAACCGGATCAGCCGCCAGATTCTGCAGGAAACGGGTGCCGAACCTGATCCGGCGACGCTGGCCAAGAAGATGGACATGCCGGAAGACAAGATCCGCAAGATCATGAAGATTTCCAAGGAGCCGATCTCCATGGAAACCCCGATCGGCGACGACGACGACTCGCATCTTGGCGATTTCATCGAAGATCAACTGACGCTGGCGCCGGCCGATGCGGCGATGTACTCCAGCCTGCGCGGTGTCACCAAGGAAATCCTCGACACGCTGACGACGAGGGAAGCCAAGGTCCTGCGCATGCGCTTCGGTATCGAAATGAACACCGACCATACGCTGGAAGAAGTCGGCAAACAGTTCGACGTCACCCGCGAGCGTATCCGTCAAATAGAAGCCAAGGCGCTGCGCAAGCTGCGTCATCCGACCCGTTCCGACAAGCTGCGCAGCTTCCTGGACCAAAACGGCAACTAAGTTTTCCGGGCCTGTAGCTCAGTTGGTTAGAGCAGAGGACTCATAATCCTTTGGTCCACGGTTCAAGTCCGTGCAGGCCCACCAATTAGCGGTTCTGCGACCAAGCCTCCGGGCTTGGCCGCATGTTTCAGAAGTACCCGGTAGGCACTTCGACGAAAGCCCCGTTGCTGACGCGAAGTGGCAGGTTTTTTAGGCATTTTTTGTAAAGGCATTCGACATGAATACAGAATCCATCCTCACGCACCTCAAGAAGCACGGCCAATTGCTCGATGCTGATATTGCGAAAGGCACAGGCATTGCGTTGTCGGATGTTCGTACATCGATCCTCGAACTGTCCGCCCAAAAAGCCATTTCGGTATGCAGCATGACGACGTTCAAGAATGGCACGCCGACCGAAGGCATGTTCTGCCGCGTTTCCGGCTACATGCCGTCGGCCGCTCCGGGCCGCAAGCCCGGCGTCAAGACCTGAAACAAAGGGTCAGCCAGGCTGACCGAAAAGCTTCCTGCTATTCACTAACGCGGCCGCGCTGTAGTTTGACCTGGCCGCGTTTTATTTTGCTCTCGATGCGCTTGCGTTGTGAGCTTCGGCTGGGCTTGGTCGGCCGCCGCACGGCTGGCACGAAGGCCGCCGAAGCGATCAGTTCGCGCAGGCGAACCAGCCCGTCTTCGCGGTTGCGCTCAAGGCTGCGATGCTTTTGCGCCTTGATGACGACGACACCGTCACTACTGATCCGCTGATCGCGCATGGCCCGCAGCTTTTCCTTGATTTCATCGGGCAGGCTTGATGCTGCGATATCGAAGCGCAGATGCACGGCGTTCGACACCTTGTTGACGTTCTGCCCGCCCGCCCCTTGAGCGCGGATGGCGGTGAATTCAACTTCGCTTTCGTTCAAAACAAGGGCGTTCATTTTTTTGCTTCGAGTTGGTCGTAAACCGCCGTTGCCACTTTGGCCAGCTCGCCCTTGGCGGTGCTCGCCGACAGGGCGTAACCGAATTTACCATCGACCCAGTAGAAAACGTTGACCTGCCCTTCGCGGGCGAAGCGGAAGCCGGTTTCGGGCTGGGTTGCATTTTCGGTCGTCACGTACAGCGTCATGCGCTGGCCGGTGGCGTCCTGATACATGAACTGGGCGACCGGGCCGGCATTGCCGGGGAGCAGACGACCACCGACGAGTTCGTAGCCGAGGGCGCCAAGTTTGGGCGGGGTGACCGGGGTGCCAATGCGCTTGGTCAGCCACTTGACCAACGCTTCCTCCTGATCGGCCGTGACCTCGACCGGGCGGCGCGCATCGGGGCTGTAAACCACGTGGGCGACGGCGGCCTGCCGGGACAGCGGGACGACGACCTGCGCCATGTGTTCGGCGCTCTGGTACTGGCCATGCCCCAGCCAGCCGGCGACACCGCCGAGCGTGGCGACTATCACGCCGGCAGCTATCTGCTGCAGCGGCCATGATTTCAAATTTGGCCATTTTTTCCGGTTGACCGTGGAATTCACCGGTTGCACGGTCAGCGCCTGCAGGTGGTCCGGCAAAGCCTCGACCAGCACCGGATTGAACAGCGCCTTGAGCGCCTCGTTCTGAGCACGATAGGCACGAACGCGCTCGGCGTCCTCGGGATAGAGAACCAGATACGCTTCGATCTCGGCCCGCCGCGCTGCCGTCAGGGCGCCGTCGACGTAGGCGTGCAGGTCGTCTTCGGTAATATTGAGCGGGCTCATCGTACAACCCTCAGATTGGCGCCAGACTGCCGGCCTTCCATGATCTGGCGCAAGCGTTCGCGTCCGCGCGACAGGCGGGACATCACGGTGCCGATCGGAATACCCAGCGCAGCAGCGATTTCGGCATAACTCATTTCTTCCAGACCGACGAGCAACAGCACTTCACGCTGGTCGTCCGGCAATTGGCGGAGGGCTGATTCAAGGTCGATTACTTCCAGGCGGTCGCTCTGGGTTGCGCGCGTCGGCACCTCGTTGGCATCGTCGTCGAGCGAATGGGTCGGCAGGCTGCCGCGCCGCAACTGATCGACGCGCAGGTTGTGCATGATGCCGAACAGCCAGGCGCGCAGATCGCTGCCCGCCCGCCATTGGGCGAAGCGGCTCCAAGCGCGTTCAAGGGTGTCCTGCACGAGATCGTCCGCCGCCGCGCGGTCGCCCAGCATCGCCCGCGCGTATCGGCGCAGGCGGGGCAATTCGGCGATGATCGCGCGGCTGTCCACGTTGGTCGATTAAGGCTTGGCGACGTGCCAGACGTTGTTGAAACCGTCACCGGTCTTGTCGCCGGCCTTCATGTCCTTGGCCCAGAAATACAGCGGCTTGCCTTTGAAGGCCCACTGTTTTTTGCCATCGTCGCGCGTCACGATGCTGTAGTCACCGCTTGCCATGTCGCCATCCATGGCCATCAGCGGCGGCCAGTTGGTGGCACAAGGGCCGTTGCACATGCTCTTGCCGCTGCCGGCGGCATCCTTGTCGAAGGTATAGAGCGTCATGCCATTGCTGCCGGTCAGCATGCCATCCGACATCATGGCCGGCGCAGCGGCGCGCGTGCCATATCCGGAACAGGCGGCCAGCGTGGCGGAGGCGAGGAGGGCGAGAAGCAGGTTTTTCATTTTCATGATGATCTCCGTTGGTTGTGGGGGGGGGGCTACACCAAGGTATACGGAAGACGCATTCAGTTTATTCCATCGACCCGGCCGAGCCGCCACAAGGAAGTCACCTCGGCCGCCCGCGCCGCATGCAGCGGGTCGCTCGCATCCTGCGCCTTGGGATGTTGCGGCCGGGTATCGAGGCGCTCGATCACTTTCAGCCCGGCCATCTCGATCCAGCCGAGCAGCTTTTGCCGTGAGCGCAGGCCGAGATGTTCGGCGATATCCGAAATGATCAACCAGCCCTCGCCATCAACCTCCAGATGCGAGGCCAGACGACCGAGAAAACCGCGCAGCATGCGCGAATCCGGATCGTAGATCGCGTACTCGACCGGCGAGGTCGGCTGGGCCGGCAACCACGGCGGATTGCAGACAACCAGCCCGGCTCGTCCTTCCGGGAACAAATCGGTCTTGACGAGGCGGACTGCTGCGGTCAACCCCAATTTTTCGACATTTTCGGAGGCGCAAGCCAAGGCCCGCTCGTCCAGATCGGTCGCCACAACCTGCCTGACACCACGCCGAGCCAGAATCGCCGCGATGATCCCGGAGCCGGTGCCGATGTCGAATGCCAGATCACAGTTGGCCGGCAACGGCGCCTTGGCGACGAGATCGACATACTCCCCGCGAACCGGCGAAAACACGCCGTAATGCGGGTAAATGCGCCCCTCAACCGCCGGCACCGGCACACCTTTCTTGCGCCACTCATGGGCACTGACGACAGCCAGCAACTCGCGCAACGACAGCACGGAATCCTCGCCAGTCGGCGGCCCGTAAGCCTCGACGCAAGCCTGTCGGACATCCTGCGCCCGGCGCAGCGGGATGCTGTAATCCGCCCCGAGCGGCACCAGCAACAGGCCGAGCACCTGCGCCCGTCGCCCCTGGTTCCGGCGATGCTGCTCGAACGCCTCGGCCGGCGTAGCCGGCTTCTTCTGGCTACCCGACCGCGGCTGGCGGTCGGCACGGCGACTCAAGCCCTGCAACAGATGACGGGCGTTCTGCCAGTCGCCCCGCCACAGCATTGCCGTTCCTTCGCTGGCCAACTTCCAGGCAGCATCGACACTCAGGCGATCATCGACCAAGACGACCTTGTCATGCGCTGGCAAGCCAGCCTCGGAGCGCCAGCGGGCGGACCTTGCCTGATTCCCTTCAAGCCAGGCGATAACAGGAAACTTAGTGACAGTCATGGCACGCATTGTAGGACAGAAGCGCGGCACCAACCGCGAGCCGTTCCGATGTAACAGCCAATCACCGAAACTGTGAATTATTCGATAGTCGATAAAAGCACGCGGGTTAACAATGTCTGCGAATCAGCACATTCGTCGCAGTACTCACCCCCAGAGGATCAGCCCTGTGGCCATTTCGCACCCCCTCCCCGCCAGCGGCATCATCGAATCGGCTACCGCATTTTTCGGAAACAGCGAGTCGAAAAGTATTCGTTCAACGAACAATTCCAGGCACCAGCCCAATCCTGACCACAAACAGGAACGTGCCATGGCACGCCGTCTTGAGCAATTGCACGCCGCTCTGGGCGAACCGGAAGCCGCCCCCGCCAAAACAGCTGGCATCCAAAACCACCCGGCGGCGATCGATTCCGGGAAATTATTCGGAACAGGCTCACTCATCATCACTGCCATGATTTCTGCCTTGTTTGGAGCGGGGCTGATGTGGCTGAGCACACCTCACGGGCCTACTGCAGCCACCCGAGCCCCCGCCCTCCTGAGCATGCCAAGCCCTCCAGCGGCGACCCCGGCGCTTCGCGAGGCCGCCTTGCTGGCGCCTGCGATGCCGGAAATCAGCGACAAAACACGGGTTGGCGAGTTGCTGGAGGCTTGGCGCAACGCCTGGGCACAACGCGATATCGCCGGCTATCTGGCCACCTACAGCCAGCAATTTACGCCGGCCGATGGCAACTCGCGCGATGCCTGGGTTGCCGCAAGAAGCAAAAAACTCTCAGCCGGCGCCCCAATCGACATCCAGATCCGCGAACTCGGCATCGAGCGCATCAATGCCGACCAGTTCAAGGCAACCTTCCTGCAGGACTATGCCGCGGGCAGCTATCGGGAAATGGCGCGCACAAAGACCCTGCTGATCGCCCGCGAAAATGACGGATGGAAAATAACCAAGGAATGGGTGGCCGAAAACAAGCTCGCAGCCAAGTGAGCGAAACAGATCAGGATTGGAAAGCCGGCCGATAAGCCGGGTTCTGTTCCCCCCTTGCGGGGTTCGGCAATCATTCCTCTAGGCCTGCCGTTACCGACAGGCTCAAGCAACCTACCCGGAAGCAGCGCGGGCCACGCCTCAGCTTCCCTATTTGGTCTTGCTCCGGATGGGGTTTACCATGCCGTCCGCCGTTACCGTGGACGCGGTGAGCTCTTACCTCGCCGTTTCACCCTTACCTGTGCGTCTTGCGACGCCATCGGCGGTCTATTCTCTGTTGCACTTTCCGTTGCCTTGGGTCACTCGACTTTCGTCTTGCGACTTATAGCACCCAGCCGTTAACTGGCATCCCGCCCAATGGAGCCCGGACTTTCCTCCCGGCGCCGAAGTTACCTCCGGACGCCCAGCGATTGCCTGGCCGACTTTCCGAGGCGGATTATACGCGCCTGAAGACCAGCCTCACGCTGCATTGTCGACTACCTGCTGCCTGCAGGGCATTTCATCCGCCGGCAGGCAATTCGTGAAAAATTCGACATTGCATATTGGCTGGCATGGCTATCCTCCAACTACAGGCGTCAAAAATAATGCAAAATAGATAGTCGCCGGTTCATTTCGGAGAACACATTGATGTCCATGCACAGCGCACTCAGGCGAGCCATCGAAAAGGGGAACCTGCAGGCCGTCATAGCAGCCCTTGATCACGGCGCCGCTATCGAGGAAACCGACATGCACGGCGACCCCGGCCTGCCGATGCGGATCGCCTGTTTCAAGGGCCATGCCGACATCGTGCGCGAACTGATCAAGCGCGGCGCCGATATCCATGCCCCAAACGCTCAGGGTGCCGGCGGCCCCATCCGCATGGCCAGCCGGGGCCAGCACACTCATATCGTCGAGCTACTTTTGGCCCATGGCGCCGAAATTCCTGAAGACGTCCAACTGCCGAATGCCAACGCCGGGGAACGCCGCAAGCGGGGCGAACGAAGAAGGCGAGATATAGGCCCGCCCACCAACCTTAGGGAAAGACGCCAATCGCGCGAACGCCGGGTCGTCTCCGTCCGCGAAGTCGAACTGTCTGACAGACAATGGGAACGTTATTTCGCCCAAACGCAACCGACTCCGCAACCCACTCATATTCACGACGTGGCCGATACCGTATCGATGGTTTTCGAGCGAGTCCGCGACTAAGGCTGCACAATACAGAGCCTGATGGGTCCGTCGCCTAAGCGGGCAAGGTCGTACGGTCGATCACCTTGCGCAGCACAAAACTGGTGTGCACACCGGTCACGCCCTGGATACGCGTGATCTTGTTGAGCAGCAAGTCCTGATAGGCATCCATGTCCCGGACCACCACCTTGAGCTGGTAGTCCGACTGCTGGCCAGTTATCAGCAGGCACTCCAGCACCTCCGGAATATCACCAATGGCCGCCTCCAGGTTGGCAAAGCGCTCCGGCGTGTGCAGGTCCATCGAGATACCGATCAGCGCCATCAGAGACAGGCCCAGCTTCTTGGCGTCGAGCATGGCGCGATAGCCGATGATCAGGCCTGATTCCTCCAGCACGCGAACGCGACGTAGGCAGGGCGAGGGAGACAGGCCTATACGGTCGGCCAGATCCTGATTGCTGATACGCCCATCGCTTTGCAGGATGGCAAGAATTTGCCGGTCGTAGCGATCAATATCCATAATATTTTCTCATTTGAACATTTACAGCAATTTTATGCCAATAATACATCGATAAATGCATCAATTCGCAATCGTCTGCCAGCCCCTTTGGCTTAATATTTCGCTATCGAAAAATTTATCCGGAGCCAGCCATGATTGCCCAGCCCGCCAGCAAATACACCGCTTTTCCGCCGGTCCGCATCGCTGACCGCCAGTGGCCGAACCACATCATCGAGAAGCCGCCGATATGGATGAGCACCGATCTTCGCGATGGCAACCAGGCCCTTTTCGAGCCAATGAACGCCGAAAAAAAGATGCAGATGTTCAAGACACTCTGCGCCATCGGCTTCAAGGAAATCGAGATCGCCTTTCCGTCGGCCTCCGAAACCGAATTTGGCTTCGTCCGCAGCCTCATCGACGGCGGCCACATTCCCGAGGACGTCACCATCGAAGTCCTCACCCAGGCCCGCGAACACCTCATCCGCCGCACCTTCGAATCGATCAAGGGCGCCAAACAAGCCATCGTCCACGTCTATAACGCCACCTGCAAAACCTTCCGCGACAACGTCTTCGGCATGAGCAAGGCGGAAGTCGTCGCCATGGCCGTCGATGCCGTCAAGCTCATCCGCCAGCTCGCCGATGAAATGCCGGAAACGAAGGTCACGCTCCAGTACAGCCCCGAGCTTTTCACTGCCACCGAACTCGATTTCGCCCTCGAGGTCTGCGATGCAGTAACCGCGGCCTGGGGCGCCACGCCGGAGCGCAAGGTCATCCTCAATCTCCCGACTACGGTCGAGATTGCCACGCCCAACATCTACGCTGACCAGATCGAGTGGATGCACAAGAATCTCGCCCGCCGCGACAGCGTGCTCATCAGCCTCCATCCGCACAACGACCGCGGCACGGCTGTTGCTGCCGCCGAACTTGGCCTCATGGCCGGCGCCGACCGCGTCGAGGGCTGTCTTTTCGGCAATGGCGAACGGACCGGCAACGTCGACCTCGTCACGCTTGCCCTCAACATGTACACGCAAGGCGTTCATCCCGGCCTCGATTTCTCGGATATCAACGCCGTCGCCCGCACCGTCGAACACTGCACCCAGCTCCCGATCCATCCGCGCCACCCATACGTCGGGGATCTCGTTTTCACGGCCTTCTCCGGCTCCCACCAGGATGCCATCAAGAAGGGGTTTTCTGCTCAAGAGGCGAAAGAGCAATGGGCGGTGCCTTATCTCCCGATCGACCCGGCCGACGTTGGCCGTTCGTACGACTCGGTCATTCGGGTGAACAGCCAGTCGGGCAAGGGCGGCATCGCCTACCTCATGGAAACCGAACACGGCGTGATCATGCCGCGCCGCTTGCAGGTCGAGTTCTCGGGCGTCGTCCAGCAACACACCGACGCGCATGGCGGCGAAGTGAGCGCTGACGGCATCTGGTCCATGTTCGCCAAAACCTACCTCGACGCAGCCAGCCCGATCCGCTACCGCGAACATCACCTCTTCGAGCACGGCAGCGCCCAGGGCATCCGCCTCAATATCGACATCGACGGCACGCCGCACATCCTTACTGGCGAAGGCAACGGTCCGATCAACGCGGCGGTGCATGCCTTGCAGAGTGCCGGAATCGATATTCAGGTACGCAGTTACGAGGAACGCTCGATGGTGCCCATGGGCGAGGACGGCAACGCCCGGGCCTGCGCCTTCATGGAGGTGGCCGGCAAAAACAGCGGCGAGTGTTACGGTGTCGGCGTCGACAGCAATATAGTCACCGCCTCGATCAAGGCCTTGCTGAGCGGCGTCAATCGCCTCGGCGCCATGCAGATGCGCGGAGAGCAACCGCAGGCGGCCTGAAGCGCCCCAAAACCCCTTGCCAAAACACCGGCAAGGGATTGAATATTCGGCGCTTTTCATTTCCGTCCCTTGCCACACAGGGGATCGGCGCGTAAGATGCGGGCTTCGTCGGAGTTAAAATATCCGACTCCACCGTTCTGCCCGCGTAAATGCCGTTCCTCTGCCGCCCCGTCAATCGACGATTTCCGGCACGCCGAAGTCACCATTTCCCGTCGCAAAGCGCTGTTTCATTGCTCGTCTGAGCGCTTCCGGATTCCCGGAAACCGGACGATCATCACTTTGGGGAATAAATGGTCCGCATTCAGTTCACTATCGATCTTCACTATGAACTGGGTTTTCAGGGCGCCGATTTCGTTTTCAACATCCACGCGGCCAAGACGGCCAGCCAGATGATCGTCAACGAACAGTTGGTCATCAGTCAGCAGGTTCCGCATACGATCCAGACCGATCCGGCGACCTGCACCCGCTACCTGCGCCTGACCGGCGCCCCCGGTCCGCTGCATATCAGCTACAAGGCCGTGCTCGACATCAAGCAGCAGGTCGACCAGCCCGACCTGATCCCGGAAACACCGATTGCCAAGCTCCCGCTCTCGGCACTGACCTACATCTACCCGAGCCGCTATTGCCAGTCCGACCGCCTGGCCGCGCTGGCGATGAGCGAATTTGGCCATCTGCCTATGGGTTATCGTCGGGTCGAGGCGATTCGCAACTGGGTCAACAAGCATGTGACCTTCAAGGGCAACACCACCAATTCAGCCACTGCCGCGCTCGATACGCTGATTGACCGGGTTGGCGTCTGCCGTGACTTCGCCCACCTGATGATTGCCATCTGCCGCGCCCTGAACATTCCGGCCCGCTTTACCACCGGTATCGATTACGGTGCCGACCCTTTGCTTGGCCCGACCGATTTCCATGCCTACGTCGAGGTCTTCCTCGGTGACCGCTGGTATCTGTTCGACCCGTCCGGCACGGCGATCCCGATGGGCTTTGTCCGTCTGGCTACCGGCCGCGATGCCGCCGACGTATCCTTTGCGACCATCTTCGGCGGCGTTCTCTCGCCACCGCCGGTGATCAACATCAGCGCCATTACCGAAGCCGGCCAGCCGTGGGAATTACCGCGCCACCGGCACGAGGCGCTATCCACCGACGCGGCACCAGCCGCCGTCACCACCCCCTGAACATTTTACGATTACTGGAGAACAACACTTGGCAAAAGAAGAACTACTGGAAATGCAAGGCGTCGTCGAAGACGTGCTTCCGGATGGTCGTTTCCGCGTGACGCTGGAAAACGGTCACGTGATGATCGCCTACACCGCCGGCAAGATGAAGAAAAACCACATTCGCATTCTGCTCGGTGACAAGGTGACGCTCGAACTGTCGCCCTACGACCTGACCAAGGGTCGCATCACGTTCCGCCACATCGAGAACCGTGGCTCCCCGATGCCACAGCAACGCCGCCGCTACTAAGCAGCCGGTTTTGCCGTAGCCCGACGGCCTGGTCTGAACTGCCAGGTATCGTCGTAGTACGCCGGATCTTCGCTGTCCGGCGTAACGCCAGGAATACCCAGCAAGGGTAGCGGGTGAAAATCGCGCGGCCGGGTGTAACGACCGCTGATCAAATCGGTGGCCAGAAGCTTGTCGACCGCAGCAAGCTGCTCTGAATCGCCCATTTCAAGCCAAGCCTCGCTCACTTCGTAGAGCACCGCCTTGGCCGTCAGGCCGCGAAATGGCTTGAGCATCTGCTCATACGTGGCGTGGCCGAAGATCACGAAACGCATGCTGCGAATCACCTCGGCACGTCGCTCGACGAACAATTGCTTCCACTGGAAATCACGCAGCAGATCAAGCAGTTCAGGCTGGCTGGCCAGCACGACGATGCCGCATTCGTCAAAATGGGTCAGCGCATCGCGGGTCGTGCCACGCACCTCGCCCGGCGCCTGCATGGCACGCATGTGGGCGGCGCTGACAGCAATCTTGGTTTGCGGAAAGCTGAGCCAGACCAGCGCATTGAAGAAGTCATGCCAGTTGTCGGGTCGGGTTTCCACCTCGCCGCTTTCCCAGATCCGGCACTCGTAGACCAGCCCATCCGGACGCGGCGGGGCGAAACGGACGCGCTGACCGTTCGCGGCATGAATGGGAAATTCTTCGGCCAATTCGGCCACCGCCGAGGCATCCGGCGCTTGCGGCAGGCGATCCAGCCACGGCCGCAGCGGATCGAACAGCGGCGAGGCGCAGAGCGAAGCGGCGCTCACTCCTCAGCCGGCGATTCGTCTTTTTCTTCCTTGACGAAAACCAGTTCATCCTTCTTGACGCGGAAGGTACCCATCAACTGGCCCATGCCTTCGGGCGGTTCGCTATCCATCTTGGCAAAGCTTTCGCAGGTCTGCGTCTCGGTGGCGAACATCTTCTTGCCGGCCTTGATGATGAAAGCCCCCGACGGCACCTGATAAACCTCGACCCGGGTCTTTTCCGTGCCGGCCCCCAGACTGTGCCGACGCATGCAGGCCGGCATCCGCGAGACAACAAGGTACAACTCGACCTTGCTGTCCCAGAAATACGGCTGTTCGCGAATCAGCGACAACACGTGCTCGCGGGTATTGTCGATTTCATACGTCGCGCCGTCATTGACGCAGGCGGTGAGCAGCGGAGCGGCCAGCAGCGGCAGCAGGAGGTGGCGCAGACGCATATTGATTTCCTCAGAGCATTTTCCAGGACAGCGTTTCGCCGGCCCGTAGCGGAACGATGGTGTCGGAGCTGATGTACGGGTAATCGGCCGGCACGGTCCACGCCTGTTTGGCCAGGGTGATCTTGCCGCTGTTGCGCGGCAGGCCATACCAATCTGGGCCATTGAAGCTGGCGAAGGCTTCGAGCTTGTCGAGGGCGCCGGCCTGTTCGAAGGCTTCGGCATAGAGTTCGATGGCGGCATAGGCGGTGTAACAGCCGGCGCAGCCGCAGGCCGCTTCCTTGGCACCCTTGGCGTGCGGGGCCGAATCGGTGCCGAGGAAGAATTTCGGATTGCCGGAAACGGCGGCCGCAACCAGGGCCTCGCGGTGCTTTTCGCGCTTGAGCACGGGCAGGCAATACCAGTGTGGCCGGACGCCGCCCTGAAAGATGGCGTTGCGGTTGTAGAGCAGATGGTGGGCGGTGATGGTCGCTGCCACGGTCAACCCGGAATTTTGCACAAATTCGACAGCGTCCTTCGTCGTGATGTGCTCCATGACCACCTTGAGTTTCGGGAAGCGCTCGGTCAGCGGCAGCAGCACGGTGTCAATGAAGACTTTTTCGCGGTCGAAGAGGTCGATCTTCGGATCGGTCACTTCGCCATGGACGAGCAGCGGCAGGCCGACGCGCTCCATTTCGGCCAGCGCGTCGTAGGCTTTGGCGATATCGGTCAGGCCGGCGTCGGAATTGGTCGTCGCTCCGGCCGGGTAGAGCTTGACGGCCTTGACGAAGCCGGAAGCAGCGGCCTTGGCGACTTCGCTGGCCGGCGTGTTGTCGGTCAGGTAGAGCGTCATGAGCGGCTCGAAGCTGGCACCGGCGGGCAGCGCCGCGACGATGCGGTCACGGTAGGCGGCCGCCTGCTCGACAGTCGTGACCGGCGGCTTGAGGTTGGGCATGACGATGGCCCGGCCAAACTGGGCGGCCGTGTGGGCGAGGACGGAAGTCAGGGCTTCGCCGTCGCGCAGGTGAAGGTGCCAGTCGTCGGGGCGGGTGATGGTAATTTGCATGCTGATTCTCGAAACGGTTTTCGTGATTTTAGCTTTTCAGGGCCAAGGCGCGCTCATATAGCGCGTTTTTTGCCATGCCGGTGATCTGCGAAGCAAGCTTGGCCGCCTGTTTGATCGGCAGCCCTTCGGCCAGCAGCAATTTCAGAACCCGTTCGCCTTCGCCATCGTCGGCACCCGCCGGAGCGCCCGAGAGCATCAGGACGAATTCGCCGCGCTGGCGGTTGGGATCTTCCTTGAGCCAGGCCAGCCCTTCGGCCACCGGCAGGGAATGGATCGATTCGAACAGCTTGGTCAGTTCGCGGGCGATGACCAGCGTGCGGTTGCCGAACACCGTCGCCATGTCTTCGACCGTTTCCAGCACCCGATGCGGCGCTTCGTAGAAGACCAGGGCGCAGGGCTGTTCGCGCAGTTCTTCAAGCGCTTGCCGGCGCTGGCCGCCCTTGCTCGGCAGGAAGCCATAAAACAGGAAATGTTCGTCGAGCAGACCGGAGCCGGAAAGCGCCGTGGTAGCGGCACATGGCCCAGGCAATGGAATGACCTTGCAACCAGCGGCCCGCACGGCGGCGACGATGCGGGCACCGGGATCGGAAATGCCCGGCGTGCCGGCGTCGGAGATCAGCGCCACGGCTTCGCCAGCCTGCAGCTTTTCGACGATGCGGGCGGCGGCTTCGTGTTCGTTGTGCTGATGCGCCGGAATGGTCCGCGCCTGGGCGCCAAGTTGCTTGAGCAGCGGGCCGCTGTGCCGGGTGTCTTCGGCGGCGACCCAGGGCACGGTGCGCAGGATTTCTTCGGCGCGGCGAGTCAGGTCGGCGAGATTCCCGAGCGGTGTCGGGACGACATACAATGCAGCGGATTCTTCCGTCATTATTATCAACATGCAGGCAAAGACCAACGATACCACCACGACGCGCGGCCGCGAAGCCGAAGAGCGGGCGGCGCGTTATCTTGAATCCCACGGTCAACCGGTAATTTCGCGCAATTTCAGAATACGCGGCGGCGAGATCGACCTCATTTGCCGCGACGGCAAGGTGCTGGTTTTCGTCGAAGTCCGCCAGCGCAGCCGTAGCGATTTCGGCAGCGCCGGGGCGAGCATCACGGCGAGCAAGCGGCGGCGTATTGTCCTCGCCGCCCAGCACTACCTCATGGGCAAACGCGACTGCGACTGCCGTTTCGACTGCGTGCTGCTCGACGGCGACCAGCTCGAATGGATCAAAAATGCGTTTTCTGCTGACGATTAGCCTGGCCTTGTGGCTGACAGCCGCTCAGGCCGACAGCATCCGGATGCTGGTCCAGAATTCGCCGCTGGCCGGTAGCCAGTTTTACGCGCTGGAAACATTCTGGTCGGAAATCAAGGTCGGCGACGCGTTGGCGCTGATCCGCGAACCCGACAACAAGCACGACCGCAACGCCATCCGCGTCGAGTGGAAAGGCCACCAGCTGGGCTACGTGCCACGCGCCCAGAACCGCGCCGTGGCCGCCGCGATGGACGCCGGCGACCGGCTTAGCGCCCGCGTGTCGTCTCTGAGCGACAACAAAAATCCATGGCAACGGCTGGCGTTCGAAGTCTTCGTCGAGCTGTGAGGTAGAATGCTTTCACTTTTAGCCCCAACTCATTGAACGATATGGATTTGATCGCCCGCGTTGCCAAGCATTTCGAAGACAGCGCCCAAACCAAGCTGAATGCCGTCGACATGATGGCGGCCCCGATTGCCGCGGCGATCGAAACGATGACCAACTGCCTGATCAACGGCGGCAAGATTCTGGCCTGCGGCAACGGCGGCTCGGCCGGCGATGCCCAGCATTTCGCCGCCGAACTGATCGGCCGTTTCGAGGCCGAACGCCAGGAACTGGCGGCCATTGCGCTGACCACCGACACCTCGATCATCACCGCCGTCGCCAACGATTACTCATTCAGCCAGATTTTCTCCCGCCAGGTGCGCGGCCTCGGCCATGCCGGCGACGTGCTGCTGGCCATTTCAACGTCAGGCAACTCAGCCAACGTCATCGAAGCCATCAAATCCGCGCACGAGCACGACATGCACATCGTCGCGCTGACCGGCAAGGGCGGCGGGATGATCGGCGAAATGCTGCGTGACGACGATATCCATCTCTGCGTGCCGGCCGAACGGACGGCGCGAATTCAGGAAACCCACCTGCTCGTCATCCATTGCCTGTGCGATGGGATCGATGCACTTTTACTGGGAGTCGAATGATGCAAAAAGCCAAACTCACCCTCGCCGCTGCGGCGCTGATCACCCTTCTGCCCATGCTCCAGGGCTGCGTCCCGGTCATTGTCGGCGGCGCCGCGGCCGGCGTCATGTCGGCCCATGACCGTCGCTCGACCGGCACCCAGGCCGATGACGAAACGACCGAGTGGAAGGCCGGCAATCACGTCCCCGATCAGTACAAGACCTTCTCGCACATCAATTTCACCTCGTACAACCGGCGCGTGCTGATCACCGGCGAAGTGCCGAACGAGGAAGCCAAGGCCGCCATCGAAGCCGAAACGCGCAAGCTCGACGGCGTGCGCGAGGTGTACAACGAACTGGGCATCGGCCCGGCCTCCTCGCTCGGCAGCCGCAGCACCGATTCGTACATCGATTCGAAGGTCAAGGCCCGGCTGGTCGATTCCAACCAGATTTCGGCCAACCACATCAAGGTTGTCACCGAACGCGCCATCGTCCATCTGATGGGTATCGTCAATGCTCGCGAAGCCAAGGTTGCGGTCGATGTCGCGCGCACCACCTCCGGCGTCAAGAAGGTGGTCAATGTGCTCGAAGTCGTCGGCGATGAAGATACCCGCCGTCTCGACGACCAGACGCTCGGCGCGCGCACCCCGCCGCCGGCCAGCGCCCCGGTCGAAAGCCGCTGAACCATCGCTCAGGCCGCCGCAAGGCGGCCTGATTGCTTTGACCCTTACTGCATGCCGACAGTCTGTGGCAGCCAGGTGGCGAGGAAGGGCAAGGCCGAAATGATCAGCGCCCCGATGAACATGGCGAATACCGCCGGCAACACGGCGGCGGCGACGTAGCGGATCGGCTTGCCGAACATCGCCGAGGCGAAATAGATGTTCATGCCGGCCGGCGGGCAGAGAAAGCCCATCTCGATATTGGCCAGGAAAATCACCCCGAAATGCACCGGATCGACGCCGTAGGCAATGGCCACGGGGAGGAGCAGCGGGACGAGGACGACAATCGCCGCGTAGATTTCCATCAATGCACCGGCTAATAGCAGGAACAGGTTCAGGGCGATCAGGAAGGCGAACTTGTTGGGCAGCACCGACTGCACCCATTCGATGGCTGCGTCGGGAATGCCGGCGTCGACGAGGTAGTTGGTCAGGCCGAGCGCCATGCCGAGGATCAGCATGATGCCGCCGATTACTTCGGCGCAATCGGCCAGCGTCTTGCGGAAGTGCGGCCAGTCGAGTTCGCGATGCGCGATGGACTGGGTGAGCAGCGCGTACATCGCCGTCAGCGCGGCGCTCTCGGTCGGCGTCGCGATGCCGCTAACCAGTGAGCCGATGGCGACGACCGGCGCCAACAGCTCCCATTTGGCGATCCACAGCGCGCTGACCAGACTTTTCGATTTTGGCTCTTTTTCCCGGTTGACCGTAGCATCGCCCGTCGACGCCGCAACAATGCCGCCCCGCCGCAAATAACCGCCGACCAGCAGCAGGCAGGCGACCATGAGCACGGCCGGCAGTACGCCGGCGAGGAACATGGTGTTGATCGGCACGCGGGCGACGATGGCGTACATGATCAGCGGCACCGACGGCGCCAGCAGCACGCCGAGGGCGCTGGCGCTGGTCACCAGGCTGATGCCACGCTGCTCGGGAAAGCCGGCTTTGGTGAGCAGCGGCAGCAGCAGGCCACCCAGAGCCAGAATGGTGACGCCGCTGCCGCCGGTGAAGGCGGTGAAGAAGGAGCAAAGCACCGCCGCGGCAATCGCCGTACCGGCCACGCCGCTACCGAAGGCGGCTGTGAACACCGCGCCGAGCCGCGCCGCGGCACCGGTCCGGGCGAAGATCAGACCAGCCAGCGTGAACAGCGGCAACGCCGGCAGCGAAGGATTGACCGTGATCTGGTAGTGGCTGAGCGGCACCGAGGCGAGCGGCTGGCCTTCGCTCCAGAACAACGCCAGGGCCAGCCCGCCGAGCACGGCAAAGATCGGGGCGCCGCAGAAGAGGATCAGCGTCAGCCACAGGGCGAAGGGCCAGATCGGCAAGGTGCTGCCGTCGAAATGCTGGGCCAAAAGGTAGCCGGCGGCCGGCAGGGCCAGCGCCAGCACGGTGCGGCCGGCCAGGTTCGGCGTGATGCGCGAGGCCAGTTTGAGGCCAAGCAGCGCGAAGCCGAGCGGCATGGCGATTTCGAACATCCAGCCGGCGATGCCGTAGGCGATGTCGCGCGGCATTTCCATTTCGCTGGCGACGAAAGTCCAGCTCGCTTGCGCCAGCATGCCGCACAGTACGGCGGCGCTGGCCTTGCCGAAAACCACAGAGCCATGGCGGACGAGCCGATTGCGCGAGGCAGTGAAGCCGGCACCGAGCGCGCTCAGGTGCAGGCCGCGCTCGGCGAGCAGCGCCCCGAACATGGCGAGCAGCAGGCCGCAGTGCTGGACGAGCACCGGCGCATTGTCGATGCCCGAACCGAACAGCGAGCGCAGAACGATTTCGAACAGCGGCACGAGCAGCATGATGGCCAGCGCACCACCGGCGATCAGCGCATCGAATTCACCGAGACGGCGCAGGGGATTCATTACTTTTTCCACTCAGGTGATAGAAGCGGGGCCCGTCTCCGGGCCGAAACCGCCTGGGCCGCCCTACTTCTTGCCGGCGCGGAAGGCCTTGAGTAGCCCGACGACTTCGTCGAACTGTTCGGCCGGCACGAGCTTGCCGCGGATGCGCGGGTAGAGCCCGTCGGCCAGCGCATTCCACTCCTTCATTTGCTCGGCGTTGGGCTTGTTGACGGTCAGGCCGCGCTTTTTCATGGCCTCGACTGCCTCGTCGACCTCCTGCCGGGCCTTGGCGCGCAGTTGAACGCCGGCTTTGGCGCCGGCTTCGCGGACGATGACCTGACCTTCCGGAGTCAGTTCGTCCCAGGCTTTTTTGGTGATGATCAGGGCGCCGACCACCGGCGCCCAGTTCATGTCCAGCATATTGTTGGCCGTCGTGTAGATCTGCGTTGCCAGCGCGAAGTACGGCGTCGAAGGTACGGCGTTGATCATGCCTGTCTGGACAGCCGGCAGGATGTCGGCCGTTTCCAGCGGCACCGGCGTGTAGCCGAGATTCTTCATGATTTCCTGCTGGTCGGCCTCGGCCCCCCACGCGAAGAACTTCATGCCCTTGAAATCGTTCGGCGCAAAGGCCGGCGTCTTGCTGAAAAAGCGCACCCAGCCGGCATCGCCCCAGGCGAGCACGACAAAACCCTTTTCGAGGAACTTCTTTTCCATGGCCGGGCGCATCTTCTCGCGCACGTAATCGACCTCTTCCCAGCTCTTGAACATCATCGGCATGTTCTGCAGCGCGGCAATCGACGGCTCGATCTCGCGCAGCCCGACCACTGACAACAGCCCGCCCTGCAACTGGCCAATGCGCATGCGGCGCACCATGTCCGTCTCGCCCCCCTGGCTGCCATCCGGATAGACCAGATACTTGCCGTTGCCGCCCTGCGCCGTGCGCCAGGCTTCGCCGAGCTCCATGAGCTGGCGGTGGTAGAGCGAATTCTTCGAAGCCAGCGTGCCGATGCGCAACTGCTTGTCGGCGGCGTAGGCATTGAGGGCAAGTACGGCGCCGAGCAATAGCGCGGCCAGTCTGGTTTTCATTTATTTCTCCGGGGATTCTGGTCGTTCAAAACAGGTCAGGCGCCTGTTCCAACAGCCACGCGGCACGGCGGCGCATGACTTCGTTTTGCAGGGCCTGCGGGCTGTCCGGCGCATCCTTGATGGCCACGGCCTGCTTGAGCAGCGACTCGAACAGCGCCCGGTCGCCTGCCGGCTGGGCGTAGCCCTCGGCCTTGCCGACCAGCGCACCTGCACGGGTGCCGCCGCCTTGGGCAATCGCCAGGTCGAACCAGACCAATGCCTGCGCCTGACTGCCACCAGGGCGTGACGCTTCAAAGGTAGCCAACAACCCGGTCAGCGCGCCCTGCCCCCAGGCCGGATCGGCCTGCCAGGCCAGTTGCGTCAGGCGCACGGCCTGCGGCAGGTCGGCCACCACATCGGGATCATCCTTCGACAACGAAATCCAGCCACCCCACGAGGCCGCCGCCCAGTAAGCAAGACCGACCTGAGCCGGCACCAGCTTCGGCCAGTCGGCCGTCTGCGGGGCATTAAGGGCGCGGGCGAAACCCGGACTTTCCTTTTCCAGCGCCGCCATCGCATGCTGGTGCGCCCGGCGATAAAGCTGCGCGGCCCGGCGGCGCAGGCGCTCAGCCGCCTTGGCATCCTTCGCCTCGATGCGGTCAGCCTCGAAAGCGACGAAAGCATAGGCGTACTGCGTGAAACCGCCGGCCACAGCCTCGGCCAGTCCGTGATGGCCGGGATCGCTGCGCAGGACGGATTCCGAGAGCTTCAGATAGAAGGCGCTGGCCTCGCGGGCCAGATCGAGATCGTTTTCGCTGGCCTGACCCTGTGCCGCCAGTTCGTCGGCGATGCTGCCGACCACCAGTTGGCGCGGCGAGCAGGCCGTCAGTAAGACGCTGACAAGCAGCGCAACGAGGGCCGAAAAGGTGCTGCGCCGGAGCAAGGGCAATTGAATTCCGCTGGGTTCGATGGAGTGCCCAGCACACTAGCCAGCCGATGTTACGTGGGGATGACAGGCCGCGCCGACGGCCAAAGCCACTAAAATAGCGGCCTGTCCCTAATCCCTGATGTCGCCATGACCTACGCCGCCCCCCACTTCGAAACGAAAATCTGCCCGCCCGACCAGTTGACCGCCAGAGTCGCCCAACTCGCCCGCCCACTGGTCTTCACCAACGGCTGTTTCGATATCCTGCACCGCGGCCACGTCACCTATCTGGCGCAGGCAGCAGCCCTCGGCACCAGCATGGTGGTGGCGCTCAACACCGACGCCTCCGTCAAACGCCAGGGCAAGGGCGACGACCGTCCGGTCAATCTGCTCGAAGACCGCCTCGCCGTGATGGCCGCGCTCGAATGCGTTTCGCTGGTGACATGGTTCGATGAAGACACGCCGATCCAGCGCATCCTCGAATGCCGGCCGGACATTCTGGTCAAGGGCGGTGACTGGCCGGTGGACAAGATTGTCGGTTGCACCGAAGTCCGCGGCTGGGGGGGAACGGTGCACTCCATACCCTTCATTCACCAGAAATCCACCACGGCGTTGCTGGAGAAGATTCGGCGCCTATAGGCCCAGGGAACAATTCTTCGCTTCCCACGATCTACCGTTTACGAGCCCGTCTAGGGCACAAAAAACGAGGTCGAATGGATTCATCCCTGATCACCATTCTGTTGACAGTAGCCGTACGCATGACCGGTTTGCCTGCCATTCCGGAAAGCGAACTGCCGAGCTTCGTGCCACTAGCGCCCGAGGAGCTCGAACGTCAGATATGCCCGGATGCCGGAAATGGATGTAAAGGAATCGCCGCCTACTTCGACGTCCTGCACTATCGCATCCTCTATCGGGATACCCTGAATCTTGACGAGCCGCTCGACCACTCCTACCTGTTGCATGAAATCGTCCATGTCCTGCAGCACCGACAGGTTGGCAACGCCATGTACGCAGACTGCTGGTCCATGCTGCAAAGCGAGGGTCAGGCCTATCGAGTTCAGAACAGCTACCTTCGCGCCAATGACCAGCTAGCCTACGTCGGCGACATGCTGCGCAAAGCCTCCTGCGTCCAGTAACCTAGAGAACGACCTGCGTCCCGAGCTCGACGACGCGGTTGCTGGGAATCTTGAAGAAGGCCGTCGCCGACCCCGCATTGCGGAACATGGCGACGAAAATCTTCTCCCGCCAAAACGCCATTTCCGAGCCAAGTCGTGGAATCAGCGTTTCGCGGCCGATGAAATACGAGGTTTCCAGCGCGCTGAATTCCAGCCCGGCATCACCGCACAAAGCCAGCGCCGCCGGCACATCGGGCTCATCCTTGAAGCCGTACTGGATGATCACGCTCCAGAAATTTTCCTTGAGCTGCCGCACTTCGACGCGGTCGATGTCGGGCACGTACGGCACGTCGAAGAACTGGACCGAGAGCAGCACGACGCGTTCGTGTAGCACCTTGTTGTGCATGAGGTTGTGGAGCAAAGCATGCGGCACGCCCTTGGGATCGGCGTTGAGGAAGACTGACGTCCCGGCGACGCGGGTCGGCATCGAGGAGGCCAGCGAATCGAGGAACATCGACAGCTCCAGACGTTCGCCTTGCAGGCGTGCAGAGAGCAACTGGCGGCCGCGTTTCCAGGTCATCATGACGATGAAGATAACCATCCCGGCGAGCAGCGGGAACCAGCCGCCATCAGGGATCTTGAGGACGTTGGCTGCCAGGAAAACAAGCTCGACCGAGAGGAAGCAGGCGAAGAGCAGCCCGGCCTTGACCCAGCCCCACTTCCAGACCTTGGCGACGACTACGGTGGCGAGGATCGAGGTGATCACCATGTCGCCGGTCACGGCAATGCCATAGGCCGCGGCAAGGTTGTTCGACGATTTGAAACCGAGGACGAGGATCATCACGGCAACCATCAGGCCCCAGTTGACGGCCGGCAGGTAGATCTGGCCCTGCTCCTTGTCCGACGTATGTTGCACTTCCATCCGCGGCACAAAACCGAGCTGCATGGCCTGGCGCGTCACCGAAAAGGCGCCGGAAATAACCGCCTGCGAGGCGATCACCGTCGCCATGGTGGCCAGGGCGACGAGCGGAATCAACGCCCAGTCCGGTGCCGACAGGAAGAACGGATTCTTGGCCGCTTCCGGCTCTGCCAGGATCAGGGCGCCCTGACCGAAATAGTTGAGGACCAGCGCCGGCAGCACGAAGGCGAACCAGGCGCGGGAGATCGGCTTGCGGCCGAAGTGGCCCATGTCGGCGTAGAGCGCCTCGGCCCCGGTCACGGCGAGCACGACGTTGCCCATGGCGACCAGCGACATGGCCTTGTTTTCAAGCAGGAATTCGATGCCATAAACCGGGTTGATCGCCATCAGGATGCCCGGATGCTCGACGATATTGTGCAGCCCGAGCAGCGCCAGCACGGTGAACCACAGCATCATGACCGGCCCGAAAAAGGCGCCAACCTTGGCCGTCCCGCTCCGTTGCACAAAGAACAGGCCAAACAGGACGATCATCGTGATCGGGATGACGAAGGACTTGAAGGCCGGCGTGATGACCTCCAGCCCCTCGACGGCCGACAGCACGGAAATGGCCGGCGTCACCATGCCGTCGCCATAGAACATGGCCGCCCCGAGGACGCCGAAGATCATGATCAGCCGGGTCTGCTTCGGCTTGTCGATGGCCGTGTGCAGGGCCAGCGCGATGAGCGCCATGATGCCGCCCTCACCGCGGTTGTCGGCGCGCATGATGAAGCAGACGTACTTGATCGAGACGACGATGACGAGCGCCCAGAAGAAGAGCGACAGGCTGCCGTAAATGTTGCTGACCGTGACCGGAATCGGATGGTTGCCGGCGAAGACCTCCTTCACCGCGTAGAGCGGGCTGGTCCCGATGTCGCCATAGACCACGCCGAGGGCAGCCAGGGCCAGCGCGGCAAAGCGCTTGCCGGAAATGTCCGCCTCGTGATGACTGCCCATCAATCCCGCTCCCTGTCGATTCGGCAGTCTACTGACCGGTCCGGCTCAATGCCCCGGGCTTAGCCCCCGAGCGCCGCCTTCAGCGAATGCACTTCTTCTTCCGACTCCTCGACGATTTCGGCTAGCGCATCGGCGTTGAACAGCGTGTCGAGAATCGAGGTATCGATCTCGCCATCCAGCTCCTTGTCACGCCAGCTCGACGTGCGGTTGGCGATCTTGTTGGCGATGAAAAGCACGTTGGAGAGATTGTCGATCGCCTTGATTTCGCGCTCGGTTTCGTGATCCCGGACCGCTTCGAGCACCGATTCAGGCAAACCCATCGCCGACAGCAGGGCGTGACCGATGTTGTCGTGCCAGCCAACCAGCAAGGCGTGCAACTCGACCTTGTCGTTGGCCAGTTCGGGGAAGTTGGCCGCCCGCGACATCAAATAGAAGACGCCGAGATCATGCACGAGGCCGGCAAACATCGCCTCGTCACCGTTGATGCGGGCCTTCTTGCGGGCCAGCACGCGACACAGCGCGGCCACGTGCGAGGTGTGCTCCCACAGCCGATGGGAAATTTCCTCGAAGGGCTGCATCTGCTTCGACTTGAGCAATTGCTCCATGGCCACGGCAAACGACACGGTGCGGACGGCTTCCATGCCGACCCGGACAATGGCGCTCCTGACGTCGGCGACTTCGCGGCCGCTCGGGTTCATCGCCACCGAATTAGCCATACGGATGATCTTGGCGCTCATCAGCGGCTCGGCACCGACCAGCTTGGCCAGTTGTTCGACGTTCAGATTCGGATCCTTGAGCGCGGCACGCACCTGGAAGGTGATGTCGAGGAAGGTCGGAAAAGTGATTTCATTGCTCGAAAGATCCCGGGCGATGTCCTCAAGAATCTTGAAGGTGACGGCACTGGCCATGCTGATTTACCTCTGGGGAAAAAGGGAATTGCGCCGGATCACACGAGCAGCGCAAGCAATGCCATTTTTAGAATGGAATATCGTCGCCGAGATCGTCGAACGACGGCTTCGGCTTGTTCTTGGCCGGGGCCGGGGCGTAATCGGTCGGCTCGCTGTCGTAACCGCCGCCACCGCCGGCCGGGGCACCCATACCCTGGCGCGAACCGAGCATTTTCATCTCGTCGCCACGAATTTCCGTCGTGTAGCGCTCCTGGCCTTCCTTGTCGGTCCATTTACGGGTGCGGATGCTGCCTTCGACATAAACCTGCGAGCCCTTTTTCAGATACTGACCGCAGATCTCGGCCAGCTTGCCGAAGAAGGAAATGCGGTGCCATTCAGTCAGTTCCTTCTTCTCGCCGGTCGCCTTGTCCTTCCAGTTTTCGCTGGTCGCGACGGTAATGTTGCACATCGCCTCGCCGCTCGCCGTGTAACGAACTTCCGGGTCCTTGCCCAGATTGCCGACGATGATTGCCTTGTTAACCGATGCCATGAAATGTCCCCTAAGCAGTTTGTGTCGCAGCGGCAGTGGCGCGCCGTTGCGGAAAATTCATCGAGTTTGCCACCACCAGCCAGACCAGAACCAGCCCGGTGCAGGCAGCAAAAACAGCATTATCGCCGAAATTCTGCGCAATATAGCCGCCGGCTGCACCGCCGACGAATAGCCCGAGCGCCTGCGTCGTGTTGTAAACCCCGAGCGCCGCGCCCTTGGCGGACGGTGGAGCGGTGCGCGAAACCAGCGAAGGCAGCGTTGCTTCGAGTACGTTGAAGGCGACGAAGAAAAGGACCAGCCACAGGCCCAGGGCCCACAGGCTGGCGCTGTAAAGAAGCAGGCCGGACTGGACGACGACGAGCAGCGCGATGGCGGCCAAGAAGATCGGCCGCATTTTGTCCTTGCGCTCGGCGGCGATGATGGCCGGGACCATGATGGCAAATGAAAGCAGCACGGCTGGCAGGTAGACCTTCCAGTGGGCTGCCGCTTCGAGGCCACCGTGGTTGACCAGGGCATGCGGCAGGACGACGAACATGGCCATTTGCACCATGTGCAGCACGAAGATGCCGACGTTCAGGCGGATCAGGTCGGGGTCGAAAATAACCCGGCGCAGCGGCAATTTTTCATGGCCGTGCGGCGGTGGGGCCGGCGGTACGGCCTTGAGCAGCAGGATGATGGCGGCCAGCGCCAGCACGCCGGTCATGATGAACAGGCCGGCCATGCCGATCCAGCCGTAGAGAATCGGCGAACCGACCAGCGACAACGCGAAAACGAGGCCGATCGACGAGCCGATCATGGCCATCACCTTGGTCCGGTGCTCCTCGCGCGTCAGGTCGGCGGCCAGCGCTGTCACCGCGGCCGAGATGGCGCCCATGCCCTGCAGCACGCGGCCGACGATGATCCACGTCATGTCCGGCGCCCAGGCGGCAACGAAGCTGCCCAGCGCGAAGACGAGCAGGCCGACGACGATGACCGGCTTGCGCCCGAAAATATCCGAGGCGATGCCGTAGGGAATCTGGAAAAAAGCCTGGGTCAGGCCGTAGGCGCCGAGCGCAAAACCGACCAGCGCCAGGTTGTCGCCCCCGGGCAGCGTTTTTGCATAGACCGAAAACACCGGCAGGATGAGGAAAAGCCCGAGCATGCGCAGGGCAAAGATGGAAGCCAGGGAGGCGCCGGCGCGGCGTTCTTCGGGGCTCATGCGGTCGTTGGGGGGGGCCATTGTCGTTTTTAATTGTTGCATTGCAGCGAGGCAACAATATTAGCAGGTTTGGCGAAGCGCCATCGCGACTCAACCGTTCCCACGGTCAACCGGAAAAAACGGCCAAAACTGAAACTCCCCCGTCATTGGCGCGCCATCTGGCCGGCGGCTGAACCAGCGTCGCCTAAACTTCCCGACTGCCCTGACAGGCCGGGAAACTGGTGCAGCCCCAATCAACCTGAACGACGGCTCCGCCCTGCTTTTTCGTCCGCGGCATCATCACCTTGCCGCACTTCGGGCAGGCTGGCGGGGCCGGGTCGTGGCGGCGCCGCGAGAACATCGGTGAAATGGTGACTTCGCCGGTGCTCGACGCCGTTACTTTCTTGATCAGGCGCCGCAGGGAATCAGCCGGCACGACGCGAATCGAGCGCCCCAATGCGGCTTTTCTCGCCTCGTCGGTAAATCGACCGGAAGCCACGATGAATCCGCCAACGGCCCGTTCGGCGTTGATCACGGCGGCCAATTCGTGCACGGCGAGTGCATCGACCGTTTTTTCTTTCCACCGACGGCACTGCACCAGATAGCGGTCGCGCCCCATGAACAATTCGAGGTCGACACACCCCAGATGCTTTGTGCCGGTAGGCTCGACAACAATAAACCCCTCGCGGCGAAAGCCCTCGGTGACCAGTTTTTCGAAGTCATGAACGCTCATCCGTACCAATGCATCCGACGTCGGGCTAACCATCTCCACCGTCCCGGCCCGCCGGCGACGGTGGATAAAGGAAATCAGCGCAACAACCAACAGCAGCCCGGGAACGATGTACAGCGGAGAGCTGGCCAGATCCATATCGACGCCTTTGCCTAGGGCCATCCATGAGGCAAGATCGTGAAAGATCCAGTAGGCGAGCAGCGCCAGCAGCCCACCGATCTGCCAGGGAAGACTCGCTGCCAGATCGATTGCGTCCGCAAGCGGCGATCGCGCTTTCCGTGTCATGAACAATCCATAAAAAATGTTTAGCGCATATTTTGATGGCAAGTCACCGAAGCAGCAAGTCTTGTCGCGTAATGCGGTGCCAGCGGAATTTCAAGATTCGTCGTTTTTTTCGGTTGACCGCAAGATCGGCCCTGGCTTGCGTGACTGCCGATTTTCATTTCGTGACAAACGAAGCCGGGGCGAACCCGGCTTTTTTGCGTATAGTTTCCCCTTCCCCAATAGTGAAAAAAACAGCGATGGAATTCATCCGCATTCGCGGCGCGCGCACCCATAATTTAAAGAACATCAACCTCGATCTGCCGCGCAACCAGCTCATCGTGATCACCGGGCTGTCCGGCTCGGGCAAGTCCTCGCTGGCCTTCGACACGCTGTACGCCGAGGGCCAACGCCGTTACGTCGAATCGCTCTCGGCCTACGCCCGGCAGTTCCTGCAGCTCATGGAAAAACCCGATGTCGACCTGATCGAAGGCCTGTCGCCCGCCATTTCCATCGAGCAGAAGGCCACCTCGCACAATCCGCGGTCGACCGTCGGCACCGTCACCGAAATCCACGACTACCTGCGCCTGCTCTTCGCCCGCGCCGGCACGCCGTATTGCCCGGACCACAACCAGCCGCTCGAAGCGCAGACGGTGTCGCAGATGGTCGATTCGGTCCTCGCCCTGCCGGCCGAAACTAAGCTCATGATCCTCGCCCCGGTCGTCGCCAACCGCAAGGGCGAACAGCTCGACCTCTTCGCCGAACTGCGTGCCCAGGGCTTCGCCCGCGTTCGCGTCGACGGCACGGTCTATGAAATCGACGACGTGCCGAAGCTGGCCAAGACGCACAAGCACACCGTTGACGTCGTCGTCGACCGTCTGAAAGTGCGCGACGACATGCGCCAGCGCCTCGCCGAATCCTTCGAGACCGCCCTGCGCCATGCCGAAGGCCGGGCCATCGCACTCGAGATGGACGACGGCAAGGAACACATGTTCTCGGCCAAGTTCGCCTGCCCGGTCTGCTCGTATGCCCTGCAGGAACTCGAACCGCGCCTGTTTTCCTTCAACAACCCGATGGGCGCCTGCCCAAAGTGCGACGGGCTAGGCGTCATCCAGTTCTTCGACCCCAAGCGCGTCGTCACCAACCCGGCCGCCTCGCTGGCCAACGGTGCCATTCGCGGCTGGGACAAGAAGAACCAGTTCTATTTCCAGATCATCGAATCGATCGCCGACCACTACGGTTTCTCAGTCGACACGCCCTTCGAGCAACTGACCGAGTCGCAGCGCCAGCTCATCCTCTACGGCTCCGGCAAAACCGAGATCAATTTCCGCTACCTCAACGAGAAGGGCACGCGCTTCGACCGCAGCCACAGCTTCGAAGGCATTATTCCCAATCTCGAACGGCGCTACCGCGGCAGCGAATCGAATGCCGTGCGCGAAGAGTTATCGAAATACGTCAGCAGCTCGGCCTGCCCGAGTTGCGCCGGCACCCGGCTACGCATCGAAGCGCGCCATGTGCGGGTCGGCACGCATACCTTGCACGAAATCAGCCGCCTGCCGCTCGGCGAGGCGCGCAATTACTTCAACTGCCTGACGCTGGCCGGCAACAAGGCGCAGGTCGCCGACAAGATTCTCAAGGAAATCACCGCCCGCCTGAGCTTCCTGATCAACGTCGGCCTCGATTACCTGTGCCTCGAACGCTCGGCCGAAACCTTGTCTGGCGGCGAGGCGCAACGGATTCGGCTGGCCTCGCAGATCGGTTCCGGCCTGACCGGCGTCATGTACGTCCTCGATGAACCCTCCATCGGCCTGCACCAGCGCGACAACGACCGCCTGCTCCAAACTCTGAAAAACCTGCGCGACATGGGCAACACGGTTTTGGTCGTCGAACATGACGAAGACGCCATCCGCAGCGCCGATTACGTCGTCGACATCGGCCCCGGCGCGGGCGTCCACGGCGGCGCCGTCGTCGCCCAAGGCACGCCGGCCGAAGTCACGGCCAACCCGCTGTCGATGACTGGCGACTACCTGTCCGGCCGCAAATCGATTTCGGCGCCAAAATCGCGTCGACCGCAGGATCCGAACAAGCAGCTCAAGGTGATTGGCGCCTATGGCAACAATCTCAAGGACGTTACCCTCGAAATCCCTGGCGGCCTGCTCACCTGCATCACCGGCGTTTCGGGCTCCGGCAAATCGACGCTGATCAACGACACGCTCTACGCCGCGGCCGCCCGCCATCTCTACGGCTCGACGACGGAGCCGGCGCCGTACAAGGAAATCATCGGCCTCGAACTGTTCGACAAGGTCATCAATGTCGACCAGGCGCCCATCGGCCGCACGCCGCGCTCCAACCCGGCGACCTACACCGGCCTCTTGACGCCGATCCGCGAGCTGTTCGCCCAGGTGCCCGAATCGCGCGTCCGCGGCTACGGCCCGGGCCGCTTCAGCTTCAACGTCAAGGGCGGCCGCTGCGAGGCCTGCCAGGGCGACGGCATGATCAAGGTCGAGATGCATTTCCTGCCCGACATCTATGTGCCGTGCGACGTCTGCCACGGCAAGCGCTACAACCGCGAAACGCTGGAAGTCCAGTACAAGGGCAAGAACATCTACGACATCCTCGGCATGACCGTCGAGCAGGCGCGCGAGTTTTTCGACCCGGTGCCCAATATCGCGAGAAAGCTGCAAACCCTGGTCGATGTTGGCCTCAGCTACATCACCCTCGGCCAGAGCGCCACCACGCTATCCGGCGGCGAGGCCCAGCGCGTCAAGCTGGCCCTTGAACTGTCCAAACGCGACACCGGTCGCACCCTCTACATCCTCGACGAACCGACCACCGGCCTGCATTTCCAGGATATTGAAATGCTGCTCAGCGTCCTCCAACGGCTGGCCGCCAACGGCAACACCATCGTCGTCATCGAGCACAACCTCGACGTCATAAAGACTGCTGACTGGATCGTCGACCTCGGCCCGGAAGGCGGCGACGGCGGCGGCCGCATCCTCGTTGCCGGCACACCGGAGCAGGTCGCCAAGTGCAAGGCCAGCCACACCGGGCGCTTCCTCAAGCCGCTGCTCGACAAGAAATAGCCTGAAATGATGATTCCACGGTCAACTGGAAAAAACAGCCAAAATTCAAATCGCCAAGCCAAGGCGGAACGATGAGCGCCGCCGAACTCAAAGGCAAACGCGGCCTGCGGCGGCTGATCAACGCGCTTGGCTACTCGCGTGACGGCATTGCTGCCGCCTGGCGCAACGAGGCGGCCTTTCGCCAGGAAATCCTGCTCGCCGCCATCGCCCTTCCGCTCGCCATTTACCTCGGTAAAACCGGTGTCGAACGGGCCTTGATGATCGGCAGCATCGTCCTCATCCTGATCGTCGAAATCCTCAATTCAGCCGTCGAAGCCGTCGTCGACAAGGCCTCACCAGAGAAGAGCGAACTCGCCAAGCGGGCCAAGGACATGGGCAGCGCCGCCGTGCTGCTCAGCCTGCTCAACGCCGCTGCCGTCTGGGTCTGTCTGCTCTGGGGCTGAATCAGCGGGAACGAGCGATGCCCTGACGGCGTTCCATTTCGTGGATCAGGGCGGTGAATTGCTCGGCCATTTCATGGCGCATGAACGGGACGCCGAGGCTAGCCGGCAGCCAGCGATCGGGAACGACCTCGATCTGGTAATCGACACGTGCCCCACGCCCCTGCGCCTGCACCCGGAGTTCGCTGCGCATATGCTTCGTTGAGCCACCCAGGGCGCGGCCGAGAATTCGCCCGTCAGGAAGCAGTTCGATCTGGCGCAGCGACTCGAAGGGGAAGGAAAACGGGCCAAAATTCGCCTTGCCGCGCTGCTTGATGACGAAAACGTTGCCCTGGCGCGAGACGATCTGGCTGCTTTCCAGATTGGGGACGATACCGACCATGTGATTGAAATCGGTCAGCACATCGATGACGACAGCCGGCGACGCTGCAACCAGGAAGGCCAGGCTGGCGAAATAGGTACCGTCGCGATAGTCGACCACGACGTCGTCGTCTTCCAGCCCGCCTGTCGGCGGCTCAAGCGAGAACGCTGGCAGACCGAGGACGACAAGCAGAAAAACGAGAGCGCGACAAGTTCTTGCAACGACAGACATGCTCAAAACAGGCTGGCCGTGCGCGTATCCGGCTCGCTATCGACCGCCGGTTCCGGCGGTCCGGAGACCACGACCCGGTTGCGGCCGAGGCGCTTGGCTTCGTAAAGCGCCTCGTCGGCGCGCTTGAGGGCGATTTCGATGGGACATTCGCTGGCATCGGCCAGCCCGATACTGACCGTGGCCTTGACCGAGCGACCATCGGGCAGGGGGACTTCCATGGCGGCGCAACGAACGCGCAGGCGTTCAGCCAGCTTTTCGGTCTCGGCTGCCCCGATTTCCGGAAAAAGGAAGGCAAATTCCTCTCCGCCATAGCGACAAACGAGGTCGGACTGGCGCAGGGTATCCTCGACCAGATTGGCAAAGGCACACAGTACGGCATCGCCGGCGGCATGACCGTAGGTGTCGTTGAGCTTCTTGAACAGGTCGAGGTCGGCCATGGCCACCGTCACCGGCCGGCGATAACGCTGGGCACGCTGCAATTCGACTTCGGCCGACTGCATGAAGTGCCGGCGATTCATGATGCCGGTCAGGCCGTCCTTGTTGGCCAGCTTTTCCAGAGCCTGCCGGGTTTCTTCATTCTGAATGAGCAAGGCATGGTGTTCGCTGATGGATTCCTCGACGGCCTGGATTTCGAGCATGGTCGACGGCTTGAACGCGGGCGCCGGACGGTCGGCACTGAGCGTCGATAGCGCGTGGTTGATGCGCTGCAACGGGTAAATCAGGTGACGACGGACAAGAACCATGAAGACAAGCAGGAAGATGCCAACGAGTAGCAACGCAATCATCAGTTTGTAGCGCGCCAGCTTCATCGCGCTAGTGGCGACCGCCAGGTCGTTGTTGGCCAGGTTGATACCCTGAACCGACACGTCGTCGACCTGCATGCCGAGGCGGGCGGCGATGCGTTGCCATTCATCGTAGCGGGTCGCCGGTCGGCGGTCGGCGGTCGCCGCCTGACGCACGACGTCGCCGAGAAACTGTTCGGTTTCACGCGCCAGCTGGGCTGCACCGGGATGTTCGAGAATGCTCGGATGGCTGGCGATCAATGTCACAACGAACATTGATTGCTGGCGCGAGGTGTGCGAGCTGACGGCAAAGATCCGCTCGCCCTCCTGGCGGAGTTGCTCGAGATTGCGGGCCAGGCGCTGGAAGCGGATGATCTCCGGCACCGTTTGTTCCTGCAGGCGGCTGGTAGCGTCGACGACACGTTGCTGATCGAGCGACAGCTGGACGACAGCGATCCCGAAGGCGACGAGGAAAAGTGCCGCCAGCAGGGCAAAGGCCCGGCCGGCACGAATGGCCTTGAGCGCCGTGATCACGGCAAACCTCGTGCAACCTGACGGCAGATCGGAAGCGGGGTACTAGCTGGCATCAACTCACCCGAAAGGGCAGAAACCGGGAATTGATCCGATCATACGTCCCATTGCGCTTGATGCGATCAAGCGCGGCATTAATTTCTTTCCGCAACTCCGGGCGGAAGGGAGAAATGCCAAATGACGCGTCGCCGCTCAGTTCGGGAGCCTGAATCACCGTCGTCGCCAGCCCCAGTTGCCGGAAGGCCTCGGTTTTCTGCAGGTTGATGGCCGTGATCATGGGCACGAGTACAGCCTGAGCCCTGCCGGAAACCAGCGGCTCGCCCAGTTCGCCATGGGTGGTGACCGCCAGCATGTCCCAGCCCTGCTTGCGGCCATAGGCATCCTGGGCCGAACCACCGACGACGGCCACTTTGACTCCGGCCTGTCCGGGGGAAACCCCGGGTTGGGCGAGCCACAACGACATCGAGCGGTAATAGGGTTTGGCAAACAGTATCCTGGTGCGCCGCTCCGCTGTTTCGAGCAGGCCAACGGCGGCGATGTCGGCTTTGCCCTGACTCATGGTGGGGAGCAATGCACTTTGCGTGACGACATCAAAAGCGCAATTGACGCGCATTTCACTGCACACCGCCCGGGCGATCTCGACGCTGAAACCGGTCAAATGGCCAAACTCGTCGCGAAAGGACATCGGCGGGGCGTTTTCGAGAACCAGCACGCGCAGCGCCGGTTCGTCAGCCGCCAGCACGCCGCTTCCCGGATCAGCAGGTAGCGCGCAACACAACAGGAAGAGAAGCGCAGCGCGAGACATGTTTATCGCATAAATTCGGGCAGGCCGGGATTATAGTCGATATGGATATGACACAAGTGCCCGTCTTTACCCTGGCGACAGGAATCACAAAGCCCTAGAGTGCCGCGAGTTCAACCAGCCGTCCCTGCACCGGGAAGAAAATGGCCAGCCTGAGCAGCAGTCCGGTGTCGGCGAACAGGCCGGCATAGCGTTCGAGCTGCGGCCGGTAGCTTTCGGCGCGCTGCGCCAACTCGGCCTCGGGCAGGCGCGCCGTCTTGTAGTCGATGATCCAGCGGCAACCGTCGGCGACGAAAATACGGTCGATCACGTGGTTGACCGTCACCTCGCCGTCGCTGCTGCTCCACGCCTGCTCGGCGGCGGCTTCGGGATGGTCGGCGAGGACCCAGCAACCGCTGTCGGAGCTCAGCGTGGTGCGCAGTGCTGCGATAACCTCCAGCGCGCCGCTGGCGGCCTCTTCCTCGCCATGGCCCAGGTTGCGCAGCCAGCGCTGGCAGGCCGGGTGCAGCGTGGCGACTCTTGCGGCCGACCAGTTTTTCAGGCCGTTTTTCACCATCAGTTCGAGATAGCGATGGACCAGCGTACCGACTGACGCTTCGAGCGACAGGCCAATTTCAGTTTCATCGAGATCGAGGGGGTTGTCGGCCGGGCGCAGGCCTTCGGGTAGCGCGCCGAGGCTGGCCGGCAGCACCGTTTCACGCAGGCGAACGAGTGGCGGGATGAAGCTGGCCGGATCGATGCCAAGGCTGGCCGGCGGGGTAACTCCGACGCCGGCCAGCGCTGCCGCGAATACCGGCTGGGCGACACCCGGCCAGAGCAGGTTGAGCAGCGTGCCGGCAGCCGGTGGCTTGAGACCGTCGTCCTTTTTGTCATCGGCGACGGCCACGCCGAGCAGATGCAGCTTGCGGATGGCGCGAGTGGCGGCGACGTAAAGCAGGCGTTCGTCTTCGTGCGCGGCACGTTCGGCTTCGAGCTTCTTGAGGTAGTCGTAGGCGGTCGGCTCGCCGTTGCCGGCACCCTTTTGCTTCATCGGCGCGACGAGCAGGTGTTCGTCGCCATCGGCCCCGGCCACTTCGTCCCAGAGCAGCAGGCTGCTCTCGTTGCCGCCGGTGCCGCGGTCGAGGCCGGGCAGGATCACAGTGTCGAATTCGAGGCCCTTGGATTTGTGCACGGTCATCATCTGCACCGCGTCGCCGAGCGGGTCGGACGGCGCATAGAGCTCGGCGGCATGGGCGGCCAGCGTTTCGGCGCTGAGGTTGCGGCTGGCTACGAGTTTGTCGACGAGCTTGAAGAAGGCATCGACATCGTTGAGCGCTTCGGGCGCTTCGAGACAGCGCGGCCCGCCGAGCATGAGCCAGGCACCTTCGAGCCAGCGCCGCGGATGCTGGCGGGCGCGGCCGGCGAAGGTCAGTTGCAGGACTTCGCGCACGTGCAACAGGCGTTGCCGGCCGTCTTCGGACAAGCGGGCGAGGCGTGCTTCGTCCTGCATGAGTTGCCAGATCGTCGACTTCCGGTCATCGGCGGCCAGCGCGTGGAGGTCGGCCAGCTTGAGGCCGCACCACGGGGCGCGCAAGAGCGCCAGCCAGGGCACGCGGTCGGCCCGATGATGCAGGGCGCGGAACAGGGTGAGCAGGTCTTGCACATGCTGGCGACCATCCAGACCTTCGATGTCGACGGCCTGAAAGCGCAGCTCCGGCGCACTGCGGCGGATTTCGCCGACGAGCGCGTCGAGGTGGCTGCGGGCGCGAACGAGGACGGCGATGCGCTCTTCCGGAGCTTCGCGACGGGACTGGCGGATGATAGCGAGGATGCGGCAGGCTTCTTCGCCAACGGCATCCGTACCGTCGCGCTCGATGACCGGATGGACCTCGACGCCGCTATCGGCCCGCGCCGGCCGGGTCGCCGCCGATTCGGCGTAGCGCACAGCGCCGGCCTCGGGGCTGTCGGCGGCCGGGAAGATGCTCGGGAAGGCGGTATTGACCCAATCGACTATGCCCGGATACGAGCGGTTGTTGCGGAACAGGCGCAGATGGCCGAGGCTGATGTCGCCGATGCCGCGCTCGCGGACGCGCAGGAAGAGCCCGACGTCAGCCTTGCGAAAGCGGTAGATCGACTGCATCGGATCGCCGACGACGAACAGCGTCCGGCCGTCGCCCGGCATCCAACCGCGTGTCAGCTTTTCGATCAGTTCGACCTGGGTCGGGCTGGTGTCCTGGAATTCGTCGACGAGCAGGTGGCGGATACGGTAGTCGAGGGCCTGGGCCAGATCGGTCGGCGCCTCGTCGTCGCCGAGCGCCATCCCGGCGCGGGCGGCGATTTCGATGAAGTCGACCTCGCCGGCTTCCTGAAAGGCCAGCCACAGCTGCCCGGCGGCCAGCCGGAGCAGGCGCGAAAAGCATTCGACGGTGGCCCATTCGCCGTCGCTCAGTTCCGGCCGCGGCAGCTTGACGAGCATGGCCAGCGCCGCTTCGAGCCCGGCGATGCCGCGCAGCTCGGCGAGCAGTTCGAGCATGGCTTTTTTCTGGTCGGCAAACTCCTTGTCGGCCGGGAAACCGATGCGTTTATCGACCGTCTTGCGCAGCGTCCCCGTACCGGTCATGAGCAGGGCCGCCACCGCCTGCCAGCGCGGCAAATCGGCGATTCCCACGGTCAACCGGAAATTCCAGTCAAAAATGAAATCGAGAATGCCCGGCACATTGGCCGCGGCGAAGCGCGCCAGCGGCATGAGCAGGCTTTGCAGGCGGGCGTCGAGCAAGTCGCCAACGACCGCCAGATCGCGCTCGATGAGCGCCGCAAAACCGGCCTCGACCTCGGCCTTCATCGCCCCGCTTTCGATGCGCGAGGCGTGCTGCAGCCATTGGTCGCGCCGGCCGAGCATGGCGATCAGCAGTTTTTCGAGGCGCCCGGCGTTGTTGTCCATGAAAGCCAGCGCCTCGGCCACGATATCGGCATCGGCGCCGCCGGCCTCGACCATTTCCAACGTCCGCCGCGCCGCCGTCGCGTAGTGCGCCTCGGCGTCCTCGGCGACGCCGGGCTGGGCACCGAAGCGGCTCAGGTAGGGCATCTGGCGGGCCAGGCTGGCGCACAGGGCGTCGAGCGTCGTGATGCGTAGCCGGCCGGGGTGGCCGAGCAACTGCCAGCCTTGCGCCGCATCGTGGGCGAGGACCTTTTGCGCCAGGTCGAAAGTCTGTTGCTTGTGCGCCTCGGCCGGCAGATTTCCGCTCGCCGCGCGCTCCAGGCTGCCGAGAATGCGGTCGCGCATCTCGGTCGCTGCCTTGTTGGTGAAGGTCAGCGCCAGCACTTCTTCCGGATGCTCGACGACAGCCAGCAGGCGCAGGTAGCGCTGCGTCAGCAACTCCGTCTTGCCAGCGCCAGCCGGGGCTTCGACGATGAACGAGGCAACCTCGAGCGCCCGCAGCCGGGCGATTTTGTCTTCTTCGAGGCGGTCGACCGTCGGGTTCATGCCAGCCGCTCCGCGAGCAGGCGGCGCCGCTCAGGCAAGCGCAGCAAGGGCAGGACTTCACAGTATTGCAGGGCCTTTTCGTCGGCGAAGACGACGCCGGCCTGGCCCTGTTTGACCTCTTTGGCCACGGCATGCAGGCGTTCGCGCCAGTGGGTGATGACGGCGACCCAGTCCGGGAATTCGGCCGGATCGAAGATTTTCTGCTTGTCGTCGCCGATGCCCTGAACGCCGGGCAGGATGTCCTTTTCGTCGGCGACGCCGGCGAAGGCCGGCTTGTCGAGCAGGACCTTGGCGAAGACGACGGCGGCGACGTCTTCATTGACCAGCGCGGCGTAGATCGGCAGTTGCGGCTCGGTGATACGCTGTTCGGCCCAGTTTTTGGTATCGATGCTGGCGCCGGTCTTGTAGTCGATGATGACCTGCCGGCCATCGGCCAGCTGGTCGATGCGGTCGACGATCATCTTGACCTTGATGCCTTCGATCTCGACTTCAGCCGGCGCTTCGCAGGCGATGACATCAAAGCTCAGGCCGCGCTTGGCCTCGACCTGCAGCCAAACTTCAATCAACTTGGCCAGCCGCGCCGCTTCGAGTTCGCGAAAACGGGCTGGCAGCGTGATGCGGCGGTCGAGTTCGAAGGTTTGCAGGGCCTTGGCCACGGCTTCGGCGATGGCTTGCTGGCGGCTCATTTCGCCCAGGGCGGCCAGCGCCTCGGATGAGCGAATCGCCGTCCAGAAAGCCTCCAGCGCCTCGTGCACCAGCGTGCCGCGCGCCGCCGGATCGAGCCCTTCGACCGGCTCATCCATCGCCTCGCCGCCGAGGCGGTACTGGAAGTAGGCCCAGGCTGGACAAATCGCCTGGGCGCGCAAAACCCAGCTGCCGCCGGAGACTTTCTCGCCCTCGCCGACCGGTGGCGCCATGGCGTCAACTATCAATTCAAGCGCCGAGGCCGACTCGCCAGCCATTTGCCGGGCCAGCGTCACGACTTGGCCCGAGGCGTTGGCGGCCAGCGGAATGCCGGCAATCAGCGGACTCGGCCGCAGGACACGATTGCCGTCGGCTTGCGCGAAGGAAAACGTCACTTCCGGCGCCGACCGGGCGAGCCGGGCATGGACGCGCTGGGCGAAATCGAGCTCGACTTCGGCGCTGGCGTGCGCCGCCCCGGCAGCGCGCAGCAGCTCGGCCGGCAAGAGCGGATTGGGGCGCGGCGGCGGCGGCCACAGGTCGTCGTTCATGCCCATAACCCACAGGGCGTCGAAATCGAGGCCGGCGCTTTCGAGCACGCCGAGCACCTGGATCGCCGGCCGGCCGCGCGTTTCGGGCTGGAACAGGCGCTGGCGACAAAGTTGCGCCAGGCGACGGACGGCCTCGGCAAAGGCCAGCGGCCCGAGCAGGCCGTCGAGCCGGCCGAAACCGTCGAGCACTTCGCCAAAGGCCCGGCGGGCCTGAAATTCGTGGCTGGATAGCGGCCGGTCACCGGGCCAGCCGGCGGCTTTCAGGCAGTCCCGGAAAATTCCCGACCATTGCCCCGGCGGCAGCTTGCGGCTGGCCGTACTGGCCTTGGTGACAAAGGCATCGAGTGCGGCCATCGTTTGCGGGCAGAGCGGCGGCTCCTTCTCGGCCAAACGCCCGGCCAGCCGCAACACGGCCGGCAACGTCGTAAAATAGGGCAGATCGCGGCGCAGGGCGGCATCAAGCCGGGCCCGGCCATCGGCCTCGCCCTCGGCTGCCGACCAACCGCCAGCCAGCAGCAAGGCCGACAAGCGACTTTGCTCGATCTTGGCCCGGCCGCTACCGAGCGCCAGCAAATCGAGGGCAACGCGGATCAGCGGCAGATCGGCCAGCGCCCGGCCGAGCGAGAAATTGAAAGCGCGCGGCACTTCGGCTGCATCGGGACGGATCAGCCCCGGATGCAGGGCGTCGTCGAGCAGGAATTCGAGCCGGTCACGCACGCCGGCCAGATCGGGCGCCACGATGCCGAGCCGGCCGGCCGGATTGGCGGTCCGCTGCGCCTGCACCCAGGCGACCACGGCGGTGCATTCGGCATCGCCATTGGCGCAGGCGACGACTTTTTGATTGCTACGGTCAACCGGAAATTTTGGCTGATTTTGAACACTGACGCCGCGCCCCGTCAGGGCCGCCATGAGGTCGCGTTCGAGCGGCGTGTAGCGGTCAAAACCGACGAAGGCGACGCTTTCCGGCAGCGCGAAATGGCCGGCGGCGATTAGTTCGATGACTTGCCGTTGCAGCCCGGCCGGGTCGATCCAGCCGTTGCTCCGGCAACGCTTGGCGAATTCCGCCTGCCAGCCGATGAACAGTTTCGCCTCATCGGACAACTCGCTGCCGTCCGCCTTGATTTTCCAGACCCGGGCCAGCGCCTGCGCTTCGGCAGCGGAAGCCGCCATGCCCTGAATGTCGAAAAGCGGCGCCGCTTCGGTCAGCGCGGCGGCAATGACCTTTTCCCACAGCAGGCGTTCGGAGAATGCGTCGAGCCCCACGGGCAGGTCGGCAATGCCGCTGAGCAGCGCTTCGTCGGCCAGCGTGGCAAACCACTGGCCGAGCGTCAGCGCCTGCCGGGTGCGCCAGACCGCCTGCTCCGCCGGCAACTCGCCACGCAGCGTTTGGGCGAGACGGGTCGTCGCGCAGAGGTAGAGGCTATCGCTCAATTGTTCCCTGGGATTTCGGCTGCTTATCAGTACGCCGCAGCAGGCTGCGCCGGGCTGGCGGGTTTTGCCGGCGCACCGTGCACCGCCGAACCAGCCGGTTTGGCGACAGGTGACGCCGGCTTGGCGGGGGCCGCCGACGGAGCGGCTGGTTTGGCTTCGGAAGCGGCTGGTTTGGCCGGAACCGAGGCCGGACCGGCCGGCTTGCCAGGCACGGCGGGTCGAGCCGGAGCAAGCGCGGCGGGTGGTTTCTCATCTGCCGACGTGGATGCGGCAACTGGCTTACTCTCGTTGGCGGACTTGCCGGGCATCGCCGGTCTGGCCGGAGAGGCCGGGCCGGCCGGTTTCGCTGTACCTATGGGGGCCGGCGCGGCAGATTGCGCGGCTTTTTCGACAGGCTTGGCGAGTGGTTTGGGCGGCGGAAGCGCCTTCGGTTTTGCCGGCGCCGCGGCGGCGCTGTCGGGAGCAGCGCTTTCGTTCCCGCCAGTGCGCTCAGCCCCGGGAATTTTGGTCGGGCCGGTGTAGGTAATCCGGCCCTTCAATCCTTCAACAACGGTGCCCCGGATCTCCGGAATCTTGCGCAAATCGTCAATCGACTTGAACGGCCCGTTCTCACGGCGATAATCGATGATCAATTGCGCCCGTACCGGCCCGATGCCATTCAGGGTCTGCAACTCTTCGGCAGTGGCGGTATTGACGTTGATCCGGGCCAGGGCCTGACCGGCGCACAGCAGCCCCGCCAGGGCGAACATCAGAAAACGTGATTTCATGTTTTTCTCCTGGAAGATTAGTCGTTCAGTATGCCATTCGCCGTGTAATCAAGGCGTCCCGACAAACAGGAAGAGGTTCGAGACGCCGCTCGTCGAATAGCCGAAGCCGACGTAAGCTGGCCCGAACGGTGTCTGACCGCCAAGGTACAAGGCCGCCGAGTCGAGCACGCCGACCCGCGTCGATTCGGAGTAAGGAGAGCCGACCTTGGCCATTTCCAGCGCCAGCCCGATGCGCATGTCGCCGCGCAGGCCGAGCGGCAGGCGGCCGATGATCTGTTCGCCGCGCACGCCGACGTAGCGAATGTCGTCGCCGATGATCTGGCTCGGCGCGAAAGCCGTCAGGTTCAGGAAGCCGCCCAATGTGCCGGCGTCGAAAACCGGCAAGTTGCCGCGCGGCGAGCCGGTATAGCGCAGGCGGGCATTGAAGACCGTGCCGCCGAAGGCGTAGGCGCCGCGCAGGTCGGCATCGGCGCGCGCGTAGTTGCTGCCAGGCGACTCGAACCACGAAAGCTGCGCTGCCCAGCCGCGTGTCGGGAAGTACACGCGGTCGAACTGGTCGAAGTCGAGGCTGGCCTTCCAGCCGGTCATTTTCTTGTCGCCTCTGGGCAGGGAGGGATCGCCGATATCGAGCTCGAAATAGCGATGGCGCTGCACCCAGCCCACACGAACCGGCCCGAGCAAGCCAATGTTGGCACCAAGATAAGCGCCAACGCCGGTTTCGCTGTCGCGGTACTGGGCGATGCGCTTGTCGTCTTCGTAGACATTGAGGCGGGTTTGGCCGGCCCCGGCCGTGCCTTCGAAGAAGAGGCGCTGGCGGGCGTCGAGCGGCTGGTAGTAATTGATGCCGAGGCGGTTGTTCGAGCCGATTTCGCCGTGGTAGATCAGCTCGCCACCAAGGTGGTTGAGCCAGGTCTGGTGATAGGCGGCGCGCAGGCCGAAAGTCGAGCCCTGGCTGTTGTCGGCCTGCAGATTGATGGCGAAGCGGGCGTAATCCGGCCCCCAGCGCTTTTCGATCGGCATGACGCGCAGAATGTTGCGGTCGCGCTGGGCCAGCACGGTGTAATCGACGCTTTCGTAGTAACCGTCGCCATACATGCGCAACAGGTCGCGGTTGATCACCGACGGCCGGATGGTTTCGCCCGGCTGGACGCTCAGATAGCGCTCGATAACGCCCTGATTGGCCCGTTCCAGCCCGACAATCTCGATTGCGTCGATGCGTGGCGAGCTGCGCCGGCTGACTTCGATGGCCTGCCACCACGCGGCGTAGGCCGATTCGCTGGCACTCAGGCGAGCCAGTTTCTCAATCGCCCCTTCGGCCGCCAAGCGCCCGCTCTCGGCCGACTCGGCATGTTTCGTAAAATCGGCCGCGGTGATGCCTTTGAGCTCGGGCTGGAGGTAAATGTCGCCCGGCTTGAGCATGGCCAGCGAACGGCTGACGTTCTGTTCGGTCAGGATGCCGACCATCTGCGCCGACACCGTCAGCAGCGAGCCGACCTCGTCAGCCTTGAGCAGCGGCGAGCCAACGTTAACAGCGATCACCACATCGGCCTGGCAGCGCTCGCGGACTTCCGAAATCGGCAGGTTATCGACCAGTCCGCCATCGACCAGCTTGCGGCCGTGATGATCGACCGGCGCGAGCAGACCAGGCACCGACATGCTGGCACGCATCGCCGTGGTCAGCGCGCCATCGCGGAACACCACGCGCTCGCCCGTGCCGATATCGGTGGCGATGATCGACAGCGGCAGCGGCAGCTCCTCGATGTTGCGTTCGCCCTGATTGGCGCGCACCAACTGGTTGAAGAACAGTTTGATCTTCTGCCCGGCCACGACGCCGCCCTGGTAGGCCACGCCGGTCGCCGAAACGCCGCTCTCCGAACCGGGCAGATAGCTCCGCGAGACCAGTTTGTTGCGGTAGCTCATCTCGGCGTATTCCGGGTTGTCGACGAAAATGTCGTTCCAGTCCGCCGCGGCCAGCGCCTCACGCATCTTTTCCGGCGACATGCCGGCCGCCCAGGCGCCGGCGATCAGCGCCCCCATGCTCGTGCCGGCCACACAATCGATCGGTACGCGCAGCTTCTGCAAAACCTCCAGCACGCCGATATGCGCCGCCCCGCGTGCCCCGCCACCGCCCAGCACGAGGCCGATGCGCGGCCGGGCCGCGTCGGCGGCGAATGCTACGGTCGACTGGAAAAAAAGGCTAAAAATGAAAACGGCAGCGAGGCGGCGGAGCAGCAAAATCAATCCTTCATCCGAAAAAAAACCCTGCCGAAGCAGGGCTTTCCTTGAAGCGTCGGCGAATTACTTGGTGCCGATGACTTCGATATCAACGCGACGATCCGGCTGCAGGCAGTCGATCAGGGCCTTGGTCTTGGCGTTACCCTTGCACTTGTCGCCGGTAACCGGCTGCTTCTCGCCCTTGCCTTCGGTGTAAACACGGTTGGCTTCGATGCCCTTGGCGACCAGGTATTCCTTGACGGCGGCAGCGCGCTTCTCGGACAGCTTCTGGTTGTAGGCGTCACCACCGATGCGGTCGGTGTGGCCAACGGCCAGGATCACTTCAAGCTTGATGGCCTTGGCCTTGGAAACCAGCTCGTCGAGCTTGGCCTTGCCGGCCGGACGCAAGACAGCCTTGTTGAAGTCGAACAGGGCGTCGGCAGCGACGGTGATCTTCTCGCCGGACGGCTTGACGCCGGTCGCAGCGGCCGGAGCCGGAGCAGCAGCAACCTTCGGCTCGCAGGCTTCCTTCGGCAGGAGGTCCTTGTCGCACTCGCAACCGGCCTTGTCGGCGGCAGCAGCGGCCGGGGTCCAGTAGCCGGTACGCCAGCACAGGCCGAAACCGGACTTGGCGACGACGTCACGGCCGTCGATCAGGTAAACGCGTTCTTGAGCAACAGCAGAGAAACCGATGCCGGCCAGCAGGGCCAGAACCAGAGATTTTTTGATGATATTCATATTGGCAGTCCCGGTGTAGTAATTAGGATGAAGGGGTATTTTGAAGCTGCCTAATTCTATTACGAATCGTCACATTTCAACCACTTGTTGCACATGGCGGGGCGGCTTTATCTCCGCTACCATGGGTCCGTCCGATACCAAGACGGCCACTCCGGACCCCCAATAAATATGACAAAGATCCAAGCCTTTTTTCTCTGGCTGTTTGGCCAGGCATCGCCGGTTGGCGACCCGCTGGCCGATGCCCTGAACCGCTTTCGCAACCCTGAAGCCGATACGCTGGAACTGATGCGCCGGCTGGTTGCCGCCCTGCGCCCGCAAAACCGGCGCGACGGCGGATCACCAGAACGTTACCAGTTCATGCTCGACCGGCTCGAATCCGATCCGGCCTTGCTCGCTGCCTTTCGCAGCCACGTCGTGCATTTCGTCGCCACCCGCCGGCTCGTCACCTTCTTCACCGAAAGCGGCGTGCTGCCGGGCACCGGCTTTTTCTCGGAATGGTGGCGCATCCTCGGCAGTCGCCTGCTACCGGAAGTCCCCGACGAGCGCCGGCTGAAAGACTGCCTGCACGTCATCTACGACCAGACCAACGACTGGCGCTGGCTCGAGGCCATCCCGTCCGACGCCTCGCAACGCTTCTGGTCGCTGCTCGCCCCGGCCGAGGAACTGCGCAATATCGACTGGCACCGCATCCAGGAACAAATGCTCGACGCCGTGCTGTTGCTCGCCCACCGGGTCAGCGGTCTCGGCATCGAAAACGAACTGAGGCGCGCCTCGCCCAATCTCGACGATGACACGCCGAGCTTCGTCGCCCTCTCGGCCGAGGCGCTCGATTTCGTCAATGCCTTCCGCGCCACACTCAGCGATCCCGAACAGGTCGCCGACGATGGCAGCCAGCTACTGGTCATCGCCGACCAGTGCCAGAACACCCTGCAACGCATCCGCAAGCGGGCGCTCACTGTCGGCACGAGCCTTCATCTTTCATACCTGTTGACGCGTGCCGAGCAAAGCCTGGAACGCCTGCGCGACCTCGCCGCCATCCTCACCGCCAGCCAGCTATCAACCACCCGCGGCGAGGCCATCCAGTCCTGGGGCGAATTCGCCCACGCCGCTTTTCTCGCCGAAAACCGCCGCAACAGCCTGCGTTTTTACGTTGCCCAACTCTCCCGCCTGCTCGCCGTGCGCGTCACCGAAAACGCGGCGCGCTCGGGCGAGCATTACATCTGCGACACGCCTGCCGACTACGGCAAAATGTGGCGCTCGGCGGCCGGCGCCGGCGTCATCATCGGCCTCATGGCGCTGCTCAAGATCAAGGCCGCCGCGCTGCAAACACCGCTGTTCGGCGAAGCTTTCCTGTTCAGCATGATTTACGGTCTCGGCTTCGTCATCATCTTCCTGCTCGGCATGACAGTCGCCACCAAGCAGCCGGCGATGACGGCGCAGACGCTGGCCGGCCTGCTCGGCGACATCAAGCCAACGCGCAGCGCCGATCTTGAGCGACTGGTCGATGTCGCCGCCGCCGTCAGCCGCAGCCAGCTGGCCGCCATTGCCGGCAACGTCATGGTTGCCCTGCCCGTCGCCATCGCCGTCGGCTTCGGCCTGAGCTACTGGGCTGGCGAGCCGGCCATCACGGTTGACAAAGGCGTCCACCTGATCGCCGACCTCGACCCACTGTCCTGGGCGCTGCCGCACGCTGCCATCGCCGGTTTCTACCTGTTCCTCTCCGGCCTGATCACAGGCTATTTCGACAACCGCGCCGCCTACGCCGACATCGGCCCGCGCATCGCCCGCCTGCGCTGGCTGCAAGCGCTGGCCGGCAGCGAGCGCGCCGGGCGCTTCGGCAACTACATCCAGGAACGCCTGGGCGGTATCATGGGCAACTTCCTGTTCGGCTGCATGCTCGGCTCGACCGGCGTCATCGGCACCATCCTCGGCCTGCCGCTCGACATCCGCCACATCGCCTTCGCCTCGGCCAATCTCGGCTATGCGCTGGTCGGTTTCCAGTTCGCCTTGCCGCTCAAGGCCATTGCCTGGGCCGCTTTCGGCATCGCCGCCATCGGCTTCACCAACCTCGCCGTCAGCTTCGCGCTCGCCCTGCGCACCGCCATGCGCGCCCGCGGCATCGTTTTCGAACATTGGGGGCCCTTGCTGAACGTCCTGGGGAGCCGCCTGCTCAGGCAGCCGCGCAGTTTCCTGCTGCCGCCGCGCCAAGCCGCTGCCAACGCGTAAAATGCCGGCGTGATTACCCGCCGCCTGCCACTCCTTTTTTTGCTCGCCATCGCCACCCCGCTGATGGCCGGCGAGCTGACTGTGCACGCGCCGAATGACATCAACAAACTGCTGGCGCCGTGGTTGCCGGAAGAAGCCGGCAACCCGAGCCGTTTGCAGGGCCAGCTCAGCGAAATCCTCGCCACCGAGGGCTATTTTTCGCCGGAATTCAATTTCAGCGAAAACGATGACGGCCTGACGCTCAACCTCGATCCCGGACCACGGACGACCATCGCCAGCGTCAATGTCACGGTCGACGGGAAAATTGAGCCGAAAATGAAATCGGACCTCATCGCCGGCTGGGGTCTGCCGGTCGGCCAGCCATTCCGGCAGGCCGACTGGAACGACGCCAAGCAGCAAATCCTCGCCGACCTGCTGGCCGTCGAACATGCCGACGCCAAGCTGGTCGACAGCGAAGCCAGCATCGACGCCGAAACGCACCGCGCCGACCTGAGCGCCCATTACGACGCCGGCCCGCGCTACCGTTTCGGCAACATTCGCGTCGAGGGCATGGAAAACTACCCGCCCGACCTCATCGCGCGCTACAACCGCGCCGTGCAGGCCGGCCAGCCCTACCGCGAAGACCGGCTCAACGCGCTGCAGGGCATGCTGCAATCGACCCCCTATTTTTCCTCGGTGCAGACCACGCTCGACCGCGAGGCGGCCGTGGTGAACGAAGATGGCACGGCAACGGTTCCCGTCCTCGTCCGCGTCCGCGAACGTTCGCCGCACCGCGTTTCCTTCGGCGCCGGCGCCAGTTCCAACACCGGCGCCCGCGTCGAGGTGAATTACCACACGCCCAACCTGCTCGGCCGGGGCTGGGCGCTAGACAGCGGGCTGCGCTTCGAGCAGAAAAGACAGACCGCCTACGGCGACGTCTTCCTGCCGCCCGACGAGCGCAACCGCCGGCACAGCTTCGGCATCATGGCCGAAGCCGCCGACATCCAGGGCCTGAAAACCGAGCGCTACGCCTTTGGCGCGCAGACCGTGCAGCAACGCGGCATCGTCGAACAGCGCCTGTCACTCAACTGGCAGGAGGAAAAGCGCGAAGCCAGCGGCGCCAGCCCGCAAACCGCCCGGGCGCTGGTCCCCAATGGCGTGTGGACCTGGCGCCACATCGACAACCTGCTCGACCCGCGTGACGGCTCGGTCGTCCAGGTGCAGATCGGTGGCGGCGCCAAGGCCGCACTCTCCGACCAGAACTTCGTCCGCCTGCACACCCGCGTTCAGCATTACATCCCGCTCGGCCGCGTCGACACGCTCAATTTGCGCGGCGAAATCGGCTACACCTTCGCCGACTCGCGCCAGCACATCCCGCAGGACTACCTGTTCCGCACCGGCGGCGCCGGCTCGGTGCGCGGCTACGCCTACCAGAGCCTCGGCGTCAGGGAAGGCAGCGCGATAGTCGGCGGCCGCTACCTGGCCATCGCCAGCGCCGAAGTCACGCACTGGCTCAACGACAGCTGGGGTATCGCTGCCTTCGTCGACGCTGGCGATGCGGTCGATAGCCTGCAGGATATCCGCCTCGCCGTCGGCGCCGGCCTAGGCGCCCGCTGGCGCAGTCCGGCCGGGCCGATCGGCGTCGATCTGGCCTACGGCGAACGCAACCAGGAAGTGCACCTGCACTTCTCGCTGGCCATTCCGTTTTAAGAGTGACATGAAACGCCGCCTCGCCCTCCTCGTCACTGCAGCCGCTCTCGGCACCGCCGGCTGGCTGACGACCAGCGAAAGCGGCCTGCAAACCGCCATCGGCCTGGCCCAAAGCGCCACCGCCGGCCAGTTGCAGATCGAACAAGCCAGCGGCCGCCTGCTCGGCAACATGGACATCGGCCAACTGCGCTGGCAAGGCGCCAGGCAGCAAATCGAAGCGACGCAGATTCACCTCGACTGGATGCCATCAGCGCTCCTGCAAGGCAGCCTAGACATCGCCGAACTGAGCATCGCCGCCCTCCACGTCGTCACCACCCCGAGCGACACGCCGACACCAGCGCCGACCGATCTGCAACTGCCTTTCGCGGTCAACGCGAAAAAACTCGCAATTTTGAAATTGAGCGTCGGCGACGGCTTCACCGCCACCGACCTCGCCGCCAGCTTGACCAGCGATGGCCGCCAGCACCAGCTTGCAGACGTCCATGCCCTGACCGGCGGCATCGCCATCACCGGCCGCGCCAGCCTCGACGGCCTTGCCCCCATGCCGCTCGCCGCCAGCGCCGAGATTTCCGGCCAGCTCGACGAGCGCCCGCTCGCTCTGGCGCTGACCGCCAACGGCCCGCTCGAACGCATCGCACTGACCGCCGTCGCCACCCAAGGCGTCGCCGGCACGGCCGAAGTCGCGCTCACGCCCTTCGCCGACGCCGCTTTCGCCAGTGCCCGCCTCCTGCTTGAAGACATCGACCCGGCCACCTGGCAGCCCGGCGCCCCGCAGGCCCGGCTCAGCATCACGGCCGACGTCGCGCCGCAAGGCGACGGCATCGTCGGCAGCTTCGGCCTGACCAACCACCAGCCCGGCCCCCTCGACCGCCAGCGCCTGCCGCTCGCCACGCTGGCCGGCACCGTCGACTGGCAGGGAGCCACCGCCAAATTCGCCACCCTGCACGCCACCCTGCCCGGCAGCAGCGAGCTCAACGGCAGCGGCGAATGGCGCGACGGCGCCCTGAAACTGGCGCTGACCGCCAGCCGGCTCGACGCCGCGCAACTCGTCTCAACGCTACGGTCAACCCGATTAAATGGCCAAATTTCAAGTTTGCTCGGCGCCGAGCGCCAGCAACTGAAACTCGATCTAAAGGACGCCACTTTCGCCCTGCTCGCCGAGGCCAGCCACGCCGACCAGCGCATCGACCTGCCGCAACTGCAACTCTCGGCCGGTGACGCCCGCCTGAGCGCCAAAGGCGAACTCGACCTCAAGATGCCGCGCGCCTTCACGGCCGAAGGCGAACTGCAACGCTTCGACCCAAGCCGCTTCGCCAAAGTGCCGGCGGCGCAGATCAACGCCAATTTCAAGGCCGGCGGCCGACTCGATCCGCGCGCCGTGGTCGACGCCAGCTTCACGCTCAAGGACAGCCGGGTCGGCGGGCAGCCACTGAACGGCCAGGGCAAGCTCGCCATCGCCTGGCCGCGCATCCCGGGCATCGATATCCAGCTTGTCTCCGGCACCAATCACCTGTCGGCCAAGGGCGCTTTCGGCCAGCCCGGGGACACCGTGGTCGTCGATCTCGATGCCCAGCAACTCGCCCCCTACGGCCTCGACGGCGGCATCACCGGCCGCCTCGACCTGACCGGCTCGGTTCAACAACCGAAATTCGCCGGCCAGTTGAACGCCGCCAAAATCGGCAAGCCCGGCGTCGCCCGCCTCACCGGCCTGAGCCTGAAAGCCGACGCCGGCCGGGAAGCCGGCTCGCCGCTCAGCCTCGACCTCGCCATCGCCGCCCTCGAAACGCCGGACCGCCCCGGCTTGCTGCGCAACATACAAGTGCACGGCACAGGCACCAATCAGACGCACAGCCTCACCGCCAGCGCCGAAGTAGCCGGCAAGAATCTGCTGAACCTCGCCGTCGACGGCGGTTTGAGCGCCGATTTCAGCCTGTGGCAAGGCCGGCTGCTCGAAGCGCGCCTGAACAGCGCCGACAAATCGCGCAATTTCCACCTCGCCGCGCCGGCCCCGATCAAACTGGCCGGCGCCGGCTGGAGCATCGGCCCGGCTCAATTGATCGGCGATCCGCTCGACTGGCAGGCCACGCTGCAAGCGGGAGCCGACGCCAGACAACTGCACGCCACGCTTAGCGCCAGAGGTAGCCGTATCGGCCAGGTCGATGGCGAACTCAACGCCGCCATGCTCGGCCCCTGGTCGCTCAACCAGACGGCACGCTGGCAAGGCCGGCTCAAAACAGACATCGCCGACCTCGGCTGGCTGGCCGAACTGATCGGCGACGGCTGGCAGAGCGAAGGACGCCTCAACGGCGAATTGCAACTGGCCGGTACGCCCGCCGCACCGCTGAGCAGCGGCCACTTCCGCGGCGAAAAACTGGCCCTGCGCCTGCCCGAACAAGGCCTCAATCTGGCCCGCGGCGAACTTGATGTCGATCTGCGCGACAACCTGCTACACATCAATCGCCTCGGCTTCGACAGCCTGCTCCAGCCGATGCCGCGGGCGATCCGGCTCGATGCGCGCGACGACCTGAGCGGGCTGACGGCCAAGCCGGGGCGACTTGAAATTTCGGGCGAAATTCGGGTTGACCGTGGAAGTGCCGGCGAAAACGCTTTTCTCGACATCAAACTCGACCGCCTGGGTGCTTTCCAGCTCCCCGACCAATGGGTTGCGGTTTCCGGCAACGGCCGGCTCAGCCTCAAAGATGGCACATTGGGCGCCGTCGGCAAACTGGCTGTTGATGCCGGCTACTGGCAACTCGCCCCCAGCGGCACGCCAAGACTCTCCGACGACGTGGTGGTAAAACGCCCGGGCACGGAGAAGCCCGCAGCCAGCCTGCGCCCGAAACTCGAACTCGACGTCAGCACCGACCTCGGCCGCAACTTCCTCTTCAACGGCGCCGGGCTGTCGAGCCGGCTGGCCGGCAGCATCCGCATTACCGCCCACGGCCGCGACCTGCCGCGGGCCAGCGGCACGATCCGGGCGCGCAGCGGCCGCTTCGAAGCCTATGGCCAGAAACTGGAAATCGAACGCGGCATCCTGAGTTTCAACGGCCTGCTCGACAACCCCGGCCTCGATGTGCGCGCCGTGCGCAAGGGGCTATCGGTCGAACCCGGCGTTCAGATCAGCGGCTCGGCGCAACGGCCGGTCATCAAACTGATTTCCGACCCGGAATTGCCTGACGCCGAAAAACTCGCCTGGCTGGTCCTCGGCCACGGTCCGGAACAGATGGGCGCCGGCGACGCGACGCTGCTCTTTTCGGCAGCCGGCGGCCTGCTCGGCAACGATTCCGGGAACGTTGTCCAGCAGTTGAAAAAGACCTTTGGATTCGACGAATTCGGCCTTCGTCAGGGCAATATCGGCGACACCGGCGGGCGTCAACCGACTAGCCGCGTGGCCGGCGGCAACAGCATCGACACGGCCGGGACGACCGGCCAGCAGATTCTCAGTGTCGGCAAGCGCCTGACGTCAAACGCGCTTGTTTCCTACGAGCAGACGCTCGGTCGAGCTGAAGGGATCGTCAAGCTGACCGTCAACCTGACCCGACAGATCGCTGTCATTGGCCGCGCCGGCAGCGACAACGCGCTGGACATCTTCTACACGCTGACTTTCGGGCGTGCAGAAAAAAAGGCCGTCGTCGAGAAGGACTGAAGCGAGGTAACGCGCGATCATGCCGCCGCCGCGCGATTTTTAACGGTTGGGGTGGTGGAGTCATGCGCCAGACGCCGGATTTCAGACCGCAAGGCGACCTGCTGCCCCGCCGTGATCATGCGCTGGCCGTTGTGCCACTCATATTGAACTGCGCTGTCGTCGACGCCGAGCTCGTAGAGAGCCTGTGCCATCTCGCGCCAGTCGTGCCGTTCGATATGCCGCCCATCGCTCAGGGACGCGACAAATTCACTCTTGAAATACGCTACGTTTGCTGTAATTGCCATGGCTGAAACCTCCATGGCACTAAGTTAGCCCCATCCCTTTTTTGGCTCAGTGACATATTTCACGCTCGGCATCAACGAGCCCGAAGACGCCCCGTCCACTTGCCGATCATGCCCAGCAACTCGGCATGATTGATCGGCTTGGCCAGGAAATCGTCCATGCCGGCCGCCAAGCAGCGCTGCTGATCTTCGGCGAACGCCGCCGCACTGAGCGCCACGACGGGCAGACGCGGCAGCGCCTTGTCATTTTCCCAGTCGCGGATCAGGCGGGTTGCCTCCAGACCGTCCATGACCGGCATTTGCACATCCATCAGTATCAGATCCGGGCGCCGGCCGCTGGAAATGGCGGTCAATGCCTCCAGGCCATTCTCGGCTACCTCGACGGCGAAGCCCTGTTTGTGGAGCATGGCGCTGACCACTTTCCGGTTTATCTGATTGTCCTCGACTACCAAAACCCGACCGAGCAGGCTGGGCGATGCCGGTTCGAACAGCGCCTCCTGGGTCTTGCCGCGGAGAGCCTGGCGGCGCTCCTCGCCCGCCCCGACGATCCCGGCGCGAATCCGGAACCAGAAGCGGGCGCCCTGCCCGGACTGGCTCTCGACACCGACGTCGCCCCCCATCATTTCGGCCAGACGGCGAACGATGGACAGGCCGAGGCCGGTGCCGCCAAATTCGCGGGTAGTCGAGCTGTCCGCCTGCGAGAAAGGCCTGAAAAGCTGCGACTGCTGACCGGATGAAATGCCGATTCCGCTGTCGCGAACGGAAAACTCAAGGATCGCCCCGCGCTCGTCACGGCTGACCTCGGTCGCTTCGATATCGACGAAGCCTTGCGCCGTGAATTTGACGGCGTTACTGACCAGATTGGACAGCATCTGGCGCAGCCGGATCGAGTCGGCGCGGTAGCGCGCCCCCGCTTCGCCCCGCCAGTTCGCCCTAACCTCAAGCTCCTTGTCGTGGACCGGGCCGGAAAAAAGCATGACAGTTTCGTCAACCAGCTGTTTCGGGTCGAAGACCGCATCGGACAGGGCCAGCTTGCCGGCCTCGATCTTCGACAAGTCGAGGACATCGTTAAGCAGGGTGAGCAGGGTCTGTCCGGAATTGAGGATGATGCGCGCGTAGTCATTGCGCTCGTCAATCGACACCCCGGGCATCAGCAACAGTTGCGCCATACCCAGGATGCCGTTCATCGGCGTGCGGATTTCATGCGACATCATGGCCAGGAAGCTGCTCTTGGCCTGATTGGCCGCCTCTGCCGCCTCCTTTGCAGCATAGAGTTCGGTCACGTCAACGCGAAAACCGACGGTAAAACCTTCCGGCGTCCGGCGCTCGAGCACCCGCAACCAGCGACCGTCATCAACCTGATGGATAAACTCGGTATTGCCGCTGCGATGTGCTGCCAGGCGCTCGGCAATCCATTCGTCGACGCGGCCGATGGCCTCCTTGTACTGCCCCCGTTCTGCACCCGTGCGGACGATCTCCTCGAACGTTTTTCCGCGGACCAGCAGATCGGACGAGCTCAGGTAATACTGCCGATAGCGTTCGTTGAAATAAGCCAGACGGTCGTCCTGATCGTAAATGACGAAAGCCTCGCCGATGGTATCGACCGCCGAAGTCAGCATGGCCTGGCTATCGTGCAGGCGCTTCCCCATTTCGGCGCGTAAAGCCAGCGAACGAAACAGGAACAGCATGAAGGCCGCAAAAACGATGCTGACCCCGGCAGCCGAACTGAGCACGACCCGGCGGTGACTGAAGAAAGGCATCAGCACCTGGTCAACGGCATGGCCAATGACAAAGCTCAGGCCATAGGCCGGCAAGCGGTAAAAGCCGTAGATCCGCTCGACGCCATCGACCTGCGCCTGTCGCCTGAAACTGCCGGAGAGGGGTGCCTGGGGCGTGAGATAGGGTGCGCCGACAATCTTCTTGCCCATGGCGCCGGCGAAATCCGGTTCGCGCGCAATGATTTCGCCACTATCGGCCACCACCGTGCTGGTTGCCCCCTGGGCAATTTTCTCACTGTAGGCAGCAACAGCCCCGGGGCTGACCGAAGCGACCAGCACCCCGCGCAAGCGTCCGTCGATCAGGATCGGCCGGGTAAACTGGATCGACCATTTGCCGGATACCTTGCCCTTGACCGGCTGGCTGATGAACAGCCGGTCGCCACCGTCCAGATGGGCGCGAAAATGCGCCCGCTCGCCGAGATAGACGCGATCCCTGCTCACCGCCAGATTGGAATAAGCCAGCCACCCATCGGCATCGATGACTGCCACCTGAAAGGCGATGTCTTCCATGTACTGCTGGCGACGTTTGATCTGACCGGCGAATTGATCCGGATGTCCGTCCCACTGCGTACGCAAGTCAAGCAGCATGGCATCGAGGCGCTTGATGGCTGACGTCGCGCTCTCGGCGAAGGCCTGGGCCTGGAAACGGGTTGAATTCTCGACTTCCCGCAGATAACTCGCCCGGCTGCGTTCAAGCTCGTACCAGGTCATGGCCCAGACGAGGGCCAGGCCAAACACAAGCATCAGCCAGAGAAGCGGCCGGGGTGACGATGCGATATATTTTTTGTACTGAATTTCAAGCACCTGTGCTGACCATTTCATCGAGTCAGCGGCCGCAAGGGTTCGGCTTCCCCCGATGAACAAGGGGCATGATGGTCACCCCGCCTATGACCAAAGTCAATAGCCGGAGTGACAAGTTCCGCAGGCTGGGCTCAGTGCGGCTTCCAGCCCAATCGCGCCCGAACCAGACCGATCAGGTCGTCGACATAGGTAAACACGACAGGGATGACGAGCAGGCTCAGGAAAGTCGAGGTAATCAGGCCGCCAATGACGACGATGGCCATCGGTGCCCGGAAGCTCGGGTCGGTGCCGATGCCCAGCGCAATCGGCATCATGCCGGCGCCCATGGCGACAGTGGTCATGACGATCGGCCGGGCCCGCTTGCGGCAGGCGTCGAGCAGGGCATCCCAGCGGTTCAGGCCATGCTCGCGACGGGCCAGAACGACGTAGTCGATGAGCAGGATGGAGTTCTTGGTGGCGATGCCCATGAGCATGATGAGGCCGATCATCGATGGCATCGAGAGCGCCGTGTGGGTGACGAACAGCGCCAGGAAAGCCCCCGGCACGGAAAGCACGAGCGCTGCCAGGATGGTTACCGGCTGGACAAAGTCCTTGAAGAGCAGGACGAGCACGATGTAGATGCAGAGCACGCCGGTCGCCATGGCCAGCGCGAAGCTGGCGAACAGTTCGCCCATCGCCTCGGCGTCGCCGACCGTGGTCTGGATGATGCCGGGCGGCAGCTTGGTCAGGCTGGGCAGCTTGAGCGCCGCGGCTTCGACTTCGCCGAGCGGCTGGCCGTTGAGCTCGATTTCGAAATTGATGTTGCGCAGGCGGTCATAGCGGTCGATCTCGGCCGGGCCGCCGGCAATGCTCACCGTGGCGACGTTGGCGAGCAGGACCGGGCCATGTTTACCGGGCACGGTCAGGCGTTCGAGCAAGGCGAGGTCGGTGCGCGCTTCTGGCGGCAGTTTGACGACGATGGGCACCTGGCGCTGGGCAAGATTGAGCTTGGCCAGGCCCTGGTCGTAGTCGCCGGCCGTCGCAATGCGCAGGGTGTCGGCGATCGCAGCCGAGGTCACGCCGAGGTCGGCCATGCGGGCGAAATCGGGGCGAATGACCAGTTCCGGGCGAACCAGGCTGGCTGTCGTGGTGATGCCGCCGATGCCGGGAATGGTCCGCAGATCGCGCTCGACGAGACGGGCGTGCTCGGAGAGAAGCGGCCCGTTTTCGCTGGCCAGGACGAGGACGTATTTGGCGTTACCGGAGGCCAGACCGACCTTGATCTGGGCGCCGGGGATGACGCTGAGCGCCTCGCGCAACTGGTCTTCGATGACCTGCTTGCTGATGCCCGAACGCTCGCTGCGCGGCGTCAGGTTGATGGTCAGCGTCGATTTCCGTACCTCGGCAGCACCCGAGGCGGCGAATGGATCGCTGCCGGCCTTGCCGCCGCCGACGGCGGTATAGACCAGCTTGACGTGCTCGTTGGCCTCGGCAATGTGGCGGGCCTGCTCGGCAATGGCGACCGATTCCTTGAGCGTCGCTCCGGGTGGCAGGGAAAGGTAGATCTGGGTTTGCGACACGTCGTCCGCTGGCACAAAGCCGGTAGGCAACAGGGGGACGAGCATGAAGGAGCCGACGAAGAAGAAGGCGGCGCCTAGCATGGTCAGGATGCGGTGCTTGAGGCACCAGGTGGCCCAGCCTTCGTAATATTTCAACCAGCGCGGCGTCGGCTCGTCGTGCGTCACCGGACGCAGGATGTAGGCGGCCATCATCGGTGTCAGCATGCGGGCGACGACGAGCGAGAAAAAGACTGCGACGGCTGCGGTCCACCCGAATTGAACAAAGAATTTGCCGGCGACGCCGCCCATGAAGGCCGTCGGCAGGAAGACGGCAATCAGCGTGAAGGTGGTGGCGATGACCGCCAGACCGATTTCGTCGGCCGCTTCCATGGCCGCCTGGTAAGGCGTTTTGCCCATGCGCAGGTGGCGCATGATGTTCTCGATCTCGACAATGGCATCATCGACCAGAATCCCGACGACCAGCGACATCGAGAGCAGGGTCACGACATTGAGGGTGAATCCCATGAGGTACATCGCGGCGAAAGTCGGGATGGCCGAGAGCGGCAGCGCAGCGGCCGAAACGAAGGTGGCCCGGCCATCGCGCAGGAAAAGCCAGACGACCAGCACGGCGAGCAGCGCGCCTTCGATGAGCAGCTTCATCGAGCCTTCGTAGTTTTCGATGACCGGATCGACGAAGTTGAAGGCTTCGGTGATTTCGATATCGGGATGATCGGCTTTCAGTTTGTCGAGGACGACCTTGACGCTGTCGGCCACCTCGACCTCACCAGCGCCCTTGCTCCGCGTGATCTCGAAGCCGACGACCGGCTTGCCGTTGAGCAGGGCTTCGGTGCGCTGCTCGCCGACGGTATCGCTGATCGTCGCCAGCTGATCGAGGCGGATACGCCGCCCGTCGGAGAGCACAATGTCCATGCCGCCCAGTTCATCGGCACTCTTGACGGTGGCGATGGTGCGCACCGACTGCTCGATGCCGCCGACGTCGGCCCGGCCGCCCGAGGCATCCTGCTGGATCTGCTTGAGCTGGCGCGAGATGTCGGCCGCAGTGACGCTGAGGGCGAGCATTCTGGCCGGGTCGAGCTCAATGCGGATTTCGCGCGTCACACCGCCGACCCGCGACACGGCACCAACACCACGCGCCGAGAGGATGGCCTTGCTGACCGTGTTATCGACAAACCACGACAGCGCCTCGCCGTCCATCCGACTCGACGCCACGGTGTAGGTCAGGATCGGGGCGCCGGACAGGTTCATCTTGCTGATCACCGGGTCGCGCAGATCGCCCGGCAGGTCGGCACGGATGCGCGAGACGGCATCGCGGACGTCGTCGACCGCTTCCTGGGTCGGCTTTTCCAGGCGGAATTCGACGGTCACTGTCGCCGTGCCATCCTGCACCTTGGTGTAGATGTGCTTGATGCCCTGCAGCGTCGCCACCGAATTCTCGATCTTGCGCGCCACTTCGGTTTCCATCTGGGCTGGCGCCGCGCCGGGCAGGCTGGCCGTGACCACCACCGTCGGCAATTCGATGTCCATGAACTGCTGGATCTTCATCGCCTTGAAGCCCATGACACCGGCCAGCGTGAGGAGCAGGAAGAGCAGGATGGCCGGCGTCGGATTGCGGATCGACCACGACGAAACATTCATCGCGTCACACCCTCAGCGGCCACCAAGCGAAATTCCACGGTCAACCGGAAAAAACGGCTCATTTTGCAACTCCGTCGACCACCTTGACGACGTCGCCATCGGCCAGAAAGCCAGCCCCCGTCGCCACCACACGTGCCGCCGGTTCCAACCCGGAAAGAATTTCGATGCGCTCGCCAAGCCGGCGGCCGAGAGCGACCTTGGCCTGCGCCACACGGTCCTCGCCCTCCATCCGGAAAACATAGCCAAATCCTTCGCGCAGGACGACGGCCGATTGCGGCAGCGTCAGCGCCGGGCTTTGCGCCAGAGAAAATTCACCGCGCGCGAACATGCCGGCCCGGACGGCCGAAGTCACCGGCAGATCGACATAAACCAACCCGTTGCGGGTTTGCGGATCAACGCTCGGCGACACCGCCCGCACCGCGCCCTTGACCGTTTCCCCGCCCGGCGCCGTGAGGATGGCCACGACCCCGGCCTTGACCTTGCCGAGATCAGCCGACGGCACTTCGGCCCGCCATTCCAGCCGGCCACCGCGAATCAGACGAAACAGCTCCTGCCCGGTCTGGGTCAGCGAACCGACCGTCGCGCTGCGCGCCGAAATCACGCCGTCATCGGGCGCCAGCACCGCAGTCTTGCTGACTTTCAGGTCGGCGCCCTGCTGCCGGGCGCGCGCGGCGGCCAGGCGAGCCTGCGCCGTGTTCTGCGCCGTCTGGAATTGGGTGTTGAGCTGGGTGCTGTAGAAACCCTTTTCCCTGAGCTCCCTGGCCCGCTCGGCATTGCCTTTTGCCTCAGCGGCGCTGGCTTCGAGTTCGGCCACCGACGCCCGCGCCTCGGCCAGTTCGCTGGCCACCGTATCGCTGGCGATGCGGGCCAGAACCTGGCCCTTTTTGACCTTGTCGCCAACCTGGACACGGACTTCGGTGATCCGGTAATTGGCAATCTCGGCGCCGATCACCGCCTCCTGCCAAGCGACGACGTTGCCATTGGCGGGCAGCACGAGCGGCCAGTCAAGTTTTTGCGGCGCGGTCAGGCTGACCGTCAGGGCCGGGCGGGCAGCGGCCACCTTGGCGGCTTCGGCCGGCTTCGATTCATCGGAGCGTGAAAAAAAGACAGCGCCGGCCACCGCCAAAACAGCGATAGCCAGCGCAATACGTGTCTTGCGCCCGGCAAGCGGGCCCGAAAAAATGGAGTTCATGCCAAAACCTGTGTCGACCGCGGGAATCGTCGAATCATACCGCGGCCGATGTCACACGCCTAATGACCCTACGGTCATCATTGTTTGGCCAAGTGTCCCTCGGCCTCGTCGGCGCTCTCGTAGAGATGCGGCGAAATCCGCTGTTTCTCGAGCGCCTCGCCGAGTTTCATGCGCAGGAAAGTGCTCGAGGTATAGCGCGTCACGTCGTGGTAGTGCCGATCCATGATGCCTTTGACGACGCCGATGTACTCATCGACCAGCTCAGGCACGATGGAGAAACGGTCGTAATTGACGATGGCGTTGACCTTGTGGCCGATCGGCGCCAGTTTGCTCTCGACGGCTTCGAGGATGCGGCTGATATCCGCTTCGCTGCGCACGCTGAGCCCGGCGAAATCGACAAAGAACAGGTTTTGCGCCGGGTCGTAGGTGAGTCGCTCGGCCAGCGGCCGTTCAAGCATTTCAGCCCGGAAATTCATCGGCTCGTCGGTGAAGATCCGCGCATCCATGAGCTTCGGTTCGTGGTGCATGATTGGCTGGAATTCCATCTTGTCGAGGATGTCCTTCTGCAGATCGATGCCGGGGGCGATTTCGATCAGCTCCAGCCCTTCGCCGGTCAGCTTGAAGACGCAGCGCTCGGTGATGTAGAGCACCGTCTTGCCCCACTTGGCGGCTTGTGGGCCGCTGAAGGTGCGATGCTCGACCTCGTCGACAAACTTCACCGCCTTGCCGTCCTCGACAATGCTCAGTTTGCCGGCGTCGACCGCAACCTCCAGATTGCCGGCGGTAAAGGTGCCGACGAAAACGACCTTCTTGGCATTCTGCGAAATGTTGATGAAGCCGCCCGCCCCAGCCAGCCGCGGCCCGAACTTGGAGACATTGAGGTTGCCCTGCTTGTCGGCCTGGGCCAGACCGAGGAAGGCAATATCCAGCCCGCCACCATCGTAGAAATCGAACTGGCTGGGCTGGTCGATAATCGCCTGGGCATTGGTCGCCGCCCCGAAACTCAGGCCGCCGGCCGGCACGCCGCCGATGACGCCGGGTTCGGCGGTCAGCGTCATGAGGTCGATGACCTGCTCTTCGGCGGCGACGTTGGCGACACCTTCCGGCATGCCGATGCCGAGATTGACGACGGCGTTGGCTTTCAGTTCCAGCGCGGCGCGACGGGCGATAATCTTGCGCTCGCTCATCGGCATCGCCGCGATGGCCGACAGCGGCACCTTGATCTCGCCAGCAAAAGCCGGGCTGTACGGCTCGGCAAAGGTCTGCATGTGGTACTCCGGCTTTTCGGCGACCACGACGCAATCGACCAGAATGCCGGGAATCTTGACCTGGCGCGGGTTCAGCGTGCCGCGCTCGGCAATGCGCTCGACCTGGACGATGACAATGCCGCCCGAGTTGCGCGCCGCCATGGCGATGGCCTGCGCCTCGAGCGTCAAGGCCTCCTTCTCCATCGTCACATTGCCATCCGGGTCGGCCGTCGTGCCGCGGATGATGCCGATGTTGATCGGCAGCGCCTTGTAGAACAGGTACTCCTCGCCGTCTATTTCCATCAGGCGGACGACATCCTTGGTCGTCATTTCGTTGAGCTTGCCGCCGCCGAAACGCGGATCGACGAAGGTGCCCAGGCCGACCCGGGTCAGCGTCCCCGGCTTGCCGGCGGCAATGTCGCGAAAGAGGTGGGTGATCACCCCCTGCGGCAGGTTGTAGGCTTCGATCCGGTTGGAAACGGCCAGTTGTTGCAGCTTGGGGACCAGGCCCCAGTGGCCGCCGATGACCCGGCTGACCAGGCCATCGTGACCGAGGTGATTGAGGCCACGCTCCTTGCCGTCGCCCTGCCCGGCCGCGTAAACGAGGGTCAGGTTGCGCGGCCGGCCGAGGCCGTGCACATCGGCTTCCTCGCCTTCGAGAAAAAGCGCTTCCAGCGCGACAGCGATATTTTCGGCAAAGCCGATGCCGACAAAACCGCCGGTAGCGACGGTATCGCCATCCTTGATCAGGCGGACGGCATCGCGTGCCGACACCACCTTGCCGGTGTCGGAAGCACGCAGCGACGAAGCCATTGGGTGACGTGACAAGGCCATGGTTTATCTCCTCTTTATTTTTATTGGATTATCAAACAATACCGGTCGCGTAGAACACCCCGATCACCACGAAAACTGCCATGGTCTTGATGCAGGTGATGGCGAAGATGTCCTTGTATGACTGACGATGGGTCAGGCCGGTGACGGCGAGCAGCGTGATTACGGCGCCGTTGTGCGGCAAGGTGTCCATGCCGCCGGAAGCCATCGAGGCAACGCGGTGGAAGACTTCGAGCGGAATGCCGGCGGCGTTGGCGTTGGCAATGAAGGTTTCGGCCATGGCCGCCAGCGCGATACCCATGCCGCCCGAGGCGGAGCCGGTGATGCCGGCCAGCGAGGTGACGGTGATCGCTTCGTTGATCAGCGGGTTGGGAATGGCGCTCAGGGCGTTGGCGACAACCAGGAAGCCGGGCAGCGCCGCGATCACGGCACCGAAACCGTACTCGGACGCGGTGTTCATGGTGGCCAGCAGGGCACCGCCAATGGCGCTCTTGCTGCCTTCACCGAACTTACTGAAGACCATTTTCCAGCCGAAGATGAAAACGGTGGCGATACCAATCAACAAAGCGCCTTCGACCGCCCAGATGGCAGCGACAGCCTTGGTTTGCTGGATGACGGGAGCGGCCTTGCCGATGACGGCCGGAATGAAGGAAACCTTCTCGCCATACAGCACCGGGATGGCCGTGGTGAACACCTTGTTCATGACGCCGACCATGATCAGCGGCAGGATGGCGATGGCCGGATGGACGAGCTTTTCGCTGGAAACCGCTTCCGGTTCATTGATGTGGCCTTCGCCATAACCTTCGCCAGCCTTGGCGGCGCGACGACGGCAACTTTCCAGATAGATCATGCCGACGACGAAAATGAACAGGCCGCCGATGATGCCCAGCCACGGCGCAGCGTAGATGTCGGTCTTGAAGAAGGTGGTCGGAATGATGTTCTGGATCTGCGGCGTGCCGGGCAGGGAGTCCATCGTGAAGGTGAAGGCGCCGAGCGCGATGGTGCCGGGAATCAGGCGCTTGGGAATGCCGCCCTGACGGAACATTTCGGCAGCAAAGGGATAGACGGCGAAGACAACGACGAACAGTGATACACCGCCGTAGGTCAGCACCCCGCAGACGATGACGATGGAGAGCATGGCGCGCTCGCTGCCGATCATCTTGATCACCGAGGCGACGATCGATTTCGAGAAGCCGGATAGCTCAATGACCTTGCCGAAGACGGCGCCGAGCAAAAAGACCGGGAAGAAGTTCTTCACGAAGCCGACCATCTTGTCCATGAAGAGGCCGGTAAACATCGGTGCAACCATGTTCGGGTCGATGAAAAGCACGGCGCCCATGGCGGCGATTGGTGCAAACAGGATGACGCTGTAGCCGCGATAGGCTACGAACATCAGGAACGCCAGGGCGCCCAGAACGATGAGAAAGTCCACTTTGTCTCCTTGAATGTTATTGCGGAGCCTTCTCTATCGCACGCGGCGTGCCAGAGCATTCAACTCATTGACTATTATGGAATTCGACGTTTTTTCCGGTTGACCGTGGCATCGCGAACGTCTGCTCTGGCTGACACTCTGTCCAGCCAGGCAGACACTTCAGGCCGCCTCGGCATCAACCCCCAGGCCGGCAATCTTTTCGTACAGCGCCGCCCGCGAAATGCCGAGCAGCCGGGCGGCCTGAACCTTGTTCCCGGCACAGCTGCGCAAGGCTGCCAGGATCGCCTGTCGTTCGGCCTGGGCGACGACTTCGGCAATGCCGAGAACCTTGGCAAGCGGAGGAACGAGCGCCGCCTTGACCTTCGGCATGACCCGATCAAGATCGGCGCTTTCGAGCATGTCGCCATCGCTCATCAACAAGGCCCGTTCGAGCACATTGGCCAGTTCGCGCACATTGCCCGGCCAGTCGTGCTGAAGCAGACGATTGAGGCCCGACGTACTGATGCCGTGCAGGGGAATACCTTGCAGGCGGCAAATCTGCTCAATCAGGTAATCGGCCAGCAGGCCCATGTCTTCGGGACGCTCGCGCAAAGGCGGCGTTTTCAGGGTAATGACGTTGAGCCGGTAGTAGAGATCGGCGCGGAACTGGCCATCGGCGACCATTTGCTCGAGATCGCGACTGGTCGCCGCGATGATCCGCACATCGACGGTCAGCAGCTTGTTCGAACCAACCGGCTCGAACTCACGCTCCTGCAAGGCGCGCAGCAGCTTGGCCTGAAGCGCCAGCGACATGTCGCCGATTTCGTCGAGGAACAGCGTACCGCCATCGGCCAGCTTGAACTTGCCGTCGCGGCCGCGCTTGTCCGCGCCGGTATAGGCCCCCGCCGCGACACCGAAAAACTCCGCCTCAAGCAGCGTTTCCGGTACGGCGGCAATGTTGACCGCAACGAACGGCCCGTTGACCCGCGGGCTCGCCGCATGAATGGCCTGGGCCAGCAACTCCTTGCCCGTCCCCGTTTCGCCGAGAATGAGCACCGACGACGACGTTCGCGCCGCCCGCCGGGCCGCCTGCTTCAATTCACTACAGCCCGCACCGGCGCCGACAAAACTCGAAAAGGTATATTTGGTCCGCCGGGCATCGGCCAGTTTGCGCTCGGCCTCGGCCAGATCAGCCCGCAATCGCTGGTAGCGGGAAACCACCGGCGCCAGGTGGCGCGGATCGTCGTAGAGAATGAAGCCAACCGCGCCGACCACCTTGCCGCTCGCCTCGCGCAACGGCAGCCGCGTCACGACAAAGGACTCGTCGCCGAAATCCATGATATCGAGCATGATTGGCCGGCCGGTGCTGATCACCTGACGCATCAGGCTGTTCGGGATCACTTCCTCGATTGGCCGACCGATCGTCGCCGCCAGATCGCTGATCCCCAGACGGCCGGGATATTGGTCGTTCATCCAGACTACGTTACCCAAGGCGTCGACAATCACCGCCCCCTCGCACAGATCGGCAAAGTGCGAGAGCAGTGACTGCGACGCCAACTGGCGCAAATCGTCTGACGTGGTCATGCCGGCACCGGCATCACGGAGCCAGCGCCGCCTCGATTTCGGCAAAGGTGCTGGCCAGCTCGAAACCGAGCACCGGCACGCCAAGCTGACGACCGATATTGGTTGCCGAGAACAAACCGCGCACGCGTGGCAAGCCAGTCGCCGCATCGACGTCTTCGACCAGAATATGCTGGCGACCGAGGCGTTTCAGGGCGTCGAGGATATCGACGACGCGCACGTTCAGCACTTCCTTCAAATAGAGCGTGTCGACATGACTGATCGGCGTCATGAGCTCGACCACCTTCAGTTCGTCGCGCTTGCAGCCGCGCGCCGAAGCCACCTGCATCGGCTTCTCGCCGAGGATGTCGCGGGCGGTAATCAGGCCTTCCAGCCGGTCGTTAGCCGAGGTGACCATAAGCAGACGAACGCCGCGCGCAATCATCTGCGCATTGGCCTCAACCACCGAGGCATCGGGCGCAATGACCACCACGCTGACCCGCAGGAAGTCCGTCATCGCCTCAATCGCCGGCGAGTCGGCACCGATCACGTTGTATCCGGAAGCGCTCAATGTAATGTTTTTGGAAATCTTGTGCGTTTGCACCTTGGGTACCAAACTCATGTCTCGATCCTCCATCCATTATTGTTTTGCGACCAAACCTCTGTTGAGTCAGGCCAGCCTGACACAGACAAAGTATTCGGCGATTCGCGCAGCAATACAAGCACCCCGAGGGAAATCCCTAACCCGGCATGCACAAATGAAAAAAGCCTGAAAAATCAGGCTTTTTAAAGAATTCGATGGTGGAGAGGATGAGGATCGAACTCACGACCTCCTGATTGCGAACCAGGCGCTCTCCCAACTGAGCTACCCCCCCCAACGGGGACCGATTCTAGCGCACTCCGATTTGCAGATCAAAGCAGGGTTTTGAGTAATCAGGAATTAAGTGCCAGCAACAGTGCTTGCGGGCGACATTTCAATTTTGGCCGTTTTTTCCGGTTGACCGTGGAAGTCGGCGTTTAGGCTTGCCCGGCCCCGGCAACGGCGCGGCGCAGGCGGTCGGAGACTGCGGCCCAGGCTGGTTCGTCGGGCAGGGCTTCGACGGCGATCAGGTCGACACCGGCGTGGTCCATGTCGCGCAGGGCGGCGTAGAGGTCGTGGGCGTAGCCGACCGGGTCGGCCGGCACCATGCGCCAAACGTGGGGCATGCCGGCGTGCGGCGGCTGGTTGGTGCTGATGACGCCGCAGCGATCGCCTTTGTGGCGCTGGGCGTTGATGAAATCGAGCAGGCGCTCGGAGGAAACCAGGCGCATCGGCGTTTGTGGCGCGTAGTGGGCGGCCAGCGAGCCGGAGACGCGCGGCGCGCCGACCGCGGTTTCGATGTTCGGGCGGCGGCCGAGAACGGCTTCGAGATGGGCCGGGGCGATGTGGCCGGGACGCAGGACGACCGGTTCGCCGCGCGAGCAATCAACGATCGTCGATTCGATGCCGACCTTGCACGGCCCGCCATCGAGGATCAACGGCACGCGATCGCCCAACTCTTCACGGACGTGTTCAGCCGTGGTCGGGCTGATCCGGCCGAAGCGGTTGGCCGACGGCGCAGCGATGCCGGCATGTTCGCCGGCGACGGCGGCAAAAGCACGGAGCAGATCGAGCGCCACGGGATGGCCGGGGACGCGCAGGCCAACGGTATCCTGCCCGCCGGTCACGGCGTCCGGCACCCAGGCCTGTTTTTTCAGGATCAGGGTCAACGGGCCGGGCCAGAAGGCTTCCATGAGTTCCCAGGCGACAGCGGGAACCTGCTCAGCCCAATGATCGACGGCGTCGTGGCCGGCGATGTGGACGATCAGCGGATGATCGGCCGGTCGGCCCTTGGCGGCAAAAATTTTGGCGACGGCGGCCGGGTTGGCGGCATCCGCCCCCAGGCCGTAAACCGTTTCCGTCGGGAAGGCGACCAGCTCGCCGGCGCGCAACAATTCAACGGCGCGCGCGTAGTCCTGAGTCATTGGCGAAAGCTGGTCGGAGTGGCGTTCAAGGCTGATCGGGCAGCGTCTTGGACAGCACTTTTTCGGTCTGGCTCTGGCGGAAGCCGGCCAGCCTCTGGGCGATACCTTCGTCGCTCAAGGCCAGCATGGCGACGGCAAACAACGCGGCATTGGTCGCCCCGGCTTCGCCGACGGCGAAGGTGGCAACCGGAATGCCGCCGGGCATCTGGACCATGGAGAGCAGCGAATCGAGACCCATCAGGTGCTTGGAGGGCATCGGTACGCCGAGCACCGGCAGCTGCGTCTTGGCGGCGAGCACGCCGGCCAGGTGGGCGGCACCGCCAGCCGCACCGATCAGCACCTTGATGCCGCGGCCGGCGGCAGTAGAGGCGTAATCCAGTGCCTGATCCGGCGTGCGGTGGGCTGACAGAACCTTGGCTTCGTAGGGAATGTCCAGGTTCTTCAGGGCAACAGCGGCGGCGCGCATGATCGGCCAGTCGCTGTCCGAACCCATGACGATACCGACGAGGGGCTTTGTGCTCATGTTGTTAGTCCTTCAAGTTGGGATGGAAAGATGCCTTAGTCAGGCGGCGGCCGCTTTTCGTTCCGCAGCTTCGATGGTATTTGCCAGCAGCATGGTGATGGTCATCGGACCAACGCCGCCCGGCACCGGGGTGATCTGGCCGGCCACCTCAAGGCAGCTGGCAAAATCGACGTCGCCGCACAGCTTGCCGTCCGGCAGGCGGTTGATGCCGACGTCGATGACGACGGCGCCCGGCTTGACCATGTCGCCGGTAACGAACTTCGGCTTGCCGACGGCAGCGACCAGAATGTCGGCGCGGCTGGTGTGGAATTTCAGATCCTTGGTGCGCGAGTTGCACACGGTGACCGTCGCCCCGGCGTTGATGAGCAGCAGCGCCATCGGCTTGCCGACGATGTTGGAACGGCCGATGACGACCGCCTCCTTGCCGGTCAGATCGACGTTGCCCTTCTCGAACATCTTCATGACGCCGTAAGGCGTGCACGGGATGAAGCGTGGATTGCCCTGGGCCAGTGCACCGACGTTTTCAGCGTGGAACCCATCGACGTCCTTGTCGGCGGCGATCGCTTCAAGCACAGCCTCTTCGTCGAAATGCTTAGGCAGCGGCAGTTGGACAAGGATGCCGTGGATGTTCGGATCGGCGTTCAGTTCGGCGATCTTGTTGAGCACCGTGGCCTGATCGACCGTGGCCTCGTAGGTGATCTTCTCGGAGTGCATGCCGATGGCCAGGCAGCCATTGACCTTGTTGCGGACATAGACCTCGGAAGCCGGGTCGGCCCCGACCAGAATGACCACCAGACCGGGCTTGTGGCCCTTGGCGGTCAGTGCCTCGACGCGTGCCTTGAAACCCTGGCGCAGTTCTTCGGCCAGCGCCTTGCCGTCAATAATTTGAGCTGTCATCGTCGCATCCAACTGAAAAGAAAAAGGGGAAAGGCAGAGGCCTTTCCCTTTGAATTGGCGCGTATTTTACCAGATTACGCGGCAGCAGTTTCCGCTTCGCCGACAGCTGCGCGACCTGCTTCGAAAGCCCGACGATTCAGTTCGACCAGTTTTTCGCCCTTGCGCTGGAAGCGCTTGAGCACGCAATCGAGCAAGACCTCGGCGCCAAACGGCAGGTGATCGGCGATGGCGCCGAGCATGACCGTGTTGCCGAGGCGGATGTCGCCAAGATTCTGCGCAATGGTCGTGGCATCGAAGGCGACGACCTTGTTGCCGGATTTCCTGATCTCGGCCAGCGGGTCTTCCGGGTAATCGAACAGGCCGAGTTCGACGACCGGCGGCACCAGCCTGGCCGTGTTCATCAACGTGATGCCGCCCGGCTTGAGCATGTGCTGCCAGCGCATGGCCTCGGCCGACTCAAAACCGAGCAGCACGTCGGCCGTGCCCGGCGTGATCTGGGGCGACAGGACGCGCTGGCCGAAACGCAGGTGCGACGAGACAACGCCGCCGCGCTGTGCCATGCCGGCGACTTCGGTTTTCTTGACGTCGTGGCCCAGCGCGATGGCGGCTTCGGCGAGGATTTCGGTCGCCGTCATGACTCCCTGGCCGCCGATGCCGACGACGAGGATGTTGGTGCAGGTGTTTTCAACTCGGTTCATGCTGCGCAGCCTCCCTTGGTAACAAGCTGAATCGGCGAGGTCGGCACATGATGGACGATGGCTTTCGGCGCGCAGGGCTGGACGCACAGACCGCAACCGGTACACACCGAGGTTTCGATGCGCACGAAAGCCAGATTGACCTCGCGACCGCTCGGCTTGACCTCCTTGCCGCGCCGCGTGACGTGGATGGCCGGGCAACCGACGTCGATGCAATTGCCGCAACCGGTACACTTGTCCTCGACGACCTCGAAAGGCTTGAGCTTGTGGTAATCCTTGACCAGCACGCAGGGCTGGTCGGTGATGATGACCGACACCTCGGGCACCTTGACCTCTTCGCGGATGGTCTTGAAGAGCACCGGCAACTCATACGGATTGACGACGTGGATGCGTTCGTCCCTGACACCCAGCGCACTGACCAGCTTGGCGAAATCGACGCGCGGCGCTTCTTCGCCGTGGATGCCATAGCCGTTACCCGGATTATTCTGGCCGCCCGTCATGCCGACAGCGCGGTTGTCGAGCAAAAGCACAGTGACGTTGCCCTTGTTGTAAACCATGTCGAGCAGGCCCTGCATGCCCATGTGCAGGAAGGTTGAGTCGCCTATTACGGCGACCACGCGCTTGTCCTTGTCCGATTCGCCACGCCCCTTGTCCATGCCTAGCGCAACGCCCATCGAGGCACCCATCGAGACGCAGGTGTCGAGGGCATTCCACGGGTGGCCGGCGCCCAGCGTGTAACAGCCGATGTCGCCCGAGATGTTGAGATTGCGCACTTGCGACAGCGTGTAATAGACACCGAGGTGCGGACAGGCGACGCACATCGTCGGCGGCCGCGGGAAAACCTGCAGCGGGGCTAGGGCGGTTGTTTCCGGCACCGGCTCGCCGAGCAGTTTGGCGATGGCCGGCTTGAGCACGTTGGGCGACAACTCACCCTGAAGTGGCAGGATTTCCTTGCCGATCACCTTGAGGCCTTGCGCCTTGAGTTCGGTTTCGATGAGTGGCTCGACTTCTTCGACGATGACAACCTGGTCGACCAGCGCAGCCAGTTCGCGACACTTCTCGAACGGCACCGGGCTGGAGAAGCCAAGCTTCAAGACCGGCGCGTTCGGGAAAGATTCCTTGACGTGCATGTAGGCTGGGCCGGAGGCGATGAAGCCGACACATTTGTCGGAGCCGTCCTCGATGAAATTCAGTTCGGATGTTTCGGCCAGTTCGCGCAACTTGATATCGCGGGCGAACATCAGCGGGATGCGCTTGCCGGCATTGCCTGGCACCATGACGAAGCGGGCCGGTTCCTTCTTGAAGCCGGCGCCGACGTACTCGTTCCGCTCGCCGACCGTAACCAGCGACTTGACGTGGTTGATCCGCGTCGTCATGCGCAGGATGACCGGCACCTGGAATTTCTCCGACAGCTCGTAGGCGTACAGCGTCATCGCGTAGGCTTCCTGCGAATCCGCGGGCTCGAGCACCGGGACGTGGGCGAAGCGGCCCCAGTAGCGGGAATCCTGCTCGTTCTGCGATGAGGACAAGCCGACGTCGTCGGCAATGGCGATGACCAGGCCACCGATGACGCCGGTCAGGGTCAAGGTCATCAGCGCATCGGAGGCGACATTCATGCCGACATGCTTCATGCAGCAGAAGGAACGCGAGCCGGCGTAGGCGGCACCGATGGCAACTTCCAGCGAAACCTTCTCATTGACCGACCACTCGGCGTAGAGATCCGGGTAGCTGGAAATGACTTCCAGCATTTCAGTAGATGGCGTGCCGGGATAAGCGGCGGCGACTTTCACGCCAGCCTCCCAGACGGCGCGGGCGACTGCTTCGTTACCGGACATCAGAACCCGGCTTGCTGCCGGTACAGGCATGACTGCCGCCATGTCGACTCCTCGATCGTTTGGACCAAACCACAAATTATAAAAAGATACGTTTTTCCGAACTTGATACAGCGCAATACATATAAATGTATTTTTCGTGTCATATCAGATTGCCGTTGATGGACATCAAGGCCGGCACGACCTGCCCGCGGAACAATGACCCCTCGCCAAGAACCCGACCATGAACGCCGCCACCCTCCTCGCCGATCCGCCCCCCGTTGCCGAAAGCCCGTTCCGCATTCCCGGCAACAAAGGCATCTGGGCCGGCATCACCTGCGAATTCGTCGAATTCGCCGTACTTTTTGCGGTGTATTTCATCGCCCGCGCCCATTTTCCGCAGGCTTTCCACGACGGCGCCCAACGCCTGTCGGTCGCTGCCGGAACGACCATCACGCTGCTCATGATCACGAGCAGCTACTTCATCGCCTGCTCGGTCAATGCCATCCGCCAGGACAAGCATCGCTCGGCCGTCATCTGGCTGATCGCCGGACTGGTCGTCGCGCTCGGCTATCCGCTGACCAAGGTGCTCGAAATCGACTGGAACCTGGCGCATGGCATCAACGGCGAATCGGGCATTTTTTTCACCGTCTATTACTACCTGACCTTCACCCATCTGGTGCACGCCACCTGGGGCATCCTCGGCATTCTGTGGGTGCTCGCCCGGCTGAGCTTTCGTGGCTATTCGTCGGCCGACTACGCCGGACTCGAAGCGCTGGCCTGCTACTGGCACGCCACCGACATCATCTGGCTGGTCATCTTTCCCTTGTTCTACGTCCTGGCTTGAACATGGATTCCAAAAATGACCATTTTTCCCGGTTGACCGTGGCATGGCTCGCGCTGGTCGCCCTGACGCTGGCCAGCCTCGGCCTTAGCGAATGGTTCCGCGAGGTGCGCTGGCTGCCCTTGCTGGTCGCCGCCATCATCTGGATCAAGGGCGTCGTGGTCGCCCGTTGCTTCATCGAGTCGGCGGTTGCCCACCCGTTCATCGCCCGCGTACTCAAGGTCTTCATCGCCGTTTCGCCGCTCGCCCTGATCGCCACCGCCTTCTTCGGCGGCACGCTGGCCCGCTGGGCCACGCTCTAAGCTCCCCGTTGTAAATATGCAAAAAAACCCGAGGTACGGGTTTGTCCTTATTGCACAATGCGAATTTTGTTTTTACAATGCGAAACGCGACTAAGGGAAAGTACGGACTCGCGCAGCGCATCGGAAGCAGTTAAAGTAGTTTTGCTAAACGGGCAAAACAGAATGACATTCAACCCAGGAGACAAACCATGGCCGAACAACCGAACAATTTGCCTGACCCTGCCGACGTAGATCCGCAGGAAACCAAAGAGTGGATTGACGCCCTTGGCGGCGTCCTCGCCAACGAAGGCGCCGACCGCGCCCATTACCTGATCGAGAAGCTGATCGGCCAGGCCCGCGAAGACGGGATCGATCTGCCCTACTCGGCCAACACCGAATACATCAACACCATTCCGGCCGACCAGCAGCCCAAGTACCCGGGCAACCCGGACATGGAAATCAAGCTGCACTCCTATATCCGCTGGAACGCGATGGCCATGGTCGTCCGCGCCAACAAGGACACCAACGTCGGCGGCCACATCGCCTCCTTCGCGTCAGCCGCTGCCCTTTACGACGTCGGCTTTTCGCATTTCTGGCGCAGCATCAATGATCCGTCTGGCGGCGACCTGATCTTCTTCCAGGGCCATTCCGTTCCGGGCGTCTATTCCCGCGCCTTCATGCTCGGTCGCCTGAGCGAAGAACAGATGGACAACTTCCGTCAGGAAACCGGCGGCAAAGGCATTTCGTCCTACCCGCACCCGTGGCTGATGCCCGATTTCTGGCAATTCCCGACCGTTTCAATGGGCCTCGGCCCGATCCAGGCCATTTATCAGGCCCGCTTCATGAAGTACCTCGACTCGCGCGGACTGGCCAAGGCCGGTGATCGCAAGGTCTGGGCCTTCCTCGGTGATGGCGAGACCGATGAAGTCGAATCGCTCGGCGCCATCGGCATGGCCGGACGCGAAAAACTCGACAACCTGATCTTCGTCATCAACTGCAACCTGCAGCGCCTCGACGGCCCGGTACGCGGCAACGGCAAGATCATTCAGGAACTCGAATCCGAGTTCCGCGGTGCCGGCTGGAACGTCATCAAGCTGGTCTGGGGCACCCACTGGGATGCGCTGTTTACCCGCGACAAGAAGGGCATCCTCAAGAAGCGCATGATGGAGCTGTGCGATGGCGAGTACCAGACCTTCAAGGCCAAGAACGGCGCCTACGTCCGCGAACATTTCTTCAACACGCCGGAACTGCGCGAACTGGTCGCCGACTGGACCGATGACGAGATCTGGAATCTGAACCGCGGCGGCCACGACATCTTCAAGATCTTCGCCGCCTACGACCGCGCCATCAAGACCAAGGGCGCCCCGACCCTCATTCTCGCCAAGACCATCAAGGGCTTCGGCATGGGCCAGGCCGGCGAAGCGATGAACACCTCGCACCAGCAGAAGAAGATGGACAAGGAGCAGATCGGCCGCTTCCGCGACCGCTTCAACCTGCCGGTGCCGGACGACCAGCTCTACGAACTGCCTTACCTCAAGTTCGCCGAAGACTCACCGGAATACCAGTACATGCTCCAGCGTCGCATGGACCTCGGCGGCTTCCTGCCGCAGCGCCGCCGCAAGGCCGAGCCGCTGCAGATTCCGGCACTCGACACCTTTGCAGCGCTGCTCAAGGCGTCTGGCGAAGGCCGCGAACTGTCCACGACGATGGCCATCGTCCGCATCATGAACATGATGTTGAAGGACAAGAATGTCGGCAAGAACGTCGTGCCCATCGTGCCGGACGAGTCGCGCACTTTCGGCATGGAAGGCATGTTCCGCTCGGTCGGCATCTGGAATCAGGAAGGCCAGAACTATGTGCCGGAAGACCATGACCAGCTGATGTTCTACAAGGAATCGAAGACCGGTCAGGTGCTGCAGGAAGGCATCAACGAATCGGGCGCGATGAGCGACTGGATCGCCGCCGCTACCTCCTACTCCGTGCATAACGTGCAGACCATTCCGTTCTATATCTGCTACTCGATGTTCGGCCTGCAGCGTGTCATGGACCTGTGCTGGGCGGCTGGCGACCAGCGCGCCCGCGGCTTCCTGATCGGCGGTACGGCCGGTCGCACGACACTGAACGGCGAAGGCCTGCAGCACGAAGACGGCCACAGCCTGATCCTGTCCAACCTGATCCCGAACTGCGTTTCCTACGACCCGACCTTCCAGTATGAAGTCGCCGTGGTCACCCAGGACGGCATGCGCCGCATGTTCCAGGAGCAGGAAGACGTCTTCTATTACCTGACGGTGATGAACGAGAACTACGAGCACCCGGAAATGCCGGCCGGTTCGGAAGCCGACATCATCAAGGGCATGTACCTGTTCAAGAAGGGTGGCGAATCGGCCGGCCCGCGCGTTCAGCTGCTCGGTTCCGGCACCATCTTCCGTGAAGTCATCGCTGCCGCCGACCTGCTCAAGGCCGACTGGGGTGTCGAGGCTGACCTCTGGGGTTGCCCGAGCATGAACGAACTGGCCCGCAACGGCATCGATACCCAGCGCTGGAACATGCTGCATCCGCTCGAAGAGCCGAAGCTGTCGCACGTCGAGCAAAAGCTGGCGGGCGCCAAGGGCCCGGTCATCGCTTCGACCGACTACATCAAGCTGTTCTCCGAGCAGATCCGTCCCTTCGTCAAGGCACCGTACGTCACGCTCGGCACCGATGGTTTCGGCCGTTCGGATACCCGCGAGAAGCTCCGTCACTTCTTCGAAGTCGATCGTCACTGGGTGACGCTGGCCGCCCTCAAGGCGCTGGCCGACAACGGCGAGATCAAGCGCGAAGTGGTTGCTGCCGCTCTGGTCAAATACAACCTGGATCCGGCCAAGCCGAATCCGATGTCGGTTTAATCGGGGAGAGACAACATGAGCCAAATCATTGAAGTCAAAGTCCCCGATATCGGCGATTTCGCTGAAGTGCCGGTGATCGAGTTGTACGTCAAGGTCGGCGACAGCATCAAGGTCGACGATGCCATTGCCACGCTGGAATCCGACAAGGCGACGATGGATGTGCCTTCCACGGTCGACGGCGTTATCAAGGAAGTTTTGGTCCAGCTCGGTTCCAAGGTTGGCGAAGGCACCGTGCTGATCAAGGTTGAAACGGGTGGTGCCGCTGTTGCAGCGCCTGCCGCTGCCTCCGCACCGGCCGTCCAGGCTGCTGCACCGGCGCCGGCGCCGGCGGCGGCGCCGGTTGCCGCCGCGCCCTCGGCTGGTGGCGGTGTGGTTGAAGTCAAGGTGCCCGATATCGGCGATTTCGCCGAAGTCCCGGTCATCGAGCTCTACGTCAAGGTCGGCGACAGCATCAAGGTTGACGATGCGATCGCCACGCTCGAATCCGACAAGGCAACAATGGATGTTCCTTCCACTGTTGCTGGCACGGTCAAGGAAGTCCTCGTCCAGCTCGGCTCCAAGGTTGGCGAAGGCACAGTACTGATCAAGGTTGAAACGGGCGCATCCGCCCCGGCGGCTGCACCGCAAGCCGCTGCTCCGGCGCCTGTCGCTGCTGCCGCAGCCCCGGTTGCCGCGCCCGCCGCCGCACCGGCTGCTGCCGCACCTGCTGCACTGGCTCCGGCCCTGGCAGCCGGCGCCAAGGTTCACGCCTCGCCGTCCGTCCGCGCCTATGCCCGCGAACTCGGTGTCGATCTGAACAAGGTGCCGGCTACCGGCCCGAAGAACCGCATCGTCAAGGAAGACCTGACCAAGTACGTCAAGGGCGTCATGTCAGGCGCCACCGCTGCCCCGGTCGCTGGCGGCGCCAGCCTCGGCGGCGGGCTCGATCTGCTGCCCTGGCCGAAGGTCGATTTCGCCAAGTTCGGCGAAATCGAGGTCAAGCCACTGTCGCGCATCAAGAAGATTTCCGGCCAGAACCTGTCGCGCAACTGGGTCATGATCCCGGCTGTCACGTACCACGAAGATGCCGACATCACCGACATCGAAGCCTTCCGCGTGCTGCTCAACAAGGAAAACGAAAAGGGTGGCGGCGCCAAGCTGACCATGCTGGCTTTCCTCATGAAGGCTTGCGTCAAGGGCCTGCAGAAATTCCCGGAATTCAATTCCTCGCTCGACGGCGACAATCTGGTGCTCAAGAAGTATTTCAACATCGGCTTCGCCGCCGACACGCCGAACGGTCTGGTCGTGCCGGTGGTCAAGAACGTCGACAAGAAGTCGGTCTTCGAACTGGCCCAGGAATCCGGCGAGCTGGCCAAGCAAGCGCGTGACGGCAAGCTCAAGCCGGCCGACATGCAAGGCGCCTGCTTCACCATTTCCAGCCTGGGCGGTATCGGCGGCACCTACTTCGCGCCTATCGTCAATGCGCCGGAAGTGGCCATCCTCGGGGTCAACAAGTCGGCCATGAAACCGGTCTGGGACGGCAAGCAATTCGTGCCGCGCCTGACCCTGCCGCTGTCGCTGACCGCCGACCATCGCGTCATCGACGGCGCGCTGGCCACCCGCTTCAACGTCTACATCGCGCAGCTGCTGGCCGACTTCCGTCGCGTCGCGCTGTAAGGGGAGAACACCATGAGCAATCTGGTAGAAGTCAAAGTCCCCGATATCGGCGATTTCGCCGAAGTACCGATCATCGACCTGTTCGTCAAGGTCGGCGACAGCATCAAGGTCGATGACGCGATCTGCACGCTGGAATCGGACAAGGCGACGATGGACGTGCCATCGCCGGTCGCCGGCGTGGTCAAGGAAGTGCTCGTTCAGCTCGGTGCCAAGGTTGCCGAAGGCACTTTGCTGATCAAGGTGGAAAGCGGCGCATCTGCTGCGGTCAACCCGGAAAATGCGGCAAAAACGGAAACCCCGGCTGCGGCGCCAGCCGCCGCCCCGGTGGCCGCTCCGGTCGCCGGCAGCCATGCCGGCGGAGCCGACATCGAGTGCGAGATGCTCGTCCTCGGCGCCGGCCCCGGCGGTTATTCCGCCGCCTTCCGTTCGGCCGACCTCGGCATGAAGACGGTCATCGTCGAGCGTTACGCGACGCTCGGCGGCGTCTGCCTCAACGTCGGCTGCATTCCATCCAAGGCCCTGCTCCACGTCGCTGCCGTCATGGAAGAGGCCGAGCACGCCAATGATCTCGGCGTCACCTTTGCCGCACCGACGGTCGATATCGACAAGCTGCGCGCCCACAAGGACAAGGTCGTCGGCAAGCTGACCGGTGGCTTGGCCGGCATGGCCAAGGGCCGCAAGGTCGACATCGTGCGCGGCTACGGCACCTTCCTCGACCCGTATCACATCGAAGTCGAAGTCACCGACGGCACGGGCCAGGACAAGACCGGCGCCAAGAAGATCGTCAAATTCCAGAAATGCATCATCGCCGCCGGTTCGGCCGCCATGCACCTGCCCTTCATCCCGAAGGACCCGCGCATCGTCGATTCGACCGGGGCGCTTGAACTGCGCTTCGTGCCGGAGAAGATGCTGGTCATCGGCGGCGGCATCATCGGTCTGGAAATGGCGACGGTTTACTCGACCCTGGGTTCAAAGGTCGATGTCGTCGAAATGATGGATGGCCTGATGCAAGGCCCGGACCGCGATGCGGTCAAGGTCTGGGAAAAGCAGAACGCCAAGCGCTTCGACAAGATCATGCTGAAGACCAAGACGGTTGCCGTGGAAGCCAAGGACGACGGCCTCTACGTCAAGTTCGAAGGCGAAGGCGTCTCGCCCGAGCCGGTCAAGTACGACATGATCCTGCAAGCCGCCGGCCGCACGCCGAACGGCAACAAGATCGGTGCCGACAAGGCTGGCGTGGCCGTCACCGACCGCGGCTTCATCAATGTCGATGCCCAGATGCGGACCAACGTGCCGCACATCTTCGCCATCGGCGACCTCGTCGGCCAGCCGATGCTGGCCCACAAGGCCGTGCATGAGTCGCACGTCGCGGCGGAAGTTGCGGCTGGTCAGAAGTCGGCCTTCGACGCCACGGTTATTCCTAGCGTCGCCTACACCCATCCGGAAGTCGCATGGGTCGGCGTCACCGAGGATCAGGCCAAGAAGGAAGGTCGCAAGATCGAAGCCGCCAAGTTCCCGTGGGCCGCTTCCGGTCGCGCCATCGCCAACGGTGCCGATTACGGCTTCACCAAGCTGATTTTCGATGCCGAAACGCATCGCGTCATCGGCGGGGCGATTGTCGGCCCGAACGCCGGCGACATGATCGGCGAAGTCTGCCTGGCCATCGAGATGGGCTGCGATTCGGTCGATATCGGCAAGACCATCCACCCGCACCCGACGCTCGGTGAAACGGTGGGCATGGCGGCCGAAGTGGCACATGGCACCTGCACGGATGTGCCGGCGCCGCGCAAGAAATAGCCAGCCATACCGATTGCGGTTTTGACCCGCAACAGGCTCCAACAATCGGCCGAACCCCACGCAAGTGGCGTTCGGCCGATTTGTTTCGGTCGACAAACCGGGATGGAAAAACAGCAGCCACGGCAATCTCTTCCGCCCGGCCCTGAGCTCGAAGCGGGTTACCAGCACCGGCATCAGCGGGCCGCATAGGCCAAGGTCTGCCATGCTGTGCACATACCTGGATGACACCAGGGTTTCCGGGGTTTTCCCGGAGTTGACCGTTGCCGGAACACAAAGAGATACTGCGGCAAAACATTCCGGCGCGAGTTGCAAAACGCCCTGCCAGGAAACCAGAAACCCCCGGAGACATCCCGATCCATACGCTGCACCAACTACTCCCCGGCCTGGGCAATCGCGGCATTCTGGCGCGCCTGGCCCTGCTGGCACTGCTTGGCATACTCTTCCCGCTGCTCTGGTGGTGGGAGTCGTCGTTCGTCATTCGTGGCGGTCTGGCCCTGCTCATCCTCTTCGGCGGCTACGTCGTCCAGTCTCAGTTGCGCCAGCTATGGGCCACGCAGCGCGCCTATAGCCTGGCCATGGCGGCGGCGCACGACGGCTTCTGGTCGTGGGACCCGGTCAGCAAGCACCTCGATGTCGGCAAGCGACTGCTCGAAATCCTCGGTTACCGCGACAATTTCCTGCCCGACACGCATGCCTGGCTGGAGCTGGTCCATCCGGAGGACCGCAGCCATTACAACCGGACCGTTGCCGAGCACCTGAAGGGTCGCACCCCCTACTTTTACTGCGAGTACCGGGTCCGCACCAGTAGCGGCCAGTACCGCTGGATCGCCTCGCGCGGCATCGCGGTGCGCGACCGTCACGGCATCGCCTACCAGATGGCCGGCTCGGTCACCGACATCACCGAACGCAAGCAGCACGACGAGGAACTCGCCTTCATGGCGCAGCACGACCCGCTGACCGGTCTCCCCAACCGCTTGCTGCTCGCCGAGAAACTGGGCGAGGCACTGCACCAGGCGACGGCCCGGCAAGAACATGTCGCCCTGCTGTTCATCGATCTTGACCGTTTCAAGGACATCAATGACTCGCTCGGCCACCGGCTGGGCGACAGCCTGCTCCAGGATGTCGCCGGGCGCCTGCGCGGTGGCCTCGGCCCGCTCGACACCCTGGTCCGCCAGGGCGGCGATGAATTCATCGTGCTGCTCACCGGCATTGCCAGTGGTGCGACCGCCGAAGCCCGCGCCCGCGATTTCCTCGAACGCCTGAACCAACCCTTCGTCACCGATGGCAACCAACTGCACGTCGGCGCCAGCATCGGGCTCAGCCTGTACCCGGATGACGCGGCCGATGCCGAGCAACTGTTGCGCGACGCCGATACCGCGATGTACGTGGCCAAGCGCCATGGCGGCGGCCAGGTGGCACGGCACACGCCCGCAATGAAGGAGCGCGTGCTGCAGCGCGCCTCAATCGAATTGCGCCTGCACCAGGCTATCGAGCAACAGGCTTTCTCCCTGCACTACCAGCCCAAGTTCGACACCGCCAGCGGCCGCCTGCTCGGCGCCGAGGCCCTGCTGCGCTGGCAGGACAACGGCCAGTGGATTCCGCCCGACCGCTTCATCTCGGTGGCTGAGGAAACCGGCCTGATCATCCCCATCGGCCACTGGGTACTGACCGAGGCAATCGCCTGCCTGGCCCGCTGGAACCGCCTGTCGCCGACGCCGCTGCATATGGCCATCAACCTGTCGGCCCGCCAGTTCTGGCCCGGCGACCTGACCGAGACGGTAGCCGCGCTGTGCGCCGAACACGGCGTCGCCTGCGGGCAAATCGAGCTGGAAATCACCGAGTCGATGCTGCTGCAGGCCGAGGGCAACCACGTCGACATGCTCCACGCCATGCGCGCCCGCGGCTTTCGCCTGGCCCTGGACGATTTCGGTACCGGCTACTCCTCGCTGTCCTACCTGCACCGCCTGCCCTTCAGCAGCCTGAAGATCGACCGCAGCTTCGTCACCGCCCTGATCGACGATGCCGGCGACTACGCCGGCGGCAGCGCGCTGGTCCCGGCGATCATCACCATGGCCCACAACCTCGGCCTCGAAGTGGTCGCCGAAGGTGTCGAAACGGCAGCGCAACTGGTGCTATTGCGCGACCTGCACTGCGATATCCACCAGGGCTACCTGAGCGGCCGGCCGATGCCGGAAGCCGACTTCTGCCAGCGCTTCCTCAACGCGCCTGGCTCCCCCGCCGGCCAGTGCTGATGGTCGAAGTAGCGCGCGCGGCTCCGGCACCGACGTATCGGCACCGCGCAAAAAACAAGCTGCGTTAAAATTGCGTTCGACTTGGGCGATGGCAATCCCGTCGCCCTATTTAAGACCTATCGGACCCAATGATCCCCACTCTGCCCCGCCGTTCCGCCGATGAGCAAACCCGCCTCGAAGCCACTTTGCGCGATGTTTTCGAGCACAAGCTCTGCTTCAACGAATTGCTCGGCTTCAAGGTCGAGTCGCTCGACCCGGCCGCGCCGCAAATCAGTTTCGCCATGCGCCCTGACCTCATCGGCCATTTTCTGCATGGCCGCCTGCATGGCGGCGTGATCGCCACCGTGCTCGATACCGTCGGCGGTCTGGCCGCCACCGTGGCCATTGCCGAGAAATTCAACAGCGAAACGACTGAGCAAGTCGGCCATCGTTTTGGCCGCATCGGCACCATCGACCTGCGCACCGACTACCTGCACCAGGGCATGGGCAAGAAATTCACGGCCACCGGACGGATAACCCGCCTCGGCGGCCGTATTGCCTCGGTGCAGATGACGCTGGAGAACGAAACCGGCCTGCTCATCGCCACCGGCGGGGCGTCTTACGTCATCAGTTAGGCCGATTGGCCGAATCCCACGGTCAACCGGAAAACGAAGCCAAAATCGAAATCGCCCGCGGCGCTACAGAATCGGCAGGCCCTGCTGCTCGCCGCGCTCATAAACCACATTGGCACGCCCGACGATCAGCGGGTCAAGATTGCCGATCCGGTCGGTGTCCTTGTTGTTGTAGGGCAGCTTGTGCAACACGTAACGCATGGCATTCAGCCGCGCCCGCTTCTTGCAGTTCGACTTGATGACCGTCCATGGCGCATCGGCGGTATCGGTGTGGAAGAACATCGCCTCCTTGGCCTTGGTGTAATCGCCCCACTTGTCGAGCGAGGCCATGTCGATCGGTGACAGCTTCCACTGCTTGAGTGGGTGCACCTTGCGTTCGCCGAAACGGCGACGCTGTTCTTCCTGGCTGACCGAGAACCAGAATTTGATCAGATGCGTGCCGTTACGCGCCAGCATGCGCTCGAACTCCGGCGCCTGACGGACGAATTCGGAATACTCCTGATCGCCACAAAATCCCATGACCCGCTCGACGCCGGCCCGGTTGTACCAGGAGCGGTCGAACAGCACAATCTCGCCATTGGTCGGCAGATGCTGCACATAACGCTGGAAATACCACTGGCCGCGCTCGATGTCGCTTGGTTTCTCCAGCGCCACGACGCGGGCGCCGCGCGGATTCAGATGTTCCATGAACCGCTTGATGGTGCCGCCCTTCCCTGCCGCATCGCGGCCCTCGAAAAGGATCACCACCTTCTGCCCGGTTTCCTTGACCCAGGCCTGCAGCTTGAGCAACTCGACCTGTAGGCGGTATTTCTGCCGCTCGTAATTGCGGCGCTGCATCAGGTTCTTGTACGGGTAGCCGCCGTCGCGCCAGTCTTTTGCCAGCTCGTCATCCGGATTGAGCGGCAACTCTTCGGCCCCAGCGCCCTGCTGCTTGAGCAGGCCCCGGAGCAAGGCGACGGATTCCTCCGGCGGCATCCCGGCGATCACATCGCGCATCGCCCCCATTTTTGACGCCCGAGCCCCGTCGACTGCAGCCTGCACGGTGTAACCTTCAATGCCTTGCTCGGTGAGCACCGGCGGCACGTCCCCACTCGCCACCTGGCGCCGGCGAACAGCGCGTGCGGCTGGCTTGGCTTCAGCGGCGGCGATTTTTTTCGGCGGTGTTACCGCCGTCTTTTTTCTGGTGACCATCTCTCTCTCCATCCCTCGATGCGAAAGAGTCTATTTCACGGCAAAGGCTACGCCTTGTCTAGTCCAGCATTTCAACCGGAATGACCGCCCGTAGCACGGTCTGCGTCTCGCCCCGGCGAACGCGGTTGCTCAACCACCACAAGGCGCCCTTCTTGATGCTCCATTCGGATTCCTGCCCGGCCAGCAACAGCGACGCCATGCGCCCGAGCGAAGGCTGATGGCCGACGATCAGCACCGACCCCGGGGCCGAGGGCCAGCCGGATGCCGCGATCAGTTCGGAAACACACGCCTCCGGCCCGATTTTTCGCATCGTTTCGAAAGGCAGCTTCAAGGCCTCGACCGTTTGCTGGGTGCGCACCGAGGGGCTGGCGATGATGCGCAGATCCTTGGGCTGATGCGCCAGAATCCAGGCCGCCATCGTTCGTGCCTGTTTTTCGCCGCGCGACGTCAGACGCCGCTTCAGATCGTCGTCGCCATCTTCCGCCTCAGCGTGGCGCCACAGCAGCAATTCCATGATCGCCCCCTCTCGAAAGCCCGCATTATGCCCATCAAGTGTTACCACCTGATTTCAATATAGCTAGTTTCCCAGCGTCGCGGCCTGCGCCAAAACAAATCGCCGAATAGCCACTACCTGGCCTTCAAGGCCTTCTTGGGATAAATATCATAGCGGCTGGACTTCCCCTCCAGCACATAGCCCGGCGGCTGGCCATCGACGCTCGGCGCCTTGCGCGGCCGCTTGACGACAACCCGATGCGTCGCCAACTCGAGGGCGGCCTGCAGCAGTTGCGCCGCATCGTCGTCGCTGCCGACCAGCGGACGAAAGACGCGCATTTCCTTTTTGACCAGCGAAGTCTTGTCCCGATGCGGAAACATCGGATCGAGATAAATGACCTGCGGCGGTTCAGCCGACCATTCCCTGATCAGCTCAATGGCATTGCCCAGCCGCAAATCCATGCGTTCGATGATCGGCGCCACCTCCGGATCGACCAGTGCCCGCCCCAGACCGTCAGCCAGCAAGGCGCCGATCAGCGGATGGCGCTCGATCAGTGTGACGCGACAACCCAGTTGGGCCAGCAGAAAGGCGTCGCGCCCCAAACCGGCCGTCGCATCCAGGACCACCGGCCGAACACCCGACTGGATGCCAACCGCCTTGGCGATCATCTGGCCATTGCCGCCGCCATGTTGACGACGATGCGCCACTGCCCCCTCGAGAAAATCGACCCGCACCGGGCCCGCTGCCTCCGGCCCCAGCTCCTGCAACTGCAAGCCGCCAGCCCCCAGTTGCAAGGCAAATTCAGCCTCCCCCGCCAGCGGCAAACCCAGCGCCTCGGCCAGCATGCCAACCCGGTCTACAAACTCCGGTGCCAGCGCCTCGATGCGAACGTTTACCGCCGTACTCAAGCCGTCCTCAGACCTTGGGAAGCTCGCTGCCAGAAGTCGGCAAGCCAGCCTCGGACGGGCTCAACGCCGCATCCTCGGCCGACCCATTGCCAGCCTTGTCGGCCAGCTTCTGGCGACGTTTTTCTTCCTGCTTGTTTTTCTTGGCGAGGTCTCGTTGGCGCTTTTCGAACTGATAGTTTGGTTTGGCCAAGAGGCCTCCTCTAGTCGCCAAAGATGGCGTGGAATGCGGGTTGGAAAAAGGGAGAAGAAAGAAGTCAGCACCGCGATAATACCCGGCGCGAGAACCACATTCCACAATGCAAAACGCCAACCGATGAGGGTTGGCGTTTTTTCCTCGAGTTTCAAGGATGAATTTGGTGGCCAATCGCGGAATCGAACCACGGACACGCGGATTTTCAATCCGCTGCTCTACCAACTGAGCTAATTGGCCAAACGAGGGCGCATTATAGCGATGTCACCGCTGCTCTGCAACCAGCACAGGCGTTTTTGAGGACTCAGGCACCGATCGGAGGGGATTGACGGTAGAGCTCGGAAAAGTCGTCCGGCGGAGGCGGCGGCGGGACCGGCGGATGCCAGGCGGCGAAGGCCACCCGCGCCACGGCGCCGCGGCGGTTTGGATTGGGCCGCAGGCTGGCCCGCGAGTCGTGCTGCATGGCGATTTCCTGAACGATGGCCAGGCCGAGGCCACTGCCTTCGGTACCGGCATCATCGACCCGATAGAAGCGCTCGAAAACGAGTTCGGCCTGCTCTTCGCTGATGCCGACCCCGTTGTCCTCGACCTCAAGCAGGACGGTCGCCTGATTGGCCAGGATGCGGCAGGTGACATGCCCGCCGCTGGGGGTATAGCGCAGGGCATTGTCGAGCAGGTTCTTGGCGAGTTCCCGCAACAGAAATGGGTTGCCGACGATCATGGCGGGCTTGTCGGACTCCAAACCGAGATCGATGTTTTTTTCGATGGCGGCCGGCACCCAGTCGGTGACGACGTCGCGGATCAATTCCGCCAGATCGAGCGGCTCATGCTTTTGCTGGGTAACTTCGCCGCCTTCCGTGCGCGCCAGAGTCAGCAACTGGTTGATCAATCGGCCAGCCCGGTCCACGCCGGTGGCGATCTGGCGCAGGGCATGGCGCAGCGCCTCCGGATCGGTTTCCCGGATGGCAAACTGGGCTTGCGTCTTGAGGCCGGTCAGCGGCGTGCGCATCTGGTGGGCGGCATCTGCGACGAAGCGCTGCTGGGCCGAAACGCTGCGCTTCATGCGTTCGAGCATTTCGTTGAAGGCTTCGACCAGCGGCTCCAGTTCTTCGGGAACGCGCCGGGTGGCAATCGGCGAGAGGTCGTCCGGCTCGCGCGCCTCGATGGTCTGGCGCAGGCGGGTCAGCGGTCGCAGGCCGCGCGACAGGCCAAACCAGACGAGCATGACGGCCAGCGGGATGATGATGAATTGCGGCAGGATCACGCTGGCGACGATCTTGTTGGCTAGCTGGCTGCGTTTTTCGGTGGTCTCGCCAACCTCGATGAGGACCCACTGCTCCTTGGCCATTTGCGGCTCGGCCAGATAGGTGTAGGCCATGCGCAAGTCCTGCCCCTTGAAATCAGCATCGCGCAAATAGACTTCGCCGGGCACGATAGAGTCATCCGGCGGCGATGCCGAGCCCGGCAAATCCTTGTCGCCAGCCAGCAGTTTTCCACCGCCGGCCAGCACATGAAAATAGACACTGTCGGTTTCATCAGCCCGCAACATGGCCCGGGCAGAGGCCGGCAGCGATAGCAGCGGCTTGCCATTGACCAGTTTTACCTGCCGCGCAATGGCCGTAACGTGCTCGCGCAGCGCCTGATCATAGGGGAAGTTGGCGACGTTGTTGGCGAAGTAATGGGTGAAGGCGATGCTGAGCGGCCAGACGAACAGCAGGGGCGCCAGCATCCAGTCGAGAATCTCGCCAAACAGCGAGCGCTCGGTTTCCGACGCCGGCGAGTGCGGGCTACTCGCTCTGGGGGCGCTCAAGGCAGTAACCCAGGCCGCGTACGGTGGCGATCTTCACACCACCGGTTTCAATTTTCTTGCGCAGCCGATGGACGTAGACCTCGATGGCATTGTGACTGACTTCTTCGCCCCAGCCGCAGAGGTGATCGACCAGCTGGTCCTTGCTGACCAGGCGGCCCATGCGGCTGAGCAGGACTTCCAGCAGGCCGACCTCGCGGGCCGAAAGATCGAGCACCTCGCCATTGATCTGCGCCACCCGGCCGACTTGATCGTAGCTCAGCGCACCGCACTGGATGGTCGGCGAGGTACCGGCCGAGCGACGGGTCAGGGCGCGCACCCGCGCTTCCAGTTCGGGCAGCTCAAAGGGCTTGACCATGTAGTCGTCGGCGCCGAGGTCAAGGCCCTTGACGCGGTCGCCCGTGCCGTCAAGGGCGGTGAGAATGAGCACCGGCACTTGCGAGTTGCGGGCCCGAATCCGCTTGAGTACCTCAAGACCCGAAAGCTTGGGCAAGCCGAGATCAAGAATGAGCAGATCGTAGGAAACCGTGAGCAGCGCGGTGTCCGCATCGAGGCCATTGGGGGCCCAGTCTACGGCGTATCCACCCTGACGCAGCGAGCGGGAAAGTCCATCAGCGATGATGGTGTCGTCTTCAGCAATAAGAATGCGCATGTGTTCGTTTGGGCCTGTGACCGCGTAAGATTTCTGTAAGCCTGTCGCATTATTCTGTTCGGGCTGTTCTCCTTTTATGGTCTTTGGAGTACGCGGTTCAGACCGCTACTCAGGGGGTTGCCCGACCTGCACTGGGCAATCCCCTACCGTTTTTTCCTCACCCAAGCTTCGCAGTCTATCAAATAAACCGCCCTGCAATTTCCGCAGTGCACCAGCACGTCCGCGTTTTGACGATGGCGGCGTCGACTGGCCGCGAATTGTCGCGAATAGTCGCTCTCCACGGTCAACCGGAAAAAAAGCTCAAAATTGAAGACGAAAAAAAGCCCGGGCAAGCCCGGGCTTTTTGCTGACGATTGCTCGTCTGATTAGTGACCGCTGGCGCCGGAAGCACCCAGACCGGTTTCCGAACGCAGTTGCTGCGACGGATACAGGGCACGTTCCTTTTGCGCCTGAGCGGAGTTGTCCAGAATGGACACCAGCCAGATCGTGAAGAACGCGGCAGACATCGAGAAGATGGCGGCAGAGTTGTACGGGAACCAGGCGGAGCCCTTCGGGTTGCCCATGACGGCTTCCCAGACGCTGGCCGAACCGATGGTCAGGACCACGGCAGAGGCCAGACCGACGAAGCCACCAACCACGGCACCACGGGTGGTGCAGTTCTTCCACAGCACGGACATGAAGAGGACCGGGAAGTTGGAAGAGCAGGCGATGACGAAGGCCAGCATCACCATGTAGGCAACGTTTTCCTTCTCGAAGGCGATACCCAGCACAACAGCCAGAACACCCAGACAGACGGTGGTGATCTTGGAAACACGCAGTTCCTGCTCAGAAGAGCAGCCCTTGGCGAAGACGGAAGCGTACAGGTCATGCGACACGGCAGAGGCGCCGGACAGCGTCAGACCAGCCACAACAGCCAGGATGGTAGCGAAGGCCACGGCCGAGATGAAGCCGAGGAACAGGTCACCACCGACAGCCTTGGCCAGATGCACAGCAGCCATGTTGCCGCCGCCCTTCAGACCCTTGGCCAGTTCGCCGCCGACGTAGAAGTCGCCCGGATTCTGGACCAGGTTGGTGATGGCGCCGAAACCGATGATGAAGGTCAGGATGTAGAAGTAACCGATCCAGGTGGTTGCCCAGGCAACGGACTTGCGGGCTTCCTTGGCGTTCGGCACAGTGAAGAAGCGCATCAGGATGTGCGGCAGACCAGCGGTACCGAACATCAGGGCCATACCGACGGAGATGGCGGAGATCGGATCCTTGATCAGGGCGCCCGGCGACATCAGTGCGTCATGCTTGGAGTGCACTTCGACGGCCTTGGTGAACAGCGCTTCCGGCGAGAAGCCGAATTGCAGCAGAACCGAGACAGCCATGAAGGTGGCACCGCCGAGGAGCATACAGGCCTTGATGATCTGCACCCAGGTGGTGGCAGTCATGCCGCCGAACAGCACGTACATCATCATCACGGAACCGACCAGGATTTCAGCGTAGAGGTATTCCATGCCGAAGAGCACCTTGATCAGCTGACCGGCACCGACCATCTGCGCAATCATGTAGAAGGCGACGATAACCAGCGAAGCGGAAGCGGCGAAGATGCGGACCGGGGTCTGGGCGAAACGGTAGGAAGCCACGTCAGCGAACGTGAACTTGCCGAGGTTGCGCAGACGCTCAGCCATCAGGAAGGTGATGACCGGCCAGCCGACCAGCCAGCCGATCGAGAAGATCAGGCCGTCGAAGCCGTTGGCGAACACGAGACCGGAAATACCCAGGAAGGACGCGGCAGACATGTAGTCGCCAGCGATCGCCAGGCCGTTCTGGAAGCCGGTGATACCACCACCGCCAGTGTAGAAGTCAGCCGCCGATTTGGTCTTGGAAGCAGCCCACTTGGTGATGTAGAGCGTGCCGCCGACGAAGATGGCGAACATGACGATGGCCGTCCAGTTGGTGGCCTGCTTGGCGGTCTGACCGAGGTCGGCACCAGCAGCGACAGCGCCGCCGGCAACAGCCATGGCCAGAAGGCCAGCGAGAATTTGAGTGAATTTATTCATCTTACTTCTGTGCCTCCTTGATGAGGGCTTCGTTGATCGCGTCGAACTCGGTGTTGGCGCGGCGAACGTAAATCCAGGTCAGGACGATGGTGAAGGCGATAACAGCAACGCCGATCGGCACGCCGATACTCATCGTGTAACCCTCACCGATCTTGGTGGCGAGGAATTCCTTGTTGAAGGCGACGAGCAGGATGAAGCCGTAGTAAGCGGCGGCACTGACGATAGCCATAATGATGGAGTACTTGCTGCGCATGGCAACAAACTCCAGAAACTTCGGGTTAGCAGTAACCCGATCAAGTGTGTCTTGCATTGATTTGCTCCTCAGATTTTGGTTATAGAGGCATTGCTGCGGAGCGTAATTTAGGCGTGGCGTCTTACAGCTAACTTACAGAGCGTAATCAATTTCAGAAAGTTAAATTGACTCTGATCAAGACATTCAAAAATGGCGTTTTTTTCCGGTTCACCGTGGAATCAAGCGCCACCCCGGAGCACAGAAGGCAAAAAGCCCCGCACAAGGCGGGGCTTTTCAAAGCGGTGCAGCTTGCTTGGCGGAAGATTACATCCCCATGCCGCCCATGCCACCCATACCGCCCATGCCGCTCATGTCGGGCATGCCGCCGGCCGGCTTGTCTTCAGCCAGTTCAGCAACCATGCACTCGGTGGTCAGCATCAGGCCGGCCACGGAAGCAGCGTTCTGCAGTGCGGTGCGGGTCACCTTGGTCGGATCGAGAACGCCCATTTCGACCATGTCGCCGTACTCGCCGGTGGAAGCGTTGTAACCGTAGTTACCCTTGCCACGCTGCACCTTGTCGACCACAACTGACGGCTCGTCACCGGCATTGGCGACGATTTCGCGCAGCGGCTGTTCCATGGCGCGCAGGACGATCTTGATGCCGGCATCTTGATCGTGGTTGTCACCCTTGAGCTTGCCAACGGCAGCGCGGGCGCGGATCAGGGCAACGCCGCCGCCGGCGACGATACCTTCTTCCACGGCAGCGCGGGTAGCGTGCAGGGCATCTTCAACGCGGGCCTTCTTTTCCTTCATTTCGACTTCGGTCGCAGCGCCAACCTTGATGACGGCAACGCCGCCAGCCAGCTTGGCAACACGTTCCTGGAGCTTTTCCTTGTCGTAATCGGAAGTCGCTTCGTCGATCTGGATACGGATCTGCTTGACGCGGGCTTCGATCGAAGCAGCTTCGCCGGCACCGTCGATGATGATGGTGTTTTCCTTGGAAACTTCGATGCGCTTGGCCTGGCCCAGATCCTTGAGGACAGCCTTTTCCAGCGACAGACCGGTTTCTTCGGCAATGACGGTACCGCCGGTCAGGATGGCGATATCTTCGAGCATGGCCTTGCGACGATCACCAAAGCCAGGAGCCTTGACAGCAACGGTCTTCAGAATGCCACGGATGTTGTTCACGACCAGGGTTGCCAGCGCTTCGCCATCGACATCTTCAGCGATGATGAGCAGCGGACGGCCGGCCTTGGCGACTTGTTCCAGGATCGGCAGCAGGTCGCGGATGTTGGAAATCTTCTTGTCGTAGAGCAGGACAAACGGGTTTTCCATCAGGGCTTGCTGCTTGTCGCCGTTGTTGATGAAGTACGGGGACAGGTAGCCGCGGTCAAACTGCATGCCTTCGACGACGTCGAGTTCGTTGGCCAGGGACTTGCCATCTTCAACGGTGATGACGCCTTCCTTGCCGACCTTTTCCATGGCATTGGCGATGATTTCGCCGATGTCAGCATCGGAGTTGGCGGAAATGGAACCAACCTGGGCGATTTCCTTGGTCGTCGTGCACGGCTTGGAGAAAGCCTTCAGTTCGGCCAGGGTAGCGACAACAGCCTTGTCGATACCGCGCTTGAGGTCCATCGGGTTCATGCCGGCGGCAACGTACTTCATGCCTTCGCGGACGATGGCCTGGGCCAGAACGGTCGCGGTCGTGGTGCCGTCACCGGCGATGTCGGAGGTCTTGGAAGCAACTTCCTTGACCATCTGGGCGCCCATGTTGGCGAACTTGTCTTTCAGTTCGATTTCCTTGGCGACGGAAACGCCGTCCTTGGTGACCGTCGGGCCGCCGTAGGAACGCTCGAGCACGACATTGCGGCCCTTGGGACCAAGGGTGACCTTGACTGCGTCAGCCAGGACATTGATGCCTTCGACCATGCGGGCGCGGGCGGAATCACCGAATTTGACTTCTTTAGCTGCCATTTAATAGCTCCTGAATTTTGTAGGTTAAGTGACGTGGCGCTTAAGCGACCAGAACGCCCATGATGTCTTCTTCACGCATGACCAGGACTTCCTGACCATCGACCTTGACGCCTTGGCCGGCATACTTGCCGAACAGAACGCGGTCACCCACCTTGACGTCGAGTGCAATTTGCTTGCCATTGTCGTCACGCTTGCCCGGGCCGACGGCCAGAACTTCGCCCTGATCCGGCTTTTCGCCAGCGGAATCGGGAATGACGATGCCGGAAGCAGTGGTGCGCTCGGCTTCAACGCGCTTGACGATCACTCGGTCGTGCAAAGGACGGATATTCATAAATCTGACTCCTGAAATTGAATTGCAACACACGGAAAAATGGCCGACCGCACCGAAGCGCGGATTCGGGACCGGAGCGGGCGGGTTATTAGCACTCGTCTCCGGTGAGTGCTAATAATAGGGGCGAGGAACCGGTATTTCAAGGGCGAGGGCTGAATTTTTTGTCCTCGCGTCGGGCCAGGCGCGCGACCCGCTTACCGGCAGAGGGGCCTACAGCGCCCGGCAACCGGCGAATCCCGGGGCTATTACATACGCCTTTAGTCATAATAAAACTGGCTATCGTCTTTTGCCTTTGGTATTAATGCGACGTTTAAACAAACACAGCATCCCCAGCGACCAGACGATGAAAAACAACCAACCAGTTACCCAACGAGAAGTTCCCTTCCCGCCGGATTGTTACCTGGTCTCGAAAACCGACCTGAAGGGCAACATCATCGAGGCCAATGATGCCTTTATCAAAATCAGCGGTTTTAGCCGCGCCGAACTGATCGGCAGCAGCCACAACATCGTCCGCCACCCGGACATGCCGATGGCGGCCTTTGCCGATCTCTGGCAGACGGTCAAGGCCGGCCTGCCCTGGCGCGGGTCGGTCAAGAACCGCTGCAAGAATGGCGACTATTACTGGGTGGATGCCTTTGTCGTTCCACTCAAGAAAAATGGTGAAATCACCGGCTACATGTCGGTCCGCACCCCGCTGCCTGCAGACAAGAAACTGGCCGCCGAGGCGCTTTACCGGGCAGCCGGCACGACCGGCAAGTTGCCGCCAACCGCGCGGCGCAATATCCCGCTCGCCTCCCGCCTGTGGGCCGCCATGGGCATCCTGGTCGCCCTCATGGGGTTGATCGGCTTCTTCGGCCTGCGCAGCCTGACGGAGACCGACCAGGCATTGAATGCGATGTACCGCGACAATCTTTTGCCGTCGAACACGGTCAATCGCATGATTTTCCTGCTCGCCGACAATCGCTCGCAGGTCATGCTCGCCTTGCAGCACGATACGACGAATCCCTTCGTCAAGATGCATGACCACCCGCTCGATCTGCACATCAACGCGACCCTCAAAAATCGCGAGGAAATCAACAGCCTGCTCGAAACCCTGAAGCAACAGAAGCTGACGGACAGCCAGAGAGCCCTGCTCGACAAGTTTGGCGCCAGCCGTGAAAGGTTCTCGAAAGAAGGCGTCAATGCCGCGCGTAGCCTGCTGACGGAAGGCAAGTTCTATGACGCAAATGTCGTCCTGCTGACCAAGATCAACCCGCTGTACGCCGAGATGCGCAGCAATGGCGAAGCCTTGATCCAGCAACTGAGCCGCGATGCCGAAGCGCGTTACGGCACGGCCGAAAAGGACTATGAATCGGTGCGTAATACGAGCATCGGACTGATCGCCTTTGCCCTGCTCATCACGCTGATCGGCGGTGGCCTGCTGGTCCGCTCCATCGTCACCCCCTTGCGCAAGGCCATCGCCCATTTCGAGCGGATCAGCGAAGGCAAGCTGACCGACGAAATCAACATTTCCGGGCGCGACGAAACGGGCCTGTTGCTCTGCAACCTGGGCGTCATGCAAGGCAGCATCAAGGCCATGCTCGACGAAATCAGCACGGCGGCGCAGAGCATCGATCAGCGCAGCAGCCAGCTTGAGGCGCAGATGGCCCAAGTCGCGACGCAATCCATGCAACAACAGGCCAGTGTCGAAGGGGTAGCGGCGGCCACCGAGGAATTCAGCCAGTCGGTGCAGGAAGTCGCCGCCAATGCCGAGGAAACCGCTTCGGCCGCCCGCGACTCGCAGAGCCAGGTCAAGCAGAGCAACGCCAACATCAGCCAGAGCATGGCAGCGACGACCCGCGTCGTCGAGGCCGTGACCGCCTCCAATTCGACCATCGACCAACTCAACAAGTCGATTGCCAAGATCGGCGACATCACCCGCGTCATTGCCGACATCGCCAGCCAGACCAACCTGCTCGCCCTCAACGCCGCCATCGAAGCGGCCCGGGCCGGCGAACAGGGCCGCGGCTTCGCCGTTGTTGCCGACGAGGTGCGCAAGCTGGCCGAACGGACGACGACCTCGACGGCCGACATCAACAACACGGTCAACGAAATCCAGGCGGTCACCGCCCAGGCCGTGGCCAGCATGGACCTCGCCGCGCAGGAAGTGGATACCGGCATCGGCAAGTTGCGCGAGAGCGTCGCCGGCCTCGAAGGCATTACCAGTTCGTCCAGCCAGGTCTCGCTGATGGCCAGCCAGATTTCCGATGCGGCCCGCCAGCAAGGTATCGCCAGCGAGGAAGTGGCCGGCAGCATGCAGCAGATCACCGACCTGATCGAGCAGAACACCGAAGCAGCGCACAGCGCCAAGTTGATTGCCGACGAACTACGCGGCACCTCGCACCAGCTCGAAGTCCTGATCTCGTCTTTCGAGCTATATCGGCGCTGACCGGCTATTTGCAGCGAATACAATGGGGGCTTTCGAGCCTCCATTTTATTGCCATGACCCTGCCCCGCCCGACGCCACACCCGCCAGCCTGTCGCAAGCTGAGGCAGGTACTTGGTTTGCTCGCGCTGGCCACGGCGGCCGGACTGGCCAGCGCCGACCTGCCGCCGACCGTACTGCAGGCTCTGAAGGCGGCGCAGATTCCGGCCGGCAGCGTCGCCGTCGTCGTCCACCAGGTCGATGCCGGCGCGCCGCTGGTTGCCCACAACGCCAGCCGCGCAATGAACCCTGCTTCGGTCATGAAGCTGGTCACCACCTACGCCGCGCTCGACCTGCTCGGCCCGGCCTACACGTGGAAAACCACGGCGTGGACCGAGAATGCTGCGGTCGACGGGAATTTAAGCGGAAATTTGTACATCCGCGGCAGCGGCGACCCGCGCTTTGCCATCGAACATTTGACGGCACTCCTGCGCCAGATTCAGGTCCGCGGTATCCGCCGGATCGACGGCGACATCGTGCTCGACCGCAGCGTCTTCAACATCCCGGCCACCGACCCCGGCGCCTTCGACGACAAACCGATGCGGCCCTATAACGTCGGACCGGACGGTTTTCTGCTCAACTTCCGCGCCCTGCGCTTCACGCTGCAGCCAGATAACGGCAAGCCGCGCATCCTCATGGAAACGCCGAGCGAGGGCCTGCGCGTCGACAACCAGTTGCGCGCCACCAACAACGAATGCGGCAGCAACTGGAAGGACCTCATCAACGTTCGGCTGATTCCAGAAAACAACGGCAATCGGCTGGAATTCACCGGCAGCTACGCCGCGCTCTGTGGCGAAAAGCCCCTGAGCCTGTCGCCGCTGCCGGCCGAAGCGCAGACCAGCGGGCTGATCCGCGCGCTGTGGAAGGAACTCGGCGGCACCCTGAACGGCCAGGTCCGGGCCGGCAACGTGCCGGTCGGCGCCAAGCTGCTCACCCAGCACGAATCGGCGCCGCTGGCCGACGCCGTGCGCGACATCAACAAGTTCAGCAACAACGTGATGGCCCGCCAGGTTTTCCTGACCATCGGTAACGACTCCGCCCCGGCCACAGCCGAACGCGCCCGCCAGCGCATCACCGACTGGTTGGCGGCGCGCAATCTGCGTTTTGGCGAACTGGTCCTCGACAACGGGTCCGGCCTGTCGCGCATCGAGCGGATCAGCGCCGACAGCCTCAACCGCCTGCTGCTCGACGCCTGGAAAAGCCCGGTGATGCCGGAATTCGTCTCGAGCATGCCGATTGTCGGCATCGACGGCACGATGAAAAAGCGGCTGAGCAGCTCCGATGCCACCGGCCGCGCCCACATCAAGACCGGCACGCTCGATGGCGTCAAGACCGCCGCCGGCTATGCGCTCGACGGCCAGGGCCGGCGCCATGCCGTCACCTTCCTGATCAACCATCCGAAGGCACAGGCTGGTAGCGCGGCCATCGATGCCCTGCTCGTCTGGGTCGCCCAGCGGCGGGTCGGCGAGAAAATGCCGGTGCTTGAAAATGAGTGAGCGCCTACCTTTTCCGGGCGAGGTGCTGGCCGAGGCCGGTCTCAACCGGCAGTTCGTCTTCGATCTGGACGGGCTACCCGAGGACACGCGAAAAACCCTGGGCGACACGACCGGCTTCCGCCAGCTCATCCTGCTCGGCCATGGCGGCCGGCTGCTCTGGGAACGCGTGCAGGCGGCCGGACTGACCAGCGAACATCCGATCGACGACTACACCGTGCGCACCGTTGAGGCCTGGCTGGCCGAACACCTGCCCGGCCGGGCTTACCGCATCCTGTATCCGGGCCAGCAGCCGGTCGGTCTGCAGGCGCTCGGCAAGCTGGCCGGCTGGCACAACGCCTCGCCCTTCATGGTCGGCATCGATGCCGAGTGGGGCAGTTGGTACGCCTACCGGGCAGCCGTGCTAATCGATTTTCAATTTTCGGCCTTTTTTCCGGTTGACCGTGGGAACCCCTGCCTCGACTGCCGGTCGACGCCTTGCATCACGGCCTGCCCGGCCGATGCGCTGGCCGGCGGCCAGTTCGATCTGCAGGCCTGCAGCGGCTACCGCCTGCAGGCTGAATCCAGCTGTGCCGAAGGCTGTCTGGCCCGCCAGGCCTGCCCGGTCGGCGCCGAACATCACTATGAAGCGACCCAGATCGCCCACAGTTACCGCCGCTCGCTGGCCATGCTCCGCCAATATTTCAAACAATCCTGACCCCTGCACTGGAAAACACCATGCGTTCGACACTTCTCTTTCTGCACCTCGCCGGCGTCATCGTCTGGGTCGGCGGCATGTTCTTCGCCCATTTCTGCCTGCGCCCGGTCGCTGCCGAACAGCTCCCGCCGCCCCAGCGCCTGCCGCTGCTGGCCGGCGTCCTTGGCCGATTTTTCAGGATTGTCGCGGTAGCAATTGCCCTGATCCTGCTCTCCGGCATCGGGCGCATGCTCAACGTCGGCTTTGCCAACGCGCCGCTCCACTGGCACATCATGCTGAGCAGCGGCCTGGTCATGACCATCATCTTCGTCGACATCGCACTGCGCCATTTGGTCAGGCTGCAGGCCGGCGTGGCGGCACAGGACTGGCCGGCGGCCGGGGCGGCGATGAACACCATCCGCCAGCGGGTCGCGCTCAATCTGGGGTTGGGTGTGGCGACGGTGGCCGTCGCCTGTTTCGGCGTCGGCTTCTGAGTCTTAGTTGTCGATGGGTTTGACGCCAAACAGCGCAATCCAGCCTCGAATGACGCGATAGGCCACCCATAGCCCGAGCACGGCGATCAATATCCAGGCGAGCGGAATACCGATGATGGTGATGACCAACAGGCCGTAGAAAACCAGCCCGAGGAAGGTGAACCAGAAGGTGCGGATCTGCCAGCGGAAGTGGCTTTCCAGCCAGGTGCCGTTGACCTCGCTGCGCTTGAGGTAATTGAGAAAGACTGCGCACAGCGACGGCAGACCGAAGACGAAACCACCTGCCACCGTCGCTGCCGAGGTGACGCCGACGAGCACGGCGATGGCGTGCAGACCGTAGATGAAATGGGTGAGCTGAACGAGCGAGGGGCGGACGCCCTGCAAATCGGGCTGGGGAACGGGTTCCTGCATGGCTTATTCCTCCGGAAGGATTTTCTGCATGAGCAATGCGTTACCGGCTGCCGGGTCGAGAACATACGGCGCGTAGCCGGCCTGTCGGTAGGAGGCCATCGCCCGCGTGTTGTTGGACAGCACTTCGAGCGTCAGCTTGCAGCAGCCAAGCTGGCGGGCGCGTTCTTCGGCCCAGGCCAGCAGGGCCTGACCGATGCCCTGGCCGCGCAGTCCATTGCGCACGACGATGTCGTGAACATTGAGCAGCGGCAGCGCGGCAAAGGTGGAAAAGCCGGCGAAGCAGTCGATCAGGCCGACCGCCTGGCCGTCCAGCCAGGCCAATGCCCCGTGGAAACCAGGCACCTCGCGCATGGTGCGCACGAGATTGAGTTTTGCGTAGTCGGACAAACCATCGCCGCCACCCATCGGGTCTTGCGCGTAATGATCGAGCAGGCCGAGCCAGATTTCAGCCTGGGCCAGGTCGGACAGATCGAGCGGAACGACTTTGACGGTCATAGGCCGAGATCGCTCCACATGGCGTCGACCTTCTTCTTCACGCCGTCATCCATGACAATCGGCCGCCCCCATTCGCGGTTCGTCTCGCCCGGCCACTTGTTGGTCGCGTCGAGCCCCATCTTGGAACCGAGGCCGGCCACCGGCGAGGCAAAATCGAGGTAATCGATCGGCGTGTTGTCGACCAGCGTCGTGTCGCGCGTTGCGTCCATGCGCGTCGTCATCGCCCAGACCACCTCCTTCCAGTCGCGGATGTCGATGTCGTCATCCACCACGATGATCGTCTTGGTGTACATGAACTGACGCAGGAAGCTCCAGATGCCGAACATGATGCGCTTGGCGTGGCCGGGATAAGCCTTCTTGATGCTGACGATGGCCATGCGGTACGAGCAGCCTTCCGGCGGCAGGTAGAAATCGACGATTTCCGGGTACTGCTTCTGCAGCAGGGGCACGAAGACCTCGTTGAGCGCGACGCCCAAGACCGCTGGTTCGTCGGGCGGCTTGCCGGTGTAGGTGCTGTGGTAGATCGGGTTCTTGCGCATGGTCATGCGCTCGATGGTGAACACGGGAAATTCGGCCTGCTCGTTGTAGTAGCCGGTGTGGTCGCCGTACGGCCCTTCCAGCGCCATTTCGCCCGGATGAATGACGCCTTCCAGAACGATTTCGGCCGAAGCCGGCACTTGCAAAGCAGAGCCAAGGCACTTGATCAGCTCGGTCTTGCCGCCGCGCAACAAGCCGGCGAACTGGTATTCGGACAGCGAATCGGGCACCGGCGTCACGGCGCCGAGGATGGTCGCCGGATCGCAGCCAAGGACGACGGCGACCGGGAACGGCTGCCCCGGATTGGCCAGTTGATGCTCGCGAAAATCCAGCGCCCCGCCACGATGGGCCAGCCAGCGCATGATGACCTTGTTCGGGCCGAGCACCTGCTGGCGATAGATGCCGAGATTCTGCCGGTTCTTGTGCGGACCTTTGGTTACCACCAGGCCCCAGGTGATGAGGGGCGCCACGTCGCCCGGCCAGCAATGCTGGATGGGCAGGCGCGACAGATCAACGTCCTTGCCCTCCCAGACGATTTCCTGACACGGTGCCGACGACACCGTTTTCGGCGCCATATTCATGACCTGCTTCAAGATCGGCAGCTTGCCCCAGGCGTCCTTGAGGCCCTTCGGCGGCTCGGGTTCCTTCAAATAGGCGAGCAGCTTGCCGACTTCGCGCAGCGCCGTCACCGACTCTTCCCCCATGCCCAGCGCCACCCGCTTCGGCGTACCGAACAGGTTGGCCAGCACGGGAATCGTGTACCCCTTCGGTTTCTCGAACAGGATGGCCGGGCCTTCGGCGCGCAGCACGCGGTCACAGATTTCGGTCATTTCAAGGCGGGTATCGACCTCGACGCCGACGCGCTTGAGTTCGCCGGTCTTTTCCAGTTGCGACATGAAGTCGCGCAAGTCGTGGTATTTCATCGGATTCGGTAGGCCTCGTGACATTGGGCACAACTGCCGGTCAATTGCGGCAGCATGGCGGTGGCAGTATGTTGGTCGCCGGTCAGCGCGACGGTGGCAAACTCGCTGGCTGCCTTGTAGCCATCGAGCGCCAGCGTCAGCATCTTCGGCGGCATGTACTGTTCCGGCTGCGCCGCCTGCGGCAGCCTGGAGTGGTTGCCCCATAGCGCGACGCCGAGCCGTATCTGGGCGATCTGGCCGGCTTCCACCACCTGACCGTCGCGCATCCGTTGCAGCACGGCATCGAGGGCCGCCATCCGGTCGCGCATTTCAGCGCGCAAGGCCAGCCGGGCCGGCGACGGCATCCTGATCAGCTCGCGTTCGTCGTAGGCCTTGTCGGGCGCGGCAGGCGCGGAAACTGGCGCAGGCTGGACCTTCTTCGCTTGCGCCAACTTCGGGCTCGACGGGGACGGGGCTGGCGTCGCCTTTTTTGCGGCCACTGTCTTTTTGACCACCGGCGTCTTTTTTACTGCAACCGTCTTTTTGACCACTACCGCCTTCCTGATCTCCACCGTCTTGCCGAGCGCGCCCGGCGCCAGCACGACGCAGGCCAGGCCAAGGAAGACGGCGGCTGGTTTCATCGCGTGCGATACGCGGCGTGACAACCAACGCAGGCTGCCGTCAGGTTGGGCAGCAGGGCCAGCGCCTTGTCGCGGTCGCCGGTCCTGGCGACGGCGACGAACTCACTGACCGCCTTGTGACCATCCATGCCGATGCCGTGCATGGCCGGCGGCATGTGCGGGCCGGGCCGGGCGTCGAAAGGCTTGCCACGATGCTTGCCCATGGCCGACATGCCCAGCTTGGCCTCGGCCGCCTCACCGGCTTCCTTGACCTTGCCGGCAGCCATCAAGGACAGCACTTCATTGACCGCCACCAGGTTGTCGAGCATCTCCTGACGCAGCGATTCCTGCGCCGGATCGGGCAATTTGGCCAGTTGGCGGGTGTCTTCGGCCAATGCCACGGTCGACAGGAAAAACAGGGCAAAAATGAAAGCCTTCATGCGAAGCTCCTTCCGGAAAGCACAAAGTCGACGACGATGCCGATGAAAATCACCAGGCCGACCCAATTGTTGTGCAGAAACGCCTTGAAGCAGGACATGCGCTCGCGGCCACGAATCCAGGTGTAATGCACGCCCATGATGCCGGCGGCGACAACCAGGCCGGCGTAGAAGGCAAGGCCGAGATGCAGCGTCCAGCCGATCCCGCCGATGATCGCCAGGGTCGCGCCGTAACAGGCCATGACCGCCGCCACGTCGAAGCGGCCGAAGGTGATGGCCGAGGTCTTGATACCGATTTTGAGGTCGTCCTCGCGGTCGACCATGGCGTATTCGGTGTCGTAGGCCACTGCCCAGAAGACGTTGGCGAGCAGCAGCCACCAGGCTTCGGCCGGCACGCCGCCAACCTGCGCCGCGTAGGCCATCGGGATGCCGAAGCCGAAGGCGATGCCGAGGTAAGCCTGCGGGATGGCCAGGAAGCGTTTGGTGAACGGGTAGCTGGCGGCCAGGAAAAGGGCCGGCACCGACAGCCAGATGACCAGCTGCTTGCCGAGCAGCAGGACCAGCGCAAAGGACAGCAACGACAGCCCGGCGAAGAGCGCCAGCGCCTCCTTGGTCGTCACCTTGCCGGCAGTGAGCGGGCGCTCTTTGGTCCGTTCGACATGCTTGTCAAAATCGCGGTCGGCGTAGTCGTTGATGACGCAGCCGGCCGAGCGCATGAGTACGGTGCCCAGAACAAAAATCCAGACCACCCACCAGTTCGGCCGACCCAGCGCCGACAGCCAGAGCGCCCACAGCGTCGGCCAGAGCAGCAACAGAATGCCGATGGGCTTGTCGAGCCGCATGAGCTTTTCGTAGAGATCGAGTTTTTCCTTGAGGGCGGGCCAGTTCATCGGGTGATTTTACCTTGGCCGTTGCGCTCAGGCCGCACTGTGGCGACTTGCCTGCTGCCAGGCCACGACTGCCTGCCCGGCATGGGCGAGGATGGCCTGATAGCGCTCCGCCGGCAGGGCGTGGCGCAGCGAGGCGAAAAGCTGTTGCGTACCGTCCTGGGCCAGCGGCGATTTCGGCGCGATATCGGAGAGCAGGGCGATCTGGATATTGGCCAGCGCATCGGCCAGCAGGCGCCAGCCCAACTCGGGCATCTGCCCGTTGAGCGCCACCATCATGCTGCCCAGCGGCTGAACGATGCCCTGCACCTGTTCGGCCGTTTCGCACGCCGCCATGGCGTGCCACAGCGCGAGGTGAATGCCGCGCCGCAGGTCCACCTTGAAATCGATGGCGTCGGATTCAACGTCGTTGATCTGCTCGAAATATTGCTGGAACAGCGTGTCCTCGCGCGCATCGAGCCGCGTGCGCAGGCCACCGATCAGCGCCGTCAGCGAATGGATGGCCTCAAGATTGAATGCCTGCGTATAGGCCAGACCCCATTGGTCGAGACCGCTGATCAGCATGGCCAGACGCAAGGCCCGCGCCTTGTCGCTGGCCCCGGCCCGGCACCAGTCGAAGCAGTGCGCCGCCACCTCGCCGAGCACGCCGACATCGGGCGCCGCATCAACCGTCGCCGCCTGGCGGAAAGCCCCGGCAAAAACGTCCTGCGCCATGCGCGCCGCCAGGCGCTGGGTATCGGCGCTGGCCAGCCTGGCGAGTTGATCGGCGGGAATTTGGGCGGCTGTCGTCATGGCGAATCGAAATGGGGAGAAAACGCTATTTTAACGGGAGGCCACAGCCCTGAGCCCGAACACTACGGTCAACCGGAAAAATTGGCCAAAATCGAAATGCTGCGGACATCCGGGAAAATAAAGACCTATGCGGCCTGGCGAACAGACGGGCATGCTCAGCCGAGTAAGTTGGAATCAATGGCGATAGCTGCACCTATCCACGACAGGCGACATCCAGCGAAGCGGGCCGCCACGCGAAGGAGACATCAATGAAACGCCAGAACCACTACTCAACCTTGCACGTTGATCAATGCGCCTCGTGCGCCGAGATCAAGTCGGCTTTCCGCACCCTCGCCCAGCGCTTTCATCCCGATGTCACCACGGACCGCGATGGCGAACGGAAATTCAAGGATGTCGCTGAAGCCTACAGAACGCTCAGAGGCCACGATTCTCGGGTGGCCTACGACCATCAGATAAAAAACCGTTGCGCCGAAAATATGGCCCTGGAAATGGCTGCGCCGAACATGGGCGCTTTCAACTGGGGGCTGGTCTTGATGCAATATTTTTCATTGTTCTGGCTGCAGCCGGGAAGAGACGCCGACTGATCATCCCGCACTATCGAAAACCCGGTACTAGTCAGCCGCCTTGGCGAATTGTCTGGCGATGAAGGACCAGATCATCCGTGAGGCATCCGGGCCTTTGGGGTCGCTGTAAGAATGCCCCGCCGCGCCACCGCTCCAGGCGTGGCCAAGCCGCTCGACGGCACAGTGCGTCGCGACCAGCCGGCCGCTTTTTCGATAATCGGTGATCATCGCCGCATAACGAGCCCCACGCTGCACCCGGCGCGGCTTGCTGGCCCGGGCACCAACGCGTTCTCCCCAGCGCATCGCTGCTTCGGCGCCATTTCCCGGCGCCACCACGTGGTCTGCCGCGCCGTGAATGACCAGCAAGGCGGGCAGCCTGACATCGGGCGCGATGGCCGGCAGCGGTGAGGTCGTCACGCTCTGCCCGAACATGGCCTTGATGGCGCTGGCCGACGAGTGGGCGACGCCCGGGGCGATACCCGAATGCATGGCAATGGCCCGAAAGCGTTCCGGATGCTGCGTCGCCAGCAGCACGGCCATGCCGGCCCCGGCGGAAATTCCGGCCAGGGCAACCCGGCGGCGGTCGACGGCCTGCGCCAGGCAAACCTGTTCGATGGCCGCACTGATCGAATTGGCTTCGGCTTGCGCCCTGCCCGTGCGGGTGTCGTACCAGTTCCAGCAGCCCTGCATATTCGACAGACGATCCTGCTCGGGATAGAGCACGAAGAAGCGCTCGCGGGCCGCGATCGCGTTCATCCGGCTGCTGGCCGCCAGCGCTTCGGCATCCTGTCCGCAGCCGTGCAGCATGACCAGCAAGGGCAGGCTCTCGTTGCGGCGCACGCCGGGCGGTTTGTACAGCCGATAGCGGCGCGGACCGGCCGTGCCGATGGCCAGCCCCGTCGTCCAGTTGGCCGAAGGAGCCACAGTTTTTTTGGCCGGCAATCGTTTGGCCACCAATGGCGCCGCCCGCAAGCCCTCCTTGAGCGCCTTGGTACCGACGCGCATGGCCGTCCGCGTCATCGTCTTCAACACGCTCTGCAATGATCGGCTCCAGGCCGTTTTTCGTGTGCGTTTTGCCATTTTCTACCCTTCGAACTGCTTCGGTCTGTCGCCCGATTATCGCGCCAAGCCCTTGTCGTCTGCGTCTGCTCGCGCACATTTAGCAGACCTGTTCGCTATGGGTGCCAGCGCACCGAATAGCGGATGCGTCCGGCTTAACCTCTCGATATCAGTTGCCTGACTGCACTTCGGCACTGACCCATCAATCAACTTCACACTCAGGAGCACACCATGAACAAGGATCAAGCCAAGGGTCGTCTCGAAGAAGCCAAAGGCAAAGTCAAGGAAGTCGCTGGCAACCTCGTCGGCAATGACGATCTGGAACTGAAAGGAAAGATTCAAAAATCCGGCGGCAAAGTCCAGGCCGCTTACGGCGATCTGAAAGAAGACCTCAAGGACGCCAGCAAGGGCAAATAAGTATTTGCAGCCCTGGCCGAACTCACGGCCGGGGCTAGCCCCTGACTGCACGGCAAGCTGAAACGCAAGCCCACGGTCACCCCGGCTTGCTACGGTCTACCGGAAAAAACAGCCAAAATTGAAATTTGCCGCCCGGGCCAAAGTCGCTCGCCGCGGCCGCTACCAAAGCAAGGGCTGATCAGTTATGGGGGTGAAGTCGGGGGCTGCAGGCAGCATCGGGCTGTCGGTCGACAAGGCCTCATGGCAAAAATGGGGTAGCACCAGTCCGTTCGCCGCATCCTCGACGGCCAAAGCACAAATGACTGCCGGATGCGTCCGGACGCCACCAAAAACCGTCGCAAACGACACGTCAGCGGCATCCCGCCCCGTGCCGAAACGGACAAACCCCATGGGGATTCCCGTCCCGGACGGATCGAAGATATACCAGCGGTGCCCGAGGTAAACCTCGACATAGGCCTGAAAATCGGAGGGGCCCAGTGTCGGATCGGCACCGTAATCGGTCCCCGTGGCAAAACGGGCCGGGATATTGAGGGCGCGGCAAAGGGCGATCATCAGGTGGGCGAAGTCGCGGCAGACGCCGACCCGCTCAATCAGCGTATCGGCGGCCGAGGTGTTGGTATTGGTGCTGTGCAGGGTAAAAGCGACATGCCTTCTGACCCAATCATGGATGGCCTGCACCCGGCTATAACCCTGGGCCAATCGGCCGAACTCGTTGTTGGCCAGCTTGATCAGGCGGTCCGACTGGCAATAGCGACTGGGGTAGATGTAGCCCATCACCTCGGGCGGAATATCGCGTACAGCAACTTCGGCAATAGTCGCCGGATCGGCAAAGTGGTGGGTGAGATCAATCGTCGCGCTATAGGAAACATTCAACGGACCGGGCGCCGCGTGCACCTGAAAGTAACGGTTGCCAGTGACCGGAGTCGTGTACATCCGGAGCGGGAGCGACTGGCTTAGCACCAGATTTTCCGCCGAAACAAGCTGATTCGGCGTGTGCGCCGCGTGGATATTGAAGACAAAATCGGCACCTGCGTTGTCGATCTCATAATTCAAATCAATCTTCAATTCGATCCGGATCATGTCGTCCGCAAGCTACCGTTCATTGGGTTGTGGCGAGAGCGCTTTCGCTCCTGCTCAATGGGACACGGTAGCGAATGTCATGAGAACTGTAGGTTCGCCAGCGCACATAGCGCCCTTGCATCATCGACAGGCATCCCGGACGACCGGGCCAACATGCTTTCGTTGCAGCCAGCTTCATTCTGCCCACATAATAAATGCATGAAAATCAACCCATCTGCTGACCTTGCTGCCGGAGTGACCCCGGCCGGCCCTGAGAACGCCGGTGCAGGTACGCTTCATGGGCGGCACACTCTTATCCAGCGCAGCACCCCGACCGCGATGGCGGTGTCGGCTTGAGTTCCACAAAGCCCGACGCCACACCGGAACAGCCATCCGCTCGGCCTCCGGCGCCTGCCAGGCAGCCTGGCAGCCCCGGCCAGCCGCCGGTTCGTCGCCAGAGCCACCATGGCCGGCGACTCTCTCTGCCGCTGCTGCTTTCCCTGCTGTTCCATGCGCTGCTGTTGACTTTGACCTTTGGCGGAGAGGAATTCGGGCTTCCGGGCTTTGCCCTCCCCTGGCAGGTTCGACGGATCGAGGTGCCTGATCTGCGCGTCATGCTCGCTCCGGCACCGGTCACCGTGGCGAAGCCAGCCATCACGCCGCCCCCGCCGTTGGCTCCTGCTGCGTTGGCTACGTCGCCGCCGGGAGTGATTGAGCCAACCGCAACCGCTGAGCCGGTGCCAATCAAAACCCCCGAGCCATCTGCGACACAGCCCGCCCCGGCGATCCTGTCGCTGAGCACGCCGACGACGAATGCCAGTCCGCCAGCGACGGAGGTGGCCCCGGCGACCGTGCCGGCTGATTCGCCGCCCCCGGCAAAGCCATTTCCGGCCGTAATCGCCATGGAGCACGCCAAACAACCCGAGTTCATCGTCCCGCCAGCGCCAGTGGAGCCGGCGCCAGTCGCCGAGGAGGCAGCGCGAGACGACACAGCCCGGGAAGCGGCACGGCTAGAGACCGAGCGACTCGAGACCGAACGCCTGGAGAACGCACGACAAGCAGCAGCCCGTCAGGAATTGGCGCAGCGAGAAGCAGCCCGGGCGGCGACTGAACGACTGGCAGTCGAGCGTCGGGAGAGCGAACGGCAAGCGGCCGCGCGCCTGGAAGCGGCGCGACGGGAGGCAGCGCGTCAAGAATCGGCACGCGCGGAGGCCGAGCGACTGGCGGCCGAACGTCAGGAGAATGCACAACAAGCAGCCGCTCGACAGGAGTTGGCGCAGCAGGAAGCAGCACGTCAGGAAACCGCTCGGGCAGAGGCTGAACGACTAGCGGCCGAACGTCAGGAAAATGCACGACAAGCCGCCGCCCGCGAGGAAGCCGCGCGGCGCGAGGCGACACGTCAGGAAGCAGCGCGGGCTGAGACCGAGCGACTAGCGGCCGAACGTCAGGAGAACGCACGGCAAGCGGCCGCCCGCGAGGAAGCCGCACGGCGCGAGGCAGCGCGTCAGGAAGCGGCACGAGCCGAGACCGAGCGACTGGCTGCCGAACGTCAGGAGGGCGAACGACAAGCAGCAGCCCGCCAGGAAGCGGCGCGCCGGGAGGCAGCGCGTCAGGAAGCCGCTCGTGCCGAGACTGAGCGACTGGCTGCCGAGCGTCAGGAGAACGCACGGCAAGCCGCAGCTCGCCAGGAAGCGGCGCGACAGGAAGCAGCGCAGCGTGAGGCGCGCGAGCAGGCTGCCAGACGGGACGCGAAGCTGCGGGCGATTGGACGACAACTCGACGAGGAAGCCGACCGCCGCAAGGCGGCGGAGGCAGCAAACCGCCTTTCACCGTCGGCCAGCTCGTTGCGCCGTGGCCGGCTCTTTGGGCGGGCCGACCCCAACGCCGAACTCATCATGTATGCCGAAGCGTGGAGCCGGAAGATTCATTTCAGCCCGGCCTTCGAATCGATACGCGAGCTGGTCAGGCAGCCGCACACCAAGCCGCTGGTCACGGTAGCCATTCGCAGCGACGGCTCGGTCGAATCCGTGACATTTGTGCTGTCCAGCGGCGTGCCCGCCATCGACAACGCGATACGGGACATCGTGCAAAACCATGCGCCCTATCAGCCCTTCTCGGCAGCGCTGAGTCGCGACTTCGACGTCGTCGAGATTCGCCGGACCTGGCACTTCGACTCGGCCATTCGGCTGTATTGACGGCAGGGCGCCCCCTTACAAGCGCCCTCCTCGCAACCCCGCCACCACGTTTTGCAAGTGCTCCAGCGTGGCCTCGTCCGGTGAAACCGGCGCTCCGACCTGCAGGCTGATCGACGAAAACACGCCGCGCCGGAGCGGTGTTTTCATCGCCTCGCCGTCAATGCGCGAGAAGTAGCTGCCCCATAGCCCGCCGAGCGCCATCGGCACGACCGGCACCCGGTTGGCAGCGAGAATGCGGCTGATGCCGGGGCGGAAGGTTTGCAGTTCGCCATCCTTGGTAATCCCCCCCTCGGGGAAGATGCCGACCAGATCGCCGTTGGCCAGCGCCTTGCCGATTTCGGCAAAGGCCGCTTCCATCATCGCCGGGTCTTCCTTGGCCGAAGCGATGGGAATAGCCCCGCAATGGCGGAAAATGAAACCGAGCAGCGGCGTTCTGAAAATCCGATGGTCCATGACGAAGCGCACCGGCCGGGGCGAAGCGCCCATGATTACCACCGCGTCGACGAAGCTGACATGGTTGGCGACGAGCACGGCAGCGCCTTCCTGTGGGATGTGCTCGATGCCCTCCGTACGCAGGCGATAAACAGCCTTGACCAGCAGCCAGGCGACAAAGCGCAGCAAAAACTCCGGCACCAGCCCGTAGATATATACCGCCACCAGCGCATTGAGCAGGGCCGCCAGCCCGAACAAGGCCGGCATCGACAGCCCGGCGCCGAGCAGGCTGGCCGCGCCGAGGGCGCCGACGACCATGAACAGGGCGTTGAGAATATTGTTGGCAGCGATGATGCGCGCCCGGTGTTCGGGCGAACTGCGCAGTTGAACCAGCGCGTAGAGCGGCACGATGAAGAAGCCGCCGAAGACGCCGAGCATCATGAGGTCGAACAACACGCGCCAGATGGCCGGGATGCTGAGCAATGCGAGCAGTTCGTGCGGCGTCGTGCCGGGCAGTCCGACCGGCGAGGCGAAATACAAGTCCAGCCCGAACAGGGTCAGGCCGATCGAGCCGAAAGGCACCAGCCCGATTTCGACATGCTTGCCGGACATCCGCTCGCAAAGCATCGAGCCGATGCCGATGCCGACTGTAAAAATCGCCAGCAGCAGGGTCACCGCCGACTCACCGCCGCCCAGTACGAATTTGGCGTAGGCCGGGAACTGGGCAAGGAAGAGCGCGCCGTAGAGCCAGAACCACGAAATGCCGAGGATGGACAGGAAAACCGTGCGGTTCTGCCGGGCGAAAGCGATGTTGCGCCAGGTTTCGGACAGCGGATTGAGGTTGATCGTCAGCTCGGGTGCTGGCGGCGGCGCGGTCGGAATGCCGCGGCTGGTCAGGTAGCCGGCAAAGGCCACGACAAAACCACCGACCGCGATCCAGGCCGGATGCTCGACCGACCCGGCAAGCAGGCCCCCGGCCAGCGTGCCGATCAGGATGGCGACGAAGGTGCCGGCCTCGATCAGCGCATTGCCGCCGACCAGCTCATCGGTGTGCAGATGCTGCGGCATGATCGCGTACTTGACCGGCCCGAACAGCGTCGAATGGCAACCGAGCAGGAACAGCGCGCCCATCAGCACGGGCAGGCTGTGCAGGAAGAAACCGCCCGCGGCGACGCCCATGATGACCATTTCCAACACTTTGACGAGGCGCGCCAGCGTCGCTTTGTCGTACTTGTCGGCCAGTTGCCCGGCCGTCGCCGAGAACAGGAAAAAGGGCAGGATGAACACGCCCGCCGCCATGTTGGCCAACAGTTCCGGCTTGAGCGTCGTCCATTGCGCCGCCTGGAAAGTCAGCAGCACGACCAGCGCGTTCTTGAACAAGTTGTCGTTGAAGGCGCCAAGAAACTGCGTGACGAAGAACGGCGCAAAACGCCGGGTTTTCAGGAGTCCGAATTGACCGCTCATGCGTGGCTCGCAGCAAAAAGATGACTGACCAGAACGGCCGTCGAAGGAAAGGATTTCATTTTTGGGCAAAAATTCCGGTTGACCGTGGAAATGCAAGGATTCGAGCTCATACCGCCTCCGCCAACCGTTTCAACGTCACGTAATCGACCTTGCCGGTGCCGAGCAGCGGCAGCGAATCGACCTTGTGGATCTTGCGCGGCACAGCAAGTTCAGGGATGCCGGTTTCGCGGGCCTTGGCGGCGAGCAGTTCGCGGGTCAGTTCGGTATCGGTGGTGAACAGCACCAGCGCTTCGCCCTTCGCTGCGTCGGGCTGGCTGGATGCGGCGTGGGGCAAGGCCGGCGACGTCGCCGTGGCGAGCTTTTCGACGACTTCGAGGCTGACCATTTCGCCGGCGATCTTGGCGAAGCGTTTGACGCGGCCGACGATTTTCACGAAGCCGTCTTCGTCCAGTTCGACCACGTCACCGGTTTCGTACCAGCCGTCACCGATGTCCGACACCGGCGGTTGCAGCACGCCGGGGTTGTCGGCCTTGAGGTAGCCGGCCATGACGTTCGGGCCACGGACGTGCAGGATGCCGCCGCCGGCAATGCCGGGAACCGGTACCAACTTGTGTTCGACGCCCGGCAGCAGGTTGCCGACCGTGCCCGTGCGGTAGGCCATCGGCGTATTGACGGCGAGTACCGGCGCCGTTTCGGTCGCGCCGTAGCCTTCGAAAATGCGCAGGCCGAATTTCTCGAACCACTGGCTGCGTACCGATTCCGACAGTTTCTCAGCACCGGCGACGACATAGCGCAGGCGGTAGAAATCGTAGGGATTGGCGAACTTGGCGTAGTTGGCAAGGAAGGTCGAAGTGCCGAAGAGCACCGTGCAGCCGCGGTCGTAGGCCAGCTCGGGAATCACCCGGTAATGCAGCGGCGACGGGTAGAGGAAGAGGCTGGCGCCGCTCAGCACCGGCAGCAGCGCGCCGGCCGTCAGGCCGAAGGAATGGAAGATGGGCAGGGCATTGAGCACCTTGTCGTGGACCGAGAAGTCGATGACCGAGCAGATCTGCGCGACGTTGGCGAGGATGGCGCGGTGCGGCAGGACGACGCCTTTCGGCTTGCCTTCGGAACCCGAGGTGAAGAGCACGACGGCGGCGTCTTCCGGTGAGGCCGGCAGCTCGAAGGCGCGCGGGAAGTGCAGCGCGTAGGCCATCAGCCAGAGCTTGTCGCCGAGGCCGATCTGTTCGCGGACGTCTTCGAGATAGACGAGTTGCACGCCCTTCAGCCCGGCCAGTTTCTCGCCCAGCTTGGCCTGCTCGACGAAGGCGCGCGAGGTAACAACCGTGCGGATTTGCGCCGCATCGACGGCGGCCTGCATGGCGTCGGTGCCGGCCGAGTAGTTGAGCATGGCCGGGATGCGCTTTCTTGCGGTCAGCCCGAAAATCAGGCCAATGGTCGGCACGAGGTTGGGCAGCAGCAGGCCGACCTTCTCGCCAGACTGCGAGATGCGCTCGATCTGGCGGCCGAGCATGAGCGCCATCTTGAACAGGTCGTTGTACGAATACTCGATCTGCTTGACGTCTTCGAGCAGGCGACGGCCGCGGCCGTAGATATCGGCGGCATCGCACAACGCGGAGAACAGCGTCTGCTGCGGGCGCGAGGCGAAGATCATTTCCTGCATCAAGCGGCGCATGGCCTCGCCCGATTTGCGGCGACGCAGTTTGGCGGTGGCGCCTTCCGGCATCGGAAAATGGCGCGCGGCCAGGATGCTCAGGCGGATTTTCGGGAACAGCGTCTTCGGATGCTTGCCCGACAGGCGCGAGAAATAGCTGCGCGCAGCGCCATCGAGGCGCACCGGCACCACCGTCGCCCCCGTCTTGGCGGCGACGAAGGCCGGGCCGTCGTAGACCTTCATGAGCGAGCCGGTCAGCGTGATCCGCCCTTCCGGGAAGATGACCACCGGGCGGCCGGATTCGATCAGGCGGATGACCTTCTTCATGGCCATCGGGCTGGTCGGATCAACCGCCAGATACTCGACTTGGGAGAGCAGGATGCGAAAGAAGAAGCTCTCGGCGATGGTCGTATGAACGACGAAAACCGGGTCGACAGGCAGGAAGAGCCCGATCAGCAAGCCATCGAGAAAGGACTGGTGATTGGCCACGATGAGTAGGCGTTCATGCTTGAAATTGGCCTGCTGCGCCGAAATTTCGACGCGAAAAAGCAACCGGGCCAGGCCGCGCAACAGCGTCCGCAACAATTTGCGCATCAGGAATTTTCCTTGAGGTAATTCAGGACGTTGGTAAAAGTGGTTTCGAGCGAATCGCGGTTGATCCAGAACCAGACTTCCTTGCCGATCTTTTCCGAAGCCAGTACGCCGGACTCATGCAGGATTTTCAGATGATGCGAAACCGTCGACCGGGCCAGCGTCGACACCTCGGCAATCTGCCCGACATTGAGCCGCTCGCCCGGCTCGAAAAGCAACAGGATGCGCTGGCGATGCTCGTCGCCGAGCGCCACGAAAATCCGGGACATCGCCTGCCATTCGGCCGGGATGGTTTGGGTGTAGTCGTTTTTCATATCGACGATCTTAGTTACGTCGATATGTGTTGTCAATACAGCCTTAGGGAGATTTTCTCGGTTGAGTTACATGTTCAATGAATTGCAACCTTGTAAATGGATATCTGCCCAATGGTATTGAACAATTGCAGAGAGGAATGTTTATGGCGATTTCACCGGGCCATCAGCCCATAGAGCCCGACACCCCAAATCCCAAGGATCCTATCCATCACCCCCATAAACCGGACCACCCTTTTCATGATGAACGTGAAGAAGAAGGGATCGAAACGGATGACCATGAAGATACCGGGGCAGACCCTTGGTGGATGTAGGGCCAACCACAGCTCCCGGCGAGGAGCGGGCGCACCTCCTCGCCAAATGGCTCAGCGCGTCTGAACCAGAATGTAGCCGCGGTTCTCGGTCACATCCCTGGTTCGCATGCCGCGGATCAATGTAGCAACGGGCATCCAGACCCAGGGGTGATGGCTGGGATTGACGTCAAGGATGAGCACCGAGTCGGTCGCGGCGTCGTAAGCAGCGAGTGGCGAGATGTGGCCGCCGCCGGCTTGGCCGACTGCGGTGCGCAGGTAATTGACGATGACCACGTCGCCGGGGCGATTGAGGTTGTCGATCAGATCGCGGCGGATATCGGCCTCGGCGGTCTGCGCATCGACGATGACCAGGCGGGTGACGAGGGCGTGGGCCTTTAGTAGCTCGTCGAGCTGGCGTAGTTGGTAGCCGCCATCGCGCACGACCTTGCCGTTGACGGTAGAGGGCTCGCCGAAGACCTGGGCGCGCGTTTTCTTGCCGGTGGCGATGACGCTTTCCTGGGTATGCCGGGGCACGGTCAGTTCCAGGCTTTTGGGCAGGTAGCGTTCATCCTCCGGACGCAGGCGGCTGCGATCACGGGGCGTCTCGATGGCCGATGGGCGCAGGGCGTTGAGGACGATGGCCGCCGTCGTCGGGCCGCAGAAGGCGATGGTGGCCTGGGCTTCAAACTGGTTGGCGAGCGGGGCGAAGTCGGGTTTTGCCGTGGTCCGCGCCAAGCGCTCCAGGCCCTCGGTCGAGGCGAAAGGCACCAGGGGCTGGACTTGCGTTGCGGCGTCTTCGCGGGCGAGTGCGGTAGCGCTGAGCAGACTGGACATGAGCAGCACGCTGGCAATGCGGCAGGGTTTTGACATCGAACTTTCCTGCAAAGGGGGAAAGCCAATTCTAACGTCGGAAGCAAGCCGAACGGGATGGCTGTTGCGACTTTCCGGGATGACATCGAAGCAGCCATCTTTGCCCCCTAAATCGTATTCGTGGGGAATCCTTTGGCTACATCGCCCGGGCGTTTCTAGACGCCCAGTAGCCGGTTGAATCCTCCGTCTGTCGGCTTAGAGCTTTTCTACCTGATGGCTATGCAGCTTCAGTCGCCGGGCCACTTGCTCCATGCTGTTGAGGAGCGGCTCCAGTTCCCGACTCATCGGGGTCAACGAGTATTCGACCTGGGGCGGATTGCTGGGCAAAACCTCCCGTTCGAGCAGGCCATGGGCCTGCATGACACGCAGGCGATTGGTCAGCACCTTGGTCGATACCCGCGCCAAATCGCGGCGCAGGTCGCCGAAGCGCCTGGGGCCGGCGCGCAGGAACCAGAGGATCTGAACTGTCCAGGCGCCGGCCAGCAGGCTGAGCACGTCTTCCAGCGGACAGTCGTTGGGCAGGGGTGGCTGGGTAGCCGGTTTGGGTCGCAGGGGCATGATGGCTGGCTATTAGTTACCGAATGGAACCTACTTTTTATAAAAAATTCTTGCAACTAGACTTGTGACTCGCACTCACAGCAAGTGTTCCATCCCCCGGAGAATGACCATGCCCAAAGCATCCCCAACCCCTGGAAAAACCCTCCTCAACCCGACCAACCATTTGCTGATCATGATCGATCATCAGTCGCAGATGGCCTTTGCCACAAAGTCGATTGATGCCATTACGCTGCGCAACAACGCGGCGCTGGTCGCCAAGGCAGCGCACGAGTTCAAGGTGCCGACCATCCTGACGACGGTAGCGGAAAAAACGTTTTCCGGACCGATGTTCGATGAGATCAAGGTTGTCTTCCCGGACGCCAATGTGATCGACCGCACGACAATGAATACCTGGGAGGATGCGCGGATTGCCGAGCGCGTCAATCAGTTGGACAAGGCCAAGGTGGTCTTTGCCGGACTGTGGACCTCGGTCTGCATTGTCGGGCCGACCTTGTCGGCAATCGATCAGGGCTTCGAGGTCTATGTCATCGCCGATGCCTGTGGCGATGTCTCGGATGAGGCCCACCAGCGCGCCATGGAGCGCATGATCCAGGCGGGTGTCCGGCCGATGACCGCGTTGCAGTATCTGCTCGAACTGCAGCGCGACTGGGCGCGCGGCGAGACTTACAACGAGACGGTCGCAACGTCGATTGCCCACGGCGGCGGTTATGGCCTCGGCCTGATCTACGCCAAATCCATGTTCGGCGGCGGCGAAGGACACTGAAACCGTCCACTGCCCCTGAAGCACCTGACCAACTCCCCAACGAGGTTGCCATGATTACCCTGCGTAAAAGTTCAGATCGCGGCCAAGCCGACCACGGCTGGCTGCATAGCCAACACAGTTTTTCCTTTGCCGATTATCACGATCCGCAGGAGATGGGCTGGGGCCCGCTCCGCGTCATCAACGAAGACAGTGTCGAGCCGGGCCAGGGGTTCGGCACCCATGGCCACCGCGACATGGAAATCATCAGCTATGTTCTTGACGGTGAGCTGGAACACAAGGACAGCATGGGCAACGGCACGGTTATTCGTCCCGGCGATGTGCAGCGGATGAGCGCCGGAACCGGCGTGCGACATAGCGAGTTCAATCCCTCGCCCCGCTCGCCGGTGCATTTCCTCCAGATCTGGATCGAGCCGGCCGCCGTGGGCATGGCACCGAGCTATGAACAGAAGTATTTCTCGCCGGAAGAAAAGCAAGGCCGACTGCGCCTGCTGGCTTCGCAGGATGGTCGGGACGGCAGCGTCACCGTGCATCGCGACACCGACCTCTATGCCGGCCTGCTCGGCCCCGGCGAGAAGTTAACCCACCAGCTCGCCACCGACCGCATGGCCTACCTGCATCTGATTCGCGGTGAGGCGAGCATCAATGGCGTCCGGCTGGAAACCGGAGACGCCGCAAAGATCAAGGGGGAAGAGAAGCTCACGATCATTGCCAACGCCGATTCGGAAGTGCTGCTGTTCGATCTCGACTGAGTCATTTGACGGCCGCCCGGCCGTCAAACCCAACACCGGAGGCACCATGGCAAGCATCGACAACGAAGCGCCGGCTGATCTCATTCTTCACAATGGACAAATCGCCACCAACGATCCGCGCCAGCCCTTCGTTGCGGCGCTGGCCATCCGCGATGGCCTGATTCAGCAGATTGGTGACGATGCGGAAATCATGGGCCTGCGCGGTCCATTGACCGAGGTCGTCGATCTCGGCCGGCGCACGGCAATCCCGGGCCTCAACGACTCGCACATTCACCTGATTCGCGGTGGTCTCAACTACAACCTGGAGCTGCGCTGGGATGGCGTGCCCTCGCTGTCCATGGCGCTGCAGATGCTCAAGGCGCAGGCGCAGCGGACGCCGCCGGGCCAATGGGTGCGCGTGGTCGGCGGCTGGAGCGAGTTCCAGTTTGCCGAACGGCGCCTGCCGACGCTGGAAGAACTCAACGCGGCTGCGCCCGATACACCGGTTTTCATACTGCACCTCTACTGCCAGGCCATGCTCAACCAGGCGGCACTGCGCGCTGTCGGTTACACCCGCGACTCACCCAATCCGCAGGGCGGCACGATAGAGCGCGACAAGGCCGGTCATCCGACCGGGCTACTGCTCGCCAAGCCGAACGCAATGATCCTCTACGCGACGCTGGCCAAGGGCCCGAAACTGCCGCCCGAGCAGCAGATCAATTCGACCCGCCATTTCCTGCGCGAACTCAACCGCCTGGGCATCACCAGTTGCATCGATGCCGGCGGCGGCTTCCAGAACTACCCGGACGACTATCAGGTGGTGGACGAACTGGATCAACGCGGCGAGTTGACCGTGCGCATCGCCTACAACTTGTTCACCCAAAAACCGAAAGAAGAAAAGCAGGATTTCGCGCGCTGGATGAAGATGACCGCCCCCGGTGCCGGCAGCGACTTCTATCGAACCAACGGCGCCGGCGAGATGCTGGTATTTTCTGCGGCCGATTTTGAGGATTTCCTGGAACCGCGCCCCGATTTGCCGGCCACCATGGAAGCCGAACTCGGCGAGGTGGTCAGCCTGCTGGCCAGGAATAAATGGCCGTTCCGGCTTCATGCCACCTACGACGAGTCAATCGACCGCTTTCTCGATGTGCTGGAGACGGTGCACCGTGAAGTGCCTATCGACCGGCTGGGCTGGTTCTTCGATCACGCCGAAACGATCAGTGATCGCAATATCGAGCGTGTCGGGGCGCTCGGCGGTGGCATTGCCGTGCAGCACCGGATGGCCTTTCAGGGCGAATATTTTGTCGACCGTTACGGCGCCAAGGCGGCCGAGCGCACGCCACCGATCCGCCGGATGCTCGACATGGGCATCCCGGTCGGGGCGGGCACTGACGCTACCCGGGTCGCCAGCTACAACCCGTTTGCCGCCCTTTACTGGCTGGTCAGCGGTCGGACCTGCGGTGGGCTCGCCCTGTATCCGGCCGCCAACCGGCTCAGTCGCGAGGCAGCGCTGCGCCTGTACACGGTGGGCAGCGCGGGGTTTTCCGGCGAGTCCGAGAAAAAGGGAAGACTGGTCGCCGGTCAGTTTGCCGACCTCTGCGTGCTGTCGGCTGATTACTTCAGCATTCCGGAAGTCGAAATCAAGGGACTGGTGTCGGTGTTGACCATCGTTGCCGGCAAGCCGGTCTACGCCACAGAGGAATTCCGGCGTTTCGACCCGCCCGCCTTGCCGGTCCTGCCCGCGTGGTCGCCGATGGCAAAATTCGGCGGCTATGGCGCGCCACTGGCATCGCCCGCCACCAAGGCCCAGCAAGTGGCACAGCCCTGCCGGGCTCACTACCATGGACCACTTCATCAGCATGGCGGGCTGGGTGGCTGCATGTGCTGGGCATTTTGAACGAATTCGGAGACCAGGCATGAGCGACGAAACCACTTCCAGGCCGGCCCCCGGCAAGGTTTCAGCCGAGAGCGTCACCCTGCATATCGAACAGCGCGTACGGCCTGATGCCGTTGTCCGATACGAGGAATGGCTGCGCGTGATTGCCGCCAAGGCCGCGGAATATCCGGGGCATCAGGGCGTGCACATCATTCGCCCACCGGCCGGCCACAACGAATATTCAATACTGATTCGCTTTGCCAGCGCTGCCGATGCGGAACGCTGGACCAACTCGACTGACCGCCGCGATCTGCTGGCCGGGATTGCCGATGCCTTCGAGCGCGACGACCAGTTCCGCATCGAGCCCGGCATCGAGTTCTGGTTCACCCCGCCCTCGCCGGCCCAGAAAAAACCGGCGCCGTGGAAGCAGTGGCTGATCACCACCTCGGTGATCTGGCCGCTCACCATGCTGATTCCACCACTCTTCAAACCCTTGTTTGCGGCGGTTCCAATATTGGGCGTCTGGGGCATCAGCCATGGAATCATCGCGGCGACCATCGTCGCACTGGTCGTTTTTCTGATCATGCCGCGCTATGTGCACGCCGTTTCCCGGTGGCTGTTCAAGCCAGCAAAAGGGTGATGGATCAGGGCAGTGCTGGCGTAACTTAAGCTACGTCGGCGCCTTGGCGCATGGCAAAATTCATCACAACCCAACTGCCAAGACATGAATCGCCATGACCCACCTCCTCATCGTTGCTGAATCAGCCGCCGAGCGTACATGAAACCTTCACGCTCCGAATTTCTCGACCTGCCCGACGTCCGCCTGCACATCCGGCGCTGGGGCAATGCCGAGGCACCGATGCTCTTCCTGCTGCATGGCTGGATGGACGTTTCTGCCTCGTTCCAGTTTATTGTCGATGAACTGGCCAGGGACTGGAATATCGTGGCGCCGGACTGGCGTGGCTTTGGGCAATCGGAATGGCTCAATCGGCCGTATTTCTTCGCCGAGCACCTCGGCGACATGGAGGCCATCGTCGACCGCTATGCGCCGGAGGGCAAGCTCAGGCTGGTCGGCCACAGCATGGGCGGCATTCTGTCCTGCCTCTATGCCGGGATTCGGCCCGAGCGCGTGGAGAGCGTCGTGTCGCTGGAGGGTTTCGGCATTGCGCCGACGACGCCGGAGATGGCGCCGGAGCGTTATCAGCAGTGGCTGGGCGCCCTCAAAAAGCCGCCGCGCATGCATGCCTATGCCGACCGCGCGGCCTTTGCCCGCCGGCTGTTGCACAGCGACCGTTTTCTGACGGCCGAGCGCGCCGAGTTCCTGGCCAAGCATCTGGCCCGCGTTGGCGATGGTGAAAACCGGGCCGGCCTGCGCCATCACGGCATCATCTGGAACGGCGACCCGTGGCACAAGGCGCCGGCGCCGTATTTGTTCCGGCTGGAAGAATCAATGGCGATCTGGAAGCAGATCACCTGCCCGGTACTTTGGGTGGCCGGCCGGCAATCGTGGGTCATTCGCGATTTCGGACAGCGGCCGGGCGACTGGGAAGCGCGTCAGGCGTGCTTTGCCAATGTCCGCGAGGAATGGATCGAGCAGGCCGACCACATGTTGCACCACGATCAACCGGCCGAAGTGGCGCGCATTGTCGAGGCGTTTATTGGCTGATTTGGGGCAATCCCACGGTCAACCGGAAATTTTGGCCAAAAATAAAAAAAGCCGGGAAACCCCGGCTTTTAGCCAAACCTTACCGACTTAGTGGTAGGCCGTCTTCGAGGCCAGTTTGGCGGCCATGAAACAGGCCAGACCAAGAATTACCACGGTGAAGATGATGCCGACGTAAGAGAGTTCGTCCATTTTTTATAGCCTCGAAAGTTGGGGTTAGGATGCAAATCAGGCAATAAGACAAGGCTTGCGGCAAAAGTTCCCGACTAATGAAAAATTTTTGTGCAACGCAACAAGGCCCGGTGGACGACACCGGGCCTTGTCTTTTGCAGCTGGAAAAATCAGCGGCCGACTGACCCGCTCGGCGCCGCGCGCAGGTATTGATTGGGCCAGACGCCGACCTGCCGCAGTTCTTGCGCCGCCAGCAACGGCCAGTACGGATTGCGCAGGATTTCGCGACCGATCAGCACCATGTCGGCCTGACCGGTGCGCACGATGTGGTCGGCCTGAACCGCCGAGGTAATCAAGCCGACCGCCGCGGCGGGCAAACCGGCCTCGTTGCGCACGCGGGCGGCGAATTCGGTCTGGAAGCCCGGGCCGGCCGGAATCTTGGCCGTCGGCACGAGGCCGGCCGTCGAGATATCGGCCAGATCGACACCTAGGGCTTTGAGGCCACGACACAGCGCGACCGTTTCGTCAGCCGACCAGCCGCCTTCCATCCAGTCGGTGGCCGACAGGCGGATGAGCAGCGGCAGATTTTCCGGCCAGACCGCGCGCACTGCGCTGACGACTTCACGCAGCAGGCGGGTGCGGTTGTCGAAACTGCCACCATAGGCGTCGGTGCGCTGGTTCGATAGCGGCGACAGGAACTGGTGCAGCAGATAGCCGTGGGCAGCATGGATTTCGATGGCCTGAAAGCCGGCGACGATGGCCCGCTTGGCGGCCGCGACGAAGGCCGTGACGACCTCGGCAATCTCGGCGACGCTGAGTTCATGCGGCTGGGCATAGCCTTCGCCGAACGACACGGCCGACGGGGCAACCGCCTGCCAACCGCCTTCATCGGCGCGCAAAGTCCGCTGTTCGCCCCAACCCAGTCCGACACTGGCCTTGCGCCCGGCGTGGGCGAGCTGGATGGCCGGCACGCAGCCTTGCTCGCGAGCCAAGCGGGCGATTTTGGCCAGCGGCTCGATCTGTTCGTCGTTCCAGAGACCGAGGTCGCCCGGGCTGATCCGGCCGGCCGCCGTGACGGCCGTCGCTTCGAGGATCATCAGGCCGGCGCCGCCGATGGCGCGGCTGCCGTAATGAATGAAATGCCATTCGCCAGCCATGCCGTCGGTGGCCGAGTACTGGCACATCGGAGGGATACCGATGCGGTTCTTGAGGGTGATGTCCCGCAGTTTCAGGGGTTCGAACAGGTGGCTCATGATTTCAGTTTTGGGCAAATATTCCGGTTGACCGTGAAAGTTTGAAAAACGGGTAGATTTACTCGCCGCGCGCCCGGCGGACCGTGATCGATTCGCCCGCCACGCCCCAGTTGTCGGTATCGACTTCATCGATGACGACGACCGTCGTTTTCGGGTTCTTGCCCAGCACATCGACGAGCAGTTGGGTCGCCCCGGCGATCAGGCGCGCCTTCTGCTCGGCCGTCGCCCCTTCGCGGGTGATCTTGATATTGACGTAGGGCATCAGCGATTCACGTCCACGACGACGCGACCGCGCACCTTGCCGTCGATGAGCTGCGCCGCCGTCGGGATGGCTTCGGCCAGCGAGACTTCATGGGTGATCAGGCCGAGTTTGCCGACATCGAGATCGGTGGCCAGACGCTGCCACGCCACCAGCCGCTCCGGCCGCGGACACATCACGCTGTCGATGCCGACCAGCGTCACGCCGCGCAGGATGAAGGGCGCCACCGACGACGGAAAATCCATGCCGCCGGCCAGCCCGCAGGCGGTCACGACGCCGCGATACTTGGTCGTCGCGCAGACGTTGGCCAGCGTGTGTGAGCCGACGACATCGACCGCCCCCGCCCAGCGTTCCTTGCCGAGCGGCTTGCCGGGTGCGGAAAATTCACTGCGATCCAGAACTTCGGCCGCGCCGAGTTGTTTGAGGTAATCCGTTTCTTCCGGCCGACCGCTGACGGCAACGACCGTGTAACCGAGCTTGGCCAGCACGGCAATCGCCACGCTGCCCACCCCACCCGCCGCACCAGTAACGACGATCTCGCCATCGGCCGGCATGACGCCCTGCCGCTCGAGCGCCAGCACGCAGAGCATGGCGGTGTAGCCGGCGGTGCCGATGGCCACGGCCTGCTTTTCCGAAAACGCCGCCGGCAGCGGTACCAGCCAGTCGCCCTTGAGCCGCGCCTTCTGGGCCAGTCCGCCCCAATGCGTTTCGCCGACGCCCCAGCCGTTGAGCACGACGCGGTCGCCGGCCTTGTAGTCGGCGTGGCTGCTGCTTTCGACCGTGCCGGCAATGTCGATGCCCGGCACCATCGGGAACTTGCGGACAACCGGAATCTTGCCCGTGATGGCCAGCCCGTCCTTATAGTTAAGCGACGAATAGTCGACGCGCACCGTCACATCGCCTTCCGGCAGCTGGCTGTCGGCTATGTCCTGCACCGACGCCCGGTAACCGGCATCGTCCTTCTCGATCAGAATTCCCTTGAACATGTCTCGTCTCCGTATTCAGTGCTGCAAGCTGGGTTCGAGCGCCGGTGTGGCGTCTCGCTTTTCGACAAATTTCAGTATAACCAAGAGCACAACGCCGACCACCATGACGCCGGCCGCAATGCTCAAGCCAATCGAATAGTTGCCAAGCCGGGTCGCCAGCCAGCCAACCATGGCCGGCCCGATGATCTGCGCCGTGCCGTACGAAAGCGTCATCTTGCCCATCATCTTGGCCGGCCGCGTCGGGTAGTAGCGCCCCGCCATGGTCAGAACGAGACTGACCATGCCGATGAAGGTTCCGCCAAAGAGCAGCGCGCCGAAGATGGTGGCGAACAAACCGCCGACCGCCACCGGCAGGGCTATCCCGACAATCTGCAGCACGGCGGCGATGATCAGCGCATTGATGTCGCCAGTGTAACGAGCGATCAAGTCCCAATTGAAGGCCGCCGGCGTCGCTGCCAGACCGATGGCCAGGAAAGCCAGCGCGCCCTGCCCGGCCAGTCCCGGCAAGCCATCGACGATGGCGACGATGAAGGTCGCACTGATCACGTAACCGAAGCCGGCGCAAAAGTAGGACGCCATGAAGATGCCGAGGAACAGGCGGCTCGGCGGGTTGTCGTGCATGGGAGCGCCGCTCTTGGTGACAGGACTGGTATCGGGCGCCGGCAGCCAGGCCAGCGCCGGCACAATGAGCAGGCAGGCGATGGCCGAAAAGGCGAACCACTGTTCGCGCCAGTCGAACGAACCGCTCATCAGCCACACCGCTACGGCGCAACCGGAAATCCCCAGGCCGATGCCGCCGAAGTGGATGCCCAGTTCCGGCCGATGGTTGTGGCGAATCAGCCAGTTGAGGATCAGCCCGGTGCCGAGCAACATGCCGGCCGCGCTGGAAAGGCCGGCCATGAAACGCGAGGCCATCCAGACCAGCGGATCGTTGGTCAGGCCCATCATCACCGTGCTCAGGATGGCAACGACCAGCCCGATCCGGTACAGCCGGTCCTTGAGCACCAGATCGCTGATCAGCGACGCAACCAGCGCCCCGCACAGATAGCCAGCGTAATTGAACGCCGCCAGCCAGCCAGCCTCGGCCAGCCCGAGCCCGGCCTGTTGCTGCATGAGCGGCAGCAGCGGCGTGTAGGAAAAACGGGCGACGCCGAAGGTCAGCAGCAGGCTGAAGATCCCGGCGCTCAGCACCTTGAAGCGTTCTCTCTGTGAGTTCATGGGACGTTCCCTTTGTTATTGATGTTTGAACAATAAACAGAGTAAAGTATCAATTCAAATGATTTGTTTAGAACTAACCATTCGTTTTTTGAGATAGCACATGGAACTCGTCGCTCTCCGCACCTTTCAGGCCGTCGTCGAAGAAGGCGGCATCCTCGCCGCTTCGCGTAAGCTCAACACCGTCCAGTCCAACGTCACCGGCCGCATCCGGCGGCTGGAAGAAGAACTCGGTGCCGAACTGTTCATCCGCAAGGGCCGCGGCCTGGAACTCGCGCCGTCAGGCAAGGTGCTGCTCGACTACGCCCGGCGCATGCTCATGCTCGAACGCCAGACGGCCAGCGCCGTCCGGCAGGTCGGCGAAAGCGCCGGCGAACTGCGCATCGGCGCCATGGAAACCTTCGCCGCCCTGCACCTGCCGAGCGCCCTGAAGGCCGTGCGGGCCGGACATCCGGGCCTTGAACTGCGCGTCACCACCGACACCACCAGCACGCTGACCGGCAAAGTCCTTGACCACAAACTCGACTGCGCCTTCGTCGCCGGCCCGGTCATCCACCCCGACCTGCAGTTCGACGAGCTGGTCATCGAGGAGCTGGTACAAGTACACGCCGCCGGCACCGACCCCGTGCTGCTGCCGCTCATCCTCTTCCGCGAAGGCTGCGCCTACCGCACCCGCGCCGTCGCCTGGCAACGCGCCCAGGGCCATGCGGTTTCTGACGCCATGGAATTCGGCACACTCGAAGGCATCCTTGGCTGCATCGCCGTCGGCCTCGGCTGGACCCTGATGCCGCGCCGCGTCGTCGAACAGTCGAGCCATGCAGCCGATCTGGTCATCGAAACAGTGCCGGATGAATTCAGTCTGGTACCAACCGGCATGATCTATCTGCGTGAAGCGCGGGCGATGGCGGCGCTCAAGACGTTGAGCGACGGCATTACCGCCTCGGCTAATCGGGTCAGGATTTAAGCAACTCTTCGCGCGAGCCGAGCCAGCGTTTGAGGTGGTGCTCGGCCAAATCGAGGTGCTCGGTCAGCATTTCCTCGGCCACGTCGCGGGCCATTTCGACCAGATCGGCATCCATTTCCAGATCGGCATAGCGCAATAGCGGCACCCCGCTCTGCCGGGCGCCGACGAACTCGCCGGGACCGCGAATCTGCAGATCCTGGCGGGCGATCTCGAAACCGTCGGTGTTTTCGAAAATGATCTTCAGGCGCTGCCGGGCGATCTCGCCGAGCGGCCCGGCGTAGATCAGCACGCAGCTCGATTCGTACTTGCCGCGGCCGACTCGACCGCGCAACTGGTGCAACTGCGACAGCCCGAAACGTTCGGCGTGTTCGATGACCATCAGACTGGCATTGGGCACGTCGACGCCGACTTCGATGACCGTCGTCGCCACCAGCACATCGATCTCGCCGGCAGCGAAAGCGGCCATCACGGCCTGCTTTTCGTCGGCTTTCAGGCGGCCGTGCACCAATCCCACGGTCAACCCGGAAAATTGGCCAAAAAGAAAATCATAAGTTTCCTGCGCCGTTTGCAACTGCAAGGCCTCGGACTCCTCGATCAACGGGCAAACCCAGTAAGCCTGCCGGCCTTCCTCGACAGCCATCCTGACAAACCCGACCACGTCGTCACGCCGGTTGTCGGCAACCAGCCGCGTCTTGATCGGCGTCCGCCCGGGCGGCAGTTCGTCGAGCACCGTTACGTCGAGATCGGCGTAATAACTCATGGCCAGCGTGCGCGGAATGGGCGTCGCCGACATCATGAGCTGATGCGGGTTGTCGCCCTTCTTGCGCAAGGCCAGCCGTTGGGCGACGCCGAAACGGTGCTGCTCGTCTACGATGGCCAGCCCGAGTTTGGCAAAATCGACGCCATCCTGAATCAGCGCGTGCGTGCCGACGACCAGTTGCGCTTCGGCTGCCGTCGCCGCCAGTTGCTCGCGCTTGGCCTTGGTCTTCAGGCTGCCGGACAGCCACGCCACCTTGACCCCGAGCGGCTCCAGCCAGTCCTTCAATTTCAGATAATGCTGCTCGGCGAGAATTTCCGTCGGCGCCATGAAGGCCGCCTGCCAGCCGGCCGAAATGGCCTGACAGGCCGCCAGCGCGGCGACGATGGTCTTGCCGGCGCCGACATCGCCCTGCAGCAGGCGCTGCATCGGATACGGCTGGGCGAGGTCATTGGCGATTTCGGCCATCGCCCGCAATTGCGCGCCGGTCAGACCGAACGGGAGTTGATCAAGCAGCCGCGCCCCGAGGTCGTCCCGCGCCACCAGCACCGGCGCCCCCTGCTCGCGGCGAGCCAGATAAGCGCGGCGCAGCGACAGTTGCTGAGCCAGCACCTCGTCGAATTTCACCCGCCGCCAGGCCGGGTGATTGCGCGCGTGCAGTGTATCGAGATCGGTGCCGGGTGGCGGCGTATGCAGAAAACGCAGGCTGCGCGCCAGCCCGGGCAGTTTCAGACGCTGGCGCAGAGCATCGGGCAGCGTTTCGGACAGATCGCCAACCACCAGCGCCTTGCCGATCAGCTTTTGCAGCGCGGAATTGGCCAAGCCAGCGGTCGTCGGGTAAATCGGCGTCAATTCGGCAGGTAGCGGCTCGTCGTCGCCGACTTTGCGGAAACGCGGGTGCACCATCTCGGCGCCAAAGAAGCCGCCGCGCACTTCACCGAACGCCCGGATGCGCGAACCTTCGCTGAGAGCGGCCTGTTGATTCGGATAAAAACTGAAAAAGCGCAGCGTGATCTCGCCGCTATCGTCAGCCGCCCGCACGATCATCTGCCGGCGCGGCCGGAACTGGATTTCGTTGCTGTGGACGACGACCTCGATCTGCACCGGCTCGTTGCCAAAACTCCGATTGACCGGCGTGATGCGAGTTTCGTCCTCGTAGCGCAGCGGCAGGTGCACCAGCAAATCGGCCTCGCTATGGAGGCCGATCTTGGCGAGCTTCTTCTGCAGCGCCTCGGAGGCGCGAATGGGCGGAGAAGCCGGGGCCGGCGCCCCGCTCGTCGTCATCAGACGTAAATCAGTTGCTTAGTTACCCAGGCACATCACCGCATCGGCCTCGACCAGCGCGCCGCGCGGCAGTTCCTTGACGCCGACGGCAGCACGTGCCGGGAACGGCTCGCTGAAATATTTGGCCATCGTTTCATTGACCTTGGCAAAGTTGGCCAGATCGGTCAGGAACACGTTGAGCTTGACCACATCGGCCAGCGAACCGCCGGCTGCTTCGGCCACGGCCTTCAGATTGTCGAAAACGCGAACGATTTGTGCATCAATCCCGTCTACCATTTGCATGGAAGCCGGATCGAGCCCGATCTGCCCGGACATGTACACGGTGTCGCCGACGCGCACGGCTTGCGAATAGGTGCCGATGGCGGCCGGGGCGTTCGGGGTGGCGATGATGGTCTTGGCCATGAGTAAGCTTCCTGTATCCGGATTGCAAAACCCTATTTTAGCCTTGGTAGCCCATGAACCCACGCATCGAATCCCTGGAAAAAATGCTCGACGGCCCGCGCGACGGCGCCCTGCTCCGCTTCTCGCTCGGCAACGAATACCTGAAGGCCGGCGACCCGGCCAAGGCGGCCGGACAATTCCGCGCCGCCGTCGATCGCGACCCGAACTATTCCGCCGCCTGGAAAGTCCTCGGCAAGGCCCTGGCCGAAGCCGGCGACCACCCCGGCTCACTGGACGCCTACGAACGCGGCATCGTTGTCGCCGAAACGAAAGGCGACATTCAGGCAGCAAAGGAAATGGCCGTGTTTGCCAAGCGGATTCGCAAGGCACTCGCAGAAGGGGCAGGCTAATCCAGCTTAAGATTTGAAGACCATTGCCCTGCAAGGATCAACACACACAGCGAAGCCATTTCGCATACAATTTACCTTCCACTCATAAAAAACAAGGGAGTAAATTGTGCAGAAATTTCTGAAATTGCTCGCGCTGCTTGGGCTCGTTGCATCGCTGACCACCGGTTGCGCCGTTAACCGGGCGACCGGCAGCGTCGATCCATCGGCAAACCTGTCCGCACTCAAGACCATGTACGTCAAAAAGACCGCTGATGACGACAACACCTACACACTGATCGCCGACAAGTTGCGCAGCAAGGGCCTGACCGTCACCACCGGCAGTGAAGCCGCCCCCGGCAACGTCGATGCGGTAGTCACCTACATCGACAAATGGATGTGGGACATCACGATGTACATGCTGGAACTGACCATCACCATTCGCGATCCGAAAACCGATTTCCCGCTGGCTACTGGCAACTCTTTCCACACCTCGCTGACCCGGCTCTCGCCCAAGGAAATGGTCAATGAAGTGGTCGACAACATCTACAAGGGAGCCAAGTAAATGGGAAGCTCAGTTCTCCGTCCGCAAGCCCTTCTGGCGATTGCGACATTTGCCCTTATCCTCGGCGGCTGCGCTTCGCCGGCCGACCGGGCGGCAATGACACCCCAGAACCTCACGGTCAGCAAGCATTACCCGCACAGCCTGGGTGTTCAGACCAGCGGTGGCGCCCAAACCGGTGCCATGGATAGCAGCAATGTATCCGACGCCGATCTGAAGGCGGCCATCGAAGATGCCGTCAGCCAGAGCAAGCTGTTCAAGACCATCGTTCAGGGCAACAATGGCGACTACGAACTGAGTGTTCGGGTCACCAGTCTTTCGAAGCCTCTCTTTGGCGGAACATTTACGGTGGAAATGGAAACCGCCTGGTCGCTGACCAAAACCAGCGACCGCTCCGTTGTCATGCGCAAATCAGTCAAGTCGAGCGGCACAGCAACTATGAGCGACGCTTTCGCCGGAGTAACCCGACTACGTATGGCCGTCGAAGCAGCAACCCGCAACAATATCGAACAAGGCATCAAGGCCGTTGCCGAATTGAACCTCTAACGATTTGTTACAAACTAACCCGGCATCGACGTATGCCGGGCGGGGGACCGCCGCGTTAATTACTTACATAACCACCGGACACATTCCCCAATGAACCTCAAACAAACGCTTCTTCGCCTTGGCCTCGCTACCGCTCTGATCGGCAGCCTGGGTGCCTGCGCAGTGGCGCCCTACCCGGTGGGCTATCACCGGCCACCGCCGGCGTATGTTGAAACCTATCCGGGCTATGGCCAACCGAGCGGGACTATTTACTACAACTCCGGATATCGTCACTACGACGACCGTGGCGGCCGGTACTACGATGATCGTGGAGGCCGCTATTACGATGACCGCCGGTATGAGGAGCCACGTCGCCAGGCAGCACCGTTGCCACCCCCTCTGCAGTTGCATCGCGATGTCCGGCGCAGCCTCGGCCTACCGCGCCTGCCGGGCATGCCCTGAGCCAGGCTAGTTTTTACCCTTGGGCGGCACGAGGATGGTCTCGACGCCCAGTTCCTTGAGTTTGGCCTGTGCCGCCTCGGCCTCATGCCTGGTCTTGAAGGGCCCGACCTGAACGCGGGTTTCCAACGTCGATGGAACGCCACTCAGGGTTAGCCGGGCATGCAGTTCTTCGGCCCGCTGGACGCTCGAAAAGACGCCAGCCTGCAACAAGAAACCAGAAAACAGGCGAGACACGGCCGGCGGCGTAACCGCCGGTGCCGGTCGCGCTTCGGCGATCCGTGCCGCTGGTTTGGGCGGTATTGGTTCAACCGGAACCGCTGTGCGTGGCGGCGGCAGAATATTTGATGGGGCCGTGGTCGCCTCGGGCACCGGGGCAGGTAGCGGAATGACTGCCGGCGATGGCGTCACCGGTTTCTTGGTGGATTCTACGGTCGACGGCAATTTAGGCCGATTTTCAACAAGCGCTTCCGGCTTGGGCTCAAGCGGCGGAGCGTGCGTCTCGACCTTCGGCGGCGGAGGAGGCTCGGCCGGCGCTTCCTCCTTTTCCGGCTCTGGCGGCGTCGGAAGGTTTTCTGTCGGGGTCAGGGGCTGAGAAACCTCTTTCCTGGGGGCGACGGGAACCGGCTTGGTGAATACCTGCTCTTCCGATTCGTCCGGAGCAGTAGCCAGATAATCGAAGAAAGCCAGCACGCCGAGCAGAGCGGCAACCAGCACCCCGGCGACGGCCAGGCGCGCCAGCAGCTTGCTGCGAATCTCGCCGGCCCCTGCTTCGCTTTCGGAAACTTCCGGTTGTTCTGCCATCGCTACCCTCAACTCTCCTGACTCTTGGCCAGCGCCACGACCAGTTCAGCCTCGGCGCGGGCGATGCCACAGCGTTCGGCAATCGCCGCCGGATCGTAACCCGAAACAGCCATCTGCATCGCGTCGCCATAAATGGGGGAAACCGTCTGGCCAGCCCGCAGGTGGGCCAACTCATGCTGCATGTCGTCGCGCAAGGCGGCCAGCTCGCCGCGAATGGCGTCGACTTCGTCGCGCATCTGGGCCAGTTCCTGCTCAAGACCGCTGCGCAAGGCATCCCCGGCCAAACCTTCGGAGGCCTGCGCCCAGTTTTCATCGGCCTCGGCCAAGCCCTTTGCCGGCGTCTCAGGCGACTCGGCGATTGACTCAACAGAAACCGTTTTCTCCGAAGCCGCAGGGCGATTGCGCAATAAAAGCATGCGCAGCAATACGAACAGCATGTAGGCCGCAACCAGCGCGATCAAGCCGATCACGCCTTCGCGCAGCCCCAGCGTCATGCCACCCAGTTCAAGCGCCGGCAATTTGGCCTCGACCGTGACAGCTTAGAAACCCACCGAATATTGCACGCCAACAATATGGGCACTGGCGTCGTACTTGCCCTGCAGCGCCCCCTGCGAAATGGTCGGATCGATGACGTAAAGGTAGGAGTAACCCAAGTCGAATTTACCAACGGCCCCCGCATTCCACTGGCCACCGAGCGACAGCCACAGGCGGTTGTTGTCTGGCACGCGAGCCGAGCGGTACTCGTCACGCACCGGCGTCCGGTCGAAGGCGATACCGAACTTCAGTTTGGCCTTGTCGGTCGCCTTGTAACCGGCACCCCAGGCAAAACGCCAGGAATTTTCGTAATTGAAGGTTTCGGAAACGGGTACAGCCAGACCGGTGACGTTCAGCGACTTAATTGTGCCCCAGCGAGTGTATGAAAGATCACCCATGGCCTCCCAGCGATCAGAAACCTGCTGCCAGACCGAAAGAATGAATGTATCCGGCAATTTGACGTCAGCCTCGATCGCTCCATTCAGTGCACCAGATGCGTTGCCAGAAAGCGTGTATTTGATCGCTGAACGATAAGAAACACCTACCCGCATGGCCGGGGACAACGTGAACAAGGCGCCGGCGTTCCACCCCCAAGCCGAGTCATCCCCCTTCAGTCGCAATACCGAACTGGTCAGTTCTGAATCGATTTTCTGATAGTTCAAGCCAAAGCCCAGCGACACCTTGTCGCTAACGCGATAGGCGATGGAGGGGTTTATATTGATCGTCTTGATTTCTGATTTGATGGCCTGTGCGGCACCAACCCAACCTGCGTCATATTCTGTCGCCAGCCCGAACGGCGCCGAGATGCCCAAGCCCAGGAACAGATCTTTTGTCAGCTGCCCCGACAGATAAGCGTTGGGTACGGCAGCCCAGCCACCGGCGTTGCCACCTGACTTGACGCCAGCCTGGTCGCGGTATTCGTAGCTAGGCCCGACACCCGTCACCCCGGCCGAAAGCTGGATGCCGTTACCCAGCTGCGTCATGCCAGCCGGATTGAAGAAAATCGTGCTGGCATTGTCAGCCACCGCCGCCGAGCCGGCGTAGGCGTTGCCGAGGCCGCTCGCATTTTGTTCCATAAGCTGAAACGCAGCAGCAGAAGCGGCACCGGAAAATGCGACCAGCAACACGGCCGGAATGGTACGCAGGGTCAGTTTGTTCATTGGATTGCTCCCTTGCAGGCGGGGTAATTTGATAACTGCCGGATTTTAATCCATTTTCAGCGTAGTTTCGGCTGGAACCTTGCGCTTCATTCCGTCGCCATCAATGGCCACGTAAGTCAGTTCGGCTTCAGTGACCTTGACGATGATCGGCGCGGCGTAATTGCGTTCGGCATAGACCTCGACCTTGACCGTGATCGAGGTCGTTCCGACGCGCTCGATTTCGGCGTAGAGACTGACGATGTCGCCGACGGACACCGGTTGCTTGAACAGGAAGGAATTGACCGATACCGTCGCCACCCGACCGCGCGCCCGACGCATGGCGGGAATGGCGCCAGCCACGTCGACCTGGGCCATGACCCAGCCGCCGAAGACATCGCCGTTCTGGTTGAGATCTGCCGGCATGGGCACGACGCGCAATGTGGAGTGCTTGCTGGGGAGGGTGATACGGTCATCGGCCATTATTTGTCCATAACGCTAAATATTTCGGGATTTTCCCGGAAAGCAGGCAGTTTTCATATACTCACACAATTCATCGCCACATCAAATCCCGTCAGGCTCCTGCATGCGCCGCGCCACCGCTCTTCCCAAACCGCCCGCCGGACAAGCTCTGCCGGAAACCCATGTGTGGCTGACCCTGCGCACGCTGTTCCCCTACCTCTGGCAATACCGCCTGCGCGTTCTCGCCGCGATGGCTTGCCTGATCAGCGCCAAGGTGGCTAATGTCGGCGTGCCGCTGGTTTTCAAGGAGATGATCGACGGGCTATCGGGCGGCGAGCAACTGCTTGCCTTGCCAATCTTGCTACTCATTCTTTACGGCACGCTGCGCTTTTCGACCTCGCTGTTCCAGGAGCTGCGCGAAATCCTCTTCGCCCGGGTCACACAACGCGCCGTCCGGCAGGTCTCGCTGGAAGTTTTCCGCCATCTGCACGCGTTGTCGCTGCGTTTCCATCTCGAACGGCAGACCGGCGGCGTGTCGCGCGACATCGAACGGGGCAGCCGCTCGATTTCCAGCCTGATTTCCTACACGCTCTATTCGATCCTGCCGACGCTGGTCGAAATCGGGCTGGTGCTTGGCATCCTGTTCGTCAAGTACGACATGGGTTACGTCGTCATCACGCTGGTCTCGCTGCTCGCCTACGTCGTGTTCACCATCAAGGTCAGCAACTGGCGCATCGACATCCGCCGTGCCGTCAATGAAAACGACTCGGCCGCCAACACGCGTGCGGTCGATAGCCTGCTCAACTACGAGACGGTGAAGTATTTCAACAACGAAGCCTGGGAAGCCCGCCGTTACGACGAGCAACTGATCAAATGGGAAGAGGCAGCAACGCGCAGCCAGACGACGCTGGCTTTCCTCAATCTCGGCCAGCAGGCGATTATCGCGCTCGGCGTCACGGCCATGATGTGGCGGGCGGCAAGCGGCGTGGTCGACGGCCGGATGACCATCGGCGACCTCGTGCTGGTCAATGCCTTCCTGATCCAGCTCTACATGCCGCTCAATTTCCTCGGCATCGTTTACCGCGAAATTCGCCAGGCGCTGACCGACATCGAGCGCATGTTCAAGCTACTCAGCGAGAACCGCGAAATCGCCGATGCGCCGGATGCCCGCGACCTGCCAACCGGCCCCCTGCAGGTCAATTTCGACGCGGTCGAGTTCGCTTACGAGTCGAACCGGCAGATCCTGAAAAACCTGAGTTTTGCCATTCCGCCCGGCAAAACGGTGGCCGTCGTCGGTCATTCCGGGGCCGGCAAGTCGACGCTGTCTCGACTGCTCTACCGCTTCTACGACGTCACGGGCGGCGCCGTTCAGATCAACGGCCATGATCTGCGCTCGTTGAAGCAAACCAGCCTGCGCGCCGCCATCGGCATCGTGCCGCAGGACACCGTGCTGTTCAACGACACCATTTTCTACAACATCAATTACGGCCGGCCGGAAGCGAGCCGCGAAGAAGTCTTCGCCGCGGCACGGGCAGCCCAGTTGCACGATTTCATCGAATCGCTGCCACTCAAGTACGAGACCCGCGTCGGCGAGCGTGGCCTGAAGTTATCCGGCGGCGAGAAGCAGCGCGTCGCCATTGCCCGTGCCCTGCTCAAAAACCCGCCCATCCTGATTTTCGACGAAGCCACCTCGGCCCTTGATTCAGCGACGGAACGCGCCATTCAGACTCAGTTGGAGGAAGTGGCCATCGGCCATACCACCCTGGTCATCGCCCACCGCCTGTCCACGGTCATGAATGCCGACGAAATCCTGGTCATGAGCGAAGGCCGCATCGTCGAGCGTGGCAGCCACGGCGCACTACTGGCTGCCGACGGAAATTACGCCCGGATGTGGACGCTGCAGCAACAGGAAAAACAAGAAATGGAGTCGGACACACAGTGAGGGCAAGGCGCGGTGCGACCTTAAGGCACAACAGTGGCAACTGGTTGCTGCCGCTCGCCACCTTTTTGCTGCTGGCATTGGCCACGCTCGCCGCCTGGCACTGGCAGTCCCGCATTCAGACGCAGGCCGAAGAGTTGGAAGGCAACCAGGAAAGCGCAGCAATTACCGCCGAGATTCGTGACCGACTAAACCTTCACGGCCAGTTCGTGCGCTCCCTGCAGGCTTTCGCTGCCGCCGCGCCAACTCAGGATTTGGCGACCTGGCGGCGTTTTGCCAAAGCCATGGAAATCGAGGGTAGCCTGACCGGCATGTTTGCCTTCGCCTACGCTCCAGCAGTACACAGTGAAGATCTGGAGTCATTTCAAAAATCGAACAAATTTCCGGTTGACCGTAAGGCTTTCCGGATTTTCCCGAAAACCGACGCCCGCCTTGCCCTTCCCCTCTTCTTCATCGCCCCGGAGTCGCCAGCCCTGAACGCTGCCATCGGATTCGACCTGCTCTCCGAAACGGCTCGCCGCGAAGCCATCAACCGCGCCATCCTGACCGGCAACATTGCCATGACGGCGCCGATCGAACTCCAACCCGACAAAGGCACCAAACGTCCGGGCTTCCAGATGGTCCACGCGATCTTCGATGACCGCTCCCTGGGCAAGCACCTCGACGAGAATAAACCAACTTTTGCCGGTGTCGTCCTGACGGCCTATCGTTTCGATGAGTTCATGTCATCGTTCAAACTACCGCTCAGCAGCCGCTTTGTACTGCAGATTTTTGATGAATCGCTGGCCCACGACTCGGACCAGGTGCACGCCCCGACGCTGATCTACAACTCGGACCCCATTCACAATACGAGCGAGCCGCCATTGCTTCATCACGAAATCGATTTTGGCGGACGCAACTGGATTCTTCACTTCTACCCGAACAGCAACACCGGCCCCGGGCTCGATACCCCGGCCTTGGTTCTTTACGGCGGACTGCTCGGCAGCCTGTTGCTGGCCCTGCTTGTTCACCACCTCGCCACCCATCGCGAACGCGCCGAACGCTATGCGCTCTCCCTGACGCGGGAGCTCAGCGAGCACCGCGACCATTTGCAGGAACTCGTCCACGAGCGAACCGCCAGCCTAGATGCCGCCTTGCAGCAGGCACGCGCCGCCAATCAGGCAAAATCCGAATTTCTGGCCAACATGTCGCACGAACTGCGCACACCGATGCATGCCATCCTCGGCTTCGTCGACCTGGGGAACCGCCGCGCCATTAACGCCAGCGATCCGAAAATCAGCCAATATTTCCTGCGCATCGATCAGAGCGGACAACGCCTACTCAGCCTGATCGACGAATTGCTCGACCTCTCGAAGCTTGACGCCGGGCAAATGCTCTTGCATCCAACGACATTCGACGCATTGGCGCTGGTTAAACAGGTTGGGGCCCAACTCGAATCGCTGCTGCTCAAACGCAAGCTGCAGCTCGAGTTCAAAAACCAGGCGACCAGCACCCACATCAGCGCCGACCTGAACCGGGTTACCCAGGTCATCTGCAACCTGCTGTCCAATGCCATCAAATTTTCGCCGGAAGGCGGAACAATTCGTGTCGAACTGGCGAACAACGAACTACCGGCCGGTCGGCGCGCCGCGGACAGTGGTTCGCGGCCCGGGCTCTCCATCAGCTTCATCGATCAGGGGATAGGCATCCCGACGGCTGAGCTGGAGAGCATTTTTGACAAGTTCGTTCAAAGCAGCGCAACCAAGAGCGGCGCTGGGGGAACAGGGCTGGGACTGGCGATTTGCCGGGCTATAGTTGCGCAACACCGTGGTACGATTGTTGCCCACAATAATTCAGGGCAAGGCGCCTGTTTGATCGTCACCCTGCCATTGAACTGCTGGATGGAAAAATCGGGACAAAATGACTAAGACACTCGTCTTGCTGGTGGACGACGAAGAACTCAACCTGGAAATTCTGGTTGAGTATTTCGATGGAGAAGAGCCTTTTGTTCTGCAAACGGCAGACAGCGGCGAAGCTGCCTGGCAACTGCTGCAAAACCCGGAAAACGACTTCAAGCTCATTCTGCTCGACCGGATGATGCCCGGCCTGGACGGCATAGGCCTGCTCAGAAGAATGAAGGGAGACCCACGTCTCTCCGGCATCCCCGTCATCATGCAGACTGCGGCCAACTCCCCCGAGCAGATTCGCGAAGGCCTGGAGGCCGGCGCCTACTACTATCTGACCAAGCCCTATCGGCGCGACAGCCTGCTTGCCATTGTCCATGCCGCCCTGAGCGATGCAGAAGCGCGTAGCGCACTAAGCCGGCAACTGCACCAGCACATCAATTCGCTGCAGTTTCTCGAGCAGGCCGAGTTTGCAATCCGAACCGTCGAAGAGGCCGGTCAACTTGCCTCCTTCATCGCCCATGCCTGCCCCAATCCAGATGCTGCAGTTATGGGAATTTCCGAATTGCTGATCAACGGCGTCGAGCATGGCAATCTTGGCCTCGCCTATGCGGAGAAAAGCCGTTTGAAGCAGGAGGATCGTTGGCATGAAGAGATCACCCGGCGCGCCGCCCTGCCAGAAAATGCCGCCAAGGAAGTCCGCCTGCGCTATGACCGCCAAGCCGATGTAATCACGCTTCGCATCTGCGATCAGGGAAGCGGATTTCCATGGCAAAACTATCTCGAAATTGACCCCGAGCGAGCCTTTGACCCGAATGGTCGAGGCATCGCCCTGGCCCGCATGCTGAGCTTCAGCAGCATTACTTATGAAGGCTGCGGCAACGTCGCCGTCGCCACCATTTATTGCGACCAGGGGAAAAACGGCGAGCATCTGACATGACTTCGATTTCAACCAAGATGAAGGTACTGGCGGTTGACGACAACCGTACCAATCTGCACATCCTTCAGGTTTTCCTGAAAAAGCTCGGCCACGAAGTGATACTGGCCGAGAACGGCGAGGAGGCAGTCCGCCGCTTCGCAGCAGAATCACCCGATCTGGTCTTGCTCGACATCATGATGCCCGTCATGGACGGCTTCGAAGCCGCTCGTCGAATCAAGGCGATGCCCCGCGATCGATGGACGCCTGTCATTTTCCTGTCCGCCCTGAATCGCGATGAAAACCTGGTCGAAGGACTGGATGCCGGCGCCGACGACTACCTGACCAAACCCATCAATTTCGTCGTTCTCGAAGCCAAGCTGCGCTCCATGCAGCGCTCGCTGGCCATGCAGCAGGAGTCAATCGACTCGTTACGCCGCGTTCAGGCCATATCCGATAATGTACTCGACGCCATCGTTACCAGTGATGAGCACGGCATCATCGTCTCGGTCAACCAATCAACCGAGCGCATTTTTGGCTGGACTCCAGCTGAAATGATTGGCAAAAACGTTTCCATGCTGATGCCCGAAGACGAGCGGCCAGCGCACGAAATCCGCGTCGGAAATTATGCCGGGGCCAACCCGCCAAAAACAATCGGCCTCGAACGAGAGCTGGAAGCGCAGCATAAAGATGGACACCGCTTCGCCGCAACACTGACCATCACCCAGATCGTCCTCGACAACCATCGCATGATGGTCGGCGTCATACGAGACATTTCAGAGCGCAAGCGGACCGAGCAACAGCTGCGGGACAATGCCCGGCAACTTCAGGACTATTACGACCAGACGCAAGCTGAACAGCACCTGGCACTGGGACTGATGGAAAAACAATTACATCGCAAGGGTCTTCAGGACACTCGCCTGCGCTACACCGTCATTCCGGCCGAAAACTTCAGTGGCGACATCGTCGCGGCAAATCGCTCACCGGATGGGCATTTTTATGCCCTGCTCGCCGACGCCACCGGACACGGCCTGACCGCTGCGATCAGTGTCTTGCCGGTGCTCGCCCTGTTCTACCGAATGACAAAGCTCAACAGGCCGATTCGGGAGATTGTTCTTGAACTGAATCACCAGCTCAAGGAATCCATGCCAGTCGGGCGCTTCGTTGCCATTACGCTGGTTTGTCTCAACGAAGTCCAAAAGCAAGGTGACATCTGGGTTGGCGGCACCCCCGAAGCCTTCCTGTTCGACCGATGGGGGCGAGCGGCCCGCACCTTCCCTTCGGCCAACCTCCCCTTGGGCATTGTCAGTAATGAAGAGCTAGGTGGAGAGCCCCAACATTTCGATTGGGCAGATGAAAGCCAGCTCATTCTCTGCTCGGATGGTTTGCTTGAGGCGACCAACCCGCAAGGCCTCCAATTTGGAATCGATGGGCTGATAGCTGCAACAGCCAACACATCACCGACGGACCGCTTTGCGAAAATCGAAGCCGCTTTGGCCGCGCACCAGAATAACAGTGTCGCCAACGACGATATTTCGCTGATGCTTATCGACTGCCCATAGACCCCGAATGCGGGCGGGTAGACGAAAAAAAGGCCGGAAGCCCCGGCCTTTTTTTATTGCAACTGCTATTACGCAGCAGCTTCCTCGATTTCCACAGCCTCGGTAGGCTCCGGACGGTCGACCAGTTCGACAAACGCCATCGGTGCGTTATCGCCGACACGGAAACCACACTTCAGAATGCGAAGGTAGCCGCCCGGACGGGTTGCATAACGCGGGCCGATTTCGGCGAAAAGCTTGACCACGATATCGCGGTCGCGCAAGCGGTCGAAGGCCAGACGCTTGTTAGCCAGCGTCGGGGTCTTGCCGAGGGTAATCATCGGTTCAACAACACGGCGCAGTTCCTTTGCTTTCGGCACGGTGGTCTTGATAGCCTCGTGCTTGAGCAGGGAAACGGTCATGTTGCGCAGCATCGCCAAGCGATGGCTGCTGGTACGGTTCAGTTTGCGAAGTCCATTGCGGTGACGCATGGTTAATCCTTTCTATATTCTGCAGGCGTCCCTTGACTGCCCGGGAGAAAAAGGCTTACGCCTTTTCCAGACCGGCGGGCGGCCAGTTTTCCAGTTTCATGCCGAGCGTCAGACCGCGAGCGGCCAACACTTCCTTGATCTCATTCAGCGACTTGCGACCCAAATTCGGAGTCTTGAGAAGCTCGTTCTCTGTACGCTGGATCAGATCGCCGATGTAGTAGATGTTCTCAGCCTTGAGGCAGTTCGCCGAACGAACCGTCAATTCGAGATCATCCACCGGACGGAGCAGAACCGGATCAACCTGAGCTGGCTTGGAAGCCTCGGCGACAGGTGCGGTACCCTCCAGATCAGCAAAGACCGAAAGCTGTTCCATCAGCACGCGAGCAGCGTAGCGAATGGCTTCTTCCGGCTCGACAACGCCGTTGGTTTCGATATCGACAATCAACTTGTCCAGGTCGGTACGCTGTTCAACGCGAGCACTTTCGACAGCGTAGGCAACGCGACGAATCGGGCTGAATGACGCATCGAGTACCAGCTTGCCAATGGACTTGGCATCGCCGAGGTTGCGCATGTTGCCAGGAACATAGCCGCGACCCTTCTCGACCTTGATCTCCATGGACAGCTTGCCGCCCGTGGAGAGGTGAGCGATTACGTGTTCCGGATTGATGATTTCCACGTCGTGCGGCAACTCGATATCGCCAGCTCGAACGGGGCCTTCACCTTCCTTGGCCAATTTCAGGTTAACAACATCGCGATTGTGCAGCTTGAACACAATACCCTTGAGGTTGAGAAGAATATCAACGACATCTTCCTGCACGCCATCAATGGTCGAGTATTCATGGAGAACACCATCGATACCCACCTCGGTCGGCGCGTAACCAACCATCGAGGAGAGCAGGATGCGACGCAGCGCGTTGCCAAGGGTGTGGCCATAACCGCGTTCAAACGGTTCCATGACCACTTTGGCTTGCACGGGCGAAACGCTCTGCACGTCGATGATGCGGGGTTTTAGAAGTCCACTGCTTTGCATGGGCTAGATCCTCTGCTCAGTGCTTACTTCGAGTAAAGTTCGATGACGAGACCTTCATTCAGGGTCGCCGGCAGTTCAGAGCGCTGCGGCATGGCCTTGAATGTGCCCTTGCCTTCTTTGACATCCACCGAAATCCACTCGGGGAAACCACGAGACTCAGCAGCTTCCAGTGCAGCCTTGCAACGCAGGGAAGCACGAGCACGATCGGTCAGCTGGACAACATCACCCGGCTTGACGATAAAAGAAGGGATGTTCACCCGCTTGCCATTGACCAGAACGCCATTGTGACGAACGATCTGACGGGACTCGGTGCGAGAAGCACCAAAACCCATACGGTAGGCAACGGAGTCCAGGCGTGCTTCGAGCAATTGCAGAAGGTTTTCACCAGTCTGGCCCTTGCGACGATCAGCTTCAGCAAACGTCTTGCGGAACTGACCTTCAAGGACGCCGTAGACGCGGCGAATCTTCTGCTTGGCGCGCAGGTGGACACCATAGTCGGACAAACGAGCGCCAGATTTTTGGCCGTGTTGACCAGGAGCATACGAACGACGCTCGATGGCACACTTATCGGTAAAACACTTTTCGCCCTTCAGGAACAACTTTTCGCCTTCGCGGCGGCACTGACGGCATTTCGGATCGAGATTACGAGCCACTTGTCTTTCTCCTTAGATGCGGCGCTTTTTGGGCGGACGGCAACCGTTATGCGGCACCGGCGTCACGTCGGAAATCGAGGTGATCTTCATGCCCAGTGCATTCAATGCACGGACCGAAGACTCACGACCAGGGCCTGGGCCCTTGATGCGAACTTCCAGGTTCTTGACGCCACACTCCTGGGCAGCCTTGCCAGCGGCTTCGGCAGCAACCTGAGCAGCGAACGGGGTCGACTTACGCGAACCGCGGAAGCCGGCACCACCGGAAGTTGCCCAGGACAATGCATTGCCCTGACGATCGGTAATGGTGATGATGGTGTTATTGAACGAAGCGTGGATATGGGCAATGCCCTCAGCAACGTTCTTTTTAACCTTTTTGCGAACTTTGGTAGCAGTCTTTGCCATGTTCTGTCCCTATTACTTCTTGCCAGCAATGGCCTTGCGCGGACCCTTGCGAGTGCGAGCATTGGTACGGGTGCGCTGACCACGGCAAGGCAAGCCCTTGCGATGGCGAAGGCCACGGTAGCAACCGAGGTCCATCAGACGCTTAATGTTCATTGTGACTTCGCGACGCAGATCACCTTCTACGGTGAACTTGCCGACTTCGTCACGCAGACGATCCATGTCCGCATCGGACAGGTCTTTCATTTTGGTAGAACGAACGATGCCGGCCGCGTCACAAATCTTTTGCGCGCGGGTACGGCCGATGCCGAAAATCGCGGTCAAAGCGATCTCTGCATGCTGATGGTTCGGAATGTTTACCCCTGCGATACGGGCCATCGAATCACTCCACTATTTCAAAATTAACAAATGCCGACACCTGAGCCATTAGCCCTGGCGCTGCTTGTGACGCGGGTCCTTGCAAATGACGCGCACGACACCCTTGCGACGGATGACTTTGCAATTGCGACACACGCGCTTAACTGAAGGATGCACTTTCATGTTTAACTCCTCGTCTGCGAGAGCTTGGAAGCAGCCGTGATTCCTTGCCCTGCGGTTTATTGCGTAGAGAACTCTTTTACTTGACCCGGAAAACGATCCGGGCCTTGCTTAAATCATATGGCGTCAATTGCACGGTCACTTTGTCACCGGGAAGAATGCGTATGTAATGCATTCGCATCTTTCCGGAAATGAACCCAAGCACAATATGGCCATTTTCCAACCGGACCTTGAAGGTCGCGTTCGGGAGGTTTTCAACAACCTCCCCTTGCATTTCGATGTAATCCTCTTTTGCCATAAGCGATTACTTGATCATCGGGGCGCCTTTGAAATTTGCCTTCTTCAGCAAGCTCTCATACTGGTGCGACATCACGTAGGCCTGAACCTGGGACATAAAATCCATGGTCACGACTACGATAATCAACAGTGAGGTACCCCCAAAATAGAACGGCACGTTCCATTTCAAGATCAAAAACTCTGGCAACAGACAAACCACGGTGATGTAGGCAGCCCCAATCAGGGTCAAGCGCATCAAAATCTTATCGATGTAGCGAGCGGTCTGCTCACCCGGACGAATACCGGGCACAAAGGCGCCGCTTTTCTTCAGGTTGTCCGCAGTTTCCTTGGAATTAAACACAAGGGCTGTGTAGAAAAAACAGAAGAAAATGATCGCCGAGGCGTAAAGCATGACGTAAATCGGCTGCCCAGGCGACAAGGTACCGGCCACATCCTTCAACCAGTGCATCGATTCGCTCGCGCCAAACCAGTTGGCTACAGTCGCCGGAAACAGGATGATCGAAGAAGCGAAGATCGGCGGGATAACGCCAGACATGTTCAGCTTGAGCGGCAGATGCGAACTCTGCCCGCCATAAATCTTGTTTCCGACCTGACGCTTGGCGTAATTGACCAAAATCTTCCGTTGACCACGTTCAACAAAGACCACGAAGCCGGTCACAACAACGACCAAGACACAGATGATCAGCGCGGTCAGCGGATGCATGGCACCCGTACGAACCAGTTCAAGCAGGCCGCCGATAGCATTCGGCAAACCGGCCGCGATACCAGCGAAAATAATAATCGAGATGCCATTTCCCAGACCACGCTCGGTGATCTGCTCACCCAGCCACATCAGGAACATCGTACCGGTAAGCAGGGTCGAAACGGTGGTCAGGCGGAACATGAAGCCCGGGTCATTAACCAACCCAGCCTGCGCCTCAAGCGCTACGGCAATACCCAACCCCTGGAAGAGGGCAAGAATCACCGTTCCGTAGCGGGTATATTGAGTAATCTTCCGGCGTCCGGCCTCACCCTCTTTTTTTAGGGCTTCGAGTTGCGGACTGGCGACACTCATCAGTTGCATGATGATCGAAGCCGAAATATACGGCATGATCCCCAATGCAAAAATCGTAAATCGCGACAAGGCACCACCCGAGAACATGTTGAACATGCCCAAGATGCCACCCTGCTGCGAATTAAAGAGATCGGCCAGTGCGTTGGGGTCGATCCCAGGAACCGGAATATGGGCGCCAATGCGGTAAACAACCAGCGCGCCAAGCAGGAACCATAGCCGGCGCTTGAGATCGCCGAACTTGCCACCCTTGCCAACGGTATTGGGATTTGCTGCCAACGTTCTAACCTTTCCCTGTCTTACTCAGCGACCGAGCCGCCAGCTGCTTCAATAGCAGCCTTGGCACCCTTAGTAGCGCCAACACCCTTCAGGACAACCTTGCGGGCGATAGCGCCAGACAAGATAACCTTAGCGGAGAGAGCGTCACCCGGAACGATACCGGCGACCTGCAGGGCGAGGAGATCAATCTCTTCAACCGGCAGACGCTCGAGATCAGTCAGGCGGACTTCGTAATTACGGGCACGAGTCAAGGAATTGAAACCGCGCTTCGGCAGGCGACGCTGCAAAGGCATTTGACCGCCCTCGAAACCTACCTTGTGGAAACCGCCGGAACGGGACTTCTGACCCTTGTGGCCGCGACCGCAAGTCTTGCCGAGGCCCGAACCGATGCCACGACCGACGCGCTTGGCGGCCTTCTTGGAGCCTTCACCTGGCTTGATGGTATTCAGACGCATGGCTTAACCCTCAACCTTGACGAGATACTGAACCTTCTGGATCATGCCGCGCACAGACGGGGTATCCACAAGTTCAGAGGTACTGTTCAGCTTGCGCAGGCCCAGACCACGAACGGTGGCGCGGTGGTCCTGCTTGGTGCCGATGATGCTCTTCACGAGCTTCACTGTGATTTTCTTATCAGCCATGGCTTACCCCAGAACCCGTTCAATCGAGAGGCCACGCTTGGCGGCGATCTCGGACGGCGTATTCACCTTCGACAAACCGTCGATGGTGGCACGCACGATGTTGTAAGGATTGGTCGAGCCATGAGCCTTGGCCACCACGTTGGTCACGCCGACAACTTCGAAGACAGCGCGCATGGCGCCACCGGCGATGATGCCCGTACCTTCCGGAGCCGGCTGGATCATCACGGTCGTTGCGCCGTGACGGCCCATAACGGTGTGATGCACTGTGCCGTTCTTCAAGTTGACCTTGGCCATCTTTCGACGCGCCTCTTCCATAGCCTTTTGAGCTGCAACAGGAACTTCGCGGGACTTGCCCTTACCCATGCCGATGCTGCCATCACCATCACCAACAACAGTCAGGGCCGCGAAACCGAGAATACGGCCGCCCTTGACCACTTTGGTGACGCGATTGACCGCAACCATCTTTTCGCGCATGCCATCATCGCGCTCTTCATTCTGTTGCGGCTTCTTGTTTCTATCAGGTTTAGCCATTTTCTAACCTTATCCTTTCGCAGCGATCAGAACTTCAGACCGGCTTCACGCGCAGCTTCAGCCAACGCCTGAACTCGACCGTGATACTGAAGACCGGAACGATCGAAAGCCACTTGCTCAATACCGGCGGCCTTGGCGCGCTCGGCAATCAGCTTGCCCACCGTAGTGGCAGCAGCCTTGTTACCGCCGTTCGGAAGATCCTTGCGAATATCCGTATCCAGCGAGGAAGCCGAAGCCAGGACCTTGCCGCCACAGGGCGAAATGATCTGGGCGTAAATATGGCAGTTCGAGCGATTGACGCACAAACGGACCGCCTTAAGTTCGGCAATTTTGGCCCGGGTTTGGCGGGAACGGCGCAAACGCGCTTGTTTCTTATTAAACATATGCCACCCTTACTTCTTCTTGGTTTCCTTGATAACCACCACTTCGTCCGAGTACCGAACGCCCTTGCCCTTGTAGGGCTCCGGCTTGCGGTACGCACGAACTTCGGCAGCAACCTGGCCAACCTGTTGCTTGTCGGCCCCCTTGATCAGGATTTCGGTCTGAGTCGGGCACTCGACTTTGACACCAGCCGGCATCTTGTGCGCGACGGGGTGCGAAAAGCCCAACGACAGATTCAGGACATCGCCTTGAGCCTGGGCGCGGTAACCCACGCCAACCAGCTGAAGCTTGCGCTCGAAACCTTTGGAAACACCGGTGACCATGTTGTTTAGGTTGGCACGCATGGTGCCCCACATGGCAGCAGCGTTAGCAGCACCATCAACTTTGGAAACCTGAACATTCTGACCGTCGACGGAAATCGTAACTGCAGGATGAGTAATTGCCTTCAAGGTACCCAGCGGGCCCCTGACGGTAATTTGCTCACCAACCGAGATTTCAACACCAGCCGGTAGAACGATGGGATTTTTACCAATACGAGACATATATATCCCCTTACGCCACGATGCAAAGAACTTCGCCGCCGACCTTGCTGGCGCGAGCCTTGCGATCAGTCATGACGCCCTTCGGGGTCGACACAATCGCGACACCAAGACCATTCATAACACGAGGAATGTCTTCACAACCCTTGTAGATACGCAGACCAGGCTTGGAGACACGCTCGATGCGCTCGATGACCGGACGACCGGCATAGTACTTGAGCGCAATATCGAGTGTCGGCTTGCCATCAGCCTGACGAACTGCGAAATCATCAACGTAACCTTCATCCTTGAGCACGGCAGCGATTGCCACCTTGACTTTGGACGAGGGCATGGAGACAGACGCCTTTTCGGCGAGCTGGGCGTTGCGGATGCGAGTCAGCATGTCCGCGATCGGATCGCTCATAGCCATTTCTGAATCTCCTTTTTACCAGCTGGCTTTAACAACACCCGGAACCTGGCCACTGAAGGCCAGCTCGCGGATCTTGTGACGGCACAGACCGAACTTACGGAAAACACCACGCGGACGACCGGTCAGCTGGCAACGATTGCGCAGACGAGACGGGCTCGAATTGCGCGGCAAGGCCTGGAACTTCAGACGGGCTGCGTAACGCTCATCGTCAGACAGGCTCGCGTTATTGAAAATCGCCTCGAGGGCCGCACGCTTTTTGGCGTACTGAGCCACAAGCTTGCGGCGCTTTTCTTCACGGTTGATCAGAGCAAGTTTTGCCATGATTGCCTCAATTCTTGAACGGGAACTTGAACGCCGCCAACAGAGCCTTGGCTTCTGCGTCGGATTTCGCGGTCGTGGTGATGCTGATGTTCATCCCCCGGAGAGCATCGATCTTGTCGTACTCAATTTCCGGGAAAATGATCTGCTCTTTGACACCCATGTTGTAGTTTCCCTGACCATCAAAACCTTTGCCAGACACCCCACGGAAGTCACGAACACGCGGCAGCGCAACGGTTACCAGACGATCAAGAAACTCGAACATGCGCGGACCGCGCAGAGTGACCATGCAACCGATCGGATATCCATCACGAATCTTGAAGCCAGCGATCGACTTGCGAGCCTTCGTGGTAACCGGCTTCTGGCCAGCGATCTTCTGCATGTCGCCAACTGCGTTTTCCAGGACCTTCTTATCCGCAACAGCCTCACCGACACCCATATTCAGGGTGATCTTGGTAATGCGCGGGACTTCCATCACGGATTTGTAACCGAACTGCTTGCTCAAATCAGCAACAACGGTTTCTTTGTAAAACTCTTGCAAACGCGCCATGACCACTCCTTATGCGTTTACCAGTTCGCCGTTCGACTTGAACACGCGAACCTTGCGGCCATCATCAAGCGCCTTGAAGCCGACACGGTCAGCCTTCTTGGTCGCCGGATTGAACAGCGCAACATTGGAGATATGAATAGGCATATCCTTATCCACGATGCCACCCGCCACACCCTTTACAGGATTCGGCTTGACGTGCTTTTTGGCACGATTGACACCCTCGACAAGCACATGCTCATCATCGACACGACGTAGCACGGTACCGCGCTTGCCTTTGTCTTTACCGGTAACAACGACGATTTCGTCGCCTTTACGAATCTTTTCCATGGCCAGCCCCTTACAGCACTTCAGGAGCCAGGGACACGATCTTCATAAAGCGCTCGGTACGCAGTTCGCGGGTTACCGGGCCAAAGATGCGCGTGCCGATCGGCTCGAGCTTGTTGTTGAGAAGAACGGCGGCATTGCCATCAAAGCGAACCAGCGAACCATCCGGACGACGAACACCCTTGGCGGTACGAACCACCACAGCGTTATAGACATCGCCTTTTTTGACGCGGCCGCGCGGCGCAGCATCCTTGATGCTGACCTTGATGATGTCACCAATGCCAGCATAGCGGCGCCTGGATCCACCGAGCACTTTGATACACATTACTGAACGTGCACCGGTGTTATCGGCGACATCCAGAGTTGTCTGCATCTGAATCATTTAAATTAACTCCAACTTAATCCGCTTGCGCGGTCAGTCTTGGAACCCGTACGGGTTGAACAACTTTGCAGACTCATCAGGACGAGAGCCGCAAAAAAGAAGCCGGATTATACCGGCTTCTCTCCAGACTGCGCAAGCATTTTAAGAAACTTTCGTTATACAACGATCGCCTTCTCAAGAACACTCGTCACTGCCCAAGTCTTGGTACGCGATACCGGGCGGGTTTCGATGATCTCGACGAGATCGCCAGCCTTGGCCGAATTACCTTCGTTATGGGCGTGATATTTCTTGGAACGAACCATCACCTTGCCGTACATAGGGTGCTTGACCTTACGCTCGACAAGAACGGTAACCGTCTTTTCCATCTTGTCGCTAACGACGCGACCGATAAGAGTACGTTTAATACTGGTGGTTTCGCTCATTGCTGCACCGCCTTTTCACGGATAAGCGTACGAACGCGAGCGATGTCGCGACGCACCTTGGACATTTGGCTGGTATTGGACAACTGCTGGGTAGCGAGTTGCATACGCATACCGAACTGGGCCCTCAACAGGTCCAGCAATTCCTTGTTGAGCTCGTCCACGCTCTTGGTTCTCAATTCACTAGCTTTCATGATTACCCCAGATGACGAGTCACGAAGGTGGTGGCAATCGGCAGCTTGGCGGCTGCGAGCGCAAATGCTTCGCGCGCCAAGGCTTCATTGACACCATCCATCTCATAAAGCACTTTACCCGGCTGGATTTCGGCGACCCAATACTCCGGGTTACCCTTACCATTACCCATACGAACTTCGGCCGGCTTCTTTGAAATCGGCTTGTCCGGGAAAATACGAATCCAGATGCGGCCGCCACGTTTGATGTGACGGGTCATCGCACGGCGAGCAGCTTCGATCTGGCGAGCCGTCAGGCGGCCGCGACCGGTCGCCTTCAGCCCCCACTCACCGAACGACACCTTCGTGCCGCGGGTAGCCAGACCTTCGTTGCGCCCCTTATGCTCCTTGCGGAACTTGCGGCGATTTGGTTGCAGCATGTTAAGCACCTGCCTTTCTTGCGCGCGTGTCCGGAGCGCCAGCACCATCAGCCTTCTTGACGGTACGGGTACGCGGCTTGTCACCTTCCGGCCTACCCGGAGCACGACGCGGACGGCGATCATCAGCCACCGGCTCAACAACTTCCGGCTGCTCGTTACGATCAAGCATATCGCCCTTGTAAACCCAGACCTTGATGCCAATGATCCCGTAGGTGGTCAGGGCTTCCGAGGTTGCGTAGTCGATGTCCGCACGCAGGGTATGCAGTGGCACACGGCCTTCGCGATACCACTCGCTACGCGCGATTTCGGCACCGTTCAGACGGCCAGCACTCATGACCTTGATACCCTGAGCACCAAGACGCATGGCATTCTGCATCGCACGCTTCATGGCACGGCGGAACATGATGCGCTTTTCGAGTTGCTGGGCAATCGAATCGGCAATCAGCTGAGCATCAATTTCCGGCTTGCGGATTTCTTCGATCGAGACATGGACGGGAACGCCCATGATGCGCTGAAGATCTGTACGCAGCTGTTCGATATCTTCGCCCTTCTTGCCGATCACGACACCCGGCCGAGCCGAATAGACGGTGACGCGGGCATTCTTGGCCGGACGCTCGATCAGCACGCGACCGACGGAAGCGTGCGCCAGCTTGCGCTTGAGGTACTCACGAACCTTGATATCCTCATTAAGCATACCCGGGAAGTCCTTGCTGTTGGCGTACCAGCGCGAACTCCAGTTCTTGGTGACTGCCAGGCGGAAGCCAGTCGGATGAATTTTCTGTCCCATGGCTCTTCCTTAGTTACCAACGGTCAGATAGATATGGCAGGTCGGCTTGATGATCCGATTGCCACGACCCTTGGCGCGCGCGGTAAAACGCTTGAGCACCATGCCTTTTTCAACGTAGATGGTTTTCACCGTCAGTTCGTCGATATCAGCACCATCGTTGTGCTCGGCGTTGGCAATTGCCGACTCCAGCACTTTCTTGACGATACCGGCGCCCTTTTTGGGGCAGAAAGCCAGGATGTTCAGAGCCTGGCCAACCGGCTTGCCACGCACTAGGTCCGCAACCAAGCGGCCCTTTTGCGCAGAGAGGCGTACGCCTCGCAAATTTGCACGAGTTTCCATGTTAGCTCCTTACTTCTTGGCCTTCTTGCCGGCGGTGTGACCCTTGAACGTACGGGTCAGCGAGAACTCGCCGAGCTTGTGACCGACCATATTTTCGGTAACGAACACCGGAATATGTTGCTTGCCGTTGTGCACCGCAATCGTCAGGCCGATGAACTCGGGGAGGATCGTCGAACGACGCGACCAAGTCTTGATCGGGCGCTTGTCGCTGGTGGCGCGGACTGCTTCGACCTTGTCGATCAGATGCGCATCAACAAACGGGCCCTTTTTGAGAGAACGTCCCATTTCCTACCCCTTAACGCTTATGACGGCGCTGAACAATCATACTGTTCGTGCGCTTGTTGCTGCGGGTGCGGTAACCCTTGGTGGGCTGACCCCACGGATTGACTGGCACGCGACCTTCACCGGTCTTACCTTCACCACCACCGTGGGGGTGATCAACCGGATTCATGGCAGTACCACGAACGGTCGGGCGAATACCACGCCAACGCATAGCACCGGCTTTGCCGAACTTGCGGAGGTTGTGCTCTTCGTTACCAACTTCACCGATGGTTGCGCGACATTCGACATGCACGCGACGCACTTCGCCGGAGCGGAGGCGGATCTGGGCGTACGAGCCTTCACGAGCCAGCAACTGAACGGAAGTACCAGCCGAGCGGGCGATCTGCGCACCCTTGCCAGGCAGCATTTCGACGCAGCAAATGGTCGTACCAACGGGAATGTTGCGGATCGGCAATGCATTGCCAGACTTGATCGGCGCCTCGGAGCCACTCATGACCGGCTGCCCTACCACCATGCCTTTGTTGGCAATGATGTAGCGACGCTCACCATCAGCATAACAAAGCAAGGCAATATTGGCAGTCCGGTTCGGGTCGTATTCCAGACGCTCGACCTTGGCCGGAATCCCGTCCTTGTTGCGTTTGAAATCGATAACACGGTAAGCCTGCTTGTGACCACCGCCCTGATGACGGACCGTAATACGCCCGTTGTTGTTGCGACCGGCATTTCCGGACTTTGCCTCAACCAGTGCGGCAAACGGCTTACCCTTGTGCAGGTTGGGGTTAACCACCTGAACAACGGCGCGACGTCCCGGGGAAGTCGGCTTGACTTTAACGAGTGCCATTAGGCATTCCCCCCTTCAACAAAGTTGAGCTCCTGGCCCGGCTTGAGACTCACATAGGCTTTTTTCCAGCCCTTGCGACGACCGACCGCACCCTTGAAACGCTTGACCTTACCCTTGACATTGGAAACCTGGACGGCACCAACTTCAACCTTGAACAGCAGCTCAACGGCAGCCTTGATTTCCGGCTTGGTGGCATCGGAAGCAACGCGGAAGATCACCTGATTATGCTTGTCAGCAATGTAGGTAGCCTTCTCGGAGATTTGCGGTGCCAGCAGCACCTGCATCAGACGCTCTTGATTCATCCCCACATCTCCTCGAACTTGGCCACAGCGTTCTTGGTCACAAGGACCTTGGCGAAGCGGACCAGAGAAACCGGATCGGCCTCCTGGGCTTCAAGCACCAGAACATTGGGCAGGTTGCGCGACGAGAGGTAGAGGTTCTCGCTCAACGCATCGGTGATGACCAGAAGATTACCTTCAAGGCCCAAATCCTTCAGCTTCTGCGTGAATAACTTGGTCTTCGGAGCCTCCACAGACAGGTCATCGATTACGACAAGCCGGTCTTGGCGAGCCAATTCGGAGAGGATCGCAGCCATGCCGGCGCGGAACATCTTCTTATTGACCTTCTGACTGAAATTTTCTTCAGGAGAGTTCGGGAAAATCCGACCACCCCCACGCCACAGCGGGCTGCCATTACTGCCAGCACGAGCACGGCCCGTACCTTTTTGGCGCCACGGTTTGGTAGTGGTGTGACGGACTTCGGAGCGATCTTTCTGCTGACGGTCGCCGGAGCGCGCATTCGCCTGATAGGCGACGACGATCTGATGAACCAGCGCTTCGTTGAAATCGCGCCCGAACAGCACGTCGGAAGCCTGCAGTTTGGCAGACTCCTGGCCTTGTTCGTTAATTACCTTGAGTTCCATGTCGCCCCCTTAGCCCTTGACTGCCGGACGCACAACGACGTCAGAACCCTTGGCACCAGGAACGGCACCCTTGACCAGTAGCAACTGGCGGTCAGCATCAACGCGAACAATCGTCAGACCCTGCATCGTGGATTGAACATCACCCATATGCCCGGCCATGCGCTTACCCGGAAAAACGCGACCCGGATCCTGCGCCATACCAATGGAACCCGGCGCGTTATGCGATAGCGAATTACCATGGGTTGCACGGTTGGAGCTGAAATTGTGGCGTTTGATACCACCCTGGAAACCCTTACCGATGGAACTACCGGTCACGTCAACTTTTTGCCCTTCAGCAAAGATAGTGACGGCAACCTGGTCGCCCGCCTTAAAAGTGGCGAGCTGATCAGCACCGATCAGAAATTCCTTGAGCACATGCCCGGCTTCGACACCTGCCTTGGCCAGATGGCCAGCAAGAGGCTTCGAAACACGAGAGGCACGGCGCTTACCGAATGCGACCTGAATGGCTGAGTAGCCATCGATCTCCGGCGTTTTTACTTGGGTCACTCGGTTGTTAGACACGTCAAGCACAGTTACCGGAATGGACGCGCCATCCTCGGCAAAAATGCGAGTCATGCCAACCTTGCGACCAACAAGGCCTAGACTCATGGTTATTCTCCTCATCGCCGGCTGCGATTGGCCGGTCGATGTAAAACAACAAATGGGCAGCCGTCGCCGGCCACCCCCGAAAGGCGCGGATTATATCCGCAATTACTGTATTACTGCAACTTGATTTCGACGTCGACGCCAGCCGGAAGATCCAGCTTCATCAAAGCATCCACGGTCTTGTCGGTCGGATCAACGATATCCATCAGGCGCAGATGGGTACGAATTTCCAGCTGATCGCGAGAAGCCTTGTTCACGTGCGGCGAGCGCAGGATATCGAAACGCTGCTTACGAGTCGGCAGGGGCACGGGACCACGAACAACTGCACCGGTACGCTTGGCAGTTTCAACGATCTCCTGAGCCGACTGGTCGATCAGACGATAGTCGAAGGCCTTGAGACGGATACGGATTTTCTGGCTTTGCATTTTTGGCTTCCAAAGAGCGATAGGGGTGAAGCGAACCTCACCCCGGTTATTTAAAAGAACGAATTACTCGATGATCTTAGCGACGACGCCGGCGCCGACGGTACGACCGCCTTCACGGATGGCGAAGCGCAGACCTTCTTCCATGGCGATCGGGGCGATCAGCTTGATGGTCATGGCGATGTTATCGCCAGGCATCACCATCTCGACGCCTTCCGGCAGGTCGATGGAGCCAGTCACGTCGGTCGTACGGAAGTAGAACTGGGGACGGTAACCATTAAAGAACGGGGTGTGACGACCACCTTCGTCCTTGGACAGAATGTACACTTCCGAGGTGAAGTGGGTGTGCGGCTTGACAGAGCCCGGCTTGCACAGCACTTGGCCACGCTCGACGTCTTCACGCTTGGTACCACGCAACAGGGCGCCAACGTTGTCGCCAGCCTGACCTTGGTCGAGCAGCTTGCGGAACATTTCGACACCGGTACAGGTGGTCTTGACGGTCGGACGAATACCGACGATTTCGATTTCTTCGCCAACCTTGACGACGCCACGCTCGATACGACCGGTGACAACAGTACCGCGACCGGAGATGGAGAAGACGTCTTCAACCGGCATCAGGAAGGGCTGGTCAATCGCACGTTCCGGGGTCGGGATGTAGGAGTCCAGGGCATCTGCCAGACGGAAGATGGAGGGTTCGCCGATTTCGGACTGATCGCCTTCAAGTGCCTTCAGGGCAGAACCGTGAATGATCGGGGTGTCGTCGCCCGGGAAGTCGTACTTGGAGAGGAGCTCACGGAGTTCCATTTCGACAAGCTCGAGCAGCTCGGCGTCATCCACCATGTCGCACTTGTTCATGAACACCAGAACGTACGGCACACCAACTTGACGGGCAAGCAGGATGTGCTCGCGGGTCTGCGGCATCGGGCCGTCAGCGGCGGAACAGACGAGAATGGCGCCGTCCATCTGGGCAGCACCGGTAATCATGTTCTTGACGTAGTCAGCGTGTCCCGGGCAGTCAACGTGGGCGTAGTGACGGTTGGCGGTTTCGTATTCGACGTGGGCGGTATTGATGGTAATACCACGGGCCTTTTCTTCCGGCGCCGCATCAATTTCGTCATACTTCTTGGCCGAACCACCAAACTTGGCGGACAGCACCGTCGTGATCGCCGCCGTCAGCGTCGTCTTACCATGGTCAACGTGTCCAATCGTGCCGACGTTCACGTGCGGCTTGGTACGCTCGAATTTTTCCTTAGCCATTATCAGTTCCCCGGCAATTACTTCTTGTTAATAACAGCCTCAGCGACATTCTTTGGCGCCTCGGTGTAGTGCTTGAATTCCATCGAGTAGGTAGCACGACCTTGCGACAGAGAGCGCACCGAGGTCGAATAACCAAACATTTCAGACAGGGGGACTTCAGCCTTGATGACCTTGATGCCGCCAACCTGGTCTTCCATGCCCTGAACGATACCGCGACGGGAAGAAAGGTCGCCCATGACGTTACCCATGTACTCTTCTGGCGTTTCAACTTCAACGGCCATCATCGGCTCGAGGAGCGTCGGGCTGGCTTTCTTCATGCCCTCCTTGAAGGCCATCGAAGCAGCCATGCGGAACGCATTTTCGTTGGAGTCAACGTCGTGGTAGGAACCGTCGAACAGCGTAAACTTGACGTCAACCACCGGGAAGCCAGCCAGAACGCCACTGGTCACTGCGTCGCGCAGCCCCTTGTCGACCGCCGGGATAAATTCACGGGGAACGACACCACCCTTGATGGCATCGACGAATTCGTAGCCCTTGCCGGCTTCGTTCGGCTCGATCTTGAGCCAGACGTGACCGAATTGACCGCGACCGCCGGACTGCTTAACGAACTTGCCCTCCTGCTCGACCGACTTCTTGATGCACTCACGGTAGGCCACTTGCGGGGCGCCAACGGTTGCTTCGACGTTGAATTCGCGACGCATGCGATCGACCAGAATTTCCAGGTGCAGTTCACCCATACCGGAAATGATGGTCTGACCGGATTCTTCGTCGGTACGCACGCGGAAAGACGGATCTTCCTGGGCCAGACGACCGAGGGCGAGACCCATCTTTTCCTGGTCGGCCTTGGTCTTCGGTTCGACGGCAACGTGAATCACCGGCTCCGGGAAGATCATGCGTTCCAGAGTGATGACCTTTTGCGGATCACACAGGGTGTCACCGGTCGTCGCTTCCTTGAGGCCAACGGCAGCAGCGATATCGCCAGCGCGCACTTCCTTGATTTCTTCACGCTGATTGGCGTGCATCTGCAGAATACGACCCAGACGCTCCTTACGACCCTTGACCGGATTGTAAACGGTGTCACCCGAGTTGATCACGCCGGAATAGACGCGGAAGAAGATTAGCTGGCCGACGAACGGGTCGGTCATGATCTTGAAGGCCAAAGCCGAGAAAGCCTCGTCGTCGGCGGCACGACGCTCGCCTTCGGATTCGTTCTCAAGAATGCCCTTGACCGGCGGAATATCGACCGGCGACGGCAGCAACTCGATCACGGCGTCAAGCATCTTCTGCACGCCCTTATTCTTGAATGCGGTTCCACACAGCATCGGCTGGATTTCGCAGGCGATGGTACGGGTACGCAGACCGAAGATGATGTCAGCTTCCGACAGCTCGCCTTCTTCCAAGTACTTGTTCATCAGCTCTTCGGTGGCTTCGGCAGCCGCCTCGACCATCTGCTCGCGCCAGCTGGCGGCATCGTCAGCCAGTTCGGCCGGGATGTCACGGGCGTCGTACTTCATGCCCTGGGAAGCTTCATCCCAGTAGATGGCCTTCATCTTGATAAGGTCAACCACACCCTCGAACTTGTCTTCAGCCCCGATAGGGATGACGATAGGCACAGGATTCGCCTTCAGGCGCAGCTTGAGCTGATCGACAACACGGAAGAAGTTGGCACCGGAGCGGTCCATCTTGTTCACGAAGGCGAGGCGCGGCACGCCGTACTTGTTGGCCTGACGCCACACGGTTTCCGACTGCGGCTGAACGCCACCAACTGCACAGTAAACCATGCAGGCAGCATCAAGAACGCGCATCGAGCGCTCGACTTCAATGGTGAAGTCAACGTGCCCCGGGGTGTCGATGATGTTGATGTGGTGCGGCTGGAACTGCTTGTCCATGCCACTCCAGAAACAGGTCGTCGCAGCCGAGGTAATGGTGATACCGCGTTCCTGCTCCTGCTCCATCCAGTCCATGGTAGCGGCGCCATCATGCACTTCACCGATCTTGTGATTGACACCGGTGTAATACAGGATGCGCTCGGTCGTTGTCGTCTTGCCGGCGTCGATGTGGGCGCTGATACCGATATTACGGTAGCGCTCGATGGGAGTTTTGCGTGCCACGTTAAAGCCCTTTGAAAATTAGAAGCGGAAGTGAGCGAAGGCCTTGTTGGCATCAGCCATGCGGTGCACTTCATCGCGCTTCTTGACGGCACCACCACGGTTTTCAGCGGCTTCCAGCATTTCGGCAGCGAGGCGCTGGCCCATGGACTTCTCGGAACGCTTGCGGGCAGACTCACGCAGCCAGCGCATGGCGAGCGCGGCACGACGAGCCGGGCGAACTTCGACCGGAACCTGATAGTTGGCACCGCCAACGCGGCGCGACTTGACTTCGACCATCGGGCGAACGTTAGCCATCGCAGAAGCAAAGACTTCGAGCGGATCCTTGCCGGACTTGCTGGTGATGATATCGAAAGCGCCATAGACGATACGCTCGGCAACAGACTTCTTGCCGCTTTGCATGATGGCGTTTACAAACTTGGAGACATCGACATTGCCAAACTTCGGATCCGGCAGAATGTCACGCTTGGGTACTTCACGACGACGGGGCATATTAACCTCCATTAAACACGATTCAGTTGAAAAGCCGGGCTAGGGTTTTACCCTCCCGGCCTCTCCCGACCGCCCAAGGGGACGGCCACTTACTTAAGCCGCTAATTGAATTAAGCAGCCTTCGGACGCTTGGCCCCGTACTTGGAACGGGACTGCTTACGATCCTTGACACCCTGCGTATCGAGCGAGCCACGCACGGTGTGGTAACGCACACCAGGCAAGTCCTTGACACGACCACCACGAATCAGAACCACGGAGTGTTCCTGAAGGTTGTGACCTTCACCGCCGATGTAGGAAATGACTTCGAAGCCATTGGTCAGACGAACCTTGCAAACCTTACGGAGAGCGGAGTTCGGCTTTTTCGGGGTGGTGGTATAAACACGGGTACAGACGCCACGCTTCTGCGGGCACTTTTCCAGAGCAGGAACCTTGCTCTTGGCCTTTTCGGCTACGCGCGGCTTGCGCACGAGCTGGTTAATGGTCGGCATATCAAACTTCCTTCAACGGCCGGGCACAGCAATACTGGTACACGACGGCTATTTTGTTATCCAAAGCAGAGACAATGATTAGCCTCCGCCGACAAAGACCATAAATTCTATGGCCGATCAAGCCCCTTGTCAACGAGACAAGGGGCTTGCCTACAGACCTACAGACCCTGATCGCTGGCTTGCGTTGCGTTTTCCACAACAGACTCGTCGACCGGCAGTGCTGCCATCGACTCTTCGCTGGCCAGCTGAGCCTTGCGGCTGCGATGGTAAGCGAGACCCGTACCGGCCGGGATGAGGCGGCCGACGATGACATTTTCCTTGAGACCACGGAGTTCGTCGCGCTTGCCCATGATGGCAGCCTCGGTGAGAACCCGCGTCGTTTCCTGGAAGGAAGCCGCCGAAATGAACGAATCGGTGGACAGCGATGCCTTGGTGATACCCAGCAGCATGTGATCGAAATTGGCCGGGATCTTGCCCTCGGCGATAGCCCGGTCATTTTCTGCCAGCAACTCGGCGCGCTCCACCTGTTCGGACTTGATGAACTTCGTATCACCCGGTTCGGTGATGGCAACACGACGCAGCATCTGACGGACAATTACTTCAATATGCTTATCGTTGATCTTCACACCCTGCAGACGATAAACGTCCTGGACTTCGTCAGTGATGTAGCGGGCCAAGGCCTCGACACCCTGCAGACGCAGGATATCGTGCGGATCTGGCTCGCCCTCGACGATCTTTTCACCCTTGTTGACGACCTGACCATCGTGAACCAGAACATGTTTGTCCTTGGGAATCAGATATTCATGGGTAGTACCGTCAAGATCGGTAATGATCAGACGCTGCTTGCCTTTCGTATCCTTACCGAATCCGATGGTACCCGTGTACTCCGCCAGGACTGAGGCATCCTTCGGGGTACGGGCTTCAAACAACTCAGCAACGCGCGGCAGACCACCGGTAATGTCACGCGTCTTAGCGGACTCTTGCGGCATACGGGCCAGCACATCGCCGACACCGACCTGCTGACCATCCAGCACGGAGATGATCGAGCCAACCTGGAATGCAATGGAGACCGTGTGATCGCTACCGGCAACCCTAACTTCCTGACCATTCTCGTCCAACAGTTTGACCACCGGGCGAACCCCCTTGACGGCCGCCTTGCCACCGCGCTTGTGGTCGATAACCACGAGCGTAGAAAGGCCAGTCACATCGTCGACCTGCTTGGCGACGGTAACGCCTTCTTCGACGTTCTCGAAGCGAGCTGTACCGGCGTATTCGGTGATGATCGGGCGGGTATGCGGATCCCAAGTTGCCAGTTTGGTGCCAGCCTTAACGGACTTCCCTTCATCGACCGACAGCATGGCACCGTACGGCACCTTGTGACGTTCACGCTCGCGGCCGTGATCGTCGACAATTAACACTTCACCCGAACGCGAAATGACCACCTTTTCGCCCTTGGCACTGGTGACATAACGCATGTTTGAGGTGTAACGCACGGTACCAGCCGACTTGCCTTCAACCTTGTCCGCCACCGCCGCACGAGAGGCCGCGCCACCAACGTGGAAGGTACGCATGGTGAGCTGGGTACCCGGCTCACCGATCGACTGAGCAGCGATAACGCCGACTGCCTCACCGGCATTGACCATCGTGCCACGACCCAGATCGCGACCGTAACATTGGGCGCACAGGCCATAACGCGTGTCACAGGTCAGAGGAGTGCGAACCTTGACTTCGTCAATACCCAGTTTGTCGATCAGATCGACCAGATCTTCGTCCAGCATGGTGCCGGCGAAGATGACCGACTCCTGGGTTTCTGGATCGACCAGATCATCGACGACAACGCGGCCGAGAATACGTTCGCGCAGCGCCTCGATGACTTCGCCGCCTTCAACCAGCGCCTTGACGACAAAACCATTGCGTGTACCACAGTCATCTTCGGTAATGACCAAATCCTGCGTCACATCGACCAGACGACGCGTCAGGTAACCGGAGTTAGCTGTCTTCAGCGCCGTATCGGCCAAGCCCTTACGGGCGCCGTGCGTCGAGATGAAGTACTGGAGAACGTTCAGACCCTCACGGAAATTTGTCGTGATTGGCGTTTCGATAATCGAACCATCTGGCTTGGCCATCAGTCCGCGCATACCGGCCAACTGGCGAATCTGGGCGGCAGAGCCACGAGCGCCAGAGTCCGCCATCATGTAAATGGAGTTGAAGGAGTCCTGCTTAACCTTCTTGCCATGGCGATCGACCGTTTCTTCGTGGCCGAGTTCGTCCATCATGACCTTGGCAACCTGGTCGCCAGTGCGGCCCCAGATATCGACAACCTTGTTGTAACGTTCGCCGTTGGTCACCAGACCGTTGGTGTATTGGGTCTCGATTTCCTTAACCTCGGCCTCGGCCTCGGCGATGATTTCGTATTTCTTGGCAGGAACGCGCATGTCGTCGGAACAGAAGGAAATGCCGGCGCGAGTCGCGAGAGCATAACCGTTCTGCATCAGCTTATCAGCGAAGACGACCGTTTCCTTGAGGCCACAGCGACGGAAGGATTCATCGATCAGCTTGGAAATTTCCTTTTTCTTCAGCGCCCGGTCAATCGCCTTGAAAGGCATCCCCTTCGGCAGAATTTTGGAGAGCAATGCGCGGCCGGCTGTTGTTTCGACGCGTACCATTTTTTCAACAAATTCGCCGTCGACCGCAGAAGCCTCGTACTGCTTAAGGCGCACTGAGATACGGGAGTGAACATCCAGTTGGCCGGCGGCCATTGCACGTTCAATTTCGTTGGTATCGGCGAAGTACATCCCCTCGCCCCGGCCATTGATCTTTTCGCGGGTCGCGTAGTACAAACCAAGAACGATATCCTGTGAAGGAACGATGATCGGTTGGCCATTGGCGGGCGACAAGACGTTATTGGAAGCCAGCATCAGAGTGCGGGCTTCCATCTGCGCCTCGAGCGACAGCGGTACGTGGACGGCCATCTGGTCGCCGTCGAAGTCGGCGTTGAATGCGGCGCAAACGAGCGGATGCAACTGGATGGCCTTGCCTTCGATGAGGGTCGGTTCAAACGCCTGGATACCGAGGCGGTGCAGGGTCGGCGCGCGGTTCAGCATAACCGGATGTTCGCGGATGACATCCTCTAGAATGTCCCACACCACCGGTTCCTGGCCTTCGACCATCTTCTTCGCTTGCTTGATGGTGGTGGCGTAGCCAAGCACTTCCAGCTTGTGGAAGATGAAGGGCTTAAACAGTTCGAGCGCCATCAGCTTGGGCAGGCCGCACTGGTGCAGCTTCAACTGCGGACCAACCACGATGACCGAACGGCCGGAGTAGTCGACGCGCTTACCCAGCAAGTTCTGGCGGAAACGACCGCCCTTGCCCTTGATCATGTCAGCCAGCGACTTCAGCGGACGCTTGTTGGCGCCGGTCATCGCCTTGCCGCGACGGCCATTGTCAAGCAGGGAGTCGACCGACTCCTGCAACATGCGCTTTTCGTTGCGGACGATGATTTCCGGGGCCTTCAACTCAAGCAGACGCTTCAGGCGGTTGTTCCGGTTAATGACGCGACGGTAGAGGTCGTTCAGGTCGGAGGTTGCAAAGCGGCCGCCGTCGAGCGGGACCAGCGGACGCAGATCCGGCGGCAGGACGGGCAGGACTTCGAGGATCATCCAGTCCGGCTTGATCCCGGATTTCTGGAAACCTTCGAGAATCTTGAGGCGCTTGGCCAGCTTCTTGTTCTTTGCTTCGGAACCGGTGACTTCGAGTTCGGCGCGCAGGGATTCGACTTCGGTATTGAGGTCGAGATTGCGCAGCAGTTCGCGAATACCTTCGGCGCCCATGAACGCCACGAACTCATCGCCGTGCTCTTCCATCATCTCCAGATACTGCTCCTCGGTGAGCAACTGGGCACGCTGGAGGTTGCTGACCATACCCGGATCAGTCACAACATAGGCTTCGAAATACAGGACGCGCTCGATATCGCGCAGCGTCATATCGAGCACCATTCCGAGACGGGATGGCAGGGACTTCAGGAACCAGATGTGGGCGGTTGGCGAGGCCAGTTCGATGTGACCCATGCGGTCGCGACGAACCTTGGCCAGCGTCACTTCGACGCCGCACTTCTCGCAGATCACGCCGCGATGCTTGAGGCGCTTGTATTTGCCACACAGGCACTCGTAATCCTTGATCGGGCCAAAGATCTTGGCGCAGAACAGGCCATCGCGTTCCGGCTTGAAGGTGCGGTAGTTGATGGTTTCCGGCTTCTTGACTTCACCGTAGGACCAGGAACGGATCTTTTCGGGCGAGGCGAGACCAATGGTAATCGCGTCAAATTCTTCTTCCGCCGTTACCTGCTTGAATAGATCGAGCAATGCTTTCATCGTTTAACTCCCAGCCCTAAATCAGTAACGTTCCAGATCGATATCGATCGCCAGCGAACGGATTTCCTTGACCAGCACATTGAATGATTCCGGCATGCCGGCATCGATCCTGTGCTCGCCCTTGACGATGTTTTCGTACACCTTCGTACGACCGTTCACGTCATCGGACTTCACGGTCAACATTTCCTGCAGCACATACGATGCACCGTAGGCTTCCAGCGCCCACACTTCCATCTCACCGAAGCGCTGACCACCAAACTGGGCCTTGCCGCCCAGCGGCTGTTGGGTAACCAGCGAGTACGGACCCGTCGATCGGGCGTGCATCTTGTCGTCAACGAGGTGATGCAGCTTCAGGTAATGCATGTAGCCAACCGTCACCTTACGTTCAAACGCCTCACCAGTGCGACCGTCGAACAGCGTCATCTGACCTGAGGACGGCATACCAGCCATCGCCAGCATGGCCTTGATTTCGTCTTCCTTGGCACCATCGAACACGGGCGTTGCGAACGGGACGCCATTGGTCAGGTTACCGGCCATTTCGAGGACCTCAGTGTCGTTCAGCTCCTCGAGATTCTCCTGTTTGCCACTGGAGTTGTATATCTGGTCCAGGAAACCGCGAACTTCCTTGGCGCTCGATTGGGCGCGCAACATGGCGCCGATCTTATGACCAAGTCCCTTCGCAGCAAGGCCGAGGTGAACTTCCAGAATCTGCCCAACGTTCATCCGTGACGGCACGCCGAGCGGATTCAGCACGATGTCAACCGGGCTGCCATCCTCCATGTGCGGCATGTCTTCAACCGGCAGGATACGAGAAACGACGCCCTTATTACCGTGACGACCGGCCATCTTGTCACCCGGCTGCAGACGACGTTTCACGGCGACGTAGACCTTGACCATTTTCTGGACGCCTGGCGGCAGTTCATCGCCTTGCGTCAGTTTTTTCCGCTTGCCTTCAAAGGCAATGTCAAAATCCTTGCGCGCCTGCTCCAGACCATCCTTAACTTGTTCCAACTGCTGGGCAGCATCATCGTCAGCGAGGCGAATATCGAACCAGTGATGCGGATCCATCCCGTCGAGATACGACTTCTCGACAACAGAACCCTTCGCCAATTTCTTCGGACCACCATTGGCCTTCTTGCCGAGAATCAGTCGTTCGACACGAGCAAAGGCATCACGTTCAACAATACGCATCTGGTCGGCGAGGTCCAGCTTGTAGTGACGGAGGTGTTCGTCGATGATCGACTGGGCGCGCTTGTCACGCTCAATACCTTCGCGGGTGAACACCTGAACGTCGATAACAGTACCGGCGATACCCGACGGCACGCGCAGCGAAGTGTCCTTAACGTCAGAAGCCTTTTCACCAAAGATCGCGCGCAAAAGCTTTTCTTCCGGCGTTAACTGGGTTTCCCCCTTAGGCGTGACCTTGCCAACGAGCACGTCGGCCGCTTCAACTTCAGCACCGATGTAAACAATGCCGGAATCATCCAAACGGGACAGTTGCGACTCACCCAACGATGCGATATCTCGGGTAATTTCTTCAGGCCCCAACTTTGTATCGCGAGCAACGACGGTCAGTTCCTCGATGTGAATCGAGGTATAACGGTCTTCGGCAACAACACGTTCAGAGATCAAAATTGAGTCTTCGAAGTTATAGCCGTTCCAAGGCATGAAGGCGATCAGCATGTTCTGACCAAGCGCCAACTCACCCTTGTCGGTCGAAGCTCCGTCAGCCACCACGTCACCCTTGGCAATGTGGTCGCCTACTCGCACCAGCGGACGCTGGTTAATATTGGTGTTCTGGTTGGAACGGGTGTACTTGACCAGATTGTAAATATCGACGCCAACCTCGCCTGCGATGGTTTCTTCATCATTGACGCGAACCACGACGCGTGCGGCATCGACATAGTCAACCTTGCCACCGCGCAGGGCAATTACGGCCGTCCCAGAGTCGACCGCAACTGTGCGCTCAATGCCGGTGCCGACCAACGGCTTTTCCGGACGCAGGCAAGGAACTGCCTGGCGCTGCATGTTGGCCCCCATCAAAGCGCGGTTCGCGTCATCGTGCTCAAGGAAGGGAATCAGCGAGGCAGCAACCGAAACGATCTGGCCTGGTGCAACGTCCATATACTGGACGCGCGACGGCTCGGCCAGAATGGTTTCGCCCTTTTCGCGGCAAGTGACCAAGTCATCGGACAAACGGCCTTCGAGCAGCGAGGCGTTAGCCTGAGCGACAACATAGTTGCCTTCTTCAATAGCCGACAGATATTCAATCTGGTCAGTAACTTGGCTATCCACCACCTTGCGGTAGGCCGTTTCGATAAAGCCATAACTATTGACACGAGCAAACAAAGCCAGAGAGTTGATCAGACCAATATTTGGACCTTCCGGTGTTTCGATCGGGCAAACACGACCGTAATGCGTCGGATGCACGTCGCGAACCTCAAAACCCGCGCGTTCGCGGGTCAAACCACCCGGGCCAAGGGCCGAAACACGGCGCTTGTGGGTAATTTCCGACAGCGGATTAGTTTGATCCATAAACTGCGACAACTGGCTGGAACCAAAGAATTCCTTGATCGCGGCGCTGATCGGCTTGGCATTGATCAGATCGTGCGGCATCAGGTTATCAGACTCCGCTTGCGACAAACGTTCCTTGACGGCACGCTCAACGCGCACCAGACCAGCGCGGAACTGATTTTCTGCAAGTTCACCAACGGAACGAACCCGGCGATTACCCAAGTGATCGATATCGTCGATTTCGCCACGCCCATTGCGCAGTTCGACAAGAATCTTGATCACTTCGACGATGTCGCGCGGCGACAGGGTCAGTTGCTCGCGCACTTCAATATTGGCGCCGAGCGGCTTGATCTTGGCAGCCAGCGCTTCGGCTTCAGCCAGCGTGACGTTTTCCACCATGGCGCGTGCGCCATAGGGCATCAAGCCGACTAAATCCTGAATAGCAGACAGCGCAAAACCGGAGGCTTCGGCTAGGTTTTTCAGTGCTGCTTCGGCCTTGGACGCAAGGCCCTTGAGCATCAGCTTGTATTCAATAACGTCTGGCCGGGTTAGACGACGATTGAATTTCATCCGACCAACGCCCGATAGATCGTAGCGTTCGTCGGAATAGAACAAACCATTGAACAATATTTCGACAGCCTCTTCGGTCGGTGGCTCCCCCGGACGCATCATGCGATAAATGGCAACACGGGCGGCTTGGCGGGTGGCTGTTTCGTCAGCACGCAGAGTGTTCGAAATAAACGAGCCGCGATCTAGTTCGTTGGTGTAGAGGGTTTCAATCGTGAAAATCTCAGATTCGCGCAGTTTGGCGAGCAAGATCTCGGTAATTTCATCGTTGGCATTGGCGATGACTTCGCCCGTTGCCTTGTCAATGATGTTTTTGGCGACGACGCGCCCGACCAGAAACTCCTCCGGAACGGCAATTTGCTTGATGGCAGAAGTTGCAATATCACGGATGTGCTTGGCAGTAATACGCTTGTCTTTAGCAACAATGACTTTGCCATCGGGACCGACGAAATCGAATCGAGCGACTTCGCCACGCAAGCGTTCCGGAACCAGAGTGAACTCGATTTTATCCTTGGCCAGCAGGAAGGTATCGAACTCAAAGAACTGCTCAAGAATTTCTTCGGACGACATGCCGATAGCCTTGAGCAGGGTGGTAACCGGCATCTTGCGACGACGGTCGACGCGGAAAAACAGCGTGTCTTTCGGATCAAACTCGAAATCCAGCCACGAGCCACGGTAAGGAATGACGCGAGCAGAGAAAAGCAGCTTGCCGGAGCTATGGGTTTTGCCGCGGTCATGCTCAAAGAATACGCCAGGCGAGCGGTGCAACTGGGAGACGATGACCCGTTCGGTACCGTTGATAACGAAGGAACCGTTGGTCGTCATCAAGGGCATTTCGCCCATGTAGACTTCCTGCTCCTTTACTTCCTTCACGGTATCCGGTGCTTCACGGTCCATGATGACCAAGCGGACCTTCGCACGCAGCGATGATGCAAAAGTCAGGCCGCGTTGCTGGCATTCCGTGACATCAAATGCCGGCTCTCCCAGCATGTAGCTGACGAACTCCAGGCGAGCGTTGCCAGAATGCGAAATGATCGGAAATATAGAGGTGAATGCAGCTTGCAAGCCCTCGTTTTTCCTCCGCTCTGGTGCGACCCCGTCTTGCAGAAAATCCTTGAAAGACTGCAACTGGGTCGCCAACAAGTAGGGGACGTCAAGCACGCTGGCGCGCTTGGCGAAGCTCTTGCGGATGCGTTTCTTCTCGGTGAAGGAGTAAGTCATGGTAACTCCGTGAGGATGGAATCAAACGTTGAACCTGAGAAAACAGGCAAACGCAAACGAACTCTCCTCCCCAGAGGGGAAGAAGAAAGCATCGTTTGCGTTTGCCAACTGGCGTTATTCAAGTTCGTTTTTGGGGTGTATAAGCCTGCAATACAAAGCATAAAAGGGCTGGCGACAAAGCCGCCAGCCCACTTGCGAAGCGTCGATTACTTGACTTCGACCTTGGCGCCAGCGTCTTCCAGTTGTTTCTTGAGGGCTTCTGCGTCAGCCTTGGAAACGCCTTCCTTGACAGCCTTCGGAGCGCCGTCAACCAGATCCTTGGCTTCCTTGAGGCCCAGGCCGGTCACTGCACGAACAACCTTAATGACTTCGACCTTCTTGTCACCGGCAGCGTTCAGCATAACGGTAAATTCGGTCTGCTCTTCGACAACCGCAGCAGCGCCAGCCGGACCGGCAACGGCGACGGCAGCGGCGGAAACGCCAAACTTCTCTTCGAATGCCTTGACCAGGTCATTCAGTTCCATAACGGTCAGGGAGCCAACGGCTTCCAGGATGTCTTCTTTGCTAATTGCCATTTCAATAAACTCCTAAATCAGTTCGTATGCGGTAGGGATCAAGCGGAAGCTTCTTCGCGCTGCGTTGCCAGTGCAGCAAGGCCACGGACAAAGCCGGCGACCGGAGCCTGCATGACGTACAGCAGCTTGGAGAGCAACTCTTCGCGGCTTGGGACGGACGCAAGCGCCTGCACACCAGCCTTGTCGAGCACCTTGCCGGCATAGGAACCGGCCTTGAGCACCAATTTGTCGTTGGTTTTGGCGAAGTCGCTGAGAACCTTCGCTGCAGCCACGGGATCAGCCGATACGCTATAGATCAGCGGACCGACCATGTGATCAGCCAGGCCGGCGAACGAAGTGTCCGCGACCGCGCGACGCACCAAGGTATTCTTCAACACACGCAGATAGACGCCAGATTCGCGAGCCTTCTTGCGCAACACCGTGAGGTCACCGACCTCGATGCCACGATATTCGGCAATCGCGATGGTCTGGGCGCTGGCTACTTGTGCCGATACCTCAGCTACAACCGCTTTTTTGTCGTTCAGATTGAGACCCACAGGTCTTTCCTCCTTTCAAGTCATAACACGACGGGAAGAATTTCCCGCCGTACCTACGGCGACCTGAACCAGAAGCTATGCCCCCCGTTGCCGGGCAGCAGAAAATCTTGTTCTGGGACACCGTCTGCGCAGGGTGCTTTCGCGATTAAGCCTCGTTACCGAGGCGCCTGCGGTCTTTGACGATCTGCCGGTGACTGCCTAGGCAATCACCAGCAGCCCAAAGTACTTTTAGCCAACAAGAGTGGCCTGATCGACGCGAACGCCGGGGCCCATCGTGGCAGCAACGGCAACCTTGCGAAGATACTGGCCCTTGGAAGAAGCCGGCTTCGCCTTGTTCAATGCATCAATCAGCGCCTTCAGGTTGGACTCGAGGCTCTCGATCGAGAAGGAGGCGCGGCCGATGGTGGCGTGAATGATTCCGGCCTTGTCAGTACGGTATTGAACCTGACCAGCCTTGGCGTTCTTCACGGCAGTGACGACATCCATCGTCACGGTACCAACCTTCGGGTTCGGCATCAAACCACGCGGGCCAAGGATCTGGCCGAGTTGGCCGACGATCTTCATGGCATCCGGCGTAGCGATGACGACATCAAAATTCAGGTTACCGGCCTTGACTTCAGCGGCCAAGTCGTCGAAACCGACAACTTCGGCACCGGCGGCCTTGGCGGCCTCAGCCTTTTCGCCCTGGGCGAAAACGGCCACACGGACTGACTTGCCGGTACCAGCTGGCAGAACGACAGAACCACGAACAACCTGGTCCGATTTGCGTGCATCGACACCCAGATTTACAGCAACGTCGATCGACTCGTCGAATTTGGCGGTTGCGGTTTCCTTGGCCAGAGTCAGTGCTTCCTGAACCGGGTACAACTTCATCGCAACAATCTTGCCCGCTTGGGCTTTTTGCTTTTTGGTGAGCTTAGCCATGATTACAGACCCTCTACCGTAATGCCCATGGAGCGGGCGGAACCAGCGATGGTGCGAACGGCTGCATCCATATCGGCAGCGGTAAGGTCAGGCATCTTGGTCTTGGCGATTTCTTCAGCCTGAGCACGAGTGATCTTGCCAACCTTGTCGGTATGCGGTTTGGCCGAACCGGACTTGATGCCAGCAGCCTTCTTGATCAGGATCGTGGCCGGCGGCGTCTTCATCACAAAAGTGAAAGACTTGTCCGCGAATGCAGTGATCACGACAGGAATCGGCAGACCCGGCTCAACGCCTTGCGTCTGGGCATTGAATGCCTTGCAGAATTCCATGATATTCAGACCACGCTGACCCAGCGCCGGACCGATTGGGGGCGACGGATTTGCCTTGCCAGCAGGCACTTGCAGCTTGATATAACCAATAATTTTCTTGGCCATAATTGCTCCTTATTGATGAGTGGTAGCGCGCCTTCACGGAAACACTTCCGCTACCAACGCTCCTCTTGCCGAAACGGAGGGCTTTCGGCTTGCCCTAAAACAGCGATCAGGCTTTTTCGACCTGGCCAAACTCCAACTCGACCGGCGTAGCGCGACCAAAGATGGTCACCGAAACACGGATGCGATTTTTTTCGTAATTGACGTCCTCGACGGCACCATGGAAGTCGGTAAACGGACCCTCCTTGACGCGCACAACTTCGCCAACTTCAAACAGCACCTTCGGACGGGGTTTCTCAACACCCTCCTGCATTTGCTGCATGATTTTTTCAACTTCTTTTTCAGAAATCGGCGTGGGCTTGGTCGCCGTGCCCCCGACAAAACCGGTCACCTTGGGCGTGTTCTTCACCAAGTGCCAGGAATCATCGTCCATTTCCATTTCGCACAGCACATAGCCCGGGAAGAACTTGCGTTCAGAGATGGCCTTCTGGCCATTCTTCATTTCAACCACTTCCTCAACCGGCACCAGAATGCGGCCGAATTTGTCCTGCATACCAAGACGCTCTATGCGCTCCAAAATTGCGCGCATTACGCTCTTTTCGAAGCCCGAGTAAGCGTGAACAACGTACCAGCGTTTACTCATGATTTCTTCCAGCCCAAGACCAGGTCGTAAAGAACCCACTCGAGGCTTTTGTCAGTGAGATACAGGAAGATCGCCATCACGACGACAAAAGCGAATACCGCCCCGGTCGTCTGCATGGTTTCCTTGCGGCTAGGCCAAACAACTTTCTTGGCCTCGACAACTGCCTCGTTGGCAAACATGAAAAAACGTTGCCCGGGCTCGGTTTTCCAAGCTACAGCAATCGCCAGCGCCAACCCAACGAGGACCGCCAGGACGCGCAAAATCATTGCCTGCTCTGAGAGCAGGTAGAAGCCAGCCACGCCAGCCGCCAGAATAACCAGCGCCAGCGCAAACTTGATCTTGTCAGCCATGAAATTCGCGATCTTTAAAGAGAGTGGCAGGGGCGGAGGGAATCGAACCCCCGACCTACGGTTTTGGAAACCGTTGCTCTACCAATTGAGCTACACCCCTGCGGCAGAAACATCAAAGCGCCCCGGTTGCCCGAAGCGCCTTGATTACAAAAATTACCGATTACTCGATGATCTTAGCGACGACGCCGGCGCCGACGGTACGACCGCCTTCACGGATGGCGAAGCGCAGACCTTCTTCCATGGCGATCGGGGCGATCAGCTTGATGGTCATGGCGATGTTATCGCCAGGCATCACCATCTCGACGCCTTCCGGCAGGTCGATGGAGCCAGTCACGTCGGTCGTACGGAAGTAGAACTGGGGACGGTAACCATTAAAGAACGGGGTGTGACGACCACCTTCGTCCTTGGACAGAATGTACACTTCCGAGGTGAAGTGGGTGTGCGGCTTGACAGAGCCCGGCTTGCACAGCACTTGGCCACGCTCGACGTCTTCACGCTTGGTACCACGCAACAGGGCGCCAACGTTGTCGCCAGCCTGACCTTGGTCGAGCAGCTTGCGGAACATTTCGACACCGGTACAGGTGGTCTTGACGGTCGGACGAATACCGACGATTTCGATTTCTTCGCCAACCTTGACGACGCCACGCTCGATACGACCGGTGACAACAGTACCGCGACCGGAGATGGAGAAGACGTCTTCAACCGGCATCAGGAAGGGCTGGTCAATCGCACGTTCCGGGGTCGGGATGTAGGAGTCCAGGGCATCTGCCAGACGGAAGATGGAGGGTTCGCCGATTTCGGACTGATCGCCTTCAAGTGCCTTCAGGGCAGAACCGTGAATGATCGGGGTGTCGTCGCCCGGGAAGTCGTACTTGGAGAGGAGCTCACGGAGTTCCATTTCGACAAGCTCGAGCAGCTCGGCGTCATCCACCATGTCGCACTTGTTCATGAACACCAGAACGTACGGCACACCAACTTGACGGGCAAGCAGGATGTGCTCGCGGGTCTGCGGCATCGGGCCGTCAGCGGCGGAACAGACGAGAATGGCGCCGTCCATCTGGGCAGCACCGGTAATCATGTTCTTGACGTAGTCAGCGTGTCCCGGGCAGTCAACGTGGGCGTAGTGACGGTTGGCGGTTTCGTATTCGACGTGGGCGGTATTGATGGTAATACCACGGGCCTTTTCTTCCGGCGCCGCATCAATTTCGTCATACTTCTTGGCCGAACCACCAAACTTGGCGGACAGCACCGTCGTGATCGCCGCCGTCAGCGTCGTCTTACCATGGTCAACGTGTCCAATCGTGCCGACGTTCACGTGCGGCTTGGTACGCTCGAATTTTTCCTTAGCCATTCTAGTTCCTCAATAATCAAATAAATAAAAAATCCAGAATCCAAGCTAATCGGTGGTGCCCATGGGCAGGATCGAACTGCCGACCTCTCCCTTACCAAGGGAGTGCTCTACCACTGAGCCACATGGGCCTACCTTAAAACTCCAGCCGTACTGCGTTATGGAGCGGGTGAAGGGAATCGAACCCTCGTCTTAAGCTTGGAAGGCTTCAGCTCTACCATTGAGCTACACCCGCTTATTACGCCCGCAACACAGGCTGCTACAGCATTTAATCTGGTGGAGGGGGAAGGATTCGAACCTTCGAAGGCAGAGCCGACAGATTTACAGTCTGTTCCCGTTGACCGCTTGGGTACCCCTCCGGAAGAACCCGGGATTATCCGGACGACCACCAGCCCTGTCAACACCAAAAAACAGAAAAGCCGGCATATAGCCGGCTTTTTCCGCTTTCGAAACTAAAATTACTTCTGGGAGAGCACCCAGGCAACCAGTTTCTTGGCTTCGTCTTCGGTAACGTTGTTGGGCGGCATCGGGATCTGACCCCAGACACCCTTGCCACCAGCCTTGACTTTGGCGGCCAGCATGGCGGGGGCAGCCTTGTCGCCCTTGTATTTTGCAGCAACTTCCTTGTAAGCCGGACCAACCAGCTTCTTGTCGATGGCGTGGCAGGACATGCAGTTCTTGGCCTTGGCCAGAGCTTCGTCGGCCTGGGCCTGACCGGCCATTACGATACCAGCGGCAGCCATCACGGCAACATAAACAGCTTTCATTCTCTCGCTCCGTTATTCAGGTTGGTGGATAAATCAGTCTTGGATGATAAAACCCTTTTCTATCCCTTGCAAACAGGATGCCTGGGGTATGCGCCTCTCCTGCTCAAGGTAATTAACGCACAACCTTGGCAACACGTTGACAGCAAATACTTATGAAGGTCGCGACGATACTGCCAACAACGCACCGGCCGAGACGAACAAACCACCGAAAAGACGATTCTGCACACGAATGGCGACCGGGTCATGCAACCACCGGCCGAGATGTACCGCGGCTAGCGCGTACCCGGACATCACCACCATGTCAGTCAGACAGAGTGTTGTCGCTATCAACAGGTACTGGGGAATTTGGGGTTCCGCTGGATTAACAAACTGGGGCACCAGCGCACCGATGAATATGATGGCCTTCGGATTGGTCAGATTGACCAGAACCCCCTGCATGAATAGCCCTTTGCGACGCACCATCGGTGCATTGGCGTCGACCGGAACGACGGGAGCCCGCCATTTCTGGATACCGAGCCAGAGCAGGTAGGCCGCACCCACAAACTTGACCAGCAAAAATGCTGTTTCCGAGGCGGCCAATAGCGCGCCGAGGCCGAGCGCAACAATCAGCAAATGGAGCAAAATCGCCGACTGAAGGCCAAGAATGGCTGTCAGTGCGGCCCAATAGCCGTGCCGCATGCCGGTGCTCATGCTGATCACCGCGCCCGGCCCGGGGGTCACGGCGATCAGAATGGCCGCCAGCAGAAAACCAAGCCAGACTGCGATTGTCATTTACGGCGCTGAATCTGCTTCACGTCGCGCACGGCGCCCTTGTCGGCCGAGGTGGCCATCAGGGCATAGGCTTGCAGCGCGGCAGAAACCGTGCGTTCGCGATTGACCGGTTGCCAGGCAGCATCGCCCTTGGCTTCCATCGCAGCGCGGCGGCTGGCGAGTTCGTCATCGGCGATAGCCAAGTGGATGCGCCGATTCGGGATGTCGATTTCGATGGTGTCACCCTCTTCGACCAGACCGATGGCGCCGCCATCCGCCGCTTCCGGCGAAGCGTGGCCGATGGAAAGGCCGGAGGTGCCACCAGAGAAACGACCATCGGTGAGTAGCGCGCAGGCTTTGCCGAGTCCCATCGACTTGAGATACGAGGTTGGATAGAGCATTTCCTGCATGCCGGGGCCGCCCTTTGGACCTTCATAGCGGATGACAACAACATCGCCGGCAATGATTTTCTCGCCCAAAATGGCGTCGACCGCAGCATCCTGACTTTCGAAGACGCGAGCACGACCGCTGAATTTCCAGATCGATTCATCAACGCCGGCCGTCTTGACGATGCAGCCGTCAAGCGCGATGTTGCCGTACAGGACGGCCAGGCCGCCTTCCTGCGAAAAGGCGTTGGCCTTGTTGCGGATACAGCCATTGGTGCGATCAAGATCGAGTTCATTGAAGCGACGATCCTGCGAGAAGGCAACTTGCGTCGGCACGCCGCCCGGAGCGGCCTTGAAAAACTCGTGCACTTTGACGTCGTGTTCGCGGACGACGTCCCAGCGTTCGATGGCTTCCCCGATATTTTTGATATGAACGGTCGGCACATCGCGCGTGATCAGCCCTGCCCTGTCCAGTTCGCCCAGGATGCCCATGATGCCGCCGGCCCGATGGACATCCTCGATGTGGTACTTGTCAGTCATCGGCGCGACCTTGCACAGGCAGGGAACGGCGCGTGAAATGCGGTCGATGTCGGCCATCGTGAAGTCGACGCCGGCTTCCTGCGCCGTAGCCAGGATGTGGAGTACGGTGTTGGTCGAGCCGCCCATGGCGACGTCGAGGGTCATGGCGTTCTCGAAGGCGGCCTTGGTGGCGATGGAACGCGGCAGGACCGAGGCATCATCCTGCTCGTAATAACGCTTGCACAGATCGACGATCAGGCGGCCGGCGCGCAGGAAAAGCTGCTTGCGGTCGGCGTGCGTGGCGACGACGGTGCCGTTCCCCGGCAAGCTGAGGCCGAAGGCTTCGGTCAGGCAGTTCATCGAATTGGCTGTAAACATGCCGGAGCAGGAGCCGCAAGTCGGGCAGGCGGAACGCTCGATTTCGTCGAGATCGGACTGGGAAACCGAGTGGTCGGCGGCCTTGACCATGGCATCAACGAGGTCGAGGTGTACGACGTTGCCTTGAATCTTGACTTTGCCGGCCTCCATCGGACCGCCGGAGACGAAGATGACCGGGATGTTAAGGCGCATGGCGGCCATCAGCATGCCCGGGGTGATCTTGTCGCAATTGGAGATGCAGACCATGGCGTCGGCGCAGTGGGCGTTGACCATGTATTCGACCGAGTCGGCGATGAGGTCGCGGCTGGGCAGCGAGTAGAGCATGCCGCTGTGCCCCATGGCGATGCCATCGTCGATGGCGATGGTGTTGAATTCCTTGGCGATGCCGCCGGCCGCCTCGATCTCGCGCGCCACCAGCTGGCCCATGTCCTTGAGGTGTACATGGCCAGGAACAAACTGGGTGAAGCTGTTGACCACGGCGATGATCGGCTTGCCGAAATCGCCATCCTTCATTCCTGTAGCGCGCCACAGGGCGCGGGCACCGGCCATGTTGCGGCCGTGGGTGGAGGTGCGGGAACGGTATTGAGGCATGTAAATCTCCGTCTGAATCTGGCGCCGACGTCATGTCATGGCGCGCGAACTATAATCGGCTAATTCTAGCCCACTCTGAACCTTCAATGCTTCTTCATCCCCAGTTCGACCCCGTCGCCTTCTCGCTTGGCCCGCTGTCGGTGCGCTGGTACGGTTTGATGTATCTCGTCGCCTTCGTTCAGTTTATTTTGCTCGGCCGCTACCGGATTAAAAGTCACCCGTCGATTCTCACCGTCGAGCAGCTCGACGACCTGCTCTTTTACGGCATGCTCGGCGTCATTGTCGGCGGGCGCCTTGGGCAAGTGCTGTTCTATGAGCCGGGTTACTACCTGAGCAATCCTCTGGAAATTTTTGCTGTCTGGAAAGGCGGCATGAGCTTCCATGGCGGTTTTCTCGGCGTGCTCGCCGCCATGGGACTATGGGCCAACAAACAGCGGATTAACTGGTGGGACATCATGGATTTCGTCGCCCCGCTAGTCCCGCTTGGCCTGGCGGCCGGCCGTCTCGGCAATTTCATCAACGGCGAACTGTGGGGCCGCGTCGCCGACGCCAGCCTGCCGTGGGCGATGATCTTCCCGCAATCCGGCGACATGCAGCCACGTCACCCGTCGCAGCTTTATCACATCGGGCTGGAAGGCCTCGCCCTCTTTTCAATTTTGTGGCTTTTTTCCGGTCGACCGCAGCAACGCGGTGCGGTTTCCGGTGTTTTCCTGATCGGCTACGGCTGCTTCCGTTTCATCACCGAATTCTTCCGCGAGCCCGATGCCGGCATATTTGGCCAGTCCTACACGATCAGCATGGGTCAGTGGCTGTCGCTGCCGATGGTGCTGGCCGGTGTCGTTTTGCTGGTGCTCGCCAAGCGCCGGAAATCTCTATAATTATGGATTACGTTATCCACTACACGACAGGAATCGACTCATGACACGTCCGTTCAAGGTTCTCGGCATCCAGCAAATCGCCATCGGCGGCCCTTCCAAGGAAAAATTGCGCACCCTGTGGGTCGAAAAATTCGGCCTGGAAATCACCAGCACCTTCGTTTCCGAGCGCGAAAACGTCGACGAAGATATCTGCGCCATGGGCACCGGCCCGTTCAAGGTTGAAGTGGACCTCATGCAGCCGCTCGACCCGGAAAAGAAGCCGGCCGTGCATGCCACACCGCTCAACCACGTCGGCCTGTGGATCGACGACCTGCCCAAGGCTGTCGAATGGCTGTCGGCCAACGGCGTACGTTTTGCCCCGGGCGGCATCCGCAAGGGCGCGGCCGGTTTCGACATCACCTTCCTGCATCCGAAGGGCAATGATGAATTCCCGATTGGCGGCGAAGGCGTGCTGATCGAACTCGTTCAGGCGCCGCCGGAAGTCGTCTCGGCCTTCGCCAAGCTGGCCGCCCAATAAGTCAAAATGGCTGACATCCCCGAGCACGAACTCGAGGGAACCCGCGCCGCGCTCGCCCCCACGCTGGAGGCAACCGCGGCGATCCTGCCCTGGGTGGCCACACCCAGAAAGGCGCGCTTCGATCCGAAGCTCAATGAGCGCTGGATTGCTGCCGGCAAACGGCTTGCCATGGCGTGGTCCGAGCGCCATGGCGCCGGCGCCGACGATATTCGACCGGCCATTTTCGGGCTCTACGCCATCGCCATCGAAACCGCCGATGCCAACTGCCTGCGTCTCGGCGAATCACTGGCCAGCGCTGCCGACCGTCTCGAAGAAAATGTTCTGCCGCCTCGCCTGATTGCCGCCATGAGCGCCGCCATCGAATGCCTGAGTGAAGCCGAGGGCCTTGAGCACCCTGCCTTCCCCGAGCGCTCCGGCCACTTCGCCGGACGCCTCGAGGCATGCGCCAAGGCGACGAACGCCGACGAGCGCTCGGCCGTTCTCGACCAACTATTCGTCGATGAAGCCAGCGAGCAAATCCAGTTGATGCACGATGCCCTGGCCGCCCTGCCGCCGGATGCCTACGCCCTGACCACGGAAGCGCTCAAGCTGGCCCAACAGGCCGAACTGCTCGAAATTTGGGGCGTCATGCATCTCGCTCGACAGCTATCCGACTGCATCAACCGGAATGCTGCCGACCTCGATAGCCCCGCCGTCCGCCTGGAAGTGCAAAACCGGCTCGAAGCACTCGGCACCACCATTGCTACGGTCAACCGGTAATTTCGGCCAAAATTGAAATGTCGTCAGCGCGCACCGCTGACGGCGCGTAGCTGTTCGCCGACGGCACGGGCTTGAAGCTTCGCTTCTTCCGCCTCGTACTCAACCAAGGCCAGCGTTACCAGATTGGCCACCGCCTGGGCAAACAGCCCGTGTGCCGACGTCCACGGTTGACGCGAGCCAACCTGCTCGAGACAGAGCACGCCCTGCAACTCGCCGCGAATGTGAATTGGGGTATCAAGCATGGCCGTCACGCCATGATGGGGCAGGTAATCGGCAGCAAATTCGGCGGTCAATGGATGCTTGTAGGCATCGTCAGCCGCAATGCAGCTACCGGCCCGCAATGCCTGGAAGTAGAACGGATACTGGCGGGCATGGATACGCTGATCTTTACTGTGGCGCCGTGGCGACAGCTCGAACAGGTCAAGGCAAAGCAGTTCCTGATGCTGGTTGGTGAGCGCCCAGATGCTGACGCGCTCGACACCGGACATCTGCGCCGCCGACTCGGTCAGGATGCTCAGCATCATGTCGAGCGGCGCCTCCTTGAAATAGGCGCCGCGCGACAGGCTGGCAATGCCTTCCTGCAGCTCCAGCGGTGACATCAGGGTTCTGCTGAAACCCGGATTGACCATGTTTTCCATAAAATTCCGACTGACCTGGCCCCGAGCGGGGCAAATATTCAAGTCCGAATTTTAAGAAAGCCAGCCAACTCCGCCTGTGAAATCCTCCACACCTGACAAAAGTAATAGTCAGGTCATGACGATTATTCGGGCCCGGGTGTCGTCTTGAAAATGAAAGCGGCCCGATGGATATCGGTGATCCACACCAGGCCGTCACCATAATGGCCGGTCTTCGCCACCTCGGTAATACGCTCGAAGATGGCCTCGGCCACCTCATCCGGCGCGACGATTTCGACGCGCACCTTGGGCGTGTAATCGGTCAGTTCGTCCTTGATCTTGGTCCGCGCCGGCACATGGCGCGACGGGGCGCTGCAACCCTCCACCTTGGTCACCGTCATGCCGGGAAAACCGGGCAGCAGCACCAGGGCGTCGCGCAAATCCGCCAGTTTGTTGGGGCGAATGACAGCCTTGATTTCTTTCATGCTTCGACCTCTTCATCGTCAAACCAGCGGTAAATGGTGGGCAAAACGAGCAGCGTCAGCAGGGTACAGGTAATCAGGCCACCAATCACCACGATGGCCAGCGGACGCTGCACCTCGGAACCCGGCCCGCTCGAAAACAGGAAGGGAATCAGGCCGAGCATGGCGACGGTCGCCGTCATCATGACCGGCCGGAAACGCAGCGTGGCGCCCTCGACCACCGCGTCGCGCACACTGCGTCCCTGGTCGCGCAGCCCCCGGATGTAGGACACCAGCACGACGCCGTTGAGCACCGCGATACCCCACAGCGCAATGAACCCCACCGAGGCTGGCACCGACAGGTATTCGCCGCTGACGAAGAGGCCGATGATGCCGCCAATGGAAGCAAAAGGCAGGACGGTGATGATCAGCGTGGCGAAACGCAGGGAATTGAAGAGCAGGAAGAGCAGGAAGAAAATCGCCGCGATGGTGATCGGGATGATGATCTTCAGGTGCCCGAGCGCCCGCTCCATGTTCTGGAACTGACCGCCCCACTCCAGATAATAGCCGTCCGGCAACTTGATCTGGCCATCTACCTTCTGCTGCAACTCGGCGACGAAACTGCCGAGGTCGCGATCCTTGACGTTGACGCCGACGACGATACGCCGCTTGCCCAGCTCGCGCGAAATCTGCGCCGGGCCATCCATGACGCTGATTTTCGCCACGTCGGCCAAGCGCGCCTGGGCACCATTGCGCGAAGTGATCAGGATGTTCGAAATCGCCTCGACGTTGTTGCGGAAGCTTTCCGGCAAACGCACCACTCCCGGGAAGCGCCGTTCGCCCTCGAAAATCTCGGTCGCCACCTTGCCGCCGACCGCTGTTTCTAGCAGGTCATTAACATCGGAAACGTTCAGCCCAAGCCGGGCGATGGCCTGCCGGTCGATTTCAATGGACAAATACTGCTGCCCGCTGATCCGCTCGATGCGCAAATCCTGCGCCCCCTGCAAGGTCTGGGCGACCTTGCCGATCTGGCCGGCAATCTTCTTCAATTGATCAAGATCGTCGCCAAAGACCTTGACGGCAATGTCGGAGCGCACACCGGTAACCATTTCATCGACACGATCGGAAATCGGCTGGGCCATGACCACCTGCACACCCGGCAGCACCTTCAGTTTCTCGCGCATGGCGTCCTGAATGTCCTCCTGCGTCCAGCCGGAAGGCCATTCGCTACGGGGTTTCAGGCTGACGATGGGGGTCGACTCGTTCGGCCCCTGCGGGTCGGCCGGCGATTCGCCGCGACCAACACCGGACACCGCCGACCTGACACCCGGCACCTGCATGACCAGGCGCATGGCCTCCATTTCCATCTTGATCGACTCGTCGAGCGAGATGTTGGGCACCCGATTGATACCCGGCACAACCGAACCTTCCTTCATTTCCGGAATGAAGGCCGTGCCCAGGAAAGGCAGCGTACCCACCGTCAGAATAAAGGCGCCGACGGCCAGAATCACCGTCTTGCGCTCGTTGCCCAGGGTCCAGTGCAGCATCTTGAGGTAGCGGCGCTTCATGGCGGCGATCAGCTTGGTGTCGTGGTCACCATCGTGGGCCGGCGGCTTGAGCAGGTAGGTCGACATCACCGGCGTCAGCGTCATCGACAACACCAGCGAAATGGCCAGGGCAATGGCAATCGTGTAGGCCAGCGGCGCAAACATCTTGCCCTCCATGCCCTGCAAGGTCATCAGCGGCAGGAAGACGAGAATGATGATGCCAACGCCGAAGATGACTGGCGTCGCCACCTCGACCACGGCGCGCAGGATGACCCGCAACTGGCTCTCGCCGCTCTTGGCATGACGGCCAAGTTGCAGGTAGGCGTTTTCAACGACGACCACCGAACCGTCGACCATCAGGCCGATGGCGATGGCCAGACCACCCAGCGACATCAGATTGGCCGAAATACCCAGCTTGTTCATCGCCATGAAGGTCAGCAACGGCGTCAGGACCAGCGTACCAACGACGATCAGCGAGGAGCGGACATCGCCGAGGAACAGAAAGAGCACAACGACAACCAGCGCGACGCCTTCGAGCAGCACTTTGGTCACCGTCCACAAGGCTGCATCGACCAGCTCCGAACGGTCGTAATACGGGGCGATCTTCAGGCCATCGGGCAGCATGCCCTTGCGGTTGATTTCCTCGACCCGCGCCTTGACCCGGCTGACCACCTCCTTGGCGTTGCCGCCGGCGATCATCATGACCACGCCGCCGACCGCCTCGGTCGTCCCGTTCTTGATCACGGCGCCCTGGCGGACATCGTGACCGATCTGCACGTCAGCCACATCGCGCACGTAAACCGGCACGCCATCCTTTTCCTTGAGCACGATGGCGCGCAGGTCTTCGAGATCGCGCACCAGCCCGACGCCGCGGATCAGGTATTGCTCAGCGTATTGCGGCAAGACACCGCCACCGGCATTGGCATTGTTACGACCGACCGCCTGATAGACGTCGGCGACGCTGAGCCCGAAGTGGCGCAGCTTGTCGGGATTGACCAGCACCTGATACTGCTTGGCGTAGCCGCCCTGTGAATTGATCTCGGCGACTCCCGGAATCGAGCGCAACAAGGGGCGCACCACCCAGTCCTGGGCGACGCGGCGCTTCATCAACTCGTCCACGCTCAGGGTCCGGTCACCGTCATCGGGCCGCTCCAGCGTGTATTGATAGACTTCACCAAGACCGGTCGATACCGGCCCAAGCACCGGCGTAATCCCTGCCGGCAGGCGCGAACCGACTTCAAGCAGGCGTTCCATGACAAGTTGGCGGGCGAAATAGACATCCGTCTTGTCGTTGAAAACCAGCGTGATCAGCGACAGGCCCGGCTTGTTCAGCGAGCGCATCTCCTCCAGCCCAGGCAGGCCGGTCATCGCCACCTCAAGCGGCACCGTGGCAAAACGCTCGACCTCTTCCGGCGAACGGCCGGTGGCTTCGGTAGCGATCTGGACCTGAACGTTGGTCACATCGGGGAAGGCATCGACCGACAGCTTCCGCGCCGCATCGAGCCCGAAAAAGAAAAGGACGGTGGCGATCACCGCGACGATCAGGCGCTGCTTGAGCGCCCCACGGACGAGGGACTCGATCACGATCCCTCCATTTCCTTGCGATTACGCTCGTTGTTCAGGTGAAAAGCGCCGTCGACCACGAGTTTTTCCCCGCCTTTGAGACCTGACAAAACAACACGCACCCCACCCTGTTCGGGACCCAGTTTGACCTTGGCCAAACGGAAGGCGCCATCGCCCTCGGCGATAAAAACGTTGTCCTCGTCATTTTCACGAACGATGGCGCTGGCTGGCACGACCAGCCGCTCGACCGGCTTGGCTTCGATCAGCATCGAAGCCAGCATGGCCGGTTTGAGGCGGCCATCGCGGTTATCCAGTTCGGTGCGAACCAAGACCGTGCGCGTCTCCGGGTCGATGGTCTGACCGACAAAAATCAGCTTGCCGACGAGCTTTTCATGGCCCAGCGCGGGCACTTCGATACTCACCGACTGTCCGGTCTTGACCTGACTGACCTGCTGTTCCGGCACCTGCGCCACGGCCCACAGGCGCGACAGATCGGCGACGACAAACAAGGAATCGGCCGGTTGCACAACCTGTCCCTGCGCCAACTTGCGTTCAACGACGACGCCATTCAAGGTCGCCACGACCGGCGTCACGGAATTGACCTCGCCCTGCTTGCCCAGACGATCAATGGCCGCCGTGCTGACGCCCAGCAACTGCAACTGATCGCTGGCCGCCCGGGTTTCCGCCTTCGAAATCTGGTATTCGCTTTCCCGGCGCTGCAGTTCGGCCGCACCGATCACGTCAGCCTCAAACAAGGCCTTGGCGCGTTCGGCATTGCGCCGATTCAGCTCGAGCTGAGCCCGTGCCTTGAGATAAGCCAGTTGCTGGCTGGACAATTCACTGCTGTTCAACTTGGCGAGAATTTCACCCTTTTTGACACTCTGACCAAGCAGGGCGTCGATATCCGTTACCCGGCCCGTCACCGTGGCACCAATGCGGGCGAGACGTTGCTCGTCAAAATCGATACGTCCGCTGACGCGCAACGTTTCGGCCACGGGCTGAGTGCTGACCGCGCTCAACTTGAGCTGATCGAGCAGTTCCGGCGAGGGCGTGACGCTCAAGGGATCGCGCACCTGCTGCGCAGCCGATTTGTCATTCTCCTGATTGCAGCCGGCCAGTGTTGCTACGGTCAACAGCAAAAATAGGGCTTTTTTCATTATTCTTTTCCTCCGGGGATTGCCCGTAGTCGTTCAATTTCTACCCAGGCCGAAGCCAGTTCATAGCGAGCCGTAATCAGCTCGGCGCGCGCGGCGCGGAAAACCCGCTGCGCATCGAGCACTTCGAGAAAGCCACGTTCGCCAAAACGATAGGCGGCCTCCGCCACCTTCACCGCCGCTTCGGCCTGCATGAGAATGCCGGACTCCAGCGCGACGACCTGAGCCTGGGCAATTTCATATTGCTGGAAGGCTATTTCAAGCTGCTGGGCCAGGGAAAACTCCTGTGCTGCCAACTCATGGCGGGCCCGCGACAACTGCGCCGAGGCTTCGCCCACCGGGCCGCTACGGCGGTCCCACAAAGGAATAGACACGACAACACCGAGCTTGTTGGCGCGCGTATCGGGATCCTCTTCCATACCCGCTTTCAGGGCCACATTGGGCCAGCGTTGGCGACGTTCGAGATCAAGCAGATGCTGGGCACGCACCATTTCGGAGCGCGCACGCGCCAAATCCGGGCTGGTTTCGGCCAATTGTTTGCGCAAGCCATCCAGCGGGGGCAGTTCCGGAACGTCCCGCAAGCGGCCGCTCAGCGTAAAGTCGTTGGGCAAGGCTCCGCCTACACTCTGGCGCAATTGCGAACGCGCCTGCTCACCGCGAAAACCGGCCGCCTGGGCGATTTTCTGAACGTTCAGCAACTCGGCGTCAGCCTTGATCAACTCGAAGCGCGGAGCCTCGCCGGTTTCGACACGCAACGCGATACGCGAGCGCACACTCTCCATGGCCGCCAGATCTTCACGCGTATTGCTCAGCTCAACATCGCGCCGCAAGACCTCAAAATAACGCAGGCGCAGGCGGGCCAGCGTATCTGCCTCAAAGGCCCTGACCGCTGCCGTCGTCGACTCCAGACCGGCCTCCGCCGCACCAATCCGCGCCGCCCGCCGCCACGGCATATCGAGCGGCTGAGTCAGCGTAACGCTACGTGCGTCGCCGGTATTGCCGCCGACGCCGCGGCTGCGCGACGTCCCTCCGAGATATTCCAGTTCGGGATTGGGAAAGGCGCCGGCGCTATCAACCGCATAGCGCGCCGCTGTAATCTGGTCGCGCGCCGACAGCACGGCGCGACTCGACGACAAGGCCAGCGCCTCCAGTTTCGGCAGATCGAATTCGGGCTGCGCGACGGCCAGCGTCGCGCCCATGCCCAAAGCGAAAGCGAGTATTTTTGTGCATTGCATCATAAAATTTACTTAGCAAACCGCGTGCCATTGGCTGGCTACGGTCAACGGCCTCCCAAGGCAGCAATGCGTTCTTCAAGCGGCGGATGCGTCGAGAACAACGCCATCCAGCTGCTACCGCCAGCGATGCCCGAGGCAGCCATGTTCTGCGGCAGCGGCTCGGTGTGCAGGTTGCCCAGGCGACGCAGCGCGTTTTGCATCGGCACCGGCGAGCCCATCAGGCCCGATGCACCGGCATCGGCGCGGAATTCGCGCTGACGCGAGAACCAGGCGACGATGATGCTGGCGAGCAGGCCGAAGACAACTTCGCAGATCATGCTGGTCACCATGTAGCCGATGCCCGGGCCGGTGTTTTCGCTGTCGCCGCGGCGCAGGAAGCCATCGACCAGGTAGCCGACGATGCGCGACAGGAAGACGACGAAGGTATTCACCACGCCCTGGATCAAGGTCAGTGTCACCATGTCGCCGTTGGCGATGTGGGCGACTTCGTGAGCCAGGACGGCTTCCGCCTCGTCACGCGTCATGCCCTGCAACAAGCCGGTCGATACGGCGACCAGCGAGTTGTTCTTGGTGGCGCCTGTGGCGAAGGCATTCGGCTCACCGTCGTAGATGGCGACTTCCGGCATCGGCAGGTTGGCCCGCTTGGCCAGCTTGGCGACGGTGTCGACCAGCCACATCTCCGTCGACGAACTCGGCGCTTCGATGACCCGGGCGCCAGTGCTCCACTTGGCCATGGTCTTCGACATGAGCAGCGAAATGAAGGCTCCACCGAAGCCGATCACGGCGGCGAAGACAAACAGCATGCCGACATTGAGACCGTTGGCCGTCAGGTATTTATTGACGCCCAGCACGCTGGTCGCCACGCTGAGAACCAGCATGACGGCAAGGTTAGTGGCGAGAAAAAGGACAATGCGTTTCATGATCAACTCCTCGAAAGAGAAACAGGCGGATGTTATTGCATTGCAACAAACCAAAAAACAGGAGCAAAATGGAAATACCCTTCGATTTTTCCTGCAGAACCCATGACCCCAATCAACTACAAACACCTGCATTACTTCTGGGTCGTCGCCCAGGAAGGCAGCATTACCCGGGCAGCTGAACGCCTGGGCGTTGCCGTTCAGACCATCAGCGGCCAGCTTTCGTTGCTTGAACGGCAACTCGGCAAGGCCTTGTTTAACAGCCAGGGTCGTGGCTTGGTACTGAGCGAGGCCGGGCGCGTGGCACAAGGTTACGCCGACCAGATCTTTCAGCTCGGCGAGGCGCTGGCCGAGGCTGTCGAAGGCGTTGGCAGCGAGTCCACACTTCGTCTGCGCGCCGGAATTTCCGATGGAATCCCCAAACTTCTGGCTTACCGCCTGCTATCCACCGTGACCAGCATGCCGGCCGATGTCCGCCTGATTTGCGACGAAGGCGAATTCGAAACCCTGCTCGCTGACCTCGCCCTGCACCGCCTCGATGTCGTGCTGACCGACCGGGCCGCTCCGGTCAGCGCCAATCTCAAGGTATTCAGCACGCCGCTCGGCGAATTCGCCACCGGACTGTTCGCGACGCAGGAGCTGGCCGAGCAGTACCGCCAGGATTTCCCGAAAAGTCTGGACGGCGCGCCGCTGCTCCTGCCCACCCGCCACAATGCGCTGCGGGGCCGCATCGACCGTTGGCTGGAGAACTCGAACATTCACCCGAAAATCGTTGGCGAATTCGAGGATAGTGCCTTGCTGACGACCTTCGGGCGCGGCGGGCTGGGCATTTTCCCTGCCCCGCTGGCGCTCGCCGAGCAGGTCGCCAGCCAGTTGCAAGCCGTGCCGCTCGGTGCCATGAACGGGGTCAGCGAACACATCTACGCCATCTCCAACGAGCGGCGCATCCGCCACCCGGCCGTCGAGGCGCTTTGCGCCGCGGCGCCGCAAGTCGTGATTGAGCCAAGGGTATAATTTCCACCCCCCAACGCAAAACAAAGTCCAAAACCAATGTCGCTGTTCCGCAAGACCACCCTTCTCGCCCTAAGTTTAGCTTTCGCCGCCCAGGCGATGGCCCAGCAATTGCCCGTCCCCCCGTCTCTGGCCGCCAAATCCTGGCTGCTGCTGGAACTGGGCTCAAATCAGGTGTTGACCGCAGAAAAATCCGACGAGCGCCTGGAACCGGCTTCGCTGACCAAGCTCATGACGGCTTACCTGACTTTCGCCGCCCTGCACAAGAAAACGCTGGCACTAGAGCAGCCGCTGCCGGTCTCCGAAAAAGCCTGGCGCACCGGCGGTTCGAAGATGTTCATTCGCGTCGATACGCAGGTGCCGGTCGAAGACCTGATCAAGGGCATGATCGTCCAGTCCGGCAACGACGCCTGCGTCACGCTGGCCGAAGGCATCGCCGGCAGCGAGGAAAACTTTGCGCAGATGATGAACCGCGAGGCGCAACGTCTGGGCATGAATGCATCGAGCTTCCGCAACTCGACCGGCCTGCCCGACCCGGAGCACTACACCACGGCACGCGACCTTTCGTTGCTGGCCAGCGCCCTGATCCGCGACTTCCCCGAGGAGTACAAGAAGTATTACTCGATGAAGGAATACACCTATAACGGCATCACCCAGCCCAACCGCAACCGCCTGCTCTACATCGACCCCACCGTCGATGGCGTCAAGACTGGCCACACCGAAGCCGCCGGCTACTGCCTGATTTCCTCCGCCCTGCGCGACAAGCGCCGTCTGCTTTCCGTCGTCCTCGGCACCGTTTCGGACAGCGCACGGGCCAGCGAATCGCAGAAACTACTCAACTGGGGCTACATTTCCTACGATTCCGTGACGCTCTACGCCAAGGATCAGGCGGTTGCCACGCTGCGTGCCTGGAAGGGCGCCCAGAGCGAGGTCAAGGCCGGCTTTGCCAACGACCTGTCGATTGCCGTGCCCAAGGGTTACGCCGAGAAGGTCAAGAGCGATTTCGTCGCCGAGCCACGCCTGATCGCACCGATCGCGGTTGGCCAGAAACTTGGCGTGCTAAAAGTTAGCATCGACGGCAAGGTTTATGGCGAATATCCGGTCGTTGCCCTTGAAAATGTGCCACTTGGCAACATCTTCATTCGTATCCTCGACACCATTCGACTCTGGTTCAACTAAACCCATGACGCCCTACGTCGCCGATCCCGTTTACCTGAACGGCCAGTTCAAGCCGCTGGCCGAGGCGGGCATTTCGCCGCTCGACCGCGGCTTTCTCTACGGCGACGGCGTCTATGAAGTAATCCCGGTCTATTCGCGCCGGGTGTTCCGTGTCGATGAACATCTGAAACGTCTGCAGGCGACGCTGGACGGCATCAAGCTGGCCAATCCGCTGACGGCTGACGGCTGGAAGGCCGTTGTTCTCAAGCTGATCGAAACCGCGCCCTGGGACGACCAGTCGATCTACCTGCAAGTCACGCGTGGCGCCGACGACAAGCGTGACCACGCCTTTCCACCGGCCAGCGTGCCGCCGACCGCTTTCGCCTTTTCTTCACCGCTGGTGACGACGCCAGCGGAAGTGCGGGCCAAGGGCGTCGCGGCGATCACCGTACCCGACCTGCGCTGGTCGCGCTGCGACTTGAAAGTCATCTCCCTGCTCGCCAACGTACTGGCCCGCCAGCAGGCTGTCGAGCAAGGCTGCGCCGAAGCGCTGCTGATTCGCGACGGCTTCATGAAGGAAGGCGCGGCGTCAAACATCTTCATCGTCAAGGACGGCGTGCTGTGCGCGCCACCCAAGACGCAGCTCATGCTGCCGGGCATTACCTACGACGTCATCCTCGAATTGGCCGAGTTCCACGGTCAACCGGTAAAAATCGCCGAAATTGAAGAAACTGAACTTCGTGCCGCCGACGAGGTCTGGATGACCTCATCGACAAAAGAAATCCTGGCGATCACCACACTCGACGGCCAACCAATCGGCACCGGCCAGCCCGGCCCGCTCGGCAAGCAGATGTGGCAGTGGTACCAGGACTTCAAGAACACCGTAATGCGCAAAGGCTGAAATGGCATCGTACAAGGACACTCTCCTCGAATTCCCCTGTGAATTTCCGCTCAAGATCATGGGCAAGGCTGACGACAGTCTGGCTCAGGTCGTCCTCGACATCGTCACCGTACACGCCCCGGACTTCGACGGCGCAACGATGGAAATGCGCGCCAGTTCGGGCGGCAACTACGTCAGCCTGACGTGCACCGTGATTGCCACGTCCAAACCGCAACTCGATGCGCTATACACCGACCTTAGCGGCCATCCGATGATCAAGGTCGTGCTGTAAGTGCCTCCTGTTGTTAAACGCCTGGGCCAGGTCGACTATGCGCCGACCTTCCAGGCCATGCAGGATTTCACCGCCAGCCGCACGGCCGAAACGCCGGACGAGATCTGGATCGTCGAGCATCCGCCGGTGTACACCCTCGGACAAGCGGGCAAGCCGGAACACGTCCTCAAGGATGTCGGCATCCCCATCGTCAAAATCGACCGTGGCGGCCAGGTCACCTACCACGGCCCCGGCCAGGTCGTGATCTACCTGCTGCTTGACCTCGCTCGCCTGAAAATCAAGGTGCGCGAACTGGTCAGCGCCATCGAACAGGCTGTCATCAACCTGCTGGCCAAGCATGGCGTCACCGCCGAACGCCGCGACGGCGCTCCCGGCGTCTATGTCGGCGAGGCCAAGATCGCCGCCCTCGGCCTGCGCATCCGCAATGGCTGCTCGTACCACGGCGTCTCGCTGAACGTCGACATGGATCTTTCCCCCTTTGCCGCGATCAATCCCTGCGGCTATGCCGGGCTGAAGGTCATCCAGACCACAGACCTGAACATCCCGCTCACCGCTCACGAGGCCGGCGAGCAACTCTCTCAACACTTGCTACAGCAACTGGACAAACAACATGGCTGAAAAAGGCGTCAAGCAAAAAGGCGAACTCAAAACCGCGCGCATCCCCATCAAGATCGTGCCGGTCGACACCCCGCTACGCAAACCCGAGTGGATACGCGTCAAGGCCGGCAACAGTGCCGGCCGCTTCGGCGAAATCAAGACCATGCTGCGCGAAAAGAAGCTGCACACCGTCTGCGAAGAAGCCGCCTGCCCGAATATCGGCGAGTGCTTCGGCCGCGGCACGGCGACCTTCATGATCCTCGGCGACATCTGCACGCGACGTTGCCCGTTCTGTGACGTCGGCCATGGTCAACCCCTGCCGCCCAACCCGGACGAACCGCGCGAACTGGCCGAATCAGTGGCCACGCTCAAGCTGCGTTACGTCGTGATCACCAGCGTCGACCGCGACGACCTGCGCGACGGAGGCGCCCAGCACTTCGTCGACGTCATCAGCAATGTCCGCAAACTGTCGCCGACGACCACCGTCGAGACGCTGGTCCCCGACTTCCGCGGCCGCATGGAAGTCGCCCTCGACGTCCTCGGCGGCGCCCTGCCCGACGTGCTGAACCACAACATGGAAACGGTGCCCCGCCTCTACAAACAAGCCCGCCCTGGTGCCGACTACACGCACTCGCTCGAATTCCTCAAGCAGTTCAAGGCCCGCTATCCGAACGTCAAGACAAAATCCGGCCTGATGGTTGGCCTCGGCGAAACTGACGAGGAAATCCTCGACGTCATGCGCGACCTGCGTGCCCATGATGTCGAAATGCTGACCATCGGCCAGTATCTGGCGCCGTCCGGCCACCACCTGCCGGTCACCCGCTACGTTCATCCCGACACCTTCAAGATGTACGAAGAAGAAGCCAAGAAAATGGGCTTCACCGGCGCCGCCTGTGCGCCGATGGTCAGATCCAGCTACTGGGCCGACGAGCAGGCGCACAGCGCTGGCGTCGCCTGAACTCCAACCAACCGGAAGACTTCCACGGTCAACGGGAAAAAACGGCCAAGAACAAAATGCCCGGCAGGTGATGCCGGGCATTTTTCATGGCTGAAGGCTTATTGCACTCCGGGCGGTGGCGGCGGAGGTGCGCCCGGTGGCGGTGGCGGCAGACCGGCATCGCTGGAACGCACCGCGCGCGGGTAAGCCATGCTGGCTGGCACGGGCACGCGGTGCCCCTTGCTGTACATGCACTGGATGTAGGCATTGTCGTATTGACGCTGGGTGCCGACACCCGAGGCGCGTGCCGTATCGGCGCCGGTTGCGCTGCCGAGCAGCAAACCAACGCCAGCGCCGGTCGCCGCACCACGACCGTCACCACCAATCGCCGCGCCGGCCACAGCACCAACGGCGGCACCGACGGCGGCGCTGGTCACCGCAGACTCCCTGGCAGCCTCGCCAGCGGTCTTGCCGCCAATCTGAATGTGGGCATATTGCCGGCAGTACATGTCATCTGCCCGGAAACTTTCGATAGTCTGCCCTGTGCCCGGCAAAACCATCACGCTGGGCCCGGTCGGCAAAACCGTACAGGCACCGAGAAACAATGCTCCGCCGAGCAAACTCAAACGAGGAACAAGTGTCTTGTTTTCAGCCATGATTCATTTCTCCGGTTGTGGCAGAACCTTCTGCCAACCACCTGGACATTCCTTGACGTAAGGGTAATAGCCCTGCGCGCTCTTGCAGAAATACCAGTATTGCTGACCGGCGTCAGGTGCCGGAGCCGGCTCCTGCGCCTGTTCGATATAGACCGGTGGTTGCGGCGCCGGAACAACCACCACCTGCGGAGGATAGTAGTAAGGCGACGGATACCACATCGGCCCCCACAACACCGGGCCACCAATGTACACGCCAACACGACCCCGCGGACCATGTGCCGAGGCGCTCGACGCCATCCCGGCCATCACCACAGCCAACACGACCATCAGGATTTTTGCCGCTTTCATGGGGAACTCCAACCTTCCTTGACCACAATTAAACGATAGTCAATTTTAGGCCGGACCGGCGATTAAATTTGCTACAAGTTGTAAGTGGAATGCCGGGCAGCCTCAGTCGTCGCGGGCGATCAGTTCATCGCGTCGGCGGCGCAGGCCCTCCGGCATCTTTAGCGTCGTCCGGTCCCAGCCCTCAAGCGCCAGGATGTCCACCATGCACGTCTCCATTAGCACATGCGCCCGCATTGTCGCCTCGGCGATGGCTTTATGGACTTGGTGATCGCTTCCCGGATCGACTTCGCAGGCATTCTGATAACGGTGCAGTTGGCGCAGGCTGCGCAATTGCACCGCCACCTGCGCCGGGCAGGCGCACATGTAGATCGCACCTTCCTCGATGATCTGCGACAACTCCTCATCGGTAAATTGCTTTTGCAGAATCATCGTCGCTCCCTTAGAGCAGTTTGAGGCGTTTCGCGGCGTCGCGCAGCTCGCCCCGGAAATTCGGATGGGCGATACCGATCAGCGCTTCAGTGCGCTGCTTGGCTGTCTTGCCACGCAGTTGGGCGACACCGAATTCAGTAACGACATAGTTGATGTCGTTCTTGCTGGTCGACACGTGGGTACCTGGCGACAAAGTCGGCACGATGCGCGAAATGGTGTCGTCCTTGGCCGTCGACGGCAGCACGATGAAGGCCTTGCCGCCATTCGAGCGGTTGGCGGCACGGACGAAGTCGGACTGGCCGCCGGTCCCCGAGTAGGGAATCGGCCCCAGGCTTTCCGAGCCGCACTGGCCGAGGAAATCGATCTGCATCGTCGCGTTGATGGCGTGCAGGTTGTCGTTCTGGCCGGCCAGATAGGGATCGTTGGTGAAATCGACCGGGTGCATTTCGAGCGCCGGGTTGCGGTGCATGAACTGGTAGAGCTTCTTCGAGCCGAGCGCGAAGGTCGCCAGCATCTTGCCGTGATGGTAGTTTTTCTTGCGATTGGTCACGACACCGGCTTCGACCAGCGACATGATGCCGTCGCCGACCATTTCGGTATGAATGCCGAGATCGTGCTTGTCGGTCAGCTGCATGACCACCGCGTCGGGAATGCCGCCGTAGCCGATCTGCAGCGTGGCGCCATCCGGAATCATCTCGGCAACGTATTTGCCGATGGCTTCCTGGACCGGGCCGATCTTCGGCAGGCCAACTTCGAGAATCGGTTCATCACTCTCGCAGAGCGCGGCAACCTGGGAAATATGAATGTGGCAGTCGCCGTTGGCGAAGGGCACGTTCGGATTGACTTCAAGGACGACGACGCGTGCCCGGTCAACGGCGGCCATCGTGTAATCGGCAGCCAGCGACAACGAGAAGAAACCATGCTCGTCCATCGGCGAGGCCATCGTGAACACGACATCAGCCGGCATCAGGCCACGGTTGAGCAGCGACGGCATTTCCGAGAAATAGGCCGGTATGAAATCGACCCAGCCATCCTTGCCGCCCGGACGGGTAGCGCCACTGTAGAAATAGGCGGTGTGACGGACATGCTCAACGGTTTCCGGGTCCAGATAACCAAACTTGCGCACTGCCAGAATCTGCGAAACCTGCACATCGCGGAAATCGCGACGCGCCTCCGACAACGCGGCCAGCAGACTGGGCGGTTCGCCAACAGCGGTCGGAACAACGATTGTGTCGCCATTCTTGACGACGCGAATAGCATCGGCAGCGGACATGCGTTTTTGTTGGTACAGAGCCTGGACGGACATGCGCTATCTCCTGAAATTATTTTGGCAAAACGTTAATCCTCGCATGGCGGTCAGACCCTTACACTGACCAGAATCAAACCTCCATGCGTATTGCATTGCAGCAATCACAGCTTGCGATTACTGCCGGCGACCATGCGAATTTCAAACAAGCGGCACTCGAGCGGACCGTTGAACAGCGGCGTCTTGCGGCTCGGCTTGAGCCCGACCAGTTTAGGCAAACGCAGGTCGGCTGTGAAGAAGAAACAGTTCCAGCCGGCCCAGTGTTTTTTCAGGGCGGAACCGAGTTCCGGGTAGAAGGCAGCCAGTTCATCCTGCTCGCCAATGCGCTCGCCGTAGGGCGGGTTGGTGACGAGGATGCCATGGTCGGTGAGCGGTTGCGTTTCGAGCAGATCGCCCTGATCGACCGTGACAACGCCGCCAAAACCGGCTTCCTGCAGGTTACGCCGGGTGGCACGCACAGCCTTGTCGTCGATGTCGTAGCCGCGGATGTCCATCGGCTCGGCCGGCTTGACACGCGCTTCGGCGGCCTGGCGGATGTTCGCCCAGTTGAGTGCCTCGAAATTGCGCAGCATCTCGAAGGCGAAACCGCGGTCCAGGCCGGGCGCGCGGTCGAGCGCCATCTGCACGGCTTCGAGCAGGAAGGTACCGCTGCCGCACATCGGGTCGACCAGCGGTGTGCCGGGCTGCCAGCCGGTGATTTTGAGGATGCCGGCCGCCAGGTTTTCCTTGAGCGGCGCATCGACGCTGGCCTTGCGGAAACCGCGCTGCCACAGCGGTTGGCCGGAGGTATCGAGGTACAGCGTGCACTCGTTTTCGGACAGGAAGACATGAATGCTGACATCCGGGTTACGCGTCTCGATGTTCGGCCGGTCGCCGCGGTCCTCGCGGAAGCGGTCGCAGACGGCATCCTTGACGCGCAGCGTGACGAAATCGAGCGACTTGAGCGGGCACTTGATGGCTGTCGTCACGACGCGCATGGTGCGCGTCACGTCAAAATGGTTCGGCCACAACTGGCGGACGGCCAGCCGGTAGATATCCTCTTCCTTCTGGTATGGCCCCTTGACGATATGCCAGAGAATGCGGGTGGCGAGGCGCGATTCGAGATTGGCGCGGTAGCAGACCGACCAGTCGCCGGTGAAAAATACGCCGCCGTGCGTCGTCCGCAGATCTTCGCCGCCGACGCCACGAAGCTCCTCGAGCAGATGTTCTTCCAGCCCGCGCGGGCAGATTGCGAAATAAGTGCTCATGTCAGAATGGTTTCAGGACGACAAGGAAAAGGACAATCAGCAGGACAACGACCGGCAGTTCGTTATAGAAACGGTACCAGATGTGGGTTTTCTTGTTGCCGCCGCCCTGGAACTGCTTGAGCACCCGGCCGCAATGCCAGTGGTAAACGGCGAGCACGGCGACCAATGTAGTCTTGACATGAATCCAGCCACCAAGAGCAATCTGGTTGGCATAAACAATCCACAGCCAGAAACCGGTCAGCACGGCCAGAATCCCGAGTGGCGTCATGAACTTGTACAGTTTGCCGGCCATCAGCAGCAGGCGGTCGCGCTCGGCGACGCTGTCGGCCGGCACCATGGCCAGATTGACAAAAATGCGCGGCAGGTAGAACAGGCCGGCAAACCACGAAATGACCATCCAGATATGCAGAGTCTTGACGACGAGCATGCGTTTCTCCTAGTTGGCAGCCAGCTTGGCTGCTTTCGCCTCGGCGATCCCGACATCAACCGTCGGGTATGCAAGACGCAGTTTTAATTCTGTTTTCAGGCGTTTGTTGCCAATACGCCGCGATTCACGCATGAAGGACATCTGCACCGGCGACAACGCTCTCGCCGCTTCCTGCCGCGAAATGCGCGGCGGGCGCGGCAACGCGAAGGCATCGGCGACCCGGTCGAAATACTCGGCCATCTTCAGGTCGGAATCATCAACGACATTGTAGACGCGGTTGGCGCCGCCATGACGCAGCGCGGCGATACAGGCAGCCGCCAGGTCGTCGGCATGGATGTGGTTGGTGTAGCCGTCATCGGCCGCGCAGAGTGCCGGAAGGGCCTTGTTCAGGCGATCGAGCGGCAGGCGGTCGGCGGCGTAGATGCCCGGGGCGCGCAGGATGGAGACCTTGACGCCGCTCCGCTCGCCCCACTGGCGCAGGCAAGTTTCGGCATCGACCCGGCGGCCGGCGCGGGAACTCTCCGGATTCAGGCGGCGCGTTTCGTCAATCTGCGCCCCGCCACAGTCGCCATAAACCCCCGTCGTGCTTACGTAAACCAGACGTCGTGGTAGACTTTTGCTCTTGCCCAAGGCGGCCAGCAGGTTGCGGGTACGCGTGTCGTGACGGCCTTCGCCGGGCGGTGGCGCCAGATGCAAGACGTAGTCGGCCAGTCCGGCGACGCGCTGCAGGCTGCCCCGGTCGTCGAGATCGGCCAGCACCGGCTGCGCCCCCGCATCGCGCCATTCGGCCGCCCGGCTGGCATTGCGCAGCAGGGCATAGACGCGAGCATTGGGGACAATGCGGGAGAGGATGCGGCGGGCAACGTCCCCGCTGCCGACAATCAGGATTTTTTGCACGCCGGCATTGTAGCCGACGACCAAGGGGAAATTATGAGCTACCAGATCACCGTCCAGCCGAGCGGCCGCGCCTTCAGCGCCGAAGCCGGCGAGACCCTGCTTGACGCCGGGCTGCGCCAGGGCCTGATTCTGCCGTACGGCTGCAAGGATGGCGCCTGCGGCGCCTGCAAGGGCAAGGTCGTCAGCGGCACGGTTGACCACGGCAAGGCGCAAACTCACGCCCTGACCGACGATGAAAAGGCCGCCGGCATGACCTTGTTTTGCTGCGCCAGCGCCCAGACCGACCTGGTCATCGAGTGCAAGCAACTGGCCCTGGCCAGCGACATTCCGGTCAAGACGCTGCCTTCGCGCATCGAGAAGCTCGACAAGCTGGCGCCGGATGTCATCGAAATGCATCTGCGCCTGCCGGCCAATGAACGTTTTGAGTTTCTCGCCGGTCAGTACATCGACATCCTGCTCAAGGACGGCAAGAAGCGCAGCTACTCGCTGGCCAGTGCGCCGCGCGATGAAAACATGCTGGAACTGCATATCCGTCACGTTCCCGGCGGCCTGTTCACCGAGCAGGTTTTCTCGACCTTGAAGGTCCGTGACATCCTGCGTTTCAACGGCCCGCATGGCAGCTTCTACCTGCGCGAAGATTCGTCGAAACCGATGATCCTGCTCGCCGGCGGCACCGGCTTCGCGCCGGTCAAGTCCATCATCGAACACGCCATCGCCAAGGGCATCACTCGACCGATGTTCATCTACTGGGGCGCCAAGGCGCGCGTCGATCTGTACCAGAATACGCTGCCGGAAAAATGGGCGGCCGACCACGCCAACATCAGCTACATTCCGGTCCTCACCGAGCCGGCGGCCGGCGACGAGTGGACCGGTCGCACCGGCTTCGTGCACCAGGCCGTGCTGGCTGACTTCCCCGATCTTTCCGGCTACCAGGTCTATGCCTGCGGGTCGCCGGTGATGATCGAGGCGGCCAAACGCGATTTCGCGGCACAAGGCTTGCCGGAAGAAGAATTCTTCGCCGACGCCTTCACCTTTTCGACGACTTGAATTTTGGCCGTTATTTCCGGTTGACCGTGGCAAGCCCGGTTAACCGGAAAATCACCTGAATCAACGCTGCCAGGCGCAGCCCTTGAGTACCTGGCCGTTCAGCTCGACCGAAGCCGTCCACGCGAAGGCGCCATTGGCCTGGGCATCGCGACAAATGGTCTTGTCGAGGCGGACGGCCAGCTTGTAGTGGTCGCTGGCGCCGTCGTAGCGGCTGAGATTTCCTTCGCTTCGGAACTCCGTGTAAGGCAGGACGACCTCGGGCTTGCCGTAGCGTTGCAGGCGGACATGTTCGCCGCCGGCGACCAGCGCCCAGGCCGGATCGTTGCCGGCAGCGCGCCACGCTTCTTCCTTGCCGCCCGGCATCTGGCAACGCCCTTCGACACGCGCCATGTTGAAGGCCGAAGCCTTCAACGTCCCGTTGTCGAGTACGCCGAGCAGTTCGACGTAGAGCCGCTTGCCGGCATCCAGTCCGACGCTGTTGAGCACCCTGGTCACGCTGCCATCGGCCGAAACATCCTCGACATTGGCGTAGCTGCGGTCGCGGCAGGGCGAGAAAATCAGCCGGTCACCCTGCTTCATCATGAGCCCGTAGGCCATTTTTGGCGTGGCATCAACGGGCTTGGCCTCGTCGGCCTGAAGGGCAGCGGAGAGCAACAAAACGGCCAGCGCGGCAAGAGAATGGCGAAAGGTCATGGCAAGGCAATCCGGTGAAAGGCAGTGTCGGGCATTGTCACCCGTCCGCCCGGCAAATCGTTTGATGCAACTGAAAAAGCGCTGACGCGTCAGACGATCAGACTTCCCGCCCGAAACGCGTCAGGCGGACGTCCACGGTCACCGCCAGCGCCGTCAGCGCCGCCGCCCGCGCCCGCCCCTCGGCGCTGGCCCGGTAGAGATGCGGCGTCATGGCCAGCAGGTCGGCGATCTGCTCCGCGCCGTCGATGGCCAGCGGGAAGCGGACAGCTTCCGTCGACAGGCGGCAAAAACCGGCCGGCACCTGCGTGTCGGCGGGGCGTTCGGGCTTGAGCGCGGGATAGATGATTTCGCGCAGTTCGCGCAAGTGGTCCGGCCCGGCATCAACCTGCAGCAACACGCCGCCCGGCTTGAGCACGCGGGCAAACTCGCCATAGACCGGGAAACCGAACATGCACAAAATAAGGTCGAGCGTGGCCGGCAGCACCGGCAGATTGGCATTGCTGCCGACCAGCCAGTTGGTCCGCTTATCCTGCTTGGCGGCGGAAAGCACTGCCCATTTCGAGATGTCGAGGCCGAGCACGGCCAGCGTTTGTCCTTCACCCGACGCCGCAGCGAGCTGGCGCAGGTAGTAACCCTCGCCGCAGCCGGCATCGAGGCAACTGATCGTCGCGTTGGCGGGCAGTTCAGCCAGCGCCACCCGGCTGACTGCCGCGGCAATTGGCTGGTAGTGGCCGGCATTGAGGAAACGCCGGCGAGCGGCGACCATTTCCTTGCTATCGCCCGGATCGCGCGAGCGCTTTTGCTGGACGGGCAGCAGGTTGGCGTACCCCTGGCTGGCAATGTCGAAACTGTGGCCGGCGGCACAGCGCCACGTTGAGCCGTGGCAATGCAAGGGCGCACCGTCGAGCGGGCAGGCCAGTGCCTGAAAGGGAACGATGCTCACGCCTTACTCGCCGAGGTAGGCGGCGCGGACTTTGGGATCGTCGAGCAGCATGGCCGATTCACCGTTCAGCGTGATTTCGCCGCTTTCCATGACATAGCCGCGCTGGCTGGATTGCAGGGCCAGCTTGGCATTCTGCTCGATGAGCAGGATGGTCATGCCGTCGGCGGCGACAGCACGGACAACTTCGAAAATCTTCTGGACCATGATCGGCGCCAGGCCCATCGACGGTTCATCGAGCAGCAGCATTTTCGGCCGGCTCATGAGAGCGCGGCCGATGGCCAGCATCTGCTGTTCGCCGCCGGACAGCGTGCCGGCCAGCTGGCTTTCCCGCTCCTTGAGGCGCGGGAAATAGCCGTAAACCATTTTGAGGTCTTTTTCGACGTCGACCGCAGCATTGTGGATGTAGGCGCCCATGTGCAGATTTTCGAGCACGGTCAGGCGGGGAAAGACGCCGCGTCCTTCAGGAACCAGCGCGATGCCCTTGCGGATGATGTGGTGCGGGGCGATGCGGGTAATGTCTTCGCCGCAGAAATGGACGTCGCCGCCGACCGCATCGAGCACTCGCGAAATCGCCTTGAGCGTGCTGGTCTTGCCGGCGCCGTTGGCGCCGATCAGCGCCACCGTCTCGCCTTCGTTGACGTGAAAGGTGATGCTGCGCACCGCCTGGATGCCGCCGTAGGCGACGCGGAGTCCGGTAACTTCAAGCACCTAGGTAAGCCTCGATGACGCGTTGATCTTTCTGCACGACGGCCGGTACATCCTCGATGACCAGCGCGCCGTAGTCGAGTACGGCGACGCGGTCGCACAGGCCCATGACCAGCTTGACGTCGTGTTCGATGAGCAGGATGGTCGTGCCGTCACGGCGGATGCCATCGATCAGGTCGCGCAGTTGTTCGGTTTCGGTGGCGTTCATGCCGGCGGCCGGCTCGTCGAGGCAGAGCAGTTTCGGTTCGGTGGCCAGGGCGCGGGCGATTTCGAGGCGGCGCTGGTCGCCGTAAGAAAGGTTACGAGCCAGGTCGTCGGCCCGTTCCTCGATGCGGACATAGTGCAGCAGGTCGATGGCCTTTTGCCGAATCGCCGCCTCTTCAGCTTTCGTCGCGGCATTCTGGAACATCGCGCCGAGCACGCCGGCCTTGGTCCGCACGTGGCGGCCGACCATGACGTTCTCCAGCGCCGTCATGTTGCCGAACAGACGGATATTCTGGAAAGTCCGGGCAATACCGCGCGCCGCTGCCTTGTCGGGTGCATCGGCGATGAGCGGCGTGCCGGCAAAGGTGAAACCGCCGCCATCCGGAATGTAGAGCCCGGTCATGCAATTGAAGAAAGTTGTCTTGCCGGCGCCATTCGGGCCGATCAGACCGTAGATTTCGCCGTGGCGGATGCTCAGCGAGACATCGCGCAACGCCTTGACGCCACCGAAATGTTTGGCGACCGCCTTTGCTTCGAGTAGTGGTTTTGGCAAATTCGCGCTCATTTGCCGGTCTCCTCCAACTCGCGCTTGCGCTCCGGCGACGGCCACAGCCCGGCCGGCTTGAAGCGCATGACGAGGACCAGAGCCAACCCGAAAACCAGCATGCGCAGGCTTTCCGGGTCGACCAGCATCTTGCCGAACATGGCCATCTGCAGCGGCCCGACGCCGTAGCGCAGAACTTCCGGCAGCACCGTCAGCAGCACGGCGCCAAGAATGACGCCGGGAATGTGACCCATGCCGCCCAGCACCACCATGGCGAGGATCATGATCGATTCAAGCAAGGAGAAGCTTTCCGGTGAAACGAAGCCCTGCATGGCCGAGAAAATGCCGCCAGCGACGCCGCCGAAGCTGGCGCCCATGGCGAAGGCGAGCAATTTGAGATTGCGCGTGTTGATGCCGATCGCCTTGGCAGCGATTTCATCCTCGCGGATGGCCTGCCAGGCGCGGCCGATGCGCGAATTCTGCAGACGAACATTGATGATGATGACGAGGATGGCCAGCGCAACGAGCAGGAAGTAATACTTCTGCGGTCCACTGAGCGCGAAGCCGAAAATCTGCGTCGTCCCCGAGAACTTGAAGGCGCCGAAACTGACCGGGTCGATCAGCGTGATGCCCTGCGGCCCGTTGGTGACATTGATCGGGGCATTGAGATTGTTGAGGAAAATGCGGACGATTTCGCCGAAACCGAGCGTCACGATGGCCAGATAATCGCCGCGCAGCTTGAGCGTCGGCGAGCCGAGCAGCACGCCGGCAAAACATGCCAACCCGGCACCAATCGGCAGAATGGCCCAGATCGGCCAGTGAAGCCCGAAGTGAGGACTCGCCAGCAAGGCCCAGGTGTAGGCGCCGACGGCATAGAAGGCGATGTAGCCGAGATCAAGCAGGCCGGCCAGGCCGACGACGATGTTGAGGCCAAGCGCAAGGAAAACGTAGAGGATGGCGAAATCGAGAATGCGCACCCACGCCTGGCCGCCGGTCGCAGCGATGAAGGGCAAGGCGACCAGGAACGCGGCAGTCAGCCCGATTCCCACGGTCGACCGGACAAAACGGCCAAAATTCATGCTCTGTCCCCCGTCTTTTCACCGAACAATCCGGACGGTTTGAACATCAGCACGACAATGAGCACGACGAAGGCAAAGATGTCCTGATAGTGGCTGCCGAGGAAGCCTCCGGTCAGGTCGCCGATGTAGCCCGCTCCGAGCGCCTCGATGATGCCGAGCAGAATGCCGCCGAGCATGGCCCCGGCCAGATTGCCGATACCGCCGAGCACGGCCGCCGTGAAGGCCTTGAGGCCGAGCATGAAGCCCATCTGGTAGTGGGCGATTTCGTAATATGTGCCGACCATGACGCCGGCCACGGCGCCGAGCGCCGAGCCGATGACGAAGGCAGCGGCGATGACGCGATTGATATTGACGCCCATCAGGCTGGCCACGGCCGGATTCTGCGCCGTGGCGCGCATGGCCATGCCGAGCTTGGTGCGATAGACGAGGAGCAACAGGCCTCCCATGGTCGCCGCCGAAACGAGCACGATGATGATCTGGATCATCGTGAAATTGGCGCCGGCAAACTCGAAATCCATTTTCGGCAACAGTGACGGAAAAGTCAGGTAATTCCGCCCCCAGATCATCATCGCCAGATTCTGCAGGACGATCGACATGCCGATTGCCGTGATCAGCGGGGTCAGCCGCGGTGCGTTGCGCAAAGGCCGATAGGCGACACGCTCAAGCGCCCAGCCGAGCGCCATGCAGACCAGCACCGCCGCCATCATGCCGGCCAGTCCGGCCACCGCCACCGGCATGCCGGCCTTGATCAGCGAACCGGCCACCGTGATCGTCACCAGCGTACCGATCATCACCACCTCGCCATGGGCGAAATTGATCAGCCCCATGATCCCGTAGACCATCGTGTAGCCCAGCGCGACGAGCGCGTAGATGCTGCCCTGGACGAGACCGTTGATGATCTGCTGGAGGAAAATATCCATTTAGTCTTTTTCTTTTTGAACATAAGGAAACGGCACCTTGCGGTGCCGTTTCGGTGCAGCGGATTACACGATTACTTCTTCTCGACCGCCGCCTTGGTCGCATCGGCGGCATTCTTGACCGCCTCGGCACCCGCCTTGACGGCATCCTTGCCAGCCTCGGTCGCTGCCTTGGCAGCATCCTTGACGTCGCTGACTGCTTCCTTGCCAACCGCCGTCGCGGCACCGGCCACTGCCTTGGCCGCATCCTTCACTTCGGCCACGGCTTCCTTGACTTCAGACTTGGCCGTTTCCACCGTGCCGCCGCCCAGCGTCTCGACGTATTCGAGCTTGCCACCCGTGTACTTGTAAATGGAAATGGCGCCGCCCTTGAGGTCGCCCAGCCCATCGAACTCGATCATCGCCGTCACGCCGTCGTACTTCGTCTGGCCAATGGCCGGCAGGAATTTGGCCGGCTCGACCGAATCGGCCCGCTTCATCGAATCGGCCATGACCATCACGGCATCGTAAACATACGGTGCGTAAAGCTGGATGTCGGCGCCAAACTTCTTGCTGAACTTCTCGCGGAATTCCGGACCCTTGGCCAGTTTTTCCAGCGGCATGCCGGGCAGCGAGCAGAACTGGCCTTCGGTGGCCGGGCCGCCGAGCTTCATGAATTCCGGCGTACAGACGCCGTCGCCACCGAGGAACTTGGCCTTGATACCGAGTTCCTTCATCTGCTTGGCCATCGGGCCGCCCTGCGCATCCATGCCGCCAAAGAAGACCAGTTCGGCCTTGGTCGACTTGATCTTGGTCAGGATGGCCTTGAAGTCGGTCGCCTTGTCGGTCGTGTATTCGCTGGCCACCACCTTGATGCCGGAAGCCTCGGCCGCTTTTTTGAACTCGTCGGCCAGACCCTGACCGTAAGCGGTGCGGTCATCGACGATGGCCACGGTCTTGACGCCCTGCTTGACGGCGAACTCGCCGAGGCTCTTGCCCTGCTGGACGTCGTTGGCCATGACCCGGAAAGCCGTGGCGAAGCCCTGCTGGGTGTATTTCGGATTGGTCGCCGAACCGGAAATCTGCGGGATGCCGGCATCGGAATACAGCTTGGAGGCCGGGATGGTGGTGCCGGAATTGAGGTGGCCAATGACCCCATTGACCTTGGCATCGACCAGCTTCTGGGCAACGATGGCGCCCTGTTTCGGGTCGGCTGCGTCGTCTTCGTTGATCAGTTCGAACTTGACCTTGGCGCCGCCAATTTCCATGCCCTTGGCGTTCAGTTCCTCGATGGCCAACACGGCGCCATTTTCGTTGTCTTTTCCGAGGTGAGCCTGCGGACCGGTCATCGGTGCGACATGGCCAAGCTTGACGACCACTTCCGGCTTGGCGGCTGGCGCCGGGGCAGCAACGGGTTTCGGTTCTTCCTTCTGGCCGCAGGCGGACAGGGCAAAAGCAGCGGCAACGGAGAGGGCAACTACGGAAAGCTTGGCTTGCATCGGTGTTTCTCCTGATCTCTGGGGGGGATAAAACGGTATCCTCCGATTGTCCGGAGGCACCTGATTCATGTCAATCATAAGGTGCTATGATAAAAACGTAGTTTTTCCTTTGAGTGCGCTTGATGCCGGCCTTAGCCCGTTTACGGTTCTACTTCAGCCAGACTGCTCGCAAGCTTTTTGCGATGTTGCCGCAGAAGAGCCGCCATAACGTCTATCGCTCCTTCGTGGACTGCGATCCCGAGCCCAACAAGCGCCTGGTCCTGAAAATTGCCGAGACCAAGGAAGAGCTCGAAGCCTGCTTCAAATTGCTGCACGACGCCTATGTCAGCAGCGGCTTCATGACTCCGGACCCGTCCGGCATGCGCGTCACGATTTATCACGCCCTGCCGACAACAACGACGCTGTGTGCCAAATTTGATGATCAGGTCGTCGGCACCCTGTCGCTGATCCGCGAAAGCGCCATCGGTTTTCCGCTACAGCGGATTTTCGACCTGACCGGGGTTCGCGAGAAGGAAGGCAATATCGCCGAGGTGTCGGCCCTTGCCGTGCATCCGCGCTTCCGGCGAACGGGAGGTACCATCCTCTTTCCACTCATGAAGTTCATGTACGAATACTGCACGACCTTCTTCGACACGCGCCATCTGGTCATCGCGGTCAATCCGCGCCATATCGAGATGTACGAGTCGCTGCTCTTCTTCAAGCGGCTGACTGCGAACGTTGTCGAGAACTACGACTTCGTCAATGGCGCACCAGCCGTCGGCGCCTCGCTTGACCTCAAGCACGCCCCGGAAATCATGCGCAAGGCCTACGCCGGCAAGGCGAACAACCGGAATCTTTATCACTATTTCGTCGAAACCAAGCTCCCCAACATCCAGATCCCGCATCGGCGCTTCTTCACGACGAACGACCCGGTGCTGACGCCTGACCTCATCGACTATTTCTTCAACAAGAAAACAAATGTCTTCGCCGAGCTGAGCGACCGCAAGAAAGCGCTGCTCCACCTGATCTACGACCTGCCGGAATACCGCAGCATCCTGCCGGGACTTCCAGAAAAAGGCGCCGCCCAGCAGATTCGCCAGCACCGCCGCTTCTCGGTCAAATGCCCGGCCCGCCTCAACAACGCAACACCACTTTTCGAAAAACCGATCAACATCGAAGTCAATGAAGTGTCGCGCTACGGTTTCCGGGCCCGCATCGTCGAACAGATCCCGGCCGATATATGGCTCAACGCCACTGTCCAGCTTGGCCTCAATGAAATCTCCCGACTGACCGTCCAGGTCGTTCAGGAAACCGACGTCGACGAACAGCGTTACTGCGGCTTCCGCATCGGCGAACCAGACCTGGTCTGGCGAAAATTCGTTACGGCGCTTTACGAAGGGCATACTCACACGGATCTCGATCAGGCAACGCGATTCCTCCCGTGACTACCCCGTCCCTACCGGATGCTCTCCGGCAAGCGCAGCGACAATACTTCCGGCACCAATTCTCCCAAGGCGACTCGACGCGCCGGCAAATAGTCCTGCCACCTGCCGCCTGACCATGTCGCCATTCAGCCTCAAGCTCAAGCTCACCGTTGGCGCCATCGGCACGGCCCTGATTCTCCTGCTCGTGCAGTTCGTCGGGCAATATTCCGTCCTGCGTGAAGATCTCGGCAAACGTATCGAAGCCGAGCAATTCACCTACCTCAGCGAACTGGCCGGCAATATCGATGACAAACTTCAGGAGCGCTTGAACGCGCTGGCCAATTCGACCAGAACAATCCCGCAGGACCGGCTGGCCGACCTCCCGGTGCTCGAAGCCCATCTGCGCGAGCGAACCACCTTGTTGATGCTGTTCGATGATCTCTACATCTTCGATGCCAAGGGAGTGCTGCTCGTTGACTGGCCGATCAAGCCGGGGCGACGCAATCTCGACATGAGCAGCCGGGACTACATCCGCCAGGTCCAGACGACACTCAAACCCGGCATTTCCCAGCCCATCCTCGGCAAGGCGACGCAGCAGCCGATCATCGTCATGGCCGCCCCGGTTCTCAATGCTCAGGGCGAGCTGGTCGCCATTGTCGGGGGCGTACTCAACCTCTACAAACCCAATCTGATTGGCACGCTGGGAACGCGCAAGATTGGCCAGAACGGCTATTTGTATCTGGTCAGCGGCCGCCTGATCATCGCCCATCCGGACAAGGGGCGCATCATGAAGGGAGTCGCGCCACCCGGTTCCAATCTGGCCCTTGACCGCGCCCTCGCCGGCTTTGAGGGAACCCTCGAAGGCACCAACAGCCTGGGGCTGGTCGGCCTGTTCACCTTCAAGCGCCTGGCTTCGACGGACTGGATCATTGCCTCGGTCATTCCCAGCAGCGAGGCTTTCCAGCCCATCCGCAACATTGAACGACGCATGGCGACGATTACCGTCCTGCTCATGTTGCTCGCTGCCCCGCTGCTCTGGCTCTTTTCGGTACGCATCTCGAGGCCGCTCGGCCAACTGGCCGCCGCCATGCGCCAACGGGCCAGTGCCATGCGGCCAAGACAGGCCGCCGAGCCGGTGGCCGAAATCGGCAGCAGCGAGATCAGCACCGTCGCCGCCGCCTTCAACGAGTTTCTCGGCGCCCGCAACCAGGCCGAACTGGCCCTGGCAGCCAGCGAGGAACAACGCTCGAAAATGATGAAAAACCTGGCGGCGGCGAAGGAATCGGCGGAAGCGGCGAACAAGGCGAAGAGCGAATTTCTGGCCAACATGAGCCATGAACTGCGGACGCCGATGAACGGTGTCATCGGCATGATCGAACTGGCCCGGATGAACACGCAGGATGACGAGACCCGGGATTACCTGAGTATCGCCCAGGCTTCGGCCAACAGCCTGCTGGCCATCCTCAACGACATTCTCGATGTCTCGAAGATCGAGGCCGGCAAGCTACATATCGAACATACACCGTTTGAATTCGCCCCCCTGGTCCGCGATGTCCTCCGCCTCATGGCGCCACAGATCAAGGACAAGGGTCTGACCAGCGAATGCAGCCTGCCGCCGAACCTGCCGGAAACCCTGATCGGCGACCCGCTGCGCATCCGCCAGGTCTTGCTCAACCTGATCGGCAATGCCGTCAAATTCACCCTCGCCGGCAGCATTGCAGTCACCGTGCGTATTGTCGAAACAGGAAACAGCGCCATGCTGCTGGCTGTCGACATCGCCGACACCGGCATCGGTATCCCGGCCGACCGTCTTGACGCGATCTTCCATGCCTTCGCCCAGGCCGACAGTTCGACCACCCGCAATTTTGGCGGCACCGGCCTCGGCCTGACCATTTCGAGCCAGCTTGTCGACCTGATGGGCGGCCGCCTCACCGTACAGAGCCAGCAAGGCGTCGGCAGCACCTTCAGCTTCACGCTGCGCCTCGGCTTGCCCGGGTAATCCCGCATAGCCGGAACATTGTCCGGCTATGACAATCCAACCTCCAGACTGTCAAGCCAACACCCCCGGCTTGGCGGTATCCAACAGCGCCCACAAGGCGTCATAACCGGAGACAAAGATGAGCAACCTGGCGCAACCGCCCTTGCCAACCGATCTGTCCGCATCGATCGACGACAAATACACCCGCCATTCCGGCCGCGTCTTCCTGACCGGCACCCAGGCGTTGATCCGCCTGCCCATGCTGCAACGCGAGCGCGACCTCGCCGCCGGGCTCAATACCGCGGGCTTCATTTCCGGCTATCGCGGCAGCCCGCTCGGCAACCTCGATCTCGGCCTGTGGAAGGCCAAGGATCACCTCGCCGAGCACCACATCACCTTCCAGCCCGGCCTCAACGAAGACATGGCAGCGACCGCCGTGTGGGGCAGCCAGCAGGTCAATCTCTTTCCCGGCGCGCTCTACGACGGCGTTTTCGGCCTGTGGTACGGCAAGGGGCCGGGCGTCGACCGTTGCGGCGACGTTTTCCGCCACGCCAATGCTGCCGGCTCCTCGAAATTCGGCGGCGTTCTGGTCATTGCCGGCGACGATCATGCCGCAAAATCCTCGACCCTGCCGCACCAGACCGAGCACTTTTTCAAGGCGGTCATGATGCCGGTGCTCTACCCGGCCAATGTCCAGGAATACCTCGATTTCGGCCTGCACGGCTGGGCGATGAGCCGCTATTCCGGCTGCTGGGTGGCCTTCAAGGCGCTGGCCGACACGGTCGAGACCTCGGCCTCGGTCAGTATCGACATTGCTACGGTCAACCCGATTTTTCCGCCAAATTTCAAATTGCCGCCAGACGGCCTCAACATCCGCTGGCCCGACCCGCCGCTCGTCCAGGAAGCCCGCCTGCTCAACCACAAGCTCTACGCCGCGCTGGCCTACTGCCGGGCCAACGGGCTGAACAAGCTGATCATCGACTCGCCCGCCCCGCGCCTCGGCATCCTGACCGCCGGCAAGAGCTACCTCGACGTCCGCCAGGCGCTCGACGAGCTCGGCATCGACGACGCGCTGGCCGGCGAAATCGGCATCCGGCTGTTCAAGGTCGGCATGGTCTGGCCGCTCGAACCGGAAGGCGTCCGCCACTTCGCCGAAGGGCTGGAGGAAATCCTCGTCGTCGAGGAAAAACGCCAGCTGCTCGAATACCAGCTCAAGGAAGAGCTGTACAACTGGAAGGACGATGTCCGCCCGCGCGTCATCGGCAAGTTCGACGAAATCGGCGAATGGAGCGAAGGCAACTGGCTGCTGCCGGCCACCGGCGAACTGCCCGTCGCCACTATCGCCCGCGTCATCGCCGAACGGATCGGCCGCTTCTTCACCTCGCCGACCATCGCCGCCCGCCTCGCCCTGATCGAAAGCAAGCAGAAAGCCGCACTGACCCCCATCGTCCTCGCTGAGCGCAAACCGCATTTCTGCTCGGGCTGCCCGCACAACAGCTCGACCCGCGTGCCGGAAGGTTCGCGCGCCGTCGCCGGCATCGGCTGCCACTACATGGTGACGTGGATGGACCGAAGCACCTCAACCTTCACCCACATGGGCGGCGAAGGCGTGCCCTGGGTCGGTCAGGCGCCCTTCACCAGCGAAAAGCACATCTTCGCCAACCTCGGCGACGGCACCTATTTCCACTCCGGCATCCTCGCCATCCGGCAGTCCATCGCCGCCAAGGTGCCGATCACCTACAAGATTCTCTACAACGACGCCGTGGCGATGACCGGCGGCCAGCCTGTCGACGGCATCCTGAGCGTCGCCCGCATCACGCGCCAGCTCGAAGCCGAAGGCGTCGGCAAGATGGTCATCGTCACCAACGAGCCGGCCAAGTACGCCGAAATCACCGACCTCGCCCCCAACGTGCCGATCCGCCATCGCGACGAACTCGACACCGTCCAGCGCGAACTGCGCGAAGAACCCGGCGTCACCGTCCTGATCTACGACCAGGTCTGCGCCACCGAAGCCCGGCGGCGGCGCAAACGCGGCAAAATGCCGGCCATTGCCCAGCGCGTCGTCATCAACGAAGCCGTCTGCGAAGGCTGCGGCGACTGCTCGGTGCAATCCAACTGCCTGTCCATCGTGCCCGTCGAAACTGCCTTCGGCACCAAGCGCCAGATCGACCAGTCGTCGTGCAACCAGGATTTCTCCTGCGTCAAAGGCTTCTGCCCGAGTTTCGTCACCATCGAAGGCGGCAAACCCAAAAAAGGATCGAATCCCACGGTCAACGCGGAAAACTGGCCAATTTTGAAATCGCCCAAACTGCCGGCCACGACCCAGCCCTACAACCTGCTTATCACCGGCGTCGGCGGCATGGGCGTCATCACCCTCGGCGCCCTCATCGGCATGGCCGCCCACCTCGACGGCAAGGGCATTTCAACGCTCGACATGACCGGCCTGGCGCAAAAATATGGCGCTGTCTTTTCCCACCTGCGCATCGCCGACCGTCCGGAAGACATCCACGCCGCCCGCATCGCCACCGGCGAAGCCCATGCCGTACTCGGTGGCGACCTCGTCGTCAGCGCCAGCACCGAAGCCCTGTCAAAAATGCTCGAAGGCCGCACACGCGCCGTCGTCAGCTGCACGGATACGCCCACCGCCGACTTCACGCGCAACCGCGACTGGCACTTCCCGCTGGCCGGCCTCAAATCCCAACTGAGCGAAACCCTCGGCGCCGATCACGTCCAGTTCATCGACGCCCAGCACCTGGCCAGCCGCCTGATGGGCGACGCCCTCTACGGCAACATGCTGCTCCTCGGCTACGCCTGGCAACTCGGCCTGGTGCCGGTTTCCGCCGCCGCCCTCGACCGCGCCATCGTCCTCAACGGCGCCGCCGTCGACGCCAACCGCCAGGCCTTCGAATGGGGCCGGCGTGCTGCGGTCGCCCCGGAAAAAGTCGCCAGAATCGCCGGCCCGCTGACCAGCCAGCCCTTGCCGGAACAAACGCTGAACGAACTCATCGCCGGCCGCGTCGAACACCTCACCGCCTATCAGGACGCCACCCTCGCCGCCCGCTACGCCAGCCGCGTCGAAACCATCCGCCGACTAGGCAACGACGACCTGACCCGCGCTGTCGCTACCCAATACTCCCGCCTGCTCGCCCCCAAGGACGCCTGGGAAGTCGCCCGCCTGTACGCGCAAACCGATTTCTTGAAGAGTCTGAGCGAGCGCTTCGACGGCGACCTGCGCCTGAGCTTCCACCTCGCCCCACCCGGACTGAGCCGCCCCGGCCCGGACGGCCGCCCGAAGAAACTCCGCTTCGGTGCCTGGATGCTGCACGCATTCCGGGTAATGGCAAAAGCCCGCCGCTGGCGTGGCAGTTGGCTCGATCCGTGGAAAAACAGCAAGGAAAACAAACTGGACCGCCAGCTACTCGCCGACTACGAAACCGACCTCGATTTCATCGTCGGGCATCGCCCAAACCCGGAACTCACGGCACTCGCCAACTGGCCGGCCGAGGTGCGCGGATTCGGGCCGGTGCGCAGCGAGTCGGCGGCGAAGGTGGCTGACCGACGAGAAGCGTTGCGGCGACTCGCTTGAAGCAAGTTGTACCCACTCGACATTCACTCACCCGCTCCGTATGCTAATGCCCTGAGAATCTATGGCGAAAACGCCATCGACTTAATGACAGGAGGCAGACGACTGTTTCAGCTAGCCAAAAACAGTAGTCTGTCCCCTATTGTCGTTCCCTATCGTTCCTATTGTTGCGGGACGGGGAAGTCCCTTTCATTCGTTAGACACTGCTCTGTGAGGCCTTATGTCATATGACAGAACAACCTGGAGACGCCGAATTGCTGAGCGCACGGATCTATCTTCGCAAGTTGTCCACTTAACTAGGGAGACGCAGCAGCTAACAGTAGCTCAGGTTTTGTACAACATTGTCGACCAGCAAACCATAACAGGGAGCTCTACGGAAAGCGGCTTCATTTGCGGTAGTCGGCCAGCGGTTTGCTTTCAAGATGCTCCGCTTATCGGAATCTGCCAAAACGTATTTTATGAGCAGAAGCACAAAGAAAATAATGCTGGCCTGAAGACGAGGTATAGGGCCGTTGGTGTCGCGCTTCCAAAGGATTACGCGTACTGCAAAGGTGCTCGCCCTGTAATTTATGACAAAACAGCGGAAGCGAAACAATATTTACCCAAAGACCAATGGTGGCGAATTGTTAATTTTGATTTAACGAACAAGGATTCCTTTGTCGACTGGACACATGAGCGTGAATGGCGGGTTCCAGGCAATTTCAACTTTGAACTTGAGCAAGCAACACTTTTGTTCGTTCAAGAAAAGAACTATCGAGCGTTTATTTCGCTATGTAAAGCAAACAAAAAAGACTATATGGATCGCATTAAAGGTGTCGTAATTATGGACAACCTGCTTTACTAAATCAGGCAACGATAGGGGACAGACCACGGTTTCGGCGGGCCAATGACATTTGCAGCCCCCAAAATCCGAAATAATCAGTGTTTTTACCAGTCCCACGGTCAACCGGAAATTTCGGCCAAATTCAAAATCGTTGCGGTTGATGGGCTTTCCCGGCAACCCCTTCTAATCCTCCTTACTCCGTTCGCTTTGCTCGTTGGGCGCACCCACCAAACACGCCACCCAAGCAAGAGAAAAGGCGAGTTCTGCTCTGATCGCATAAAATCGGCGGATGAATTCAACGCCGAAACGCCAGTTCGCCCTGCAAGGGGCGGCTGTCATCCTTGTCCTCTCCATCGCCTGGCCCTATTACGGCTGGAAAGCCGAAGCCATGCCGTGGCTGGAAACCAGCCTGGCGATCGGCGGCGTCGCCCTGTTTTTTGCCACGATCTCCCGCCAGCCCTGGTGGTGGCGCGTCATCCACGGCGGCTTCATGCCGCTTGTCTGGTACACCTACGGGTTGGCCATCGACCCGATCTGGTTCCTGCTCGCTGCCATCTTTCTGCTGCTCGTCTTTCGCGGCGCGCTGTCCGGGCAGGTACCGCTTTACTTGTCCAACAAGCAAACGGTCGCGGCGCTGGCCGATCTGCTTGTCGACCGCGGCCCGAGCCGTTTTCTCGATCTCGGCGCCGGGCTGGGCAGCACTACGGTGCCACTCGCCGACGCGCTGCCTGACAGCCATTTCACCGGCTATGAAAACGCCCCGCTGACCTGGCTGGTCGGGCGCTTCTTCAGCCTCGGCCGGCCCAACATCCGCTGGCGCTGGGACGATCTGTGGCAGGCCAAGCTGGGTGAGTACGACGTGGTTTATGCCTTTCTCTCGCCGGCGCCAATGCCCCGGCTATGGGAAAAGGTGAAGGCGGAAATGGCGCCGGGCAGCCTGTTCATCAGCAACAGCTTTCCCGTTCCCGGGCTGACGCCGGATCGCATCATCGACGTGGACTGCAACCCGCCCCGTCCGCTCTACTGCTACCAACTCTAGTCACCACGCTCGCCCGGCATGCGCACCAGAAAGCCCGAAACCCTTGCCCTGACAGCCGCCATGGCTGGCACGCTGATCATTCTGGTGGTCTTCGTTATCGACCTGACGCTGGTGCGCCACAACGATCTTCAAGTCGGCGAGCGCCGCCTCCAGCACTTTGGCATCATGATGGCCGAACACACGGCGCGCACCTTCGAAGCCATCGACGTGCTGTTGCGCGATACCGCCAGCGATCTTTCCGGCCCTCGTCGTGACTGGGAAAAGTGGGAATCCGCCAAGGGCTGGGAATACATCGCCCAGCGCCACTCACGCTCGATGCCGCAACTGCGTGACCTTGTCGTTTTCGATCGCCACGGCAACCAGCGCTTTATCTCGACGCATTTCCCGACGCCGCAAATCAACGTCAAGGACCGCCCGTATTTCACGGCGCTGGAAGATGGCGCCGATGTCTCGACCTTCGGCCCCTACGTCGACCGCAATTCCGGACGCTACACCTACGCCATCAGCCGGCGCCTGACCGCTGACAACTACGTCTTCTCGGGCGCCGTTTTCGGTGCCGTCGAGCCCGCTTACCTGCAGGATTTTTGCTGGTCGAACCGGCTGTCCGACGATTTTGAAGCGGTGCTGACCAACACCCGCGGCGAAATCGTTGCCTCCTGTCGCCCCAGCGATATCAGCCGACAATCAGCCGTCCTCGGAGCCAAGGCAAGTACCGCGCTGTTCAATGGCAAGCTGCGTGACATGGTGCCAGCCAGCGGCTTGACCAAGGTCAATGGCCTGCTCGTCTCGGTTGCCGACGTTCCGGGTTTTTCCGACCTGCGCATCCTCACCGCCATTCCGGAAAAAACACTACTGGCCGCCTGGCAAACCCGGCTTTTCGAACTGGCCTCGCTCGGCCTGCTGGTCACTATCGTGCTCTTCGTCGGCGCCCTGCTCGTCCGCCGCCAGATGCGCGAAATGTCCATCATGACGAGCGAACTGGCGGCCAGCCACGATCATCTTGAAGAGCGCGTCCACGCCGCAACCATTGAACTGGCCGGCCAGAAGGATGCCGCCGAACGCGCCAACGCGGCCAAGAGCCGCTTTCTCGCTGCCGCCAGCCACGACTTGCGGCAGCCGTTGCACGCCCTTTCGCTGTTCTCCGCCGACCTCCAGCGCCAGGTGCGCAGCGGCACGCCGAGCGAGTTGCCGCGGCTGGCCGAGCAGATTTCGGCATCGACCATCATGCTTGGCGACCTGCTCGACTCGCTGCTCGACATTTCCCGTCTCGATGTCGCGGGGGTCAAGCCGGACCGCCGCCCTTTCCCGCTGCAACCGGTTTTCGAACGGGTGGCCAATTCCTTCCGGCGCGCCGCGACCGACGGCAACATCACGCTGCGTTTCCGGCCGACGCCTTTGTGGGCGGACAGCGATCCGCTGCTGGTCGACCGCATGGTCGCCAACCTCGTCTCCAATGCCCTGCGCTACACGCCAGCCGGCGGCCGGGTTCTGGTCGTCGCCCGACGGCGCGGCGAGCAACTGCTGATCGAAGTGCGCGACAGTGGCATCGGTATTGCCAAGGAACATCAGGCAGCGATATTTGCCGAGTTCTATCAGGTCGGCAACATCGCCCGCGAACACAACAAGGGTCTGGGTCTCGGGCTGTCCATCGTCGACCGGCTGGCGCGTGCCCTCGACATCCAGGTCGCGCTGCGCTCAAGGTTGGGCGAGGGCACCACATTTTCGCTGCGCGTTCCCGGTAGTCCGCCGGGAACGGTCGGCCAGCAACAGGAAAGTGCCGAGCAAAAGGCGGACAGGGTGCATTGCATCGGCAGCTCAGATGAAATGCTGGCCTGTATCGGCCTCCTCAGAGGCTGGGGCTATGCCGTCAGCGCCACCGATGGCCGCAGCGGGGAACGCCCGCCGGAAAATACCGTGCTGATCACCGACGCCGACCTGGCTGGCAGGGTCAGCGCCGAGCTGGCGCCCGGCACGCCACTGATCGTGCTGGTCGAGGCCGCGGGACAGGCCTTGCCGGCTGGCGCCCACGCCCTGCCCGCACCGGTACGTCCGGCCAAACTGCGGGCGCTACTCAACCAGCTTCAGAAAACGCTTTCGAAGTCGATGCCGTAACGGGCCACGGCGACCAGCGCCTGCGTCCGGCTATTGACGCCGAGTGCCTTGAACACCGCCGTCGCGTGGATCTTGACGGTGCCTTCGGAAAGCCCGAGCTGGTCGGCGATATCGCGATTCGACATGCCGCGCACCATGAGCGCCAGCACCTGGCCCTGACGATCGGTCAGGCCGATTTCGTCGGGCCGGACGCCCGCTTTCGACGGCGGCACCGGCGTCATGTCGTCGAGCTGCGACGAGGACTGACCGGTCGGCCGGAAGATGTTGCCGGCCAGCACCTCGCGCACCGCCGAGAGCAGCGCCTCGCCGGAAAACGCCTTGGGGATGAAGCCGGAGGCGCCGAGATTGAGCACGCGGGTGATAGTCGGCAAATCGTCGAAAGCCGAGACGACGGCGACCGGCATCGCCGGGTAACGCCGACGCAGGATGTCGAGGCCGGCAAAACCGTCGATCCCGGGCAAGGCCAGATCGAGCAGGACCAGATCGAATTCGCCTTCGTTATCAAGCACATTGAGCGCCGCTTCGAAATCCGCGCTCTCCTGCACCTGTGCCCCGGGCTCAACCTGACCAAGCAGCCGCACCAAGCCTTCGCGAACGAGCGCGTGATCTTCCACCACCAACAGTTTCAACATAGGCCCCCCTTATTCAACAGGGCGCTAATTTATCATTTTGCATAGCTCAAGGGATGCCTGGCGTGCGAGATAGGCCCACCAAATGAACGCTCATTGCTTAAGGTCAACATGCGCCAAGTGGTTTAAGATGACACGATACAACGAGAAGGAGACCAAAATGTCCGACAACCAAGTACACGATCCCCTCAATTTCATGCGCAGTATGTGGGGCAATATGGGCTTCTCGCTGCCCGGCATGGTCGCCCCCACTTTCGACGTTGAAGAACTCGACAAGCGCATCAAGGACATGAAGGCCGTCGAAGGCTGGCTGCGCATGAATCTGTCGATGCTGCAAATGACCATTCAGGGCCTCGAAATGCAGCGCACCACGGTCGGCGCTGTTGAAGCCATGGGCCAGATGGCCAAGGACGCTGCCAAGTCGATGACTCCGGAAGCCGCCCCGGAAGCCCCGGTGGCCCCGCCGCCCAATTTCTTCCAGGGCGCGATCCATCCCGAAAACAGCCCCATTTCTGACGCCGCCATGTGGCCGTGGCAGATGATGCAGCAGATGCGCGAGCAGATGCAGCAGAACGCCGAAGCTGCCGCCCAGGCCGCCGCCAGCGCTGCCGCCGAGGAAGCCGCCAAGCCGAAGGCCCGGAAGCCGGCCGTCAAAAGGTAATCAGCGTCCGCTCAGCCACGCTGCCCAGAGTGGCAGCGTGAGCATGGACCCGAGCGTCGTCGCCGAGATGAGCCAGGCGACGCTCTTGCCGTCACCACCCATGCGCATGGCCAGGATGTAGGCCGACGAGGCGGTCGGCAGCGCGGCAAACAGCACCGCCACCTGATAGTTGAGGCCGGACAGGCCGAGCAGCGTACCGACGCCGATGGCGACGAGCGGCAGGGCGAGCAGTTTCACCGCAACCAGCCACAATGAAAAACCGCGCACGCCCGGCGTGCTGTCCAGCCGCAAGGCAGCGCCGACGGTGATCAGGCCAAGCGCGATGGAGGCATCGGCCAGTCGCCCGAGAAAAGCCTGCAGCGGCGCCGGCGGAACGAAACCGGCAAGATTGAGCAGGAAGCCGGCGGCCGTTCCCCAGATCAGCGGATTGCGCGCCACTTCGCGCCACAGGCCGACCTCGCCGTGGCGGGCCAGCATCCAGACCGAGACCAGATTGGCGAAAGGCACGGCGGCGCCGACGATCAGGCCCATCGTCGCAATGCCCGGCGCGCCAAACAGCATGCCGGCGACGGCCAGCGCGATGTAGGAATTGAAGCGGTAGGCGCACTGGAACATCGAGGCGTAAGTCAGCGCCGGCAGGCGGCTGAACAGCTTGGGTATCAGTCCCAACATCATGCCGGCGGCCATCGCGGCAAGGGCCGTGGCGAGCAGCGGCAAGGCCGAACCGATGTCGAGCCGGGTCTTGATGATGGCGTTGATGAGCAGGGCCGGAAACAGGATGAAATAGACCAGCTTCTCGACGCCACTCCAGAAATGATCGCCCAGATGCATCCAGCGCCGGATGGCGGTGCCGAGCAGGATCAGGGCGAAATCGGGGAGGAGCAGCAGCGCGGTGTTCATCGGCGCATTTTAATCGCTGCGTAGAGCACCGTTTGGCCGCTTCCACGGTCAACCGGAAAAAATGGCCAAAAATGAAATCCGCCTTGACCCTGTCCGGCAAACCCGAAATACTCGCCGGGCAAAGGAGATAAACATGCATCTCGAATGGTGGCACTGGGTCGTCGGCGGCATCGCGCTGATTCTCGCCGAACTGGCCGTCCCCTCGTTCTTCATCGTCTGGTTCGGCCTTGGCGCGCTGCTCGTCGGCCTGCTCGCGCTGGCTTTCGATCTCTCGCTGACTGCCCAGCTGGCGACGTGGACGCTGGCTTCGCTGGCCATGGTTTTCCTCTGGTTCCGCGTTTTCAAGCAGAGCTTCGTCAAGACCCGTTCGGGCACGGCCGATGGCGAGGCGGTCGGCGAAATCGGCCTGCTGGTCAGCGCCGTCGCTCCCTTCGCCCGCGGCAAGGTGCGCTTTCAGGGGCCGCTGCTCGGCTCGGAAGAATGGGCTTGCGTCGCCGACACCGCCATCGCGGCCGGCGAACGGGTCAGGGTCGTTTCGGTGGAAGGCAGTTTTCTCAAGGTAGATAAGGCTTAGAAAGGTCGAAAAATGGACTTGAACGCAGGATTCGTCGTCACTCTGGCCATACTGGTTTTTGTCGTCGTCACCATCGCCAAGGGCGTGCGTATCGTGCCGCAAGGCGAGGAATGGATCGTCGAGCGGCTCGGCAAATACCACGGCACGCTCAAGCCCGGCCTCAACATCGTCATTCCCTACCTCGACAAGGTGGCTTACCAGCTGGTGACCAAGGACATCATCCTCGACGTTCAGGAGCAGGAGGTCATCACCCGCGACAACGCGGTGATCCTGACCAATGCCATCGCCTTCATCAAGGTCACCGACCCGGTCAAGGCGGTCTATGGCGTCACCGATTTTTCCGAAGCGATCCGCAACCTGATCATGACCACGCTGCGCTCCATTGTCGGCGAAATGGAGCTCGACGAGGCGCTCTCCTCGCGCGACAAGATCAAGGCCCGACTGCGCGAAAGCATCGCCGACGAGGCAGTCGACTGGGGCCTGACCGTCAAGTCGGTCGAGATCCAGGACATCAAGCCCTCGCAGTCGATGCAGAAGGCCATGGAAATGCAGGCCGCCGCCGAGCGCGAGCGCAAGGCCGTGGTCACCCGCTCGGAAGGCGCCAAACAGTCGGCCATTCTCGAGGCCGAAGCCCGGCTGGAATCGGCCAAGCGCGACGCCAACGCTCAGGTCATGCTGGCCGAAGCCTCGGCCGAGGCGATCCGCCGCATCACCGCCGCCATCGGCGACAAGACCGGCCCGATGTCCTACATGCTGGGCGAAAAATACATCGCCGCGCTGGAACGCATGGGCGAGAAGGACAACGCCAAGGTCATCGTGCTCCCGGCCGATTTGCAGGAAGCGGTCAAGGGCTTGTTCGGACGCGGCCGGGTCGCCGGCTGAACTGCCACGGTCAACCGGAAATAATCGCCAAAATCGAAATGCCGAAGCCTAGCCGGCGCCTGATCGCTGCCCTGCTCACGGTATTGAGCGTCTTTCCGCTGGCGGCGCAGAGCGGCGAACCGCGCGTCGAAATCGTCGCCAGCGGCCTCGACCACCCGTGGGGACTGGCTTTCATCGGCGACGGCCGGATGCTGGTCAGCGAACGTCCGGGCCGGCTGCGCGTGATTGCTGCCGACGGCAAGGTCGGCGCGCCGGTGGACGGCCTGCCGGCCGTCGAGGTCACCGGCCAGGGCGGTTTGCTCGATGTCGTGGCCGACCGCGATTTTGCCCGCAACCGGATGATCTACTTCTGCTATGCCGAGCCGGCCGCGCAGGGTAGCGGCAATTCGACGGCGCTCGCCTCGGCCCGCCTTTCCGACGACGCCAGACGCCTCGAGAAGCTCACGACGATCTTTCGGCAAACGCCGAAAATCAGCAGCCGCCTGCATTTTGGCTGCCGCATCGTCGAGACCGACGATGGCAAGCTTTTTCTGACGCTCGGCGAGCGCGGTTCGCGCATGGCCGACGCCCAGAAACTCGACAACCATCACGGCAAGGTGATCCGCATCGGCAAGGATGGCAGCGTCCCCGCCGACAATCCTTTCGTCAAACAGCCCGGCGCGCTGCCGGAAATCTGGAGCTACGGCCACCGCAACGGGCAGGGCGCGACGCTCGGCCCGGACGGCCGGCTGTGGATGCACGAGCATGGCCCGCAGGGCGGCGACGAGATCAACCGCCCCGAGCCGGGAAAAAATTATGGCTGGCCAATCATTACCTATGGTGAGAACTACGGCGGCGGCGCCATCGGCGAGGGCCTGACGCACAAGGCCGGCATGGAGCAGCCGTTGCATTACTGGGTGCCGTCGATTGCGCCATCCGGCATGGCCTTCGTGCGCAGCGAGCGCTACGGCAAGGCCTGGCGCGGCAGTCTGCTCGTCGGCTCGCTCAAATTCGGCTATCTGGCGCGACTGGAGATGGACGGCACGCGTGTCGTCCGCGAAGAGAAGCTACTGACCGGCCTGCGCCAGCGCGTGCGCGATGTCCGCGCGGGGCCGGACGGAAGCATTTACCTGCTGACCGACGAACGTAACGGGCAACTGCTCAAGCTGGTTGGCGACTAGCCAGCCGTTTCAGCCCCGCCGCCGGGCGGCAGAATTTCAAATTTGCGGCTATTTTGCGTTTCACGTAGAAAACCGGGTTGACCGTGGCAAACACCGGCAGCTCAGCGCGCCTCGTCCTCATACTGCCGACGCAGCCGGTTGAGGCCCTGCTGGTAGGCCTCGGCATCACCAAAATCGCAGAAGTTAGGATAGAGATCATGGGCCGCCTTGACGCGGCGGGCGTGTTTGATCGGACACCAGTACTGCTCGGTGCGCGCCGCCACTTCCCGCGTGTAGGAGGCGACGCCATTACCGTATGAGCAGTAGAAACAATTGAATTTTTCGATGATGTTGAGGTAGGGCAGATCCTCCCGACCAAAGACCATGTACTCCGAACGCTTGACCCGGGGAATCCGGTAGACCGGAAAGCAGATGGCCTGATAGATCGTGACGAAGAGGTCCATGAGCAGGAAGGGTATCCAGCCAAGGTAGATGAGCGGCGCGGTCAGGGCGACCAGAAAACGGGTGCGCAGCAGAAAGCGGAACAGCCCGATCTTGTAGCGGCGCTGCTGGCGCAGGAACTCCTCGGCCAGCTCAAGCTTTTTTTGCGCCCACTCGTCGCGGGTCTGGCGGTACTCCTCTTCCAGCTCGTCCTGCAGCGCCCGGATTTTGGCCAGCAGTTCGTCGATATTCTTGTTCATGGCCCCTGATCTTTCGCTGGATAGGCGCAGCAAGTCTGCACCTCAGGGAGTGTGCCCGATCAGGCGCCGGGCGTCACGCGCCGTTACAGCTCGCAGACGCTCAGCAGGTCGGCTTCCAGCTCGATTTCCATGCCTTTTTCGAGTTTTTTCTCGACGAACATGCCGCGATACAGACGGCCGGCGTTCTCGGCTTTTTTGGCATGCGGCGTTTCCCAGTCGGCGACGCGGATGCGGACGATGCCGCTCTGTTCGTCACGTTCGGCAACGTTCTCGGCGACGCAGGGGGAAGCCTGGACATGGCGATTAAATTCGTCGCGGCTGTAGCGCTCCAGCGTCTTGCCGGGCACTACCGGGCATTTGCCGAGATGGCGGGTACGCACCTCGGCGGCCAGCACTTCGCCCTTGAGGAAAAAGACCGGATCGGTCGCCACCCAGCCGTTGCCGCCCTCCTCGTAACGCACGCACTGGCCGGCCTGCAGCAGTTCCGGCTGCTTGAAGAGGAGCTTGGCCGATGGCCGCAAAACCACTGGCTCAGCGGCCTGGGCTGAGAGCGTCAGGCAAGCCAGCGCAACGAGGAGAATTCGCATGGCAATTTCCCGGATCAATAGATCCGGCTATCTTCGATCACCTTCCCGTCATTGGGCAAGCCCCCCGGTGTGACAAATGCCACATCGCCGCGCAATTTGGTCACTTCGCGCACGCTGGCGACGAGCGCCGTGGCTAGCGCCTCGTGGCCGGCTTCGATTTCGCAATGCAGCACCATGCGGTCCTGGCCGCCCGGGTTGTCGACAACCAGCCGCATGCGGTGGATTTCCGGATGCCGGGCGGCGATCTGGGCGACCTGCTCGGGATGGACGAACATGCCCTTGATCTTGGTCGTCTGATCGGCCCGGCCCATCCAGCCCTTGAGCCGGATATTGCTGCGGCCGCAGGGCGAGCGGCCGGGCAGAATGGCCGACAGGTCGCCGGTGGCGAAGCGGATCAGCGGGTAATCCGGGTTGAAGGTGGTGACGACGACTTCGCCAACCTCGCCCGGCTCGACCGGATCGCCGGTGCCCGGACGAACGATTTCGACGAGGATTTCCTCCTCGACGACCAGCCCCTCTTCCGCCTCGGTTTCGTAGGCGATGGCACCGATGTCGGCCGTCGCGTAGCACTGACGCACCGAAATACCGCGCTCGTTGAGCCACTGCCGGGTGATTCCCGGCAAGGCTTCGCCGGAGACACAGGCCTTGCGCAAGGAACTGATGTCGGCGCCCATTTCCTCGGCCTTCTCGACGATGATGCGCAGAAAGGATGGCGTGCCGACATAGCCTTCCGGCTTGAGATCAACCATGGCCTGGACCTGCTGCTCGGTCTGCCCGGTGCCACCGGGAAAGACCGCACAGCCGAGCTTGCGGGCGCCGCCTTCCATGAGGAAAGCACCCGGTGTGAAATGGTAGGAAAAGCAGTTGTGGATCAGGTCGCCATCGCGGAAGCCGGCGGCGTACAGCACGCGCGCCAGGCGCCAGGGATCCATGTCCTTGCCCTGCAACTCGTAGATCGGGCCGGGCGAAGCGAACACCCGCTTGGCCTTGCCGCGCGGCAACGAATTCAGGCCACCGAAGGGCGGCGTTTTTTTCTGCAACTCGATCAGGTCGCGCTTGCGGGTCAGCGGCAGCTTGGCCAGCGCCTCGCGCGTCGCGCATTCGAACGGATTGATCCCGGCCAGCGACTGGAAATAATAATGTGTCGTTTCCTTGGCATGCGCCACCTGCCGCGCCAGCTTGTCCATCAGGTCCGCCTCGCGCTCATCCGGATCGCGGGTCTCGAGCGGGTCGTAATAGCTCATTTCATTTTTCTCCGTTTTTTCCGGTTGACCGTGGCATTTGGGTTTTCAGCGAAGCAAAAGCAAGCACACAGCCCAAGGGTTGCAAAGTAGCCCCACAGGGCAAGGCGGAGACCGGCGCCGTTGGCTCCTGCCAACAAGCCGGCCGACAACGCCGCAATGCGGGGCGCACTGCAACCCGCTAGGAAAGCCAGCGTTTGCGGCGTCTGTAATGTTTGACGTCTTTGAAGGATTTTCGGCCGGCCGAACTGAGCCCGAGGTAGAACTCCTTAACGTCCTCATTGGTCCTCAAATCCTCCGCATCCCCCTCCATCACCACCCGCCCGTTCTCCAGGATGTACCCGAAGTCCGCATACCTCAGCGCGACCATGGTGTTCTGCTCAGCCAGCAGAAAACTGACGTTCTCGCGGCCATTCAAATCCTTAACAATCTCGAAAATCTCTTCAACAATCTGCGGCGCCAGACCCATCGACGGTTCATCGAGCAGGATCATTTCCGGCTTGGCCATCAGCGCCCGACCAATCGCGCACATCTGCTGCTCACCGCCCGAGGTGTAGCCGGCCTGCGAGGTGCGCCGCGTCTTGAGGCGCGGGAAATAGTGGTAAACCTTTTCCAGGCTGTCCTTGAGTTCGCCGCGCGAAATGCTGCGCGTGTAGGCCCCGGTCAGCAGGTTTTCCTCGATGGTCAGGTGGCCAAAGCAATGCCGCCCTTCCATGACCTGGATGACGCCGCGCTTGACCAGCTCGTTCGGCGTCAACTGATCGATGCGCTGGCCCTTGTATTCGACCGAGCCCTTGGTCACATCGCCGCGTTCGGCGTGCAGCAGGTTGGAAATCGCCTTCAGCGTCGTCGATTTGCCGGCGCCATTGGCGCCGAGCAAGGCGACGATCTTGCCTTTCGGCACATTCAGCGACACGCCCTTGAGCACCAGGATCACGTGGTCGTAGATGACCTCGATATTGTTGATGCTCAGGTAGTTTTCGCCCGCCGCAGCGGCAGTGTGTGTAGTCATATGCGTTTCCGATTCATGGGACGGAGAGAAAGAGCGAGGGCTCGCGCCCCCACTCCTTCCTCCTGCCGTCTCATTTTTCCTTGGAACAATCGCGCGGTGTGATGCCCTTTTCCTTGGCGTACTGCTTGGCAGAAGCCTGGAAGAGCGGGTGGATCAGCGCCTTGTTACCCTCGATCCAGCCGGACACCGGCACCCACTTGGCACCGTCCCATTGCTGGATCTTCACCTTGCCGGAACCTTCGTGGTTGTCGCAGGAAGTCTTGATTTCCGGCAGCAGGTCGGTGGCACCGAGTACCTTCAGGCGGGCGTCGTTGATGTTGAGGTTTTCCAGCGCCCAGCGGGTTTGTTCGCCGGTCAGCGCCTTGCCCTTGCCGTACTTTTCTTGACCCTTGCGGATGGCTTCGACCGACAGCACGGCGGCAGAAACACCGCGGTTGTAGAGGATGGTGCCGATCTTGGCCTTGTCCTGCAGGTTGCCCTTGCCGGCCCCGTAGACCACCTTCTCGATGTCGGCGATGACCGGCACCTGCTTGCCAGCCACATTCCACGTCGCGGCCATGTAGCCCTTGGCGGCTTCGCCAGCCGGAATCACGTCCTCTTCCGAACCCGTCCACCACGAACCGATCATCTTTTCACGCGGGAAAGCGACCTTCTGGGCAGCCTTCAATGCCGTCTGGTTCATCACACCCCAGCCCCAGAAAATGACGAAATCGGGCTTTTCCTGGCGAATTTTCAGCCACTGGGCGCCCTGCTCGTTACCCGGGTGGGCCACCGGAATCTGCACCAATTCAAACTTGTTGAGCGCTGCTTCGGCGTTCAACGCGACGATGGCTTCCTTGCCGTAGGCCGAGTCGTGGTACAGATAAACGATCTTCTTGCCAGCCAGACTGCCGCCATTCTTGTCCTTGAGGAACTTGACGATGGCCGAGGCCTGCATCTGGTAAGTCGTAACCAGCGGGAAGGCATACGGGAAGACCGAGCCGTCAACCGCGTCAGTGCGGCCGTAGCCCATCATGGCCAGCGGCAGCTTGTCCTGGGCCGACTTGTCGATCAGCGCATACGAAATACCCGTCGACATCGTGTGCAGCGGGCCGGCCGACTTGGCGGCCTTGCCCTTCAGGCGCTCGTAACACTCGACGCCCTTGGCGTTGTTGTATTCGGTTTCGCACTCTTCGTAGGTCATCTGGACGCCGTTGACGCCCTTTTCCTTGAGATTGACGTAGTTGAGGTAATCGATGAAACCACCGTAGAAGGCCTGGCCGTTCGAGCCATAGGGCCCGACGCGGTAGTCGATCAGCGGAAAGAACTGCTCTTCGGCAGCCACGGCCATCTGCGACATCATGGCCAGGGACACCGCAGCGGCGGCAATAGCGGGTTTGAAATTTTTGATCATTGAATGTCTCCTCCAGTTATTACAAAAAGCGGCGGGGCCCCACCGCTTGAACCACGGTCAGCACTAATGCGGGAACGGCCACAAGCGCAGCTTCTCCTTGGCGATCTGCCACAAACGGGCCAGCCCGTGCGGCTCGACGATCAGGAAGAACATGATCAGCGCACCGAACACCGTGATCTGGATGTGCGACACGGTAGCGCTGGAAAACGGCAGCCCGAACAGTTCGGCGAAGAACGGCAGGGCGATATCGAGAAAGATCGGCAGCAGCAGGATGAACGCAGCGCCAAGGAAACTGCCCATGATCGAACCGACACCGCCGATGATGATCATGAACAAAATCTTGAAGGACATTTCGAGCGAGAAGCCATCCGGCTCGACCGAGCCGAGGTAGCAGAAGGCGTACAGCGCGCCGGCCACACCGCAGTAGAAAGAACTCACGGCAAAGGCGAGCAGCTTGGTCGGCATCAGCTTGATGCCGATGACCGACGCCGCCACATCCATGTCGCGCACCGCCATCCAAGCCCTGCCCGTGGCCGAGCGGACCATGTTCTTGGCGGCCAGCGCCATGACGACGACGATGGAGAGGACGAGCAGATACTTCTCGACCGGCGTCGTCAGTTCATGACCAAAGATGATCAGGCGTTGCGTCGAAATCACGCCCGATGACGAGTTGTTCGACAGCCAGGGGAACTTGGTCAGGCACCAGACGATAAAGAACTGCGCGGCCAGCGTCGCCACTGCCAGGTAAAAACCCTTGATGCGCAGCGACGGCAAGCCGAACAGAATACCCACCCCGGCTGCTGTCAACCCGGCACAAATGAAGGAAACCAGAATCGGGATGCCCTCGATGCGCAACTGAAAGTTGTAGGCGGCATAGGCGCCGACCGCCATGAAAGCGGCCGAACCGAGCGAAAGCTGGCCGGCATAACCGGTCAGGACATTGAGCCCGAGCGCCGCCAAGGCGAAGATCAGGAAAGGAATCAGGATGGCCGAGAACCAGTATTCGCTGGCAAAAAGCGGCACCCCGATGAAAGCGACGACAAGTAGCGCGATGACCCCGATCCGGTCCTGACGAATCGGGAAGATTTGCTGGTCGGCAGCGTAGGTTGTCTTGAATTGACCGGCTTCACGGTAAAGCATGTGTTTTCTCCTTAAACCCGGTCGATGTGTTTTTCGCCGAAGAGACCTTCGGGACGAACGAGCAGGAACAGCAGCGCCAGCACATAAGGGAACCAGCCCTCAATGCCACCGAAATTGCCGCCAAACAGATCCTGCATGACGGGCGGAATGTAGATTTCAGCCAGCTTTTCCGAAGCGCCGATGATCAGGCCGCCGACAATCGCCCCCGGCACAGAGGTGAAGCCGCCAAGGATCAACACCGGCAGCGCCTTGAGTGCCGTGAAAGTGAGCGCAAACTGCACACCGTTGCGGGCACCCCACATCATGCCGGCCACCAGTGCGACAAAACCGGCGACGCCCCAAACGATGGCCCAGATGTGTTGCAGCGGAATACCGATCGACAGCGCGGCCTGATGGTCGTCCGCCACGGCGCGTAGTGCCCGGCCGATGCGGGTGTATTGGAAGAACAGGGCCAGCGTGGCAACGAGTACCGCAGCGACGCCGGCTGCAACGAGGTCGAACTTCGAAATGACCATGTTCCAGTTGTCGAGCACCCAGGGAATCGGCTCATCGACGATGCCCAGTTCGAGCGCCCGCGGTTCGCTGCCGAAAATCATCGGGGCCAGGCCCTCGATGAAGAAGGCCAGGCCGATGGTCGCCATGAACAGGGCGATGGGCGGCTGATTGACCAGCTTGCGCAGCACGAACTTTTCGGTCGCGATGCCAAACAGCGTCATGATGACAAAGGCGAGGATGATCGCCAGCCAGAGCGGCGCACCCTTTTCCATGCAACCGACAACCGACAGCGCAGCGAGGTAGACCATGGCGCCCTGAGCGAAGTTGAAGACGCCCGAGGCCTTGTAGATCATCACGAAACCGAGGGCGACCAGGGCGTACATGACGCCGGAAAGCAGACCACCGATGAGGACTTCAAAGAAAAAATTCATGTCCCGACTCCTTAGTGACCAGCGCCCAGATAGGCCTTGATCACATCCTCATTATTTTTGACTTCATCGGGCACGCCATCGCCGATCTTCTTGCCGTAATCGAGCACGACGACGCGGTCGGAGATATCCATGACCACACCCATGTCGTGTTCGATGAGCACGATGGTCGTGCCGAACTGGTCGTTTACGTCGAGGATGAAACGGCACATGTCCTGTTTCTCTTCGACGTTCATCCCGGCCATCGGCTCGTCGAGGAGCAGCATCGACGGCTCGGCGGCCAGCGCGCGACCGAGTTCGACACGCTTTTGCAGGCCATAGGGCAAGCGACCGACCGGCGTCTTGCGAATGTGCTGAATTTCGAGGAAGTCGATCACTTCCTCGACCTTCTTGCGATGCTCCAGCTCTTCCCGGCGCGCCCGGCCGAACCACAGCGCATGCTCGATAAAGTTGGCCTTCATCTTGGTAATGCGCCCGGTCATGATGTTGTCGAGCACGCTCATGCCCTTGAACAGCGCGATGTTCTGGAAGGTACGGGCAATGTTCTGCTGGGCCGCCATGTGCGGCTCCATGCGCTTGCGCTCGTTGCCATGCCAGAAAATCTTGCCTTCCTGCGGATGGTAAACGCCGTTGATGACGTTGAGCATCGAGCTCTTGCCGGCGCCATTCGGGCCGATGATGGCGCGAATTTCGTGCTGGCGGACGTCGAAGGAAATGTCGGTCAGCGCTTTGACGCCCCCGAAGCGCAGGGAAATGTTTTGCAGGTCGAGAATGACGTCGCCTATTTTCTTGCTCATGTTCAGGCTGCCTTTTTCACGATCGGGAAGGTCTTGGCATCGATGATCTTGAGGTCGGCCGATACCTTGCCGCGCCGGCCATCCTCGAACTTGACCTCGGTTTCGATGAACTGATTCGCCTTGCCCTCGTAGAGCGCGTCAATCAGCACCTTGTATTTTTCGGCGACGAAGTTGCGGCGGACCTTGCGCGTCCGCGTCAGCTCGTCGTCGTCCGGATCGAGTTCCTTGTGCAGAACAAGGAAACGGTGGATTTGCGAGTCGGCGACCATGCTGTCGTGGATCAGGTCGGCATTGACCTGCTCGACGCATTCGCGGATCAGTTCGAGCACTTCGGGCTTGCCGGCGAGGTCGGCATAGCCCGAATAGGCGATGCCGCGGCGCTCGGCCCAGTTGCCGACGGCGCTGACATCGATGTTGATGAAGGCGCAGACCATGTCGCGGTCGTGGCCGAAGCAGACGGCTTCCTTGACGTGCTGGAAGAACTTGAGCTTGTTCTCGATGTAGTTGGGGGCAAACATCGCGCCGTTCTTGAGCTTGCCTACATCCTTGGCGCGGTCGATGATCTTGAGGTGGCCGTCCTCGTCGAGGAAGCCGGCGTCGCCGGTCATGAAATAGCCGTCGGCATTGAGCGATTCGGCCGTGGCATCCGGGCGCTTGTAGTATTCCTTGAGCAGCATCGGGCCCTTGACCAGCACTTCGCCGTTGTCGGCAATCCTGATTTCGACGCCCGGCGCCGGCTGGCCAACCGAGTCGAACTTGATCTGGCCATCCGGCTGCAGGCAGACGTAGGCGCAGGTTTCGGTCTGGCCGTAGAACTGCTTGAGGTTGATGCCCATTGACCGGTAGAAGCGGAAGAGCTCCGGCCCGATCGCCGCGCCGGCCGTGTAGGCGACGCGGATGCGGCTCATGCCGAGCACATTGCGCAGCGGGCCATAGACCAGAATATTGCCAAGCCAGTATTGCAGGCGGTCACCAAAGCCGACCGATTTTCCGTCGAGAATGTCCGAACCGCAGCGTTTGGCCACCGCCATGAAGTAATGGAACATTTTCTGTTTGATCTGGCCTGCATCTTCCATGCGGATCATGACCGAAGTCAGCAGGCTTTCGAAAACGCGCGGCGGGGCGAAATAGCAGGTCGGGCCGATTTCGCGCAGGTCGGACATCACCGTGTCGCCGGATTCCGGGCAGTTGATGGTAAAACCGGCGACCAGCGCCTGGGCGTAGGAGAACAGGTGATCGCCGACCCAGGCCATGGGCAGGTAGGACAGGATGTCGCCATCGGCACCGAGCTTGTCTACCTGCACCCCACCCTGCGCCGCGGCGATGAAGGCGGCGTGCGTCTGGCAGACGCCTTTCGGCTTGCCCGTGGTGCCCGAGGTGTAGAGCATGACCGACACATCGTCGAAATGCCCCTGCTCGACTTCGGCGTTGAGAAAATCGGAATGGTTGCGGTCATGAATCCGCCCCATTTCCATGAGTTCATGGATGTCGTGCAGGAAGGGCTGGCTGTAGTGCCGCATGCCGCGCGGGTCGTCGTAGATGATGTGTTCGAGCGTGCCGACCTGATCGCTGATTTCCAGCATCTTGTCGACCTGTTCCTGATCCTCGACGACGACGAAACGAATGCCGGCATCCTGCAGCACGAAGAGCATTTCGTTGGCCACGGCGTCTTGATAGAGCGGCACTGGCACGCCGCCCAGGCACTGGGCGGCCGTCATCATCATGTAGAGATGCGGCCGGTTGTCACCGATGATGGCCAGATTGTCGCCGCGCTTGAAACCGAGCGAAGCCAGGCCGCAGGCCAATGCCCGGACACGTTCGCCGACGTCGGCCCAGGTCCAGGTTTGCCAGATGCCGAGATATTTTTCGCGCATGGCCGGCGCATTCGGCCGGATGCTTGCGTGATGAAACAGTAGCCGCGGGAAGGTATGCAAACCATCCAGAGCGGCGAAATTCGCCTGCGTGGGCATTCTTAGTCTCCTCCGCCGCGACTCATCGTTCGCGGTCTAACGTTCGTTTGAATCATTGTTGCTACCGTCGCCTTACACCAAGCTTGCAACGGGGAAATGACTCAGTGTGCGACGGAGTCTAAGCGCCGGCGACGGGGCTGAATGTCATCCGGCAGACAATGTGCAAAAAATTAATCGCTCGACAAAATGCCCACTCCGTCCAGGAGACGTCCAAAACCGATTTCAATTTTGGGCATTTTTTCCGGTTGACCGTGGAAGGCGAGATGTTGTTTGGCCGTTGAGTCGCTGAGAGCATATTCTTCCAAACGACCGAAAAGTGCCCTTTATGCTGCCGTAGCCGCCTTTGAAAAGCGGACGCTCGTGGAACGTGGAGCTAACACCTGCGCCGTAGCGCGGAGGGACCCCGGCAGCGTAGCAGTTGGGCATTAGGTTGAGCAGGGTTGGCCATAGCTGCCGACTTTTAGATGTGTCAATTTCCGGCGCCCCCTCCGCAATCGCCCGAGAAAGTTGGATCTAACGATGAGTCGTCTGAAAACTCGAACGAACCGAGGCTTATGCCGTTGCTCTTAGCTCTTTTTCGATTAGCGGCAATCATCGCTACCGCTATCAAGGCAGCGATGAGCACCGCAACCCATTGCCAATTGCCCCCGAGTTGCCACAACCGCCACAGCGAAATAATAAAAATTAGACCGTAGCCAAAGGTCGCTAGCACGACGAAGGTCTCAGATTCCTGGGGTTTGGACGGCGGACATGTTACGACCTCACGCAATAACTTCTGTTTCAGCTTGTGGTCGCCCTCAATGATTTCATTTGCGATATTGAATTGCGAACTTATTCGATCTGCAAATGAAGGATCGAATCGGAGTGGCTGAGCCTGAACAGCAGAAACCAGTGAGCGGTCGAACTTGTTGTCCGGAATTACGGAGCGAAGGAATCCGACGAGATCCCGAATTTCGATGTTCGATGGCAACGTCACAAATGTGCCATCATTAAAGGCGCAGATGCGCGAGGCTACGTCGTTGGCTTGCCGGAGAGTCATATGGCTAATAGTTACTCAGGCTCAGAAACGTCCGTTTTATTGCCAACAATACGCACACGATTCAATCGCCCGTCAGGTTTTGAATGACATTGAGATTAGCCCATTCGGTTCTACGTATCAATCAGCAATCATAAGGACTGCCTCTGTGTCCGCTATGGCGCGAATTATTGGATGGGGGTTATTGCCGATTGCCGCCCGCCCATGTCATTTCAATTTTGGGCATTTTTTCCGGTTGACCGTGAGATTGGCCCCTGCGCCCGCTAGCGGCTAAACCGCCCCCATTTTCAAGCCGGGCGGGCACGTGGCAGGGTGAGGACGAAAGCCACACCGTCCGCCGTGTTGCGGGCAACGATGGTGCCGCCCATCTTGGCCATGTAGGTGCGGGCGACGAAGAGGCCCTGGCCGCGGTTGCCGGCGGCGGCGGACTCGGCCTGGTCAGAGACGCCGTATTCAAAGATGCGTTCCAGCATGTCGTCGGCGATGGCCGGCCCCCGGTTGGCAACGGTCACGCTGGCGGTGTTGTCGTCGATGACCAGCGCCAGATCAATCGGCGAGCCTTCGGGCCGGTAGCGTTCGGCGTTGCGCAAAAGATGCGCAAAGACATCTTCCAGCGCAAATTCGTCGGCACGCACGGGCACCGGGGCCGCCGTGCCATGGCATACGACATCGGCGATGCCGGCATTTTCGGCGACATTGTTCACAAAGGCCGCCAGATCGACGGCGGCGATATCCAGCTGGCTGCTGGCAAAGGCCTCGCTCGGGCTGGCGCTGCCGTAGAGCACGCGTACCGCCTGCTGCATGCGGCTGATGTAGCGGTGGCTGGGGTCGGCCTCGTTGCCGTGCAGGGCGAGCAGGCTTTGCAGCGGCGACATGATTTCGTGGCCGACGGCATGCCACATGTCCTTTTCCTGCGCCGAGCGGATGCGCCCCCGCTCGGCATCCTCGCGCACCCGCTGCAGCAGCTCATCGAGCCCGCCGGCCAGCAGGCCAAGTTCGTCGCCGCCACGCAGGTCGGCCAAGTCGTAGCGCTCCAGCCCACCGTCGGCCTGCACCGAGCGCGACAGGCCGCGCGTACGCCTGGTCAGCCGGGCGATAGGGCGAATCAGTCCGATTTCGATGACCAGCCAGGCCACCGCGATGGCGCCGAGCATGGCGCCGATAAACCAGGACAGCCGGGTGGCAACCACCGACAGGGTCTTGTTGACGCTGCGCGCATCGCCCTTGAGCACCAGGCGGTAGTTACCAAGCGGCGTCGCGATCTCGTCGCGCAGTTCCACCTCGGCCGCCTCGAGCGATTCAACCGGCAGGCGGCGAATCAGGCGGGTGAGCAGCGGCGAGGACAACTCCTGTGCCTCGTCGCGCCCGGCCAGCTGGGCGACTTCCCGCTCGCCGCCGGCTTCAACGCGGCGGATCGACAGCGATTCGCCGGGTAGCAGCAACGTCGACAAGACATCGAGCGCGAACGGCGGCACCGCCCCCGGCCGGTCACTGGCGAATAGCGGCGCGCCCTCGCCCGGCGGCAACACTTCGACCTGCACCTTGTACTGCTCGAGGTCGGCCGGCGGCCACACCGGCCGGGCACTCTGCAAGATGCCCTGGCGGAGCGACTCGACCGGCAGACGCAACGAGAAGAAGGATTGCTTGCGGCAGCTTTCCTCGTCATCGGCCGCGGCATCGAGACACCGCCCGCTCTGCCAGACCCAGCCGCGAAACTCCTTGAGCGGCCGGGCGCCGGTGTAGTCGCGATCGGGCAGTTCGACATAACCGGTAAAGCGGCCGCGCACGCCCTCGCCGCGCGCCGGCGCGCCGTTGGCCAGCGGCTCAAAGGGCGCGATCCATTGCCAGCTTTGATCGCGCAGGCGCACGGTCACGCGCAGGCGATGGGCGCCGTCGAGGAACTCGTCGCCGATGCGGTGGGCTTCGAGCGGCCCGCTGGCGAAAGTGCCGGCGGCGTAGATGAAACCGCCGGCCCACGGATTGTTGCCGACCGCCACGCACAGACTTCCATGGTCGGGGTACTGGACGAGGCAACCGGCCATTTCGATGGCGTTGCGCACCTTGTTCTGGTCGTCGAAATCGATGGCCGAGAAGGGCAGCACGAGCGGCCGGCCGGCGGCGGCCGAAGCGGCATCCCAGCGCGGATTGAGCAGCGCCAGCTGGCCGGCCGGGTGGTGCAGGCGGGCGACGATCTGCGCCTTGGTCTTGTTCAGGCTGGCCTGATAGGTGTCGTAGCTGCGCTGCTTTTCTTCCTGCAGCACGGTCACCGTCATGACCAGCACGACCAGCGCCAGCAGCAGGAAGGAGGTGCGCAGCAGGATGCGCAGGCGGAAGGAGGCCAGCCAGACCAGAAAGCGTTTCATGACCGACTCAGCGCGCCTGATCGGACCAGCGGAAGCCGCGCATCGGCACGTTCTCGATACGGTCGAAACCGTCGTCGAGTTCGCGGAAAGCCTCGCGGATGGTGCTGATGTGCTTGCGGATATTGTCGCGATTGCGGCCGCTCTTCACCACCGCGAACAGGTCGTCGTAGGACACCACCTCGCCGCGGCGCTGGTAGAGCGTGGCCAGGATGCGCTGGGCGGTGAGCGGGAGGTTTACCCGCTGGCCGCGCCACAACGGCGTGCTCTGACGCAGCGGGTCAAGGGCCAGTTCGTCCTTGATGATAGCCTCGACCTTGGGCCCCGCCCGGTCGCGCGAGGCACGCAGGATTTCGAGGAAGGTCTCGATGAAATCGGCTTCCTCGAAGGCGGTTTTCTGCAGGTAATCCCAGGCGTCGAGCGCCTTCATGATGCTACGGTAAATGGCAGCCGGCATGGCCGAGACGACCAGCACCGGCGTTCCACGCCCGGCCTTGTTGATGGCGTTGATGACGGCCACCCCTGCATGGCGCTCGCGCCCGAGTTCGATATCCAGCGTGACCAGCGCGTAATCCTCGCGGGCGATGGCTGCTTCGGCGTCGTCGCGGTTGAACCACTGGTCGACGACCACATCCGGACGCGCGGCGAGTATCCAGTCCTTCAACTGGTTGCTGGTGGGGATGTCGTCCTCGATGACGGCGACTTTGGTCATGGTCTTGCTCCCTGGCTGAGGTGCGAAGTATCCCCGTTTTTTGGCATGGCTGCATGCCGGCGGCGTGAAGGTTTGTTCACACCTCGTATCCCTCCCTTCCGCCGCCTTACCACAGTCGCCCGGCGGCGGCATGGCTTGCTCCTGGCCTGTCGCCGGAAGATGGGAAGCATGCAGGGCCGGTAGCGAAAACGATCTTCACGCTGCCGGCAACGGGGAAATCTCCCCCGACGCGAAGATCGGTTTCGAGGAGAAAAATCATGAAAGAACGTTTTCTGGACATGTTCGACAGCCTGCGTGAATCGCTTGGCAATCTGGCTGGGCACACCGGTCGGGCGGCAGGGCAACTCGGGCGCGGCGTCCATGGCGCCCGGCGCAGCATCATCGCCCTGTCGATCGCCGGCATCGGCGCGTATGCGCTCTACAACAATCCGCCGATGCAGAGCGTGACACGTGGTGAGGCCGGCGTGCGCATCAACCAATTGACAGGCGATGTCGTCGAAGTGCGCGAAGGCGCCGCGCTGGTCATCCCCGGTCTGCACGAGCTGCGCCGCTTATCGCTGCGCGACCAGCTGTATCGCCCGGAGGGCGGCAGCAGCGCCGAAGGCGAAGCACAGTTCCAGACCGTGGAAGGCTTGTCCATCGGCGTCGATGTCACCATCCGTTATGCCCTCGACCCAACCCGTCTGACCGCCGTGGCGCGCAGCCTGCCCGACGACATCGGCGGCCAGGTGGTCGAACCGGCGGCGCAAGGGGTGCTCTACAAGACGTTGGCCCGTTACACGGTGCGCGAAATCTTCTCGACCAAGCGTCAGGAGATCAAGGAAACCATCGAAAAAGAGTTGGGTGAAACGCTGGGCAAGGATGGCATCAAGTTGCAGTCGGTAATGATCGGCAAGGTCGAACTGCCGGCCGACTACCGCGCCGGCATGGATCGCCTGCTGGCCGAGGAACTGGCCAGCGACAAGATGCGCTACACGCTGGAACTGAAGGAAAAGCAGGTCAAGCAGACCGATCTCGAAGCCGAAGCCGACAAGGTGCGCCGCGAGAAGGCCGCAGAGGCCGCCGGCCAGGAACAGATCATCGCTGCCAAGGCGCAGGCCGAGGCGATGAAGCACATCCTGCCCTTCAAGCAGAAGCAGATCGAGCAGCGCGGGCTGGAAGCCGAGGCCGACAAAATAACCCGCATCAAGACGGCTGAAGCCAATGCCCAGGCTCGCCAGATCGAGGCCCAGGGCGAAGCCGAATCGCGCCGCAAGCTGGCCGACGCCGAAGCCTATCGCCAGGAGCGTCTGGGCCAGATCGCCAGCGCCCAGCTCGAACGTGACGGCGCCCTGATCCAGAAGAACCCGCTGCTCATCCAGAAGACCATGGCCGACAAGCTGTCCGACAAGATCTCTGTGATCATCGCCCCGACCCCGACCAGCGGCGGCTTCATCGGCAATGCCCTGCTCGGCAGGACGCAGGCTGCCGCCAGCGAACAAGCTCCGGCCGAAGGAGAATGATCATGCTGGCTACCGCACTGACCGTCATCGCCATCGTCACCCAGGACCAGTCGGCGTTGCGCGCCGCACCCAAGGATTCCGCCGCCCAGCAGGCCGTGTTGTGGCAAGGCGACAGTCTGGAAATCCGCGGCGAGAAGGGCGATTTCCTGCAGGTCTACGACCACCGCCGCGAACGCGCCGGCTACATCAAGGCCAGCCAGGTGCGCGTCCAGTCGCTGAAGGCCGAAGCCGCGCCCGAACTGCTCTCCATCGTCCGCTTCCTCAAGGATGCACCAGGCTCGGAGGCGCTTGGCATCAGCTACGCCGCCGCCTACCTGCGCGCCGTGCCGGCCGGCCAGGTCGACAGCGAGGTGTTCGCTGCGCTGGGCAACATGAGCGACCGCCTGGCCCGCCGCGCCACCGCCGGCCGTACGGGCAAGGCCGGCGAAGCGCTGGCCGCCCACGTTGAAGTCGCCGCCAGCTACGGCATGAATCTAGTCAGCTACGAGCGCGATGGCCAGGTGCAGCTATGCAGCAACGGCGAAGCACAAGGCCGCGTCCTCGCCCTGCCCTCGGCCGAGATCGACAAGGCGCTCGCCGCGCTGTCGCTGACCCGCCACGAATGCGTGCCGCCGACGCTGACGCCGCCGGAACGCTTTGCCTTCGACAACTGGCGCGCCGACGTGCTTGAACGGGTGTCACTCGCCAAGCTGCCCGAGGTGCTCAAGAACCGCCTGCACCTGCGCAAGGCCGGCGTCTGGGCGAGCCTCGCCTATCAGCGCGCCCGCCGCCCGGAAGTCGGGCCAAACGCCGCCCGCGAAGCCGCCGCGCGCGCCATCGACGAACTGGCCGCGATCACCCCGGCCGAGCTCATGGAAAGCGACACCAATGCCTACAGCGATGCGGCGATTCGCGTCGGCGCCTCGCGCTGGGCGGCCGAGCCGGGCCTGCCGCAAACGCCGACCAAGGTCGCCGCCGGCCTCGGCGTGCGGATCAGCGCCGGCCAACCGGGCGAAACCTGCGTCCATCTGGTCGATGCCAAGCACGACGAAAAGAATCCGCTGCTCACCCGCTGCACCTGGGGCCTTGTCTGGCCCGCCTCCACCGCCGTCGCGCCACAAGGCGATGCGCTGACCCTGGCCGTGCAGCCGCTCGACACCTGGCGCGAAATTTGGGTTTTCCGCAAGGGCGCCGATGGCTGGACGGTCGATGTCCTGCCGCCGGCCCTCGACAACCCCAACCTCGGCTACGTCGAATTCGCCGGCTGGGTACCGGGTGGTCAGCAGATGCTGGCGGCGCGCGAAGTTCGTAGCGGCGACCGTTATCGCACCACTTTCGAAACCGTTTCGCTGACCACGCTGGTAACCGACAAGCAAGCCGACAAGCCCTCCAGCCTGACCCCGTTCTACCGCTGGCAGAGCCCGCTGTGGAAGGCGGGGACGGTGGCGGTGCGGTGAAATGGCGGCGCTAGACGATTTCAATTTTGGGTATTTTTTCCAGTTGACCGTGGAAGCCACCGCCTATAATCGTGGTTCGGCACATCACCCGGAAATGATCATTGAAAAACGCTGAGGAACTGCTGCGCACCTCCGTCTGGGGGCCGTCGCTGACTGCGGAAGAAATGGCCAAGGCCATCGCCGGCACCTTCGAGCGCAGCTTCGCCCCGGGCGCTTTCATCTGCATGAAAGGCGAACCGGTCGATTACTGGATGGGCATCATCGACGGCCTGGGCAAGATGGCCAGCCACTGGACGACCGGCAAGACGACCTCGCTGACCGGCATCAGCACCGGCGGCTGGTTCGGCGAAGGCTCGCTACTCAAGAGCGAAGTGCGCCGCTATGACGTCATGGCCATCCGCGAAACGCGCGTCGCCTTCATGAGCCGCGCCACTTTCCTGTGGCTGCTCGACCACAGCATTCCGTTCAACCGCTACATGATCGCCCAGCTCAACGAGCGCCTCGGCCAGTTCATCGGCATGATCGAAAACGAGCGCATGCTCGACACCGATGCCCGCATTGCGCGCGGCCTGGCGGCCTTGTTCAACCCGGTGCTCTACCCCGGCACCAACCGCCTGCTGCAGATTTCTCAGGAAGAACTCGGCTATCTGGCCGGCGTTTCCAGACAGCGGGCCAATCAGGCGCTCAAGGTCCTCGAAGACGCAGGGCTGGTGCGCAGCGAGTACGGCGGGATCAATATTCTCGATCTCGACGGACTGCGTTCGTTCGGCGACTGAATTCCACGGTCAACCGTAAAAAACGGCCAAAATCAAAATTACTTCAGATAGCCCCAGCTCTTCAGGCGGCTGATCGAATACTCCGCCGCCTTGCCCTGCTGCGTGCGTTTCAGGTAGGCGGCATACTGTTGGGCCGCCTCCGGGCGCTTACCCATGCCTTCCAGCGAAATCCCCTTCAGGAAGGTGATGCCGGCATCGCCCGGCAACAGCCGGTCATAGCGATCGAGATGCTCGAAAGCCATGCCCGGATCCTTCTGACCGAGCGCCAGCACGCCGACCAGCTTGTGCGCCTGAGCTTCCTGCGGATAAACCCGGGTCGCCGTCTGGGCGTATTCCAGGGCCAGGGCATCCTTGTCCTGTTCCGACAGGCATTTCGCCATCAGCACATTGGCCGCGTAATCGCGCGGCGTGGCCTTCAAGGCCGTGCGGAAACGCTCCTCGGCCTTGCCGTATTCCTTGGCAGCCATCGCCACTTCGCCTTTCTGGCAGGCGTCGATGGTCGGCTTGATACGGCGCAGTGACGCCGTGTTGTCCATGAAACGCTCGCGGCCGGCATCGCGCGTATTGCTTGCTGCATACTTGCCCCCGGCCAGCTGCTTCGCCGTATCGCGCCGTTCGCCGCTCATCGGGTGGGTCGAGAACATGGTCTGCACCATCCCCGGCGATTCCTTCTGCTGCTCGACCAGCAGCTGCTGCAGGCCGACCATGCCGCTGGCCGGATAGCCGGCCCGGACCATGTATTCCTGCCCCAGCGCATCGGCCTCGCGCTCGTTGTCGCGGGAATAGCTGGAGAGCAGCACGCTGGCCCCGAGCTTGGTGCCAAGGTCGGTCAGGCCTCCAAACCCGGCGGCGGTGCCGACGATGTTCACGCCCGTCATCGCCGCCTGCGTCACCATCGCATGGCCCTGCCGCTGCGCCGCGTGACGGGCATTGACGTGGCCCAACTCGTGACCGAGCAGCGCCGCCAGCTCAGCCTCGTTGTCGAGATCGACCAGGATGCCGCGCGTCACGCCCATCGCCCCGCCGGGGAAGGTGTAGGCATTGACGTAGTTGGCATTGAGCACGCGGTAGGAATACGGCATCTGCGGCCGATGCACCTTGGCATCAAGACGCCGGCCGACGTCGCTCAGGTACTGGTTGATGGCCTCATCCTGCACCGCCCCGAGATCCTGCGAGAACTGTTGCGGCGCCACCTTCTGATCTACGGCCTTTTCCTCGTCTTCACTCATCCCGACCAGGATGGCACCGCCCCCGACCGGCGAGGTGGCGCAGCCCGAGAGGGCGCTGGCGCCGAGCAGCCAGAGGACCTGGCGGCGGGTAATGCGATTGGCCAGCAGGCTGCCCGGCAGTTCGCGTTCGATGTTCTGGTCCATGCGCTGACTCCGTGAAGACGATGCAGATTGATTGTGCGACAAAACGCCGGCGCATTAAAGCTGACCGTCAGGACAGCAGGGGCTTTTGGGGTGACCACAAGGGCGTCCGGAAAATTTGAAAATTGGCCCGTTTTTCCGGTTGACCGTAGCACCGGCAATCAGCCACTCACAACGGCAAGGTTCTGGCCCGGACCAGCTGCTTTCGCCCGCAAAAAAATTAAAAATCCAACAACAAAAACAACAAAAATTAGACTCGGTTTGCCTATCCACCAAATCCGTCATATCCGCCAAATCCATTGTCGCACAGCCGTTTCAGTCCATTTTCCCCTGTTGTTTTCCACGCCGCCATCTATAGTCAAAGCGGGTATCCAATATGACTGCGCCAAGCAGCAGGGAGATGTCATGAAGACGCGTGCATTCGTTCGCTCGAACAAGCGACTCATTACCATGGCCATTTCAGCGGCCTTCGTTCCCGGAGCGATTGCCGGCCCGGATGCGTGTACGGCAGGCGCCGGTGGCACCACGCTGATCTGCCAGGGCAACCAGTCCCAAGGGATCAACGTCAGCGCAACACCGCCCAATGAGCTGATCGTCCGCAATCTCAGCCAGCCGATCACGACCAGCGCCTTCGGCACCAGCGGCATCGGCCTGATCAGCTCGAACGGCCAGAATGTCTGGATCACTGCCGGCGAGCCGGAACAACGCCTGTCCATCACGACCGGTGGCACGTTAACGCCGGGGATATACGGTATCTCGAGCGGCATCTCCACCACTCCGCCCGCCGACGATGCTTTCCTGAACGTGCCTTTGATCGGCACCAACCCCGCCGTCGCCGGCGGCGAAGTGCGCATTAACGCCTACAGCACGCACTTCGACCCCGAAAACCTGACCCCCGGGATCCTGACCACGGGCCTGGCTGCTCATGCCATTGCCGGCTACAGCAGCGGCCCCGGCTATTCGGAAGCCGTACTCGACAAGCTGCGGAATTTCACCGAAACCGGCTTCTCCTTCTCAGTCACCAAGGTGCTGAATTCCGGCGGCAGCGAAGTCGCATTCAGCGGCGGGAGCGTCCAGGTACGCGGCTACCTGCTCGACGCCAACGGCAATGTGCTGCGCGACGGCAGCAACAATCCGATCCAGCACGGGACCATCAAGATCTATCAGGATGGCCGCTATGAAGTCAGCTACAGCGCAGACGAGTTGACGGCCCACGCCACCCTTACCGGCCCGCTGTACATCGGCGTCAATTACAGTGTCGAAGGCAATCGGGCCGGCAACACGCAAACCGACAACGCCCTGTTGCTCATCACGTTGCAACGCGACGGCAGCACCCTGGAACAGAGCGTCGAAGCCAGCTTCGACACCTTCGGCGTCAGCGGCAAGCCCGCGAACAGCACGACACCCAGCGTCTTCCCGGACCTCAAGGCCTACGTCACCGGCTTGCTGAATGCCGCCGAATCCGGCGGCAGCGGCAACAGCGTGAGCATTTCCAGCGATGGCTGGCTCAAGACAACGGGCAGCGGCGCGCATGGCATCTACGGCTACAGCCAGGGCGGTGCCGGCGTCGCCGGATGGGATGGCAACATCAGCCACTCGGCCGGCGCCGGAACCAACGGCAGCGCTGCCGGCAACGTCACCGCAAGCGCCAGCGGCACGATCACGACAACAGGCGAAAGATCCAGCGGCATCGTTGCCATGAGCGATGGCGGCGCCGGCGGACGCGGCGGCGGCAACAGCGCTGTCCGCTATGGCCAGCCGGGCGGCAATGGCGGCATCGGCGGAACGATCAACGTGACCGGCGACGCCAATATCACCACCACCGGAAAAAACGCGACCGGCATCGTCGCCATCAGCATCGGCGGCGTCGGCGGCAACGGCGGCACCGCCAATGGCGCCATGGACGGTGCCAATGGCGGCGCCGGCGGCCAGGGCGGACTGGTCACCGTCGATGGCAGCTGGAACGTCACGACGACGGGCGAGCTGGCGCATGGCATCTGGGCCAAGAGCCTGGGCGGCAATGGCGGCAAAGGCGGCGATGGCGGGTCTTCCGGCGATTCCGGCGTCGGCGGTGTCGCTGGCGTCGGCAATACGGTCGTGCTGCGCAGCGCCGGCAGTATCAGCACCAGCGGCAGTCATGCCTATGGCCTGTACGGACAAAGCGTCGGCGGCTTTGGCGGGACCGGCGGCTCCAGCTGGGCGCTTTTCTGGGCCTATGGCGCCAGCGGTTCGCCCGGCGGCGATGGTGGTAGCGTTTCGGTCTACAACCTGGCCAGCGGCAATATCACGACGAATAATGCCTACAGCCACGGCATTCTGGCCCAGAGCATTGGCGGCGGTGGCGGCAGCGGCGGCGGGGATGGCGACTTTGCCCTCTTCGCCAACCTGGGAGGCTCTGGCGCCGCCGGCGGCGCGGGCAAGCAGGTTTGGGTCGAGAACGACGGCAGTATCACGACCGGCAACGCAGTTGCCGCGTCGAACCATGCCGAATACGCTCACGGCATTTTCGCGCAAAGCGTCGGCGGCGGCGGCGGCGATGGCGCCGGCGTCTCCGGTCTGGTCAGTATCGGCGGTCAAGGCAGCGCCACCAGTAATGGCGGCCAGGTCGATGTCATCAACCGCGGCACGATCAACACCTACGGTATCCAGTCGCATGCCATTTTTGCCCAGAGCATCGGCGGCGGCGGTGGCAACGGCGGCAGCTCCACCGGCTTGGTGACGATTGGCGGTAGCGGCGGCGGCGGCGGCGATGCCGACGTCGTCAATGTGACGAATGGCGGCACCCTGCACACCCATGCCAATGAATCGTATGGCATTTTCGCGCAAAGCATTGGCGGGGGCGGCGGCTCGGGCGGCAGCGCCATCAGCATCGGCGCCGGTGTGCCTGTCGCCATAGGCGGCCAGGGGGAGGTTGGCGGCGATGGCAAGGCAGTCAATGTCACCACGCTGGACGACAGCCAGATCACGACCGATGGCGACCGTTCGCATGCCATTTTCGCCCAGAGTATCGGTGGCGGTGGCGGCAACGGCGGTTTCGCCATCTCCGTCGGCACCGGGATTAGTGCCACCATCAGCATCGGCGGCAATGGTGCCCGCGGCGGCGACGCTGACGATGTCATGATAAAGACAGCGGGCGAGATCACCACCAATGGCATCAACGCTTATGGCATTTTCGCCCAGAGCGTTGGCGGCGGCGGCGGTTCAGGCGGATTCGCCATTTCTGCCTCTGTCGAGAGCAGCGGCCTGTCCCTGAGTCTCGGCGGAACCGGCGGCGGCGGTGGCATTGGCAAAAACGTCTACATCGGCACCGTCGACGATCCTGTCTCCGGAACCATCCACACCTATGGCATCGGTTCGCACGGGATCGTGGCCCAAAGCATAGGCGGGGCCGGCGGCGAAGGGGGCTTCGCCATCAGCGCCAGCATCGGCAGCGGTTCTCTCGGCGCCGGCATTACCGCCCAAGTCTCGATTGGCGGCAGCGGCGGTAGCGGCAATCACGGCGGCATCGTAGCGGTGCAGAGCGCCAGCGACATCACCACCGAGGCGGCGGATGCCCACGCCGTTCTCGCCCAAAGCATCGGCGGTAGCGGCGGCGCCGGCGGGTTCAGCTTTTCGGGCAATATCGGTGCGGGAATCAGCCCAAGTGTGGCGATCGGCGGCGCCGGCGGTGGCGGCAGCTATGGCAACACGGTCAATATCGGCACTGAAGACAGTCCGACCGGCGGCATCCTGACGACGAAGGGCGATCGCTCCTACGGCATCCTGGCCCAAAGTATCGGCGGCAGCGGCGGCGCCGCCGGAACGACCGTTGCCAGCTCGCTCTTGGGCCCGGCCGCCATGGTTTTCGGCTTCGGTCGCAACGGAGGCAGCGGGGGATACGGCGGCGAGGTCAATGTTTTTTCCGGCAGCAGCATCTTCACCGAAGGCGAGCAAAGCCACGGCATCTTCGCCCAGAGCGTCGGCGGTGGCGGTGGCGCCGGTAGCCTGAGCATCACCGGCGGCGTCTCGGCCTTTGGCGGCCTGTCACTGAGCATGGGCGGCAATGGCGGCGACGGCAAGTACGGCGGCACGGTGAATGTGACCAATACCGGCAGTATCGATACGCAAGGCGAATACTCTTACGGCATCAAGGCGCAGAGCATTGGCGGTGGCGGTGGTTCAGGCGGCGCGAGTGGCTCGGTCATGGCCAATTTCAGCAGCATGATCCCGATCCCGGACGAATACCCGACCGGCAGCATCAACATCGCGCTCTCCCTGGGCGGATCGGGCGGCACAGGCGGCACAGGCGGCACGGTCAACGTGACCAACAACGGGCAAATAACGACTGAAGGCGATTTCTCGCACGGCATCTTCGCGCAAAGCGTTGGCGGCGGTGGCGGCGATGGCGGCAAGAGCATTGCCGCAACCGCCAACATCTCGATGCCCGAAGGCGCCAGCGACGAAGAAGTCAGCAAGCAACTTGAGGTCAAGGTCGACTTCGTCATGGCCATCGGCGGCAGCGGCGGCAGCGGCCAGACGGGTGGCGCGGTGACGGTCAACAACCACAAGACCATCGAAACCGTCGGCATCGGTTCACATGGCATCTTTGCCCAGAGCATCGGCGGTGGTGGCGGCACCGGCGGCGATGCCCGCTCGATGATTCTCAGCATCGATCCATCGAACTGGCAACCCGACCAACCTGAACCGCCCGATCCGATGAGCATCAGCGTCGGCGCGACGTTGAGTGTCGGCGGTAGCGGCGGCAGTGCGGCGGATGGCGGCACGGTCAGCATCTACAACCATGATCGTATCGGCACCAGCGGTGCCGACGCCTACGGCATTCTGGCGCAGAGCATCGGCGGGGGCGGCGGCATCGGCGGCGGCGGCTATCACGGCCTGGACTGGAAGGACTTCGGCGTATCCGAAGAGTATGAACAGTATCTCGATCTGTTGCCCGTGCAGGACGAAGGTGATATCCACTTCACGGTCGGTGGCTCGGGCGGCGCCAGTGGCAGTGGCCAGCGGGTCTATGTCGAGAACACCGGTAGCATCACGACGACCGGTGCCGGCTCGATCGCCGTCGTGGCGCAAAGCATCGGCGGCGGTGGCGGACTGGGTGGCATCGGCGCCATTGGCGGCGACGGCGAAATCGGTCTCGGCGGCAGCGGTGGCGCAGCCGGCGATGGGGGCCTGGTTGAGGTCATCATCAATGGCAACATCGACACCACCGGGGTCGTCGCTCACGGCATCCTCGCCCAGAGCATTGGCGGCGGTGGCGGCTACGCCGGCAACATCGACCGTGGCATCAGCGACTTCGGCCAGAATTTCGCCCTCGGCGGCAGTGGCGGTAACGCGGGCGATGGTGGCGGGGTCGTGATCGGCACCACCGGCAACATCACCACCCACGGCACCGGGGCCGTTGGCATCCTGGCGCAAAGCATCGGCGGTGGCGGCGGACTTGGCGGCCAGGTCGGATTCGGCTTCGGTTTTGCCGGCAGCGTCGGCGGCCGGGGTTCTGGCGGCGCGGTCACGGTCAGCCACGAGGGTAGCATCCAGACCTTTGGCGCGGCCGCGCACGGCATCGTCGCACAAAGCATTGGCGGCACGAGCGGGACGGCCAACAGCCGCATTTATGGCGGTCTGGGCCAGGACGTGATCGTCAACAGTACCGGCGACATCATCATTTCAGGGGCAGACGCGCATGGCATCGTAGCCCAGAGCCTGGGCACCGCGGGCAACGGCAGCGTCACGGTCAACATCCTTGCCGGCTCGATCAGTGGTGGCAGTGCCAGCGGCTCTGCGGTCAATGTGCTGAACGGCAGCAGCAACACCGTGACCAATCGTGGAGCGATTTCCGCCCTCAGCGGCCGTGCCATCGTTGGCGGCAGCGGCGCAGAACGTATCGACAACTACGGCACGATCAACGGCGACGTAGCCTTGGAAAGCGGCAGCAACAGTTTCAACAACCTCGGTGGCGCCCTGTTCAACTCGCTTTCGACAATTGCCATCGGTAGCGGCTTGCCATTCAGCAACGCCGGCATCCTGTCACCCGGTGGCATGGGCACCCCGCAAGTCACAACGCTGACCGGCAATCTCGTCCAGAGCAGCATCGGCTCAATGACGCTCGATCTGAGCCTGGCCGGCCACAACAGCGATCGCCTGGATATCGTCGGCAGCGCACAGGTCGGCGGTAGCCTGAAACTGAATCCCATCGATACCGGAATGGCGCGCACCGGCACGCAACAGCGTGTCATCCTGAACGCCAGCAACGGAGCGAACGCTAGCGGGCTCACTTTACTTGCCCCCGCCTCGTCTCTCGTCAGTTATGCGCTGATTTATCCGAGTGCGAATGAAATCGCGGTTACTACCAACATCAACTTCGCCCCGGCAACACTCAACCTCAATGCCCGTCGTATCGGCGTGCACCTGAACGCGATTCAGGCAGCAGGCGGTTCAAGCAGCATGGCCCCCTACATTGCCGCCTTATTTACCCAGCCCGACGATGCAAGCCTCAACACCGTGTATGAAAAACTCGGCCCAGGCGCGCTGGGCAGCCTCTCGGCACTGTCGTCGACAGCCAGCCAGGGGTTCAATGACGCGATGCATAGCTGCCGGCAAAGGGAAGGGGACTATCGCTTCATCCGCGAAGGGGAATGCAGCTGGATGCAACTTGGCGGCACCCTCCGCGACCAGGAGCGAAGTGAACTGAACCCTGGCTACATGCAGGACAGCGTCACGATGGCCGGCGGATTTCAGAAAGCCGTGAATGCCAACGTGCATCTTGGCTTCGGGCTTTCCTATCAGCAATCTGCGCTCAAATCGATCTATTCGGATGTGAATGGCCAGCGCTTTGAAGGGGGCGTTATCGTCAAGCATCGTGCTGATGCGACGAGGCTTTCGCTTTCATTCAGCGCCGCTTATGGAAACTACGAAAGCCGGCGCCTGGTGGATGTTGCCAATCCTGGCGTGCACGCCGAGGGCAAACCGGAACTGTGGTCAACGTCTCTGCACGGGAGGATCAGCCACGATGTAATGTCCAGTGATGGTGCCTATGTGCGCCCGATGTTGGGACTAGGTGTTTCGTATATCTCGCGCAACGCTTATACCGAGAGCGGGGCGGGCGGTGCCAACCTCCATGTCGCAAAGGAAGCCGACACCCTGGTTTCCCTCCACCCGGCAGTCGAATTCGGCGGTGAACGCAGCATTGGTAACGAGGGAACCCTGCTTCGCCACTACCTGCGCGTCGGAATGACTCAACTCCTGGGCAGCAATGAGCGGAACTTCACGGCCAGCCTGGAAGGTGCACCTTCCGGAGTCGCGCCGTTCACCGTCAGCACGCAAAGCGACAAAACCTATGCCGATCTGGTCTTTGGCGTCGATATCCTGCGCAAGAGCGGCACAACCGTGCGTCTGGAATACAGTGGCCAATTTTCGAACCACAGCACCGCCAACGCGATTGGGATAAAGGTTGCGATGCCCTTCTGATTGACAAAGCTGGCCAGGCATCCGGGGGGCAGGCAGCGGGCCAATAAGACGCTCAAGGTGCTCGAGGATGCCGGGCTGGTGCGCAGCGAGTACGGCGCGATCAATATTCTTGATCTGGATGGACTGCGTAGCTTCGGCGACTGATTCCTACGGTCAACCGGGCTTGCTACGGTCTACCGTAAAAAACAGCCAAAACTGAAATCCCCCGCCATTCCTGCGAAGGCGGGAATCCACAACTACTCGTGCCGCCATAGCCCAAAGGCAATTCAGTAAAACCATTTGGGGTTATTCCGCCATTAGTTTGGCGATTTCCTTGCCCGCAGCAACCTGATCCGCTGAATAGCGAGGAAACGCAGGGGCGAAGTTGGCCCAATCCATTTCAATCTCGATGGCGGTAGTGCTTGGCGATAAACCTGCTCCATATTCGGGGGCAGCGCCTCCGGAGGCTGATGCATCAGCCATCCGAAAAGCATCTCAAATTGAACACCACGCAAGGCATAACGCCAAAGTCGACGCAGGTAGGTATGCCAATCCTTGAGGCGCCGGGGATCGAGCGAGCGAAACGAGAAGCCAGCCCCGGATGGAAACGCAATGCGCAAGACGGCATAGCCATTGCCTGCCAGCGGCTGCAGATCGCTTTTTGCGAAGAGCGATACCAGCCAGTCTTCCCCAATCAACCCTTGAGGTATGCGTATTCCGCGTCGACGAATGCGCTCGACAAAACTTCCTCGCAACGCATACAGTCCGCCGGCCAGCGTCCCGTTCGCCAGCATCCGCCGACGCCAGGCTTCGCGGTCCCGCCCGGTAACAGGCAGGGCGCCCGCAGCATTTGCGGTCGGCGCTTGCTCAAATGCAGCCGCAAGGGCCTTCAAAGAACCGGATTCGACCTGCACATCTCCGTCAATAAAAACATGCATCTCGGCAACACTCAGAGATGAGTTTGCCGAAATTTCATGGATGTACAGATTCCATGCATTCGCCTTGTCTGCCAAGGGAATCTCGATCACCTGGAGATTGTTATTCAGCGTAGCGAGCTCCCGAACAATGCTCGCAGTGCGGTCGCTGCAGCCATTGGCCAAGACAACCACCCGGATCGTAATGCCATCTTCGACAACACAGATGCTTCCCAGCGTGGCAGCAATGTTGGTGGCCTCGTTGTGAGCGAATACAGCGATGGACCAGGTTGTAGTCATCCCAGATATCCTGATTTCATGAGGAGGGGCTCACCTCCTCCGTTGCCGGGTACTGCAAGGGGAAATTTATATTTGCGGCAAGCTTGGCACAAGACTGCAAGACAGAACAACAGAAAGAAAACCGAGGCTATCGTCGTACATAGGGAACTGATGGTTTCCGAAGGTAGTAGTTGAGCCACGCTCCGCCTTTGTCATAATGATGCACTGACAAACTTTGGGGCTGTTGATGATCCGTGCCACTTTTATCTTTATTGGGCTGGTGCTGCTGGCCGCTGTTGCCTGGGTCTGGCTGACCCTGACCTGGAGTTATTCCGAAGGCGAGCGGGCCGGGTATATCCAGAAGCTGTCGCGTAAGGGCTGGCTGTGCAAGACCTGGGAAGGCGAGATCGCCATGGTCACCATGCCGGGCGCCATTCCCGACCGTTTCGAGTTTTCGGTACGCGACGAGGCAGTTGCCGCCCGGATCAACGCAATGGCCGGACAGCGTGTCGTCCTGATCTACGAGCAGCACAAATTCGTTCCATCCAACTGCTTCGGCGAAACCGAGTATTTCGTCACCGATGCACGCCCAGTCAATGAACAGCCTGTGTCGACGGCGCCTGCCGTTGCCCCGCCACTGACGGCCCCGGCCGGCGCCGCCAAGTAAGCAAAAAAACGGCGAGGTACATAGCCTCGCCGTGTTGTTTGCTCCTCTCAACCTGCAAATCTGGAGTCGCGGCTCTCCTTTTGAAGAAGGTTTTACATGCTGCGCCGGTATTGGCCGCCGACTTCATAGAGCGCCGTGCTGATCTGGCCGAGCGAGCAGCATTTGACCGCATCGACCAGCACGGCGAAGACGTTGCCATCTTCGATCACCGTCTGCTTGAGCTTGGCCAGCATGGCTGGTGACAGGGCGGCATGGCGTGTCTGGAAGTCGCGCAGGCGCTTGATCTGCGACTGCTTTTCTTCCTCGCTCGAACGAGCCAGTTCGATCTCCTGCTGGGCCATGCCCTTCGGGTTGAGGAAGGTGTTCACGCCGATGATCGGGTAGGAGCCATCGTGCTTCTTGTGCTCGTAGTACATCGATTCTTCCTGGATCTTGCCGCGCTGGTAGCCGGTTTCCATGGCACCGAGCACGCCGCCGCGCGAGGCGATGGCTTCGAACTCCTTGAGCACGGCCTCTTCGACGAGATCGGTCAGTTCGTCAATGACGAAAGCGCCCTGGTTCGGGTTCTCGTTCTTGGCGACGCCCCATTCGCGGTTGATGATGAGCTGGATGGCCATGGCGCGCCGCACACTTTCTTCCGTCGGCGTAGTGATCGCTTCGTCGTAGGCGTTGGTGTGCAGGCTGTTGCAGTTGTCGTAGATGGCAATCAGCGCCTGCAAGGTCGTACGGATGTCGTTGAAGTCCATTTCCTGCGCATGCAGCGAGCGGCCGGAAGTCTGGATGTGGTACTTGAGCTTCTGACTGCGTTCGTTGGCGCCGTACTTGTTCTTCATCGCCACCGCCCAGATGCGGCGGGCGACGCGGCCGATCACCGAGTATTCCGGGTCCATGCCGTTGCTGAAGAAGAAGGAGAGGTTGGGCGCAAAATCGTCGATCTTCATGCCGCGCGCCAGATAGCTTTCCACGTAGGTAAAGCCGTTGGAGAGCGTGAAGGCGAGCTGGCTGATCGGGTTGGCGCCGGCCTCGGCGATGTGATAACCGGAAATCGACACCGAGTAGAAGTTCTGCACCTGGTTATGGACGAAGAACTCCTGGATGTCGCCCATCATCTTGAGGGCGAATTCGGTGCTGAAGATGCAGGTGTTCTGACCCTGATCTTCCTTGAGAATATCGGCCTGCACGGTGCCGCGCACGGTGGACAACGTCCATTCGCGAATCTTCTCGGCTTCGTCTTCGGTCGGCTGGCGGCCGTTGTCCTGTTCGAACTTGGTCATCTGTTGGTCGATGGCCGTGTTGAAGAAGCAGGCCAGGATGATCGGCGCCGGGCCGTTGATGGTCATCGAGACTGAGGTGGTCGGATTGACCAGATCGAAACCGTCATAGAGCACCTTCATGTCGTCAAGTGTGGCAATCGAGACGCCGGAATTGCCGATCTTGCCGTAGATGTCGGGGCGCTCGTCGGGGTCGCAGCCGTATAGCGTGACCGAGTCGAAGGCGGTGGACAGGCGCTTGGCCGGCATGCCCTCGGAAACGCGCTTGAAGCGGCGGTTGGTGCGGAAAGCATCGCCTTCGCCGGCGAACATCCGGGTCGGATCCTCACCTTCGCGCTTGAAGGCAAAGACGCCGGCGGTGTAAGGGAAGGAGCCGGGAACGTTCTCGCGCATCAGGAAGCGCAGGGTTTCGCCATCGTCGCCGAACTTGGGCAGGATGACCTTCTTGATCTTGGTGCCGGACAACGATTCGGAAACCAGCTTGGTGCGGATTTCCTTGTCGCGGATTTTTACGACGTATTCATCGCCGGCATAGGCTTCGACGGTGGCCGGCCACATGTCGAGCAGCTTCTTCGCTTTCGGATCCTGCTGGCTGTCCTTGAAGGCGGCCATTTCGTCAAAGTCTACGGTCGACTTGTCGCAGGCGGCAAAAATGCCTTTCGAGATGCGCAGCGACTGGCGTTCGCGGGCAATCTTCACCTGTTCTTCGGTATGCGCGTGGTAACCGCGCAACGTGTCGGCGATCTCGGCCAGATAGCGCACGCGCTGGGCCGGCACGATGGCGCGCTGGGTCGACGACTGTTTGACGGTAACAACGGGCAACAGACCCGGCTTGAGCTTGAGCCCCTTCTCGGTCAGCGCCGGCACCAGCGCCTGATACAGCGCGGTAACGCCATCGTCGTTGAAGCGGGCAGCCTGCGTGCCGAACACCGGCATATCGTCGGTCGGCGTCGTGAAGGCCTCGCGGTTGCGCTGGTACTGCTTGCGCACGTCGCGCAGCGCATCCTCGGCACCCTTGCGGTCGAATTTGTTGATGGCGACAAAATCGGCGAAATCGAGCATGTCGATCTTCTCGAGTTGCGAGGCGGCGCCGAACTCCGGCGTCATGACGTAGAGCGACAGATCGACGAAGGGCACGATGGCCGCATTGCCCTGGCCGATGCCGGAGGTTTCGACGATGACCAGATCGAAACCAGCCAGCTTGCAGGCGGCGATGACCTCGGGCAGCGCGACGGAAATTTCGGAACCGGTGTCGCGGGTAGCCAGCGAACGCATGAAAATGTTCGGATGTTCGATGGCGTTCATGCGGATGCGGTCGCCGAGCAGGGCGCCGCCGGTCCGCTTGCGCGACGGGTCGATCGAGATCATGCCGATCTTGACGCTATCATTTTGATCGAGGCGGAAGCGGCGAACGAGTTCGTCGGTCAGCGATGACTTGCCGGCACCGCCGGTACCGGTAATGCCGAGGACCGGCGTTTCGAGCGCGGCAGCGGCCTTGAGCAGCGGCTCCTTGAGGGCCGGCGCTTCGCCGTTTTCGAGCAGCGTGATGAGGCGAGCCAGCAGACGCTTGTCGCCGGCCTGCAAACCGGCCAGCGCCTGCTCGACACTCGGCACGCCTTCATCGGCGACATCGAAGTCAGCATTCTGCACAACCTCATTGATCATGCCCTGCAACCCCATATGTACGCCATCTTCCGGCGCATAGATGCGGGTCACGCCATAGTCGTGCAGTTCTCTGATTTCGGATGGCACGATCACTCCGCCACCACCGCCGAAGACCTTGATGTTGGCGCCGCCGTTGGCTTTGAGCAGATCGATCATGTACTTGAAGAACTCGACGTGACCACCCTGATACGAGGTGATGCAGATGCCCTGGACGTCTTCCTGCAGCGCGGCATTGACGATTTCCTGCACCGAGCGGTTGTGGCCGAGGTGGATCACTTCGGACCCGGTCGATTGCAGGATGCGGCGCATGATGTTGATCGAGGCATCGTGGCCGTCGAACAGCGAGGCGGCGGTGACAAAACGCACCTTGTGCTTGGGCTTGTACGGGGAAAGCTTCTTGGCAACGGAAAGATCGGTCATGACACCAGCCTCATCGAAAAGATGGAAAGGCGACCATGGTAGGCCCCTTTTCGCCCGACGCCATTGTTGCGAATGACGACAATCGTGCAAATTCCGCCAAGGTGATAGAGTGTTACGGTCAACCGGAAAAAATGGCCAAAAATGCTGCATCGCACCAACCCGGATTCTCCCGCCAGAACGCAAGCTACTGTTGCCATGGGTTTTGTTACTGGCATGCTGGCCGGCCTGGCGCATCGCCAGATCGACCCAAGCCGCCTGCTGGCCGCCACCGGGATTGATATTGCAGACACCGCCAGCCGGATCCCGATCGAACGCTACGCCGCCCTCTACAACCGTCTGAACCGCGAACTCGACGACGAAGGTTTTGGCCTGTTCGCCCAGCCGATGCGCCTCGGTAGTTTCGAATTCCTGTGCCGTGGCTGCCTGAGCGCCCCGACCCTGGCCGAAGCGCTGGGCCGGGCCAGCCGCTTCCTGCACGTCGTGCTGCCCGATCTGGCCGTCAGCGTCAGGCGTTCGCACGGAAAAGCCGAACTGGTCATCGGCGAAAGCCGCAAACTTTCAGAGAACCCGGACGACCCCGGTCGCGTCTTTGCCTTCGAATGGCTGCTTCGCCTGCTGCACGGCCTGTCGTGCTGGCTGGCCGGACGCGGCATAGCACTCGACAGCGTGATCTTCCCCTATCGCAAGCCGGCCCACTTCGCCGACTACGCCCTGATCTTCACCGAAGACTCGCGCTTCGCCCCAACTGTCCCGGGCGGCGTCGGCACGCTGGTCGCCAGCTTCAACGCCAACCTGCTCGACCTGCCCATCCGCCGCGACGAGGTGGCCCTGAACTCTTTTCTCGAGGGCGCTCCCGGCAAGATCACCACGCTCTACCGGCGCGACCGCGAAATGGTCATCCGCGTCCGCGATCTGCTACGCGCCGCCCTGCCTGAAACCTTGAGCCTCGACGACATCGCCGACCGCCTCTATCTCTCGCCACGCACCATCCACCGCCGACTCGAAGAGGAAGGCTCGAGCTTCCGCGGCATCAAGGACGCCCTGCGCCGCGACATGGCACTAGCCCGCCTGACCAAGACCCGGGATTCGATTGCCCAGGTTGCCGCCGACCTTGGCTACGCTGACTCCTCGGCCTTTTATCGCGCCTTTGTCGAATGGACGGGCATGGCACCGGTACACTACCGGCGCAAATGGGCAGGAAAATCCGTCGGAACGAATTGAAGGACACGCATGAAAATGACCACAAAACTGCAATCGGCGCTGACCGCCCTGGTCCTCATTGCCAGCACCCTGGCCTGGAGCGCCGGCTTTCTCGAACGTGAAATCTACTTCTCCGAAGCCGACATCCAGGCACAAGTCGAAAAGAGCGGCACGATGCAGAAAAGCTACGGCAACGGCCTCGTTGTCGTGTCCCTGATCGAGCCGCCGAAAATCTTTCTCGGCACGCCGGAAGGCAAGGCCACGCTGTCCGCCCGCATCAACGTTTCGCTGCTCGGCAGCCCGCCGGTGCCGGTCGCCTTCGAAGGCACATCCGGCATTCGCTACGACGACAACAGCAAGGCTTTTTTCCTGGAAAACCCGGTGGCTCATACGGTTCAGTCGCAAGCCATCGGCCGCGAGTCGGAGCCAATGGCTCGTCAGGCCGTTACCCAGCTCATGACCAACTATTTCCGCTCGAAGCCGGTTTACGTCCTGCGCGAAGACGGTACCGCCCAGGAAAAAGCGGCCCGCTGGCTGCTCCGCTCGATTCGCATCGACGCGGGCCGCGTCACCGCCATCCTGTCGCCGGTCTGAGGCTTAATCCAAACCGATTTCCCGGGCATAGGGCTCACGCAGATCGACCGGCTTGACAGTCTTCTTGCGCATACGGATGTTGAGCATCTCGACACCGACCGAGAAGGCCATGGCGAAGTAGATGTAACCCTTCGGCACATGATGGCCGAAGCCATCGGCGATCAGCACGACACCGACGACCACCAGGAAGGACAGGGCGAGCATCTTGATCGTCGGGTGATTCGAGACGAATTCGCCAATCGAGCGGGCGAACAGCATCATCAGGCCAACCGAGGCAACGACCGCGGCGATCATCACGCCGACCTCACTGACCATGCCGACCGCCGTGATGATCGAGTCGAGGGAAAACACCAGATCGATCACGATGATCTGTGCGATGACACCGGCAAAACTGGAGGCCACCTTGCTAGAAGCCTCGCCCTCCTCGCCTTCAAGCAACTGGTGAACCTCACCAGTACTCTTCCAGATCAGGAACAGGCCACCGGCAATCAGGATCATGTCACGCCCGGAGATGCCGAAACCGAACACCGTGAGCACCGGCTCGGTCAGGCCGACGATCCACGACAGCAGAAGCAACAGGCCGATGCGCATGAACATGGCGAGGAACAGGCCGATGCGGCGCGCCATCTCCTGCTTTTCCCTGGGCAGCTTGTCGACCAGAATCGAAATGAAAATGATGTTGTCGATGCCAAGCACCAGCTCCAGCGCGGTCAGCGTGAAGAAGGCGATCCAGATTTCAGGGGAGAGCAGGAATTCGAGCATGGCAATAACACCGACAATTGATCAGACGCCATTGTAGGGAGCCCGTGACCTTCCAGCCATCGCGCTCATCGCAAAAACCCTTCGAAAAAACCGAAGCGTGCAAACCAGATATCCAAAGCCCCTCGCGGCAAGCCCCAACCCCCAAGTATTCCGAATGCATTTTCTGTGCATTCGCTACGGCAGGAGCTATCCTTGTAGACTCAGCGTCGGCAGCGACAAAGGAGCACAAGGATGGAGAGTTCGGCCTTACTGGGCAAGGAATGGCAAACCCTGCAGGACAATCACGAGCGACACGAACAGAATGCCCTGCTCATCAAGCTGGCCTGCCTTGCCTTGTGCATCGCCGGACTGGCAACCGGATTGCCACTGACCTGGATTGCTTTCACGGTTCTGCTTTGCTGGATGCAGGAAGGCGTTTTCAAGACTTATCAGTCGCGGCTGGCCGATCGCCTGCTCGGCGTCGAGGCACTGCTCAGTCAGCCTGGCACGACGCAGCCGGCCATGCAGCTGCATACCGGGTGGACCGCCAGCCGACCAGGTAGCGGCGCGTTGATCGTCGGCTATATCGTCAACGCCTGCCGCCCGACCGTCGCTTTTCCCTACCTGCCGATACTCCTGATGCTGGGACTCGGCCGCTGGCAAGCCTGGCTTTGATCGGCCACAGAAACACAGGAGAACTTGAATGAATCACGCCAAGTCGCGCGAAGTCACCCTCGCCGCGAAAATCACTGAAGAACTCGGCAGCGCTCTGGAGGCACTGCGCCTGAGCTGGAAACAGAACCCGTCGGCCGTGCCGAAAGGTTTGTCCTGCTCGGAGTCCCGCGAGGGGCAGTTCGTTCTGGTCGCTGCCGAATCGGCTTTCGTTACGCTTCCCGGCGCCTGCGTCATCAAGGGCATTGGCGCCATCGAACTGCTCGGCGATGAACCGGCGTTCGATGCCGGGGCCAAGTCCAAATCCCTGCTCCTCAAAGCCACCCCGGAAGGCTGGCGGTTTTCGGTGAAATTCGTGCCGCCCATCGTGCGCGAACGAAACGTGAAGTAACAAGCTCGCGACCGGATGAAAACCCCTTTCCGCATCCTCTGTGTGTGTATGAGCAATGTCTGTCGCTCGCCGACAGCCGAGGCTGTGCTGCGCCAGTTGATCGAGAGGAACTGTCTTGGCGACCGGATCGAAGTGTCTTCCGCCGGAACCCACGGTTATCGTGCCGGTGACGCCTGCGATACCAACAGCCAGCGCGTGGCGTCGGCCAGGGGCTACGACCTTTCATCAATCCGCGCCCGAAAGGTGGGCTGGCAGGATATGGAATACTTCGACCTGATCCTGGCGATGGACCGGACCAACCTGTATAACCTGCGCCGCATGGCGACAGAAGAACAGTTGATGCGGATCAGGCTGCTCATGGACTATGCAACGCGCTTCAGCGAAGACGAGGTTCCGGATCCTTATCTCACCCTCGGCGGACGCTTCGAGCTGGTTCTCGACTTGATCGAGGATGCGGCCACCGGTTTGCTCGAGGAATTCAAGCGACAGCTCGAGCCAGCCACCGGCAAGGCAGCGGATTTCTCACAACGGACAATGCAACGATGAGCATCGAAATCTCCAGGGAAGCGACGACGGCAGCCATCACCTCCATCCAGCGCTATTTCGAGGAAAACATGGATGAGGAAATCGGCAATCTGGGGGCTGGCGCCCTGCTTGGATTTTTCCTCAAGGAGATTGGGCCGGTCGTCTACAACCAGGCTGTGGCGGATGTGCAAAGCCGCATGCAGGCCATAGTCATGGAACTGGATATCGAGATCCATGAAGCTGAGTTCCAGTATTGGCAAAGCTCTGCGCGAAAACGGAAGTGAGCCGGCTGCCCACTGAATACCACTACAGCGCCACGATGCGTTCGCCGCTCGAATAGGCTCACACCTAAAATTGCTGCAGTGCACAATTTTTCCAAATAGTGCGTTATACTCCGCGCCGAACACATCGATAACCCTTTCTGGAGACAACACATGTCCATCAATCCTGAGCAATTCGCCGCCGCCAACAAAGCAACCGTTGACTCCCTGTTGTCTGTTGCCAACACCGCCCTGGCCTCTGCCGAGCGCATCGCTGCCCTGAACCTGAACACCGCCCGCGCGGCTCTGGAAGATACCGTTTCCGGCGTCAAGTCGGTCATGGGTGCCAAGGATCCGAAGGAAGCCCTCGCCGCTCAAACCGCCCTGGCCCAGCCGGCTGTCGAGAAGGCCGTTGCCTACTCGCGTTCCGTCTATGAAATCACTGCCCAGACCCAACAGGATCTGGCCAAGATGGTCGAAGCCCAGTTCGGCGACTTCCAGAAGTCCATGGCCGAGATGGTCGAAAAGGCTACCAAGTCCGCTCCGGCCGGTTCCGAAGGTGCTGTTGCGGCGATTCAGAGCGCCATCGCTGCTGCCAACTCCGCTTTCGGCAACATGAGCACCATCACCAAGCAATTCACTGACGCAGCTCAAGCCAACATGGCTGCCGTCACCAAGAAGTCCAAGTAATTCTTTCGGGCCTCCCGAAATAAAGAGCCCCGCGCCTGCCGCGGGGCTTTTTTCGTCCACGTTGAATCGCCCGAAACATAGATATAGCCAGCGAAAGCAGCGATCAGTCAGGCCCGGACAAAGCGTTGACACAATTTGATACACAAAACATGTTGCAGTGCACAATACCTAGGGGCATAATGAACCTTGTCTCCTCCATCTCCTCCAAGAAATGGATTTAAGCCCGCCCCGTGCGGGCTTCTTTTTTTGTTTTGCCTTGCCCGGCTAGTTGTGCAGGTGCAACAAAGGACGGTGTTTGTTTTACTGCCGAAGCCGGCCATCCATACCGCGTCATGGCGCGGAAGCGAAACCCGGCCAGGCCATGGAAAGGAATCCTGATGCACGCCACAAAAGTTCTCGAACACCTCAAGAAGCATGGCCAGTTGCTCGATTTCGATATTGCTGCAGCCATCAATATGCCCCTGGCCGAGGTTCGCGCCTCGCTGACCGAACTGTCAGCCCGCGGCGACATTTCGCGCTGCAGCGTGACCAGCTACGTCAAAGGCAAGGCGATAGAAGGATTTCAATGCCGGATTTCAGGGTATATTCCACGCCCAGCGCCGGGCCGGAAACCAGGCGTCAAGTAACGACAGGGGTTTGGCCTTTTCCCGCTCAGGATAAACGGCCAAATCCGCCGCAGATCCGAATGGAGATTCCGATGCCGGAAAAAGATCTCGACGAAAAAGTCGAGCGCATGCTCAACGCCGCCCTCGGCGGCCTGACACCGCACGAGGCGCTGATCAAGGCGTCGCAGGACGAAGCCGCCAATGTGGACGAACGCGCCGCCGCCAAGGAAAAGAACCGCGAGCGGGCGCTAAAACTATTGGCCGAACTGGAAAAAGCGCAGGCCAAGTCGAAAACCTGAGTTTTCTGACGTCCGGACGTGCCGCCCACGGTCAACCGGAAATAAACGCAAAAAATGAAATGGGCGTCCGCCACTTGGCCGGATGCCCATTTTCTTGCGCAGGAATTCCTTATTTGACGACGAGCACGCTGTCGTCCCAGGCGGAGTGCTTCTCCAGCCCGAGCAGGTTGGCGACGGTGGCAGCGATGTTCGACAGGCCAGCCGTTTCCGTCTGTTTCAGGCCCAGTTTGCCGCCGCTCACGTTGTCGTAAAGGATCAGCGGCACGGGATTCAGCGTATGCGCCGTCTTGGCCTTGAATGAGCCGTCCTTGTTCAGCGCCGGCTGCTTGGTCTTCTTGTCCAGTTCGAACATTTCGTCGGCGTTGCCGTGGTCGGCCGTGATCAGCGCCACGCCACCCGCCGCGTCGACGGCCTGCAAAACACGGGCCAGCGACAGATCGACGGCTTCGACGGCCAGCGTTGCGGCGTAGAAATTGCCGGTGTGGCCGACCATGTCGCCGTTGGCGAAATTGCAGCGCAGCGTCCGGTACTGGCCGGACTGCAGGGCGGCGATCATCGCGTCGGCGATTTCGGCCGCCTTCATCCACGGCCGCTGCTCGAAGGGCACAACGTCGCTCGGGACTTCCTGCCAGGTTTCGCCGTCGAACTTGCCGGAACGGTTGCCGTTCCAGAAATAGGTGACGTGGCCGAATTTCTGCGTTTCCGAACAGGCGAACTGGGCGATGCCCGACTTGGCGAACCATTCGCCCGTGGTGTCCTTGATCGCCGGCGGAGCGACCAGGAAGCGGGCCGGCAGCTTCAAGTCGCCGTCGTATTGCAGCATGCCGGCGTAGGTCACCTTCGGCGCCCGAACACGGTCGAACTTGTCGAAAGCCGCTTCCTCGAAGGCGCGCGTGATTTCGATGGCGCGGTCGCCGCGGAAGTTGAAGAAGACGACCGAATCGCCATCCTCGATGGTGCCGATGGCCTTGCCGTTGTCGGCGATGACGAATTCCGGCAAATCCTGGTCGATGGTGCCCGGATTCTGCTCGCGCAGGCCGTTGACCGCAGCAGTCGCATTCGGGAACTGCGTGCCGAGGCCGAGCACGTGCGTCTTCCAGCCCTTGTCGACCATCGCCCAGTTGGCGTCGTAGCGATCCATGGTGATGTACTGACGCCCGCCGCCCGAGGCGATGCGGGCATCGAAGCCGTCGGCGCTAATCTCGGCGAGGAAGGCTTCAAACGGTACGACGTAATCGAGCGCACTGGTTTCCGGCACATCGCGGCCATCAAGCAGGGCGTGCACGCGCACGGTCTTGATGCCTTCAGCCTTGGCTTGGACGACCATGGCTTTGAGATGGTCGATATGGCTGTGCACGTTGCCGTCGGAGAACAGCCCCAGCAAATGCAACACGCCGCGACCGGCCTTGGCGCCGGCAATGATCTGCTGCCAGGCCTCGCCCTGCCAGATGGCGCCGGAGGCAATCGCGTTGGAGACCAGCGAAGCACCCTGGCTATAAACCTGACCGGCGCCGATGGCATTGTGGCCGACCTCCGAATTGCCCATGTCGTCGTCGGACGGCATGCCGACAGCGGTACCGTGGGCGCGCAGGCGGATGTTCGGGTAATTGGCGAAGAGGCGGTCGAGCGTCGGCTTGCGGGCGGCGGCGATGGCGCTGCCGACATCGGTCTTGGGCAGACCGTAGCCGTCCATGACGATAATGACCACCGGGCCGTGAACACCGGGGAAGGCGGAGAGCTTGTTCAGCATGGGCTGGCTTTCGGCAAAAGTCGTCATTTTACCTGCTCCGCACGTCATGCCGCGAGACTGGCGCGGCCAGAGACGCCAGTCACTCGAGTTTCATTTTTTGCGCCGCCCGGCTATGGGATAATCGCCATCCACTTTGCACAACAGCAGCAGGCATGGCCAAAGACGCACCGATTCAGTTCAAGGGCACTTCGCTCAAGATCATCCAGACGCAACTCCGCACCACCGATCTCGCCACGCTGCACGCCGCACTGGGCGAACTGACCGGCAACAGCCCGGATTTTTTCGAAAACGAGCTGGCCGTTCTCGATTTCAGTCACGCCGAGGAGACGCTGACTGATAACCCCGACTGGCCGGCTATTTGCGATTTGCTGCGCGGTTCCGGCCTGCACGCCATCGCGACGCGCGGCCTGCCGGAAGAATTGGCCAGCACGGCGCTTGCCGCCGGCCTGCCGGCCGTTGGCGCCGATGCACTGGGCCGCAGCACGGCCCGCCCAAAAACTGCCGAAGCGCCACCGCCCGCCACCGCACAGGAAGCTGCCCCGATCAGCGCCCCGCAACCCGCCCCCGAACCGGCCCCGCGCACCATCACGCTCGACAAGCCCTTGCGTTCCGGCCAGCGTTTCTACGCCAAGGGCGGCGACCTGATCGTTACAGCGATGATCAGCGCCGGCGCCGAGGTCATTGCCGATGGCAACATCCACATTTATGCGCCACTGCGTGGCCGCGCCCTGGCTGGCGCCAGCGGCGACAAGACGGCGCGCATCTTCACCACCTGCCTGGAAGCGGAACTCGTTTCCGTGGCCGGCATCTATCGAACTTTCGAGGCCGGCGTACCGGCCGAACTCGCCCGCCAGCCGGCGACCGTCTGCCTGACTGAGGAAGGTGGCGAAAGCCGCCTGACCGTCGCCGCCTTGGCGCTCCGTTAATCGCGCGTTTCGACGCGACTCCTTTTCATAACTTACCCAGCGAGAACTCACGTGACCAGAATCATCGTCGTAACTTCCGGCAAGGGCGGGGTCGGCAAGACCACCACCAGCGCCAGTTTTTCCACCGGCCTCGCCCAGCGCGGCTTCAAGACGGCCGTCATCGACTTCGACGTCGGCCTGCGCAATCTCGATCTGATCATGGGCTGCGAACGCCGCGTCGTTTATGACCTGATCAACGTCATCAACGGCGAAGCGACGTTGACCCAGGCGCTGATCAAGGACAAGCACGCCGACAACCTCTACGTGCTGCCCGCCTCGCAGACGCGCGACAAGGATGCGCTGACCGAGGAAGGTGTCGAGAAAGTCATCAAGGAACTCGAACACCAAGGGTTCGAGTACATCGTCTGCGACTCGCCGGCCGGTATCGAATCGGGCGCCATCATGGCCCTGACTTTCGCCGACGAAGCGCTCGTCGTGACCAATCCGGAAGTTTCTTCGGTGCGCGACTCCGACCGCATCCTCGGCATCCTGCAGGCCAAGTCGCGCCGCGCCATCGAAGGCCGCGACCCGATCAAGGAACACCTGCTCATCACGCGCTACAACCCGACCCGCGTCGAGGCCGGCGAAATGCTGTCGTACAAGGACATCCAGGAAATCCTGCGGGTGCCGATCATCGGCGTCATTCCGGAATCAGAAGAAGTCCTGCAGGCCTCCAACCAGGGCTCGCCGGTCATCCACCAGAAGGATACCGACGCGGCCGAGGCCTACAACGACGTGATCGCCCGCTTCCTCGGCGAGGACAAGCCGTTGCGTTTCGTCGATTACGTCAAGCCGGGCCTGCTGAAGCGCCTGTTCGGAGGCAAGTGAGATGTCGCTGCTTTCGATGCTCTTCGGCAACAAGCCGAAAACCGCCCATCTGGCCAAGGAGCGCCTGCAACTGATCATCGCGCACGAACGCGATGGCGGCGGCAGCAGCGCCAATTTCCTGCCTGACCTGCAACGCGAGCTGATCGCCGTGATCTCCAAGTACGTCAAGGTGAACACCGAGGACATTCGCGTTTCACTCGAAAAACAGGGCAATTACGAAGTCCTCGAAGTCAATATCGTCCTTCCCGAAAAGGGCTGAGAAGACTAGCATCGGGGCATTCCGCCACGAGGATGCCCCGATGTCCAGCCAGCTCAAACCCAGCGAGATCGTCCGCCAGCTTTCCGAACACGTCATCGGACAGGAAGAGGCCAAGCGCACGCTGGCCGTTGCCATTTACGCCCACTTCCGGCGCATGGCGGCGAATGCGGCGGTGGACAGCGTCGAGCTGACCAAAAGCAACATCCTGCTCATCGGCCCGACCGGCACCGGCAAGACTCTTCTTTGCGAAACGCTGGCCCGCATTCTCGATGTGCCTTTCGTCACGGCCGACGCGACGTCGCTGGCCCAGACGCAGTTTGTCGGCGACGAGATCGAAGCCATCCTGCATCGACTGCTCGACCGCGCCAGCGGTGATATCGAGCTTGCCCAGCGCGGCATCGTTTTCGTCGATGAAGTCGACAAGCTCAAGGCCATCGGCGGCCAGGCTCGCGCCACCTCCGGTGAAAGCGTCCAGCACGCCCTGCTCAAGATCATGGAAGGCGCGCCGGTACGGCTCAAGGACGGGCGGCACATCGACACCACCAACGTGCTGTTCATCTGCGGCGGCGCCTTTGTCGGGCTCGACCACATCCTGACCCGGACGCATACCTTCGGCTTCATTTCGACGACCGGCGGCGACGACCAGAAAATCCTCGAACGCCTGAACGCCCGCGTCAAGCCGACCGACCTGCTCGAATTCGGCCTGATCCCCGAATTCGCCGGCCGCCTGCCCATCGTCACCCGCCTCCACGATCTTTCCCAGGACATGCTGGTGCGCATCCTGACCGAGCCGAAGAACGCCATCTACCGCCAGTTCCGCGCCATGCTGGCGGCCGACGGCGTCGATCTTCAGGTCGCCCCCGACGTCTTCCGCCAGATGGCCGAGCTGGCCATCGAGTACAAGGCCGGGGCGCGCAGCCTGCGCGGCATCTTCGAGGAGATGATGACCGACGTGATGTACGCCGTGCCGGACAATCCGGGCATCCGCCGTGTCGTCATCCGCTCTCTGTTCGAGCGCGCAGAAATTGCCACGGGCTGAGCAGCCACGGCAATTCCCACGGTCAACCCGAAAAACGGCCCAAAAATGAAATTTCCGGGCGGAAGCCGACCGGCCGCTTCAATTCGGCCAGAACATCAGGCCCGATTCAGTTTTCCGCCGGCAATTCAAAGTTCCGGAGCAAGGTAGCGAACAGGACATCCGGATTGACCGGTTTGGCAATGAAGTCGGTCATCCCGGCAGCCATGCAGCGCTGCCGGTCATCGCTGAAGGCATTGGCGGTCATGGCGATAATCGGCGTCTGACCATATCCCGCCAGTTGCCGGATTTTCTGCGTGGCCTCCAGCCCATCCATCCGCGGCATCTGCATGTCCATGAGCACCAGATCGTAGGACTGCTCGGCAGCGGCAGCCATCGCCTCAACACCGTCATTGGCGACATCGACAACAAGGCCGACGTCTTCCAGCAGCATGTGGGCAATTTCCTGATTGATCGGCTCGTCTTCAACGAGCAGAACGCACCGGCCCGCGAAATTGCGCCGCAGCCTCGCCTCGGTCTCCTCCGGCGAGGCTTCTCCCAATGGCATCGTCGTAGCCAGGCCGGACCGTTTGAGCCGAGCCGTGAACCAGAAGGTGCTGCCGCCGCCAAGAAGGCTTTCGGCCCCGGCATCACCGTGCATCAACTGAGCGATTTTCCGGGTGATGGCCAGGCCCAAGCCGGTCCCGCCGTACTTGCGCGTCGTCGAATTGTCCGCCTGCTCAAAAGCGGAAAAGAGCCGGGGCAAGGCTTCCGACGAAATGCCGATACCGCTGTCCCGGACTTCGATGCGGATCAGTACATCATCCGGCGTAGCGTCAACAACCCGGCAGCCGAGCTCGATCTGGCCGGCATCGGTAAATTTGACGGCATTCGACAGGTAGTTCAGCACGGCCTGCTGCAGGCGCGTCTGATCGCCCCTCAACGACAGCGCCGGGACACGGCTGACCAGCAAGGCCACATTCTTTGCCTGGGCTTTTTCCTGAACCATGGCCGCGGCGTTGTCGAGGATGGCGTTGAGATCAATGGCGCTGTCTTCAAGTTCGAGCTTGTCGGCATCGATTTTCGAAAGGTCGAGCACGGCATTGATGATTTCGAGCAGATGCTGACCGGCCGTATCGATTTTTTCGAGACGGCTGTCCTGTTCCGCGGTGACGCCGGAACGGCGCAGCAGGTGCACCATGCCGCTGATGGCGTTGAGCGGCGTGCGTATCTCGTGCGACATGTTGGCGATGAACGAGCTTTTGGCTTTATTGGCCGCCTCCGCCTTTTCACGCTCGACGCGGGTACGCAGACCGATGATGCCAAAGCTCAGGTTGGACGCCAGTTCCTCAAGCAAGCTGACCTCTTCGGGTCCGAAGGCATGGGCCTCGGCAGCATAAACGCACAAGCCGCCGAGGATGCTTTCGCCGTGCTTGAGCGGCAGGGCAATGGCGGCCTGATAACCTTGCCCGATCGCGGCGCGACGCCAGGGCTCCTGTCGATTGTTGGCTTGCAAGGCCTGGTTGATTTGCGGCTGTCCGGAATGTATCGCCCGGGCCGTCGGACCGTCGGCGTATTTGCTGACGCCATCCCAGAAAATTCGGGCCTTCTCCAGATAACCCGGCTCGCAGCCCGACTCGGCGACCGGGCGAACGGTTTTTGCCGCATCGTGTTCGGCATAGCCGACCCAGGCACTCATGTAGCCACCGGCCTTGACGATCAAATGGCAAACATCGTTGAGAAGCTGCATCTCGCTGTCATTTCTGACCAGCGCCAGATTGCATTCGCTGAGCAGGCGCAAGGCGCGATTGAGCCTGTTTTGTTCGTACAGCGACTTTTTGCGCTCGGAAATGTCGGTATGGATGCCGATCATGCGCTTCGGCCGATTCTCGCCATCCCACTGCACCACCTCGCCGACCGACTGTATCCAGATCCAGTCGCCCGTACGCGTCCGCCGACGGTACTCAATGGTTTGCGACCCCGTTTCCTTGAGGCAGCGATCGAATTGCTGCCTGACCGTCTGGAGATCGTCGGGATGAATCTGCTCGAGCCAGTTGGCCAGGCTGGATTTGAACTCACCCGCCTCCTCGCCCAGCATCCGCGCGTAGTTCGGACTGACGACGACCGCCCCGGTGCTCAGGTCGAGGTCGAACCAGGCCTGATTGGCCGCGTGCAAGGCCAGGCGCAGCCGCTCTTCGCTTTCGCGCAGCCCTTCTTCGGCCCGGCTCTTTTCCGTGGCGTCCTCGAAGACTGTCGCGAACTGGTTGGCGGCCGGCGAAAAGACCGAAATGGAAAAGGTTTTCCCGAGCGGTGCGAAGTTCGGCTGAAACTGGAGTGGCTGGCCGGTCAAGGCGACTTTGGCATATTGCTCAAGGAAGGGCACGACGCCATAGACCTCGCTGGCCAGCCGGCCGACGACAGCCTGCCGGGTGGTTCCGAGAATCGATTCGTAGGCCGGATTGACGTCGAGCAGCCGATAATCGACCGGCCGCCCCGCCCCATCGAGGATCAGTTCATGCAGCGCCACACCCTCGGTCATCGCCGCGTACAGGTTATGGAATTTTTGCTCGCTCTGCCTGAGCGCCTCAACCCCGAACTTGCGCTCGGTGATGTCATCGTAGATGCCGAGGACACCAATGGTCTCGTTGTTGCCGCCCTTGAGGGGCACCTTGGAAGAGCGCAGCCAGATGGTTTTCCCGTCCGGCGTTGTCTGCGGCTCCTCGTAGTTGAGCTTGGGGATGCCCGAGTCGATGACTTTGCGATCATCGGCGCGATACAGATCGGCTTCGGGCGCCCAGCCCATTTCATAATCGCTCCGGCCGATCAATTCCTGAGGTGACTCCTTGCCGGCATCCCTGGCAAAAACGGGATTGCAGCCCAGGTAGTTGAGGTCCCGATCTTTCCAGAAGATGCGCACCGGAACGGCATCGACGATGGTCTGCAGAACACTTTTCGACTCTTCCAGCGCGGCTTTGGCCTGATTCAGCGCAGTCTCCGCCTGGCGGTGTTCGGCCAGTTCGCGCATGAGCCGCAGGGTATTGCTCGACAAGGTGCTGTAGATCGCCAGGATGATGTCGATCAGCGTTCGCGTCGTGCCGCCCATCTGCTCCTTGGCGCGGATTTTCGCCGCATCGACAGACAATCCGTCCCTGATGGCCAGAACGGTGTAGGCCATGTAGCGGTCGGTCTCAAGAATGTGCGAGGCGAGCCAGCGGGCGAGAAAGCCGAGCGTCTCCTCGGCCACTTCCATCAGGGGGCGCGAGGCCAATCCCTGGCGCATGCGTGCGACTTCCTGGACGAAGGCGACATGGGTCTTGCGGTGCGCTGCCTCGCCGGGGTCGTCGAGCAGATACTCGCGCCAGATCGCCTCTTCCGACTCGAAATGGTAGACCGCGTACTCGGCCAGTTCGTCGAACAGGCGATCAAGCGTCAGTTCATGGGACTTGAAGGCAACATGGCCGGCCAGAAGATTGAGCAGGCGGACCAGATTGCGATGCTGCTCATCGACCGTGGGCAGTCCCGTATTGAAGTTGTCATCCCAGGGGAAAATATCGATTGAAATCATCTGAGAGGACACCGGGGGAGTGGAAGGCAAAACCGTCTGCGGATTCAGGCGCTAAGGGGTAATTCTAATCCTTCGTTCAGGCTGGGTGGTGATCCTTCCGGCGGTTCCGGGCCTCGACGAATCGTGGCATTCCACCCGACCAGACCAGCCAGGACAAAAAAAAGGGGCCCGAAGGCCCCGAAAGGGATGAGACAACGGGCGTGGTTCTCCCGTATCTCGCCCGCAGAGTGACTAGTGGGCGTGGGCGCCGGCGGCACCGAGCCCGGTCTGGGCGCGGATGTACTGCTCCTCGAAGGCTTCGGCTTCGCTGGCGGCGCGGGCGCTCTTGTCGGTAACCGAGCCGAGCCAGGTGACGAAGAAAGCTGTCGTCATCGAGATGATGGCCGGGTGGTCGTAGGGGAAGATGGCCTGGGCGTTGCCCAGCACCTTGACCCAGACGGCCGGCGACAGGATGACCAGACCGACGGCGGAAAGCAGGCCGGCAATGCCGCCCCACAGTGCGCCGCGCGTCGTCAGGCCTTTCCAGTACATGGACAGGATGAGGATGGGGAAATTGACCGAAGCGGCGACGCCGAAGGTCAGCGCGACGAGGAAGGCGATGTTCTGGTCGCGGAAGAGCAGACCGAGCAGGATGGCGACAATGCCGATGCCAACCGAGGCGATCTTGGTGACGCGCATTTCCTGTTCGCTGGTCGCCAGATTCTTTTTGATCACCCGGGCGTAGAGGTCATGGGCGATGGCCGAAGCGCCAGCCAGGGCCAGACCGGAGACGACGGCGAGGATGGTGGCGAAGGCGACGGCCGACAGGAAGCCGAGGAATACGTCACCACCGACGGCCTTGGCCAGGTGCATGACCGGCATGTTGCCGCCACCGACCAGCTTGCCGCCGATAACGCCGCCTTCGAAGAACTGCGGGTCCTGGCCGACGATGACTATGGACGACACGCCCAGGATGATCACGACGAGGAAGAAGAAACCGATGAAACCGGTGGCGTAAAACACCGATTTGCGAGCTTCCTTGGCGTTCGGCACGGTGAAGAAACGCATCATGATGTGCGGCAGGCCGGCCGTACCGAAGAGCAGGGCCAGCGACAGCGACACGGCGGAGACCGGATCGGCCATCAGCGAACCCGGAGCCATGATCTTGATGCCGGCCTTGTGGGCGGCTACGGCCTGGGTGAACAGGTTATCGAAGGAGAAATCGAAGCGACTGAAGGCGAGCAGCATCAGCGTCGTACCACCACCGAGCAGCAGGCAGGCCTTGATGATCTGCACCCAGGTGGTCGCAGTCATGCCGCCGAAGGTGACGTAAACCATCATCAGCAGGCCGACAGCGATTACGGCGTAGGTGTATTCCAGACCGAAGAGCAGCTGGATCAGTTGGCCGGCACCGACCATCTGGACGATCAGGTAGAAGCAGACCACGGTCAGCGAGCCAAAGGCGGCAAAGGTGCGGATGCGGTTCTGGTCGAGGCGGTAGGAAGCGATGTCGGCAAAGGTGAATTTGCCGAGATTGCGCAGCCGTTCAGCCATCAGGAAGAGGATGATCGGCCAGCCGACGAAGAAGCTGATGGTGTAGATGAAACCGTCGAAACCCTTGGCATAGACCAGCGAGGTCAGGCCGAGCAGGGTCGCCGCCGACATGTAGTCGCCAGCGATGGCCAGGCCGTTCTGGAAGCCGGTGATACCGCCACCGGCGGTGTAGAAGTCGGCCGTCGACTTGTTCCGTTTGGAAGCCCAGTAGGTGATGCCGAGGGTGAACAGCACGAAGACCAGGAACATGGCGATGGCGCTGACATTGATCGGCTGTTTCTGCACGCCTTCCAGCGTGCCGGGGGCGGCGATGGCGGCAAAAGCGATCAGGCTGCCGGCGATCAGTGCGATAAGCGAGCGCTTCATTTGGCGGACTCCCTGAGGATCTGCTCGTTGAGCGCATCGAATTCGCCATTGGCGCGGCTGATGTAGATGCCGGTGGTCAGCCAGGCGCCGACGACAAGGAAGACGCCGATCGGCCAGCCGAGGGTGATGATGTTGCCCTCGCTGATCGGCTGGGCGAGCCAGGCCGGGTTGAAGGCGGTGATCATCATGAAGGTGTAGTACGGCACCAGCACGACGAGGGAAAGGATGATCGCGAAGCGCGTGCGCTTGCCGACCATTTCGGCAAATTTCGGATTGCTCCGGATCCTTGCCTGGATATTGGGTTGAGACATGATCCCTCCTAAATTGATGGGTAGTTGAAACGGCAGTGCTGTTCTCGTTTTTGTGTTTTTTTCCGGTTGACCGTGGGATTGCCCGGCCAACTCGGTGTGACCTACATATTTGGATAGTTCGGCCCACCGCCACCTTCCGGCACCGTCCAGTTGATGTTCTGGGTCGGGTCCTTGATGTCGCAGGTCTTGCAATGCAGGCAGTTCTGCCCGTTGATCTGCAGCCGTGGCTTGCCCTCCTCCTCGCCGAGGATTTCGTACACGCCGGCCGGGCAGTAACGCGTTTCCGGCGAACCGTATTTGGCGTAATTGACGCTGATGGCGATGCTTTCGTCCTTGAGGCGCAGATGCGTCTGCTGGTTTTCCTCATGGTTGGTGGCCGAGAGGAAGACCGAGGACAGGCGGTCGAAAGTCAGCTGACCATCCGGCTTCGGGTAGGCAATCTTTGGATGACTGTTCTTGTCGCCGAGCTGCGTGTGGTCGTCGTGGTGATGCAGAGTCCACGGCGCCTTGCCCCTGAAGACGTAGGTGTCGATCGCACCGTAAGCCAGCGCGCCCCACAGACCCCACTTGAAGGCCGGGCGGATGTTGCGCACCTGGTAGAGCTCGTCCCACAACCACGACTTCCTGATCTGCTCGGCGTACTCGGTGGCTTCCGCCCCGGCGTTTTCCTTGGCCAGATGCTCGAAGACGGCTTCGGCGGCGACCATGCCGGACTTCATTGCCATGTGCGTGCCCTTGATCTTGGGCACGTTGAGGAAGCCGGCCGTGTCGCCGATGAGCAGGCCGCCCGGGAAGGTCAGCTTGGGGACGGACTGGTAACCACCTTCGGAGAGCGCCCGGGCGCCGTAGGAAATGCGGCGGCCGCCTTCGAAGAAACCACGAATGGCCGGATGCGTCTTGTAGCGCTGGAACTCTTCGTACGGCGACAGCCACGGATTCTTGTAATCCAGACCGACGACCATGCCGATGGCGACGAGGTTGTTTTCCAGGTGATAGAGGAAGGAACCGCCGTAGGTATCCGATTGCAGCGGCCAGCCGACGGTGTGCACGATCAGCCCCGGCTGATGCTTGGCCGGATCGACTTCCCACAGTTCCTTGATGCCGATACCGTAGGTTTGCGGATCGACGCCATCGCGCAGATTGAATTTGGCGAACAGTTCCTTGGTCAGCGAGCCACGGCAGCCTTCGGCGAAGATGGTCTGCTTGGCATGCAACTCCATGCCGGGCTGGAAGTTATGGCCGGGCTGGCCATCCTTGCCGATGCCGAGGTCGCCGGTGGCGACGCCCTTGACCGAGCCGTCCTCGTGGTAAAGCACTTCGGCTGCGGCAAAGCCTGGGTAGATTTCAACGCCGAGCGCCTCGGCCTGCTCACCGAGCCAGCGGGCCAGATTGCCCAGACTGATGATGTAGTTGCCGTGGTTGCCCATCTGCGGCGGCGTCGGCAGTTTGTAAGCGCCCGCTTCCGTCAGATACAGCAGCCTGTCTTCACCGGCCGGCGTGTTGAGCGGCGCACCGCGGTCCTGCCAGTCGGGAAAAAGTTCGGCCAGCGCATGCGGTTCGAGCACGGCGCCGGACAGGATATGGGCGCCGATTTCCGAGCCCTTTTCGAGCAGGCAGACCGAGACTTCCTTGCCGGCCTGCTCGGCCAGTTGCTTGATGCGGATCGCCGACGACAGCCCCGAAGGGCCACCGCCGATGATCACGACATCGTATTCCATCGCATCGCGATCGGTGCGCATGGTCATGATCAGAACAGGTTTTCAGGCAGGGCGAACACCGACTCTGCACCGCCGGTCATTTCGGCGGAGTAGGCAGCGGCGAACGGCAGCTGGTGGGCGGCGAAGTAGTTGGCCGTGGCCAGCTTGGCCTTGTAGAAGTCATCGGTCGTGCCGTCGGCGATGTGCTTGACGGCAATCGCCGCCGACTTGGCCATGAGCCAGCCGCCAACGACGATGCCAGTCAGCTTGAGGAAAGGCACGGAACCGGCATGGACAGCCTGCGGATTGCTCTCGTAGTTGGCGACGATCCAGTCGGCTGCGGTCGACAGGGCATTAATGCCATTTTTCAGATGGGCTGCGATGCCGCCCAGTTGGGCATGGCCTTCCAGTTCCTGAGCAGTCACCGACATTTCGGCGACCAGCGCCTTCATGGCAGCGCCCGGCACCTTTTCGCGAGCCAGCTTGCGGCCGACCAGGTCGTTGGCCTGAATGGCGGTCGTGCCTTCGTAGATGGTCGTGATGCGCGAGTCGCGGTAGTACTGGGCAGCACCCGTTTCTTCGACGAAGCCGACACCACCGAAGACCTGCAGCGCGGTCGACGACAGCTCGACGCCCTGCTCCGTGCTCCAGCCCTTGACCACCGGGGTCAGCAGGTCGACACGGGCCTGAGCGGCGGCATTGCCGGCATGGGCGCGGTCGATGTTGGCGGCGGTGTAGTAGGCCAGCGTGCGCATGGCTTCGGTGCGAGACTTGATGTCCATGAGCATGCGGCGGACATCCGGGTGATGAAGGATAGGTTTCTTGACGCCGGATTTGTCGCCAACCGGGGCGCCTTGCACTCGCTCACGGGCGTACCACAGGGCGTGCTGGTAGGCGCGCTCGGCGATGCCGACGCCTTCGAGGCCGACGTTGACGCGGGCGTGGTTCATCATCGTGAACATGTAGCCGATGCCCTTGTTCTCGTCGCCGATCAGGTAGCCGACAGCGCCTTCGTTTTCGCCGTAGGACATGACGGCGGTCGGGCTGCCGTGGATGCCGAGCTTGTGTTCGATCGAAGCGCAGATCAGGTCATTGCGCTTGCCCAGCGAGCCGTCGGCATTGACCAGGAACTTCGGCACGAGGAAGAGCGAAATCCCCTTCAGTCCCGGCGGTGCGTCCGGCAGGCGGGCCAGCACGAGGTGAACGATGTTCTCGGCGACATCATGCTCGCCCCAGGTGATGAAGATCTTGGTGCCGCTGATCAGGTAGCTGCCATCGCCGACGGCCTTGGCCTTGGAGGAAATGGCGGCCAGATCGGAACCGGCGTTCGGCTCAGTCAGGTTCATCGTGCCGGTCCACGTGCCTTCGATCATCTTCGGCAGGTACTTCTGCTTGAGTTCGTCGGAAGCGTGGTGGGCGATGGCTTCGATGGCGCCGCCGGTCAGCATCGGGCACAGGCCGAAGGCCATGTTGGCGCCCTTCCACATTTCATTGACCGCCATCGAGACGACGGCCGGCAGGCCCTGGCCACCGTACTCCGGCGAGAAGGGCATGGAGTTCCAGCCGGTTTCGGCGAACAGCTTGTAGGCTTCCTTGAAACCGGGCGCCGTGGTCACGACGCCGTCCTTGCAGACGTGACCGACACGGTCGCCGACGCTGTTGATCGGGTCGAGAACGCCGGTGGCGAACTTGGAGGCTTCGTCGAGAATGGACTCGACGAGATCGACGGAACACTCCTCGTTACCGGGCAGGGCGCAGATTTCTTCGAGGCCGGCCACTTCGTTGAGGACGAACTGCATGTCGCGAATCGGGGCGATATAGGTACTCATGGGTTTATCTCCGTGTTTCTTGTTTAGACGGCGGCGACGAGGGCCGGAATGGTTTCGAACAGATCGGCCACGAGGCCGTAATCCGCCACCTGGAAGATTGGTGCATCGGGATCCTTGTTGATGGCGACGATGACTTTCGACTCTTTCATGCCAGCCAGATGCTGGATGGCGCCCGAGATGCCGACGGCGATGTAGAGCTGCGGGGCGACGATCTTGCCGGTCTGGCCGACCTGGTAGTCGTTCGGGACGAAGCAGGCATCGACGGCAGCGCGGGATGCACCGAGGGCGGCACCGAGCTTGTCGGCGAGCGGTTCGAGCAGCTTGTGGTAGTTCTCGCCACTGCCCAGTCCTCTCCCACCAGAGACGATGATCTTGGCGGCGCCGAGTTCGGGCCGCTCGGACTTGGTCAGTTCGCGGTGGGTCAGGGTGCTTTGGGCGGTATCGGCGGCCGGACTGATGCTTTCGATTTTTGCGGCATTTTCCCGGTTGACCGCATCAAATGCTGTCGTGCGGACGGTGATGACTTTGACCTTGTCAGCGCTCTGCACGGTGGCCAGGGCATTCCCGGCGTAGATCGGGCGGACGAAGGTGTCCGGGCTGTCGACACCGGTGATTTCGGAGATCTGTGCGACATCGAGCAAGGCGGCAACGCGCGGCATGAGGTTCTTGCCGAAGGTGGTGGCCGGGGCGAGGATGTGGCTGTAGCCCGCGACGTGGGCAATGATCAGCGCGGTCAGGTTCTCGGCGGTCTGGCTCTGGTAGTGGGCAGCATCGGCGACCTTGACGGTGCTGACACCGCTGAGGGTGGCGGCTTCCTGGGCGGCGGCCGCACAGTTGGTGCCGGCGACGAGGACGTGGATGTCGCCACCGATTTTCACTGCAGCAGCGACGGTGTTGAGGGTGGCAGCTTTTAGCTGTTGGTGGTCGTGTTCGGCGATAACGAGAATGGTCATGATCAGATCACCTTGGCTTCGTTCTTGAGTTTGTTGACCAGTTCGGCGACGTCGGCGACCCGGATGCCGGCACTGCGCTTGGCGGGTTCGGCGACCTTGAGGGTGGTCAGGCGCGGCGTGACGTCGACGCCAAGGTCGGCCGGCTTGACGGTGTCGAGCGGCTTTTTCTTGGCTTTCATGATGTTGGGGAGCGTGGCGTAGCGCGGTTCGTTGAGGCGCAGGTCGGTACTGACGACAGCCGGCAGGGTGATTTCGAGGGTTTCGAGGCCGCCGTCGATTTCGCGGGTGACGGTGGCTTTGCCATTGGCGATGACGACCTTGGAGGCGAAGGTGGCTTGCGGCCAGGCTTGCAGGGCGGCGAGCATCTGGCCGGTCTGGTTGGCGTCGTCGTCGATGGCTTGTTTGCCGCAGATGACGAGTTGCGGTTGTTCCTTGTCGCAGAGGGCCTTCAAGAGCTTGGCGACAGCCAGTGGCTGGAGTTCGACATCGGTTTCGACGAGGATGCCGCGGTCGGCACCGATGGCCATGGCGGTGCGCAGGGTTTCCTGGCAGGCGGCGACGCCGCAGGAGACGGCAATGACTTCCGTCGCGATGCCGGCTTCTTTGAGGCGCACGGCTTCTTCGATGGCGATTTCGTCGAAGGGGTTCATGCTCATCTTGACGTTGGCCAGGTCAACACCGGTGCCATCGGCCTTGACGCGGACCTTGACGTTGTAATCAACGACTCGTTTTACGGGTACGAGAATCTTCATAGGGATGTCTCCTGCTTTTTTGTAAAAAGCCCTGCCGGCGGTAAGCTCGGCAGGGAAAACGCAAGAACTACTCGATGGCGAGCACGGAGTTGGCGTGCTGACGCAGGACGTACTTCTGGATCTTGCCGGTCGAGGTCTTCGGCAGTTCGCCGAACACGACCTGCTTGGGGACCTTGAAGCGGGCCAGGTGGGCACGGCAGTGCTCGATGATCTCGGCTTCGCTGCAGCTCGCATCGGCCTTGAGTTCGACGAAGGCCGCCGGTACTTCGCCCCACTTCTCGTCGGGCTTGGCGACAACGGCGGCAGCCACGACCGCCGGGTGGCGGTAGAGCACGTCCTCGACTTCGAGCGACGAGATGTTCTCGCCGCCGGAGATGATGATGTCCTTGGAACGATCCTTGATCTTGACGTAGCCGTCGCTATGCACGACCGCGAGGTCGCCGGTATGGAACCAGCCGCCTTCGAAGGCTTCTTCGGTCGCCTTCGGATTCTTGAGGTAGCCCTTCATGACCAGGTTGCCCTTGAACATGATTTCGCCCATCGTCTCGCCATCCCATGGCACCGGCTCCATGCTGACCGTGTCACGGACCTCTATGCCTTCCTGCATGTGGTAGCGCACGCCCTGGCGGCCGTTGCGGGCAGCGCGCAGGTCGATCGGCAGCTTGTCCCATTCCGGGTGCTTGGCGCAGACGGCAGCCGGGCCGTAGGTTTCGGTCAGGCCGTAAACATGGGTGATGTTGAAGCCCATCTTCTCGCAGCCTTCGATGATCGCAGCCGGAGGGGCGGCGCCGGCGATCAGGCCATTGACTTGGTGGGCTATGCCTTCCTTGAGGCTGTCGGGCGAGTTGATCATCATGCCCCATACAATCGGCGCGCCGCACATATGGGTGACCTTGTGCGCCTTGATCAGGTTGAAGATCAGGGCCGGATCGACCTTGCGCAGACAGACACTGGTGCCGGCATTGGCGGCCAGCGTCCAGGGGAAGCACCAGCCGTTGCAGTGGAACATCGGCAGCGTCCAGAGGTACACCGCATGCGGCGGCATGCCCCAGGAAATGATGTTGGAAGCGGCATTGAGGTAAGCGCCGCGATGGTGATAGACGACGCCCTTCGGATTGCCGGTGGTACCCGAGGTGTAGTTCAGGGCGATGGCATCCCACTCGTCGTCGGGCAGGCTCCACTTGAAATCGGGCTCGCCTTCCTTGAGGAAGTCTTCGTATGTCTTTTCGCCGAGCGACTCGCCGCTGGTGAAATCGGGGTCGAGACTGTCGATGACCAGCGGCTTCGGCCCTTCGAGCAGTGCCAGCGCGGCCTTGACGATGGTCGAGAATTCGGGGTCGGTGATCAGCACCTTGGCTTCGCCGTGGGCCAGCATGAAGGCAATGGCTTCGGCGTCGAGGCGGGTGTTCAGGGTATTGAGCACGGCGCCGGTCATCGGCACGCCGAAATGGCATTCGAACATCGAAGCCGTGTTGGGCAGCATGGCGGCGACCGTGTCACCCTTGCCGATGCCCCGATTCTTCAGCGCCGAGGCAAGCTGGCGGCTACGGTCGTAGCTTTCCTTCCAGGTGTATTGGCGCGCGCCCTGGATGACCGAAACGCGTTTCGGGTAAACGAAGGCCGAGCGCTCGATGAAGCTGAGCGGCGACAGTGCGACGAAATTGGCCGGATTTTGCTCCAGCCCGACGGAATACGGGTTAACCAAGATTTATCTCCTCACGATTTCTTGCCGAGTGCTGTTCTCGTAGGCGCAAGTATTTTTATTGATCGTGATGTTGGCAAAACACTCTTGCGCAACTATTGGCAGAATGTAACGAATCGTTACATCACGAAATCCACCCTGCCCCGTGCACTAGAATCGACCGATGCTTCTGGAAACCAACTCGTCCCCCACTGCTCCGCGCCACGAAATGTTGCAGGCCGGGCTCGACCTGCTCGACCAGGGAATCACCGTTTTCGATGCCAATCTTTGCCTGGTCGCCTGGAACCGCCCTTTCCTCCAGCTGCTCGAGTTTCCCGATGAACTGGCTTACATAGGCGCGCCCTTCGCCAGCTTCATCCGCTACAACGCCGAGCGTGGCGAATATGGCCCGGGTGACATTGAGGCGCAGATCGCCGAGCGGGTCACGGCGGCGAGAAACTTTGCCCCGCATGTCACCGAACGCCAGCGGCCGAATGGCCGCGTCCTGCTCCTGCGCGGCGAACCGCTGGCCCACAAGGGTTTCGTCACGCTCTACAGCGATGTCACCGAGCAGCGCTACATCGAGCACCTGACCGAGCACCAGAACATCCAGCTCGACGAACGGGTGCGCCGGCGTACCGCCCAGCTTGAAAACGCCAATGCCAACCTGCGCCGGGCCAGCGAGGAAAACGAACGGATTGCTGCCGCCCTCCGGCGCAGCGAAGAGCGCCTGCGCCTGATCAACGACACCATTCCCATCCTGATCGGCTACGTCGACCAGGACGAGGTCTATCAGTACGCCAACAAGGGCTATTCCGACTGGTATGGCCACCCCGAAGGCGGCGTCACCGGCCGGGCCGTGCTCGACGTCATCGGGCCACACGTCTACAGCCAGGTGCGCGACCCGGTCAAACGGGCGCTGGCTGGCCAGCAGGTGACTTACGAGTACCAGATGGAGCGCGAGGGGCAAACCGTCTTCGCACGCAGCACGCTGGTACCGGAAGTCACGGTCGACGGGAAAAATCTCGGATTTTTCGTGTTCTCGCATGAAATCACCGAGCAGAAACGCATGCAGGCCGCCCTCGTCCAGGCCCAGAAAATGGAGGCCATCGGCCAGCTGACCGGCGGCCTCGCCCACGATTTCAACAACCTGCTGACGGTCATCATCGGCAACCTCGCCGCCCTCCAGGACCACCGCCCCGACGATGCCGAGGTCAATGAATTCGTCGAGCCGGCGCTGCAGTCGGCCCGGCGCGGCGTGCAACTGATCAAACGCCTGCTCACCTTTTCGCGCCAGCAACCACTTGAGCCGCAGGCCGTCGACATCGGCCAGCTCATCGTCAACCTGGGCAAACTGGTCCGCCGCTCCCTGCCCGAGTCGATTGCCGTATCAACCGATCTCGGCGGCATGACGCTGCATGCTCTGGTCGACCCCGGCCAGCTCGAAAGCGCCCTGCTCAACTTTGCCCTGAACTCGCGCGATGCGATGCCGGAAGGCGGCCGCCTGCACATCGCGGCGCGCGCCGTCGAACTGTCCACCGATGCCGCCGCCTTCGATGTCAGCCCCGGTCAATACGCGCTGATCGAAGTCGCCGACAATGGTTGCGGCATGGATGCCACGACGCTGGCCCGCGCCTGCGAACCCTTCTTCACGACCAAGCGTCTAGGTTTGGGGAGCGGCCTCGGGCTGGCCATGGCCTACGGCTTCGCCAAACAGTCGGGTGGTGGCGTGTCGATTCAAAGCCAGCTGGAACAGGGAACAACCGTCCTCATGGTTCTGCCGCTGGCCAAGCCTGAACCTGATGTCGACACCCCGGGCGAGGATGCCGCCCTACCCGCCGGCGGTGAACTGGTGCTGCTCGTCGAAGATGAGCCGAACGTGCGCCGCGTCGTCCGCCAGCAACTCATCGACCTCGGCTATCCGGTCATCGAAGCTGAAGACGGCGTGCAGGCGCTGGCCATGATTGACCAGATTCCCGACATCGCCATCGTCGTCAGCGACGTCATCATGCCCGGCGGCCTCGATGGCCGGCAACTGGCCGACCGTGTGCTGCTGAGCCAGCCGGACATGTGCATCGTGCTGATGAGCGGCTACACCGACGAGGCCGAGGTCGGCAGCGACCTGCCCGTGCTGGCCAAACCTTTCGTCCGCCAGGATCTGGCCCGCGCCCTGCGCGCCGCCCATAAAGAAAAACCATGAAAGACAACGAACCCGCCAAGCTCATCGTCATCGTCGAAGACGATCCCGATGTCGCCAAGATCATCGAACAGGTGCTCGCCGATTTCGGTTTCCGTACCGTCTGGTGCCGCAGCGCCGGTGATCTGCTGCGCCGGCTGCGCGCGCTGGCCCCCGACCTCTGCATCATCGACCTCGGCCTGCCCGACATGGATGGCCTCGAAGCCATGCAGCGCGTCCGCGCCCAGTCCGGCTGCGGCATCCTGATCCTCACCGGACGCGCCCACGTCAGCGACCGCGTCATGGGCCTCGAGCTCGGCGCCGACGACTACGTGCTCAAACCTTTCGAACCGCGCGAACTGGTCGCCCGCGTGCGCAGCATCGTCCGCCGGCGCGAAGGCGCCGAAACCCAGGCCCGCCAGATCGCCGAGTTTTCCGGCTGGCGCTTCAACCTCGGCAACAACACGCTGACCGCGCCGAATGGCGAAGAGCTCGCGCTGAGCACGGCGGAAGCCGAGCTGCTCAAGGTCTTCGTCAACAACCCGAACCGCATCCTGCAGCGCGAAAAGCTCATGGGCACGCGGGACTTGGCTCCCAACGACCGCGCCATCGACGTTCGCATTTCCCGCCTGCGCCGCAAGCTCGAGCCGGACCCGCAAAGCCCGGCTTTCATCAAGACGGTGTATGGCGCGGGTTATCTGTTTCTGGCGACGGTTAACTGGTCGGGCGGGGGTGCTGCTTAATTGAATTGGGGTTCCGCCCTTGCGGGGCGTCTCACTTTTTCTTGCTTCGCCAAGAAAAAGTAAGCAAAAAAAAGGCGACCCTGGGTCGGTGCCGGCTGCGCCGGTTCCCTGCGCTACTCGGAGCTGGCGGGGGCTGCGGAACTCGGGCTTCGCCCTCAGACAGTCCTCGCCCTTTATCCGCCAGCCCCTGCGTTGCTCGGCACCTCTCAAGGGGCCCGGTGAAACAATCCGTCCTTGAGCTTGGGTGCCTAAATGACAGATTTCATTTTTAGGCATTTTTTCCGGTTGACCGTGGGAATCTGTTTTCCCCGGCAAAACGGCTAAGCCTGGACGCCTTTGGGCCCCCCGTGGAAGGCGCTGAGCAACGCAGGAAGGCCGGGGGCAGTCGGCGAGGACTGTTTGAGGGGCGCAGCCCCGAGTTCCGCAGCCGCCCGGCTTTCCGAGTAGCGCAAGGGACCGGGCAAAGCCCGGCGGCGCCCTCGGGGTCGCCTTTTCTTTGGCTACTTTCTTTTGGCGAAGCAAAAGAAAGTACGCCCGCCAGCAAGGCGGAACCCCAAGCTAATTAGGCGCCCCCCGGGAGGACTAAAACCTCACTCGTCTTCGTCGTGCAACTGGAACTTGCTGGCCAGTTGCTGTTGGACATTCGGCGGTACGGCGGCATAGCGCGCGAACTCGATGGTGTAGCTGCCCTGGCCGCCGGTCAGCGACTTAAGCCGCGACTGATAGTCGTTAAGCTCAGCCAGCGGCACTTCGCCACTAATCGCCGACATGCCATGCCCACGCCCGTCGGTACCGGTTATATGGCCACGCCGACCAGACAGATCGCCCGTCAGGTCGCCAATGGCGGTTTCCGGAACGATGATCTCGATGCTGACAATCGGCTCCAGAACAATCGGCTTGGCGCCGCGAATCGCTTCGATGACCGCCTTGCGCCCGGCAATGGTGAAAGCCACTTCCTTGCCGTCAACGGCGTGGGTCTTGCCGTCGAAAACCGTCACTTTGAGGTCGTCGACCGCATAACCGGCGACGACGCCGCCTTCAAGTCCCTGGCGAATGCCCTTCTCCACGGCCGCCATGAAGACGCCGGGAATGACGCCACCCTTGACAGCATCGACGAACTCGAAGCCCTCGCCACGGGCCTTCGGCTCGATGCGCAGGTGCACTTCGCCGAACTGGCCGGCACCACCCGACTGTTTCTTGTGGCGATACATCGCCTCGGCCGGGGCGGTGATCGTCTCGCAGTACGGGATGCGCGGCGGCTTGGTATCGACTTCGAGCTTGTACTGGCCGGCCATACGGGCCAGCTTCGACTTCAGATGGATTTCGCCGAGGCCGCGGACAACGGTTTCATTGCTCGTCGGGTGACGTTCGACGACGAAGGTCGGGTCTTCCATGGCCAGCTTGGCAAGGATGTCGAACAGGCGCTGTTCGTCGCCCTTCTTCTTGGTTTCGACAGCCAGCCCGGCCATCGGCTTGGGAAATTCGAGCGGCACGAGGTGGATGTGGTCCTCGTCGTGCGAATCGTGCAGGACGCAGTCGAAATCGACTTCGTCGATTTTGGCGATGGCGCCGATGTCGCCCGGCAGCAATTCATCGACCTCTATGCTGTCCTTGCCCTGCAATTGGTAGAGATGGCCAACCTTGATCGGTCGCTTGCTGTCACCGACGAAGAGCTGCATGTCCTTTTTCATCGTGCCCTGATGGACACGGAAGACGCCGATCTTGCCCAGGTAAGGGTCGGCCACCACCTTGAAAACGTGAGCCAGCACGTGCTTGGCGGCATCCGGCTCGGCCTGGAAAGGCTCGGTCTTGTCGCCCGGCTTGCCCTTGTAGAACGGGGGCGCATTGCCTTCGGCCGGGTTTGGCGCCAGCGAGGCCAGCACATGCAGCAATTCCTTGATGCCGGCGCCGGTCTTGGCCGAGGTGAACAGGATGGGAATCAGGTGGCCTTCGCGCAGGGCTTTTTCAAACGGCGCATGCAAGGCGGTCGCGGTCGGATCGGCACCGTCTTCAAGGTACTGGGCGAGCAGGTCTTCATCTTCCTCGACGATCTGGTCGATCAGCGCCCGGTGCGCCGCCGCGACCGATTCGAAATCGGCGTCGCCGGCATCGTGTTCGAGCACTTCGACGACATCGGCCGCGCCGTGGGCCGGCAGGTCGAGCAGCATGCACTGATTGCCAAAACGTTCGCGAATGTTGGCAACGAGGCCCGGCAAGTCGAGGTTTTCGGCATCGATCTTGTTGATGACGATCATCCGGCACAGCTTGCGCTCGGCGGCGTAGCGCATCATGCGCTCGGTCATCAGCTCAACGCCGGTCTGGGCATTAACGACGATCAGTGCGGTATCGACACCGGCCAGCGCAGCAATCGCCTGGCCCGAAAAGTCCGGGTAACCCGGGGTGTCGATCAGGTGAACATGGGTGCCTTCATAGCCGAAATTGACGACGGCAGACGTCAGGGAGTGGCCGGCTTCTTTTTCCTGGGCATCGAAGTCGGCAACGGTGTTGCCTTTCTCGACGCTGCCCTTCGTATTGATGGCGCCGGTCGCCAACAGCAAGGCCTCGGCCAGGCTGGTCTTGCCGGCGGCGCCATGGCCGACCAGTGCTACAGAACGTAGAGCCTCGGTGGTGTACTTGGACATCTTCTTCTCCCTTAGCTTAAAAATTCAGCGAAAAATCAGTTCACTTCGGTAGCCTGCCTTGTCATCAGCGAGCCGCCATCTATTCGCGATACATGCCACTGGCCGCCATACGGTCGACAAAGTGTGGCCCGAAGCCGTAGAGCAAGGCAATTGCCACGACAAAAAGCAGGACACCGAAAATCAGCTGCTTGCCCGGCTTGGAAAACTCCGACCAGTGCGTGCCGGCAAACCAGATCGGGCCAACAATGGGCAGGGCCAGCGTCGGCAGCCAGTTTTTCCAGCCGAAGGCGAAGGATGCAGGCACGGTACCGAAGTAGCCGACCAGCAGCAGCGAGCCTCCCACTGCGACGAGAAGGGCGATGGCCAAGACAAAAGCCGTGAACCAGATATCCATTATTTCTTCACCTTTTTCGGACGTTCCCAACCGGGTAGCGTCATTTGTTTGGCCCGCGACACGGTCAAGGCGTCCGGTGGCGCATTCTTGGTCAGCGTCGTGCCTGCCCCGAGCGTTGCCCCACGGCCGACCGTCACCGGGGCGACGAGTTGGGTATCGGAGCCGATGAAGACATCGTCCTCGATGATGGTCTTGAACTTGTTGGCGCCGTCGTAATTGCAGGTGATGGTGCCGGCGCCGACGTTCACGCGCTGGCCGATCTCGGCGTCGCCGATGTAGGCCAGGTGGTTGGCCTTGGACTGGGCACCGATGATGCTCTTCTTGACCTCGACGAAGTTACCGATGTGCACCTCCGGCCCGAGTTCGGTACCCGGACGCAGGCGGGCATAAGGACCGAGCACGCCGTCCGGCCCGATCACCGCGTCCTCGAAATGGCAGAAGGCGGCGATGCGCGTGCCGGCGCCGACCTTGACGTTCTTGAGCACGCAGTAGGGGCCAACCTCGACGGCATCGGCCAGCTCGACCTTGCCTTCGAAGACGCAACCGACGTCGATGGACACGTCGCGGCCATGGGTCAGGCTGCCACGGATGTCGATGCGCGCCGGATCGGCCAGGCGCACACCGGCGACCAGCAATTGATCGGCCAGGTTGCGCTGGTGCTGACGTTCCAGTTCGGCCAGTTGCACCTTGCTGTTGACGCCGAGCACCTCCCATTCGCCCTCGGGCTGGGCGGCTCGCACCGGCAAGCCCTCGGCGACAGCCAGTGCGACGATGTCGGTCAGGTAGTACTCACCCTGGGCGTTGTTGTTCTTGAGCTGGCCGAGCCAGTCGGCCAGGCGCGCCGTCGGAATCGCCATAATGCCGGTGTTGACCTCGCGGATCGCCTTTTCTTCCGGCGTCGCATCCTTTTCCTCAACGATGCGCACGATGTTGCCATTTGCATCGCGCACCATGCGGCCATAACCGCTCGGGTTGGCAAGGTCGACGGTGAGGATCGACAGGCCATCCTTGCCAGCCTGCAGCAGGCGCTTGAGTGCTCCGACCGTAGTCAGCGGCACGTCACCGTAAAGAACCAGCGTCTGTGTCGCGCCGCCGAGCTGCGAAACTGCTTGGGCGACGGCGTGGCCGGTGCCCAGTTGCTGCGCCTGCTCGGCCCACAGAATATCGTCGGCAGCGAGGGTCGACCGCACCACTTCGCCACCGTGGCCATAAACGACAATCAATTTCTCCGGCGAGAGCAGCCGCGCCGTATCGATCACATGCTGCGCCAAGGGTTTGCCAGCCACCGGATGCAAGACCTTTGGGAGGTTGGAATGCATGCGCTTGCCCTGACCGGCAGCGAGAATGACGATATTCATGTTGGGCATTATCTTGTGAGGTTAGGCAACCCACATTCTCACACGATAGCCGGCGCCTGTCGAAGCAGAACAAGGGAACTCAGCGCTCGCCGTGCTTGCGTTTTTCGGTTTTGCGCTCGGCGAGAAGCACCGCTTCACCATCGGCCGACTGCTGTTCAAGGCGCACCGTGAAGCCCCACAGATAGGCCAGATGTTCCAGGGCCGCGTCGGACTGCGCCGACAAGGGGCGGCGCTCATGGACGAAATGGCGCAGGGTCAGCGAACGGTCGCCGCTCAGGTCCACATTCCAGACCTGGATATTCGGATCGCTGCTGCCCAGGTTGTACTGCTCGGCGAGATTCCGGCGCAGGGCGCGATAACCCGGATCGTCGTGAATCGCGTCGACTTTCAGCTTGCCCTTGCTATCGTCGTCGAGGACCGAAAACAAGCGGAACTCGCGCATCAGCCGGGGCGACAGGAACTGGGCGATGAAACTCTCGTCCTTGAAATTGCGCATCGCGAAGTCGAAGGTTTCGCGCCAGTCGGAACCAGCGATTTCAGGGAACCACGCGCGGTCCTCGTCTGTGGGTTTCTCGCAGATGCGCCGGATGTCCTGCCACATGGCAAAACCCAGCGCATAGGGATTGATGCCGGAGTACCACTTGCTGTGATAGGGCGGCTGATAGACGACGTTGGTGTGCGACTGCAGGAACTCGAACATGAAACCGTCGTTAACCTTCCCTTCGTCGTACAGCGTGTTGAGTAGCGTGTAATGCCAGAAACATGCCCAGCCTTCGTTCATCACCTGGGTCTGCCGCTGCGGGTAGAAATACTGGCCGATCTTGCGGGTAATGCGGACGATCTCGCGCTGCCACGGCTCAAGCAGCGGAGCATTTTTTTCGACGAAGTAGAGCAGGTTTTCTTCTGGTTCCTCGGGGAAACGTCTTTCTTCGACAGCCGCGATGGCGGCTTCATGGCGCGGCAGAGTGCGCCACAAATCGTTGACCTGGGCCTGCAGATAAACCTCGCGTTCACGCTGGCGATTCTTCTCTTTTTCCAGCGATAACGGTGGCGAACGCTTGTAGCGGTCGACGCCGAGATTCGACAGGGAATGACAGGCATCAATCAGTTGTTCGACGCTATCGACGCCGTGGCGCTCCTCGCATTCGGCAATGTAGTTCCGGGCAAAAACCAGGTAGTCGATGATCGCGTCGGCGCTGGTCCACTGCTTGAACAGATGATTACCCTTGAAAAAAGAGTTGTGGCCGTAGGCAGCATGGGCAATGACCAATGCCTGCATGGTCAGCGTGTTTTCCTCCATCAGGTAGGCGATGCAGGGATCGGAATTGATCACGATCTCGTAGGCCAGCCCCATGTGGCCGCGCTTGTAGCGGTTTTCGGTTTCCAGGAAATGTTTGCCGAAAGACCAGTGATGGTAATAGACCGGCATGCCGATGGCGGCGTAGGCATCCATCATCTGTTCGGCAGTAATGACTTCGAGTTGATGGCGATAGGTGTCCAGACCGTAGTTCTTGGCAACGCGGCCAATCTCGGTATCGTAGAGGGCGATCGCTTCGAGCGTCCAGTCCGAACCTTCGGCAATCAGGCGGGAGCGTTTGCGGGTCATACCAGCCGCTTTCTGAACAGTTCGCGAAATACCGGGTAGATATCGCTGACCGCCGTGATGCGCTGCATGGCGAACAGCCCGGGATAGGCGCCGGCCAGCTCTTCGTATTCGAGCCAGAGGTTCTGCGGCTCGCTGTCGGCGATCTCGATGTAGGCAAAGTACTGGACCATCGGCAGGATGGACTCGGCGAGCATTTCGCGGCACAAGGGCGAGTCGTCGTTCCAGTTGTCGCCGTCGGATGCCTGCGCGCAGTAGATGTTCCAGGCACTGCTCGCATAACGTTCGGTGATGATGTCGCGCATCAGTTTCAGTGCGCTGGAAACAATGGTGCCGCCGGTTTCCCGGGAGTGGAAGAAGTTGTCCTCGTCCACCTCCTCGGCCACCGTGTGGTGGCGGATGAAGACCACTTCGATATGCTCGTAATTGCGGTTGAGGAAGAGGTAGAGCAGCATGAAGAAACGCTTGGCCATCTGCTTCTTGGCTTCGTCCATCGAGCCGGAAACGTCCATCACGCAGAACATCACGGCCTGCGTCGAGGGCTCGGGGACCCGGATGCGATTCGAGTAGCGCAGATCGAACGGGTCGATGAAGGGAATTGCCTCGCGCCGGGCTTTCAGATGAACAATCTCACGATTGAGGCGCTCGATCTCCGCTTCGTCCGCCGGCATTTCGTCGAGCGCCTGCTCGAGTTCGGCCTGCAGGCTGCGCAGGCGGGTCGCATACGGACCGCCAACCGCCACTCGCCGACCGGCTGCGCCGCGCATGGTGCGCACCAGGTTGATATTGGTCGCCACCCCGGTCTGCGTATAGCCGGCCCGCACCCGCTTGTATTCATCAATGCGGGCCAGTTGCCGCTTGACCAGATTGGGCAGGGCCAACTCATCGAAGAAAATATCGAGAAACTCGTCGCGGGTCAGCGTGAATACGAAGTCGTCGATGCCCTCGCCATCCTGGCTGGCCTTGCCGCTACCCAGGCCTTGGCCGCCAGGCGGCCTATCCATTTCATCGCCACTCTGAAAGCGGTCGTTGCCCGGATGCACCGACTCCCGCACGCCACCCTGGCCGTGCTGAAAATGCGGCTCGGAGATGTCCCTGCCGGGAATGCCGATCTTCTCGCCGTTCTCGAGATCGCGGATGCCGCGCTTGGCAATGGCATCGGCCACCGCCTTGCGGATCTGCCCCTTGAAGCGGCGGATGAAGCGACTGCGGTTGATGGAACTCTTGTTCCTGCTGTCCTGGCGCCGATCGACAATCCGAACCGTCATTTGACCTCCCCTGCGGGTCGGGGCTAGCACCCCAACCCTGGTTTATCAGGACGACTTGCGTACGCGCAGATACCACTCGCAGAGCAAGCGTACCTGCTTTTCGGTGTAGCCCTTGACGATCATGCGGTCGACGAAGTCCTGATGCTTCTTTAGCTCGTCAGCACTGGCCTTGGTATTGAAGGAGATAACCGGCAGCAACTCCTCGGTATTCGAGAACATCTTCTTCTCGATCACCGCCCGCAGCTTTTCGTAGCTGGTCCACGCCGGGTTCTTGCCGCCGTGCTTGGCACTGGCGCGCAGGACGAAGTTCACCACCTCGTTGCGGAAGTCCTTCGGGTTGCTGATGCCGGCCGGTTTTTCGATCTTGTCCAGTTCGTCGTTGAGGGCACTGCGATCAAGCATTTCACCGGTATTCGGGTCGCGGAATTCCTGATCCTGAATCCAGAAGTCGGCGTAAGTGACATAACGATCGAAGATGTTCTGACCGTACTCGGAATAGCTTTCCAGGTAAGCGGTCTGGATCTCCTTGCCGATAAATTCGGCGTAACGCGGACTGAGAAACTCCTTCAGGTAACGCAGGTAGCGCTCTTCGATCTCGGGCGGGAACTGTTCCTGCTCGATCTGCTGCTCCAGCACGTACATCAAATGCACCGGGTTGGCCGCCACCTCGCGGTGGTCGAAGTTGAAGACCTTGGACAGAATCTTGAAGGCGAAGCGGGTGGACAACCCGGTCATCCCCTCGTCGACCCCGGCATAGTCGCGGTACTCCTGGTAACTCTTGGCCTTGGGATCGGTATCCTTGAGATTCTCGCCATCGTATATCCGCATCTTGCTGTAGATGCTGGAATTCTCAGGCTCCTTGAGGCGCGACAGCACAGAGAACTGGGCCATCATGCGCAGCGTGTCGGGCGCGCAGGGCGCCTTGGACAGCGAAGAATTGACCAGCAGCTTTTCGTAGATGTGCATCTCGTCGGTCACCCGCAGGCAGTAGGGCACCTTGACGATGTAAATGCGATCAAGGAAGGCCTCGTTGTTGCGGTTGTTCTTGAAAGTCAGCCACTCGGCTTCGTTGGAGTGAGCCAGTACCAGTCCGTCGAAAGGAATGGCGCCGAAGCCTTCGGTACCTTTGTAATTCTGCTCCTGGGTGGCCGTCAGCAAGGGGTGGAGCACCTTGATCGGCGCCTTGAACATTTCGACGAATTCGAGCACGCCACGGTTAGCCAGACACAGGCCGCCGGAGTAGGAGTAGGCGTCCGGATCGTTCTGCGAATAGGTTTCCAGCTTGCGGATGTCGATCTTGCCGACCAGCGAGGAAATATCCTGGTTGTTCTCGTCGCCCGGCTCAGTCTTCGACACGGCAATCTGTGACAGCACCGATGGCCGCAACTTGACCACCCGGAAGCGGCTCATGTCACCGCCGAATTCATGCAGGCGCTTGACCGCCCACGGACTCATGATGGTGCCGAGATAGCGGCGCGGAATGCCGTAATCCTCTTCGAGAATCTGGCCATCCTCAATGAGGTTGAACAGGCCGAGCGGCGATTCGTGTACCGGCGACCCCTTGATCGCATAGAACGGCACTTTCTCGATCAGGTACTTCAGGCGTTCGGCCAGCGATGACTTGCCGCCACCAACCGGGCCAAGCAGGTAGAGAATCTGCTTCTTCTCCTCCAGCCCTTGCGCGGCATGGCGGAAGTAGGAGACGATGTTCTCGATCACCTCTTCCATGCCATAGAACTCGCGGAAGGCCGGATAGAGCTTGAGCATCTTGTTGGCGAAGAGGCGCGAGCGGCGCGGATCAGTCCGGGTATCGACCAGTTCCGGCTCGCCGATCGCCAGCAAGATGCGCTCGGCCACACTGGCATAGGCCGTGGAGTCGCTCTTGCAGATGTCCAGATATTCCTGGACCGACATTTCCTCTTCCTGCAAGGCCTCGTAACGGCTCTGGTAGCGGGTGAATATCGACATGGCTGCCTCCTCTTTCAGATATGCGACAACGATTGGATACTAACTATCTCCCTTATTCTATTAACGGCTCTAGTGGCCGATTGGTTTATGCCGCCATCCGGGGATGGCGTCGAAACTCGTTCAATGCCTCGGCGATACGGCCGAGACCCCATTCCAGTTCTTCGCGGCCGATGATCAAGGGCGGCGCCAGCCGCAATACCGTGCTGTGCGTATCCTTGGTCAGCACACCGTAACCGAGCAGTGCTTCGGCCAGTGTATGCGCATCGGCTTGTTGCGGGTCGATTTCGATGCCGGCAAACAGACCCCTTCCGCGGACAGCCCTGACTATTGGCGAAGACTCTTTCAGTTGGTGCAGTCTGGCGAGTAAAAGTTCGCCGAGAACCGCGGATTTTTCGATCAGGTGGTCTTCTTCGAGGATATCGATGGCGGTCAGGGCGACGTGGCAGGCCAGCGGATTGCCGCCGAAGGTCGAGCCATGATCACCTGGCGTGAAGACCTGCATCACCGCCTCGTCGGCCAGGAAAGCCGAGACGGGCAACAGGCCGCCGCCAAGTGCCTTGCCAAGAATGACGCCGTCCGGACGGACCCCTTCGTGCTCGCAGGCGAGCAGTTTGCCGGTCCGGCCCAGCCCGGTCTGTACCTCGTCAGCGATCAACAATACGTTGTGCCGTTTGCAGATGGCGGCACAAGCAGCGAGATAGCCGGGTGGCGGCAGGATGATGCCGCCTTCACCCTGGATCGGCTCAACCAGGAAGGCCACCGTATTCGGTGTGATGGCCTCGGCCAGCGCCGCCGCGTCACCGTAGGGGATGCGTTTCAGGCCATCCGGAAAAGGGCCGAAGCCATCGCGATACTGTGCTTCGGACGACAGGCCAACGATGGCGATGGAACGGCCGTGAAAATTTCCTTCGCAGGCGATGATTTCGGCATGTCCGTCGGGCACGCCTTTGATTTTGTAAGCCCATTTGCGGGCTGCCTTGAGGGCGGTTTCGACAGCTTCCAGGCCGGTATTGACCGGCAGTACCCGATCGTAACCGGTGAGTAGCGCCAGGCGGCGCAAAAGCTGCGGCAGGCGATCGTTGGCGTAGGCCCGTGAAGTTACCGCCAGGCGGGATGCCTGTTCGCTCAGCGCGGCGAGCAAGCGGGGATGGGCATGGCCGAAGCTGGTCGCCGAATAGGCCGACATCAGGTCGAGGTAGCGGCGGCCTTCGACGTCGCTCACCCAGCAACCTTGTCCAGCATGCAGGACGACTGGCATCGGCTCATAGTTTCTTGCCCCGAACCCGGCTTCCCAGCGGCGCAAGGTTGTGCTGTCCGGCGCCGAAGCGGCATCGAGCAGTTCGCCAACCAAGCGTCCCGTCCGCCCGTCCGGATCGACATCCGGGTTGTATTCGGCGATTTCCAGACCGACACAATTCCGCTCGCGCAGAATGCTGCGCATGGCCAGCGCCAATTCAGCAGGCGCCAAGCCCCCGGCCGCTGGCGTCGACACGCCGGGCGCGAATTCGGGATCGATTGCATCGAGATCGAGGCTGATGCCCCAAGGGCCGTTGCCGACGAGGCGCAAGGCCTCGGCAAAGACTTCCGGCAGACCACGTTCGTTAATTTCAGACATGGCGAAAATCCGGACCCCTAGCGTCGCCAGAAGCTCGGCCTCCGCCGCTTCATGGCTGCGCACACCGATGACGACGATCCTCGCCGGATCAAGGCTCGGCCCGGGCACTTTCACCATGGCCGGATCGCCAAAACCAAACAAGGCGGCCAGCGGCATGCCATGGGCGTTGCCCGAAGGACTGGTGTCCGGGGTATGAGCATCGAGATGGGCATCGATCCAGATCAAACCAGGCGCCTCACCCAAGGCCCGACCGATGCCGCGCCATGTGCCAGCCGCCATTGAATGATCGCCACCGATGATCAGCGGACGGTTGCCCTCACCGATAGTTGACGCTGCAACATCGGCCAGCGTTCGCAGAAGAACGCCCAATGCTGCAGTCGACGGCTCTGGAACCGGTATGTCCAGCCACTCTGCGCTCAAACCGTTATGACGAAGCACAGCTGGCAACCCAGCCCGCCGCAGAACTTCCGGGCCGCATTCGCAACCGGCGAAGGGCGCACCGAAATAACTGGCCACCCCGATGCAACGCACCGTCGGGTTCAGGGAGATGAGCCTGCGCATGATGCGACTCCTTTCCGCCAGCCAGAGTTTCTACGCTTCGTTCGTTTGACTGCCTCTACCTTGCCGGGTTCTGTCGACTTTCAATTTAGGACAAATTTCGCACAAAGCAAAACACCAAAAACAAAGCCCCACCGGCTGTTCAGGCGGCGGGGCTTTTGTCGGCACTTGGCCAGAAACGAGCGGAAGCTCAGGCGCTCTTTTTCTGTTCCTGGCCGCCCAGGATGTCGCCGAGCACAGCCTTGCCGCGTGCCGAGACGAACCAGTGCAGCACATTTTTGTCGTTGATACGCGTCTCGATGACGCCCATGGCCTTCATGACCGTCAGGCGCTGGCTGACAAAGTCGCGGGCCAGCCCGGTGCTGTCGCAGATCGCGGCCAGGTTTCCATAAACGAAGCCGCCCTCGGACAGGGCGCGCAGGATTTCCACGTCGTTGTAGGAGAGAACGTCCTTGGGATCATGCTCGACGGCCTTCAGCACCTCGCTTTCGGCCTTGGGCACAGCCACGATAGGCTCGTCACGCTTTTGCTGTTCGATGCGGCCAACGTCGCGCCGAACCTGGTCGATCTGCGCCATCAGGCGCTGCACCATGTTTTCGAAAAAGCGCCGCGAGGCGACGACGTAGATCAGGCAGAAACCTGAAAACACGTAGAGATCGATCGGCTTGGTCCGCGCCCCCTCAAGCAGCGTACTCGACAGCATGTTGAGAAAGAGCGGCACGGTGAGCGCCGCAACGACGCCGAAGACCGGATATTTCAACCAGTCATGGCGGCCCGCATCGCCGCGCCGGTCGGCCAGAAAATAATTGGCCGTGCCGCCCAGTACCCCGGCGACGACCATGATGCCCAGAATCACCAGCATGTGCCCGTCGAGGGCACCGCTAGGCGTTGTCACCAGCAAAGCAGGTTGCAGTTCAGTTGACATGTTTTCCCCTTGAAATCAGCAGCTATTCTCACACGACAGAGACAATGTTTCGCCAATAGCCCACCCAATCATGAGAAAAATAGTCAAATGGGGAATCCCGCGGTCAACCGGAAAAAATGGCCAAAAATGAAAAGCCCCGCCGGCTTTTCAGGCGGCGGGGCTTTTTGGAGAGCTTTCGACTCAGCGTGGCAGCGTCGTCGAACCCATCAGGAATGCATCGACTTCACGCGCAGCCTGACGACCTTCGCGGATCGCCCAGACCACCAGCGACTGGCCGCGACGCACGTCGCCGGCGGCGTAAACCTTGTCGACATTGGTCTTGTAGCAACCTTCGCCATCGGTCGTTGCCTTGGCGTTCTGGCGCCCATCCTTCTCGACGCCGAAGGCATCCAGCAGGCCGCCGACCGGGTTGGTGAACCCCATGGCCAGGAAAGCGTTGTCGCACGGCAGTTCGAATTCGGAGCCGGGCACTTCGCTCATCTGACCATCCGTCCAGTCCAGACGAACGGCCTTGAGCGCCTTGACGTTGCCCTTGCCATCATCGACGAAGCCCTTGGTAGCAACGGCGAAATCGCGGCTACAGCCTTCGTCGTGCGAAGAAGAGGTGCGCAGCTTGTACGGCCAGTACGGCCAGGTCAGCTCCTTGTTTTCCTCTTCCGGCGGCATCGGCATCAGCTCGAACTGGGTCACCGAGGCAGCGCCATGGCGATTCGAGGTACCGACGCAGTCGGAACCCGTATCGCCGCCACCGATGACGATGACGTGCTTGCCCTTGACGTTGATCGGGTTGGCCTTGCCCTGCTGGATTTCCTTGTTCTGCGGAATCAGGAATTCAAGCGCGGCGTAGATGCCCTTGAGTTCGCGGCCCGGCACCGGCAGATCGCGCGGCACTTCCGAGCCGGCAGCCAGAATCACTGCGTCGAAATCCTTCTTGAGCTGGTCAGCCGAGACGAACTCTGTCGCATCGTTGTTGATGCCGGCCGGCACGTTCTTGTCACCGATCACGACCTCGGTCTTGAAGGTGACGCCTTCGGCTTCCATCTGGGCAACACGACGGTCGACCAAGGTCTTTTCCATCTTGAAGTCAGGAATGCCATAAGCCAGCAGGCCGCCGAGACGATCGCTCTTCTCGAACACGGTGACGTCATGGCCGACACGCGCCAGTTGCTGGGCGGCAGCCAGTCCGGCCGGGCCGGAACCGACGATGGCGACCTTCTTGCCGGTCTTCGATTTCGGCGGCTGCGGCACGACCCAACCCATTTCCCAGCCCTTGTCGATGATCGCATGCTCGATCGACTTGATACCCACCGGCGCGGCATTGATGCCGAGCGTACAGGCAGCTTCGCAAGGGGCCGGGCAGATGCGGCCGGTGAAATCCGGGAAATTGTTGGTCGAATGCAGCACTTCCAGCGCCTGCTTCCAGTTGCCACGGTAAACCAGGTCATTCCAGTCCGGAATGATGTTGTTCACCGGGCAGCCGTTGTTGCAGAACGGAATACCGCAGTCCATGCAACGCGCGCCCTGGATCTTGGCATCGTCGTCGGACAAGGCGTGGACGAATTCCTTGTAGTGCTTCAGGCGCTGTTCGACCGGGTCGTAACCCTCGGACAGGCGCTCGAATTCCATGAAGCCAGTCGGCTTGCCCATTATGCAGCCTCCTTCTGTGCGGCAGCGGCCATCTCGGTGAGGGCGCGTTTGTATTCGTGCGGATAGACTTTGACGAACTTCTCGCGGTAGGCATCCCAGTTGGCCAGAATGGCCTTGGCGGTCGCGCTGCCGGTGTACTCGGCATGACGGGTGATCAGTTCCTTGAGCTGGATTTCGTCAGCGATGCCGAGATGCTGCGGTTCGCCAGCGGCAATACGGGATGCCGGCAAGACCTTCTCGAGCGCTACCTGAGCCATATTGCAGCGATGCTTGAAGCTGCCATCCTCATCCAGCACGTAGGCAATACCACCCGACATGCCGGCCGCGAAGTTGCGCCCGGTCATGCCCAGCACAGCCACCGTGCCACCGGTCATGTATTCGCAACCATGGTCGCCAACACCCTCAACAACTGCCGTACCACCGGAATTACGAACACAGAAGCGTTCGCCGCCAACACCGGCGAGGAAAGCCTCGCCTTCGGTCGCGCCGTACAAGACGGTGTTACCGCAAATGATGTTCTGCTGCGTATCGCCACGGAAGTCCGGGCTCGGCTTGATGATGATGCGACCGCCCGACAAACCCTTGCCGACGTAGTCATTACCTTCACCAGTCAACTCCAGCGTCACGCCCTTGGCCAGGAAGGCACCGAAGGCCTGGCCGGCAGTGCCGGTCAGCTTGACGTGGATGGTGTCGTCCGGCAAGCCGGCATGGCCATAGCGGCGCGCGACTTCGCCCGACAGCATGGTGCCGCAGGTGCGGTTGACGTTGATGATGGTCGTTTCGATCTGGACCTTCTGGCCCTTTTCGAGAGCCGGCTTGGCCTGGGCAATCAACTTGTGATCGAGCGCTTTCTCAAGGCCGTGGTCCTGCATTTCTGTGTGCAGGCGCGGCACATCGGCCGGCACATTCGGCTGGAAGAAGATCTTGGAGAAATCCAGACCCTTGGCCTTCCAGTGGTCGATACCAGGCCGCATGTCGAGCAGGTCGGCGCGGCCAACCAGATCATCAAACTTGCGAATGCCGAGCTGAGCCATGATCTCGCGAACCTCTTCGGCAACGAAGAAGAAGAAATTGACGACATGCTCGGGCTGACCGGAGAAGCGCTTGCGCAGCACCGGATCCTGCGTGGCCACACCAACCGGGCAAGTATTCAGGTGGCACTTGCGCATCATGATGCAGCCTTCGACGACGAGCGGTGCCGTGGCGAAGCCGAATTCGTCGGCACCGAGCAGGGCACCGATCACGACGTCACGACCGGTCTTCATCTGGCCGTCGACCTGAACGCGGATACGCGAACGCAAACGGTTGAGCACCAGGGTCTGCTGGGTTTCGGACAAACCGAGTTCCCACGGCGTACCGGCGTGCTTGATCGAAGACTGCGGCGAAGCACCGGTACCACCGTCAAAACCGGCAATCACGACGTGATCGGCCTTGGCCTTGGCAACACCGGCAGCAACCGTGCCGACACCAACTTCGGACACCAGCTTGACCGAGATGGAAGCTTTGGAATTGGCGTTTTTCAGATCATGAATGAGCTGGGCCAAGTCTTCGATCGAGTAGATGTCGTGGTGGGGCGGCGGCGAAATCAGGCCGACACCCGGCACCGAGTGACGCAGGAAACCGATGTACTCGGAAACCTTGTGACCCGGCAACTGGCCGCCTTCACCCGGCTTGGCACCTTGCGCCATCTTGATCTGGATTTGGTCGGCGTTCACCAGATACTCGGTGGTCACGCCAAAGCGGCCGGAGGCGACCTGCTTGATGGCGGAACGCAGCGAATCGCCGTCCTTGAAGGTGTAATCACGTTCGATACGTGAGGCACCGACTACTTCAGACAGCGTCTGGCCAGCCTTGAGCGGCACGAAACGCTTGGCATCCTCACCACCTTCGCCGGTATTCGACTTGCCGCCGATGCGGTTCATGGCGATGGCCAGCGTCGTGTGCGCTTCGGTCGAGATGGAACCTAGCGACATGGCACCGGTGGCGAAGCGCTTGACGATTTCCTTGGCAGACTCGACTTCTTCCAACGGAATGGCGGTACCGGTCGGCTTGAATTCGAACAGGCCACGCAGGGTCAGATGACGCTTGGTCTGATCGTTGATCAGCTTGGCATATTCCTTGTAGGTCTCGTACTTGCCGGAGCGGGTCGAGTGCTGCAGCTTGGCAATTGAATCCGGCGTCCACATGTGCTCTTCACCGCGGATGCGATAAGCGTATTCACCACCGGCATCGAGCATGTTGGCCAGCACGGGATTGCCGGAGAAAGCTTCGTCATGCAGGCGAATGGCTTCCTCGGCAACCTCAAAGACGCCAATACCTTCGACATTTGACGACGTGCCGGTAAAGTATTTCTCGATAAAGTCCTTCTGCAGGCCGATGGCTTCGAAGATCTGGGCGCCCGTGTAGGACATGTAGGTAGAGATACCCATCTTCGACATGACCTTCATGAGGCCCTTGCCAATGGCCTTGACGTAGTTCTTGGCGTACTTCTCGGCCTTCTCTGCATCACCCTTGGCGAAGCCGGCGATGGTTTCGAGCGCCACGTAGGGGTGGACGGCCTCGGCACCATAGCCGCCAAGCAAGGCAAAGTGATGCGTCTCACGAGCTGAACCAGTCTCGACGACGAGGCCGGCGCTGGTGCGCAGGCCCTTCTTGACCAGATGCTGGTGAATAGCCGAGGTGGCGAGCAGCGCCGGAATGGCCACATGCTCGGCGTCAACCTTGCGGTCGGAGACGATCAGGATGTTGGCGCCGGAACGAACCGCATCTTCAGCATCCGCCGCCAGCGAAGCAAGGCGTGCCTCGATACCATCCTTGCCCCAAGCGACCGGGTAACAAATATCCAGCTCAAAGGAGTGGAATTTGTTTGAGGTATATTTCTCGATGTTGCGCAGCTTTTCCATGTCGTCGAAGGACAACACGGGTTGCGACACTTCAAGACGAATCGGCGGGTTGATATCGTTGGTGTTGAGCAGGTTCGGCTTCGGCCCGATGAAGGACACCAGCGACATGACCAGTTCTTCGCGGATCGGGTCGATCGGTGGGTTGGTCACCTGAGCAAACAACTGCTTGAAGTAGGTGTATAGCGTCTTGTTCTTGGCCGACAGCACCGGCAAGGCAGAGTCGGTACCCATGGAACCAGTGGCTTCTTCGCCATTCTGGACCATCGGCTCGAGGATGATTTTTACGTCTTCCTGCGTGTAGCCGAAAGCCTGCTGGCGATCAAGCAGGGAAGCAGTTGGGGCCGAACACTTTTCGTGCGGTGCCGGCACTTCGTCGAGCTTGATTCGAATCTTTTCAATCCACTCGCGATACGGCTTGGCGTTGGCCAAGGAGTCCTTGAGTTCCTTGTCGTCGATAATGCGGCCCTGCTCCATATCGATCAGGAACATCTTGCCCGGCTGCAAACGCCACTTCTTGACGATCTTCTTTTCCGGAATGGGCAGAACACCAGACTCCGAAGCCATCACGACGAGGTCGTCATCTGTGACCAGATAACGGGCCGGACGCAGACCGTTACGGTCGAGCGTCGCACCGATCTGGCGACCGTCGGTAAAAGCCACGGCTGCTGGGCCGTCCCACGGCTCCATCATCGCGGCATGGTATTCGTAGAAGGCACGGCGGTTCTCGTCCATCTGTGAGTGCTTTTCCCAGGCCTCCGGGATCATCAGCATGACCGCCTGGGCCAGCGAGTAGCCACCACCCATAACGAGCAGTTCGAGCGCGTTATCGAAGGAAGCCGAGTCGGACTGACCCGGATAATGCAGCGGCCAGACCTTCTTCAGGTCGTCCCCTAGAATCGGCGAAGAAATCGCCTGTTCACGTGCCTTGAACCAGTTAACGTTGCCGCGTACCGTATTGATTTCGCCGTTGTGGGCGATATAGCGGAACGGATGCGCCAGATCCCAGGTCGGGAAGGTGTTGGTCGAGAAACGCTGGTGCACGAGGGCAAGTGCCGAAACCGTACGCTTGTCCTGCAGGTCCAGGTAGTACACGCCAACCTGGTCAGCCAGCAGCAGCCCCTTGTAGTTGACCGTGCGTGCAGAAAAGGACGGGACATAGAATTCCTGACCGAACTTCAGCTTCAGTGACTTGATCGCGTTGGCGGCACGGCGGCGAATGATGTATAGCTTGCGCTCAAGGGCATCCGTGACGAAGACGTCCGGACCGCGGCCAACGAATACCTGGCGAATCACAGGCTCCTTGGCACGCACGGTCGGCGACATGGGCATATCACGGTTAACCGGTACGTCACGCCACCCGAGCAGCACCTGACCTTCGGCAATAATCGAGCGCTCAATTTCCTCGATACAGGCATATCGCGAAGCGGCTTCTTGTGGCAGGAAGACCATGCCGACACCGTACTCACCCGCCGGCGGCAGTTCGACGCCCTGTCGCGCCATCTCTTCACGATAGAACTGGTCCGGAATCTGGATCAGGATGCCCGCGCCATCCCCCTGCAAGGGGTCCGCGCCAACCGCACCACGGTGATCGATATTCTTCAGGATCAACAAACCCTGCTCGACGATAGCATGGTTTTTATGGCCTTTCACATGCGCCACAAAACCCACACCGCAAGCGTCGTGCTCGTTGGCGGGGTCATACAAACCCTGCCGCTCAGGTACTCCCGATTCCATCACACGCATTCCTTCAAATAACTTGGCCACTAACTATGGGCCAATGTTGAAAAAAGCCGAGCATCATATTTTCTGCTTCGGCCTATAGGAAAATTAGAGGCAACCATCAAATATACCGGCAAACCCCTGTCAATTCAAGATGCTGCGACGCACCAACTATGCACACTCAGGAGAATATCTTCCCTGTTCAGGTGCATCTGGCCTCAATAGCGGCGCTGATCTGCGCGTCGCTGGCTTGATCAGAAACGACAGCCTTGCCGATTTCCTTAAGGAGCACCAAACGCAGTTTTCCATCCTGCACCTTCTTGTCATGGCTCATCAACTCAAGATATCTGGCCGCACCAAGCCTGGGGCCAAATACTGGTAACCCGGCTCGAACAAAAATGTGTTCAATTCGCTTGACCGTTTTTCCATCCAGCCATCCCAACTGATGCGACAACTCTGCAGCAATTAGCGTGCCGGCAGCAATGGCTTCGCCATGCAGCCATTCTCCATACCCCATGCCCGTTTCAATCGCATGGCCAAAGGTATGTCCAAGATTGAGCAGTGCACGCTCACCGGTCTCCTTTTCGTCCGCCGCGACGACCTCGGCTTTGTTGACACAGGAGCGATGAATTGCATACGTCAGAGCAGAGGCATCTCGTGCCAGTAGTTTTTCGAGACTCTCTTCAAGCCAGACATAGAAGTCCAAGTCTCGAATCAGGCCGTATTTGATCACTTCGGCCAAGCCCGCTTTCAGCTCTCGCTCGGGCAAAGTATCCAAGGTCGAAATATCAGCAAGAACCAACTTTGGCTGATAGAACGCGCCAATCATGTTCTTGCCAAGTGGATGGTTAATCGCCGTCTTGCCACCGACGGAGGAATCAACCTGGGACAAAAGCGTTGTTGGCACCTGGATAAAAGGCATTCCTCGCTGATAACAGGCGGCAGCAAATCCACCCATATCGCCAATCACTCCTCCACCAAGAGCAAGCAAAGTCATTCCGCGCTCGCAACGCGCCCCCAGCAAGGCATCAAAGACAAGGTTCAGAGTTTCCCAAGTCTTGAATTGTTCCCCATCAGGCAAAACAACAGGCAACACCGAAATCCCAGCGCTTTCCAGCGTAGATCGCAATGTTTCAAGATACAGGGGAGCAACGGTGGTGTTCGTCACCACAACGGCCTTCTTCTGCGTGATATGGGGCAGAATCAGTTCAATCCGCTTGAGTAGGCCGCTTCCGATGTGGATGGGGTACGAACGATCCCCTAAAGCGACACCGAGCGTTTCTATCATGGTTTGCATTGACGGTTAAATTCTCTAAGGAGGTGCAGCACGATACCGGAGGCAACCAGACGCCCGCCATCCACCACAATGTGCGCTGTATCTCGATACAAAGGGTCGCGCACGGCGTGCAGTTCCTCCAGCTTGGCTAGCGGATCCGCAACATGTAATAAAGGGCGATTCCTGTCGTGGCGCGTACGCTCAAACAACAACGCCGGAGGAACATTCAAGTACACCACCCATCCGGTCTCATGCAACCTCCGACGATTTTCCTGGTTAAGAACAACGCCTCCTCCGGTAGCCATCACGATATTTGATGCCTCCGTGAGTTCGTGAATGGTCTGCACCTCACGACGCCGGAAACCATCCTCCCCTTCAATCTCGAAAATTGTTGGGATTGGCACACCTGTCCGTTCAACAATTTCATGATCGGAATCGAAGAACGGGCGGGCCAAGCGCTTCGCCAATTGACGACCGACGGTTGTTTTGCCGGCCCCCATGAGTCCGACGAGATATATGTTTCGACGATTTTCCACGTTCGGATTTTAGCCGACTACCCGCCAAGCACAAAAAAACAGGGCCGGCATCGCCGACCCCGTGAGTTTCAGATTATTACTGATCAGTCAAATCGCATTTTGTCGGAAATCACGCGTGGCGTGATAAACACCAACAATTCACGACGCTTTCCAGTGTCATTCTTGTATTTAAACAACCACCCGAGGAATGGTATATCGCCCAACAACGGCACTTTATCAACCGTATTCTGAGTATCAGTTATAAACACACCACCGATCACTACGGTTCCCCCGTTTTCAACAACGACATTAGTCTCAACGATCGAACTCTTGATTGGTGGATTCAGGAATCCATTCACGCTAACAGCCCTTGTCCAATCTGGCTCCTCTTTTTTTACAATCAAGTTCATTCTAACCGTCCCCTCTGGAGTTATCTGAGGAGTCACCTCGAGCGACAGCTTTGCCGGTTTGAAGCTAACAGTATATGTCGTAGCCCCGCTGGATGTTTGCGCGGTTATGTAAGGAACTTCCGTACCATCTTCAATTTTTGCTTTTACGTTGTTAGCCGTTATCACCCTTGGACTTGAAATTATTTTTCCTATCCCGTCTGACTCTAGCGCGGCAAGTTCAACATTGAGGATGCGTGTTATCGAAGAGTTAAATAGGGAAAACGCAAGTGCTCCCCCGGTTGAAGGGACCGGTAGATTTACACCAACCATCGAATTCTGGACTAGCGTCGCAGGGGTTGTCGTTGAACCCGTAGTAATTGCCGGAGTCATTTTGCCTCCAGCGATATTAATACCGGTACCCAAAATTTCGCTAGGCTTAGAATTTATCAGACCCAGTTTTGCGCCAATCTCACGCTTAAAACTATCCTGCGCTTCAACAACCCGCGCTTCTATCAACACCTGCCTTGCAGCGGTATCGATCGACCGAATAAATGTACGAATTTCTTCAAGCTTGTTTGGTATGTCGTTGACAAAAATGATATTGGACTGTGGATCAGCAACTGCACTTCCTCGCTTGCTCAGAATGCGCTGCGCAGCGATATTCGAACCAGCCGCCGGCACTGGTGCAGCGCCGGCCCCGGTCAATGGCAAACCAGCCAACAACCTCGCCACGTCAGCCGCCTTTTGATAGTTCAACTGGAACTGCTCAAGCTTGAGCGGCTCAAGTTCGCTGATCTGTTGCTTCGATTCAAAATCCAATTTTTCACGGGTAGCAATTTCATCCCGCGGGGCAATCAGGATGATATTGCCCTTCTTCCGCATATCGAGTCCCTTTTGCTGGAAAATAATATCGATTACCTGATCGGCAGGCACGTCTTTCAGCACCAATGTGGTCGTTCCAGTCACTGTTTCGCTAATGACAGCATTAAGATTCAGTTCTTCGGCCATCAGGCGCAACAGGGCACGCACATCGCCATTCTGATAATTGATACTTACCCTTGGCCCTTGATAGCCGACTTTCGCCCCTTGAACCAGTTTGTTGGGATCTTCGACAATCTGCTTCACTTCAACAATAAACTGGTTATCGCTTTGGTAAGCGTTGTGCTCCCACAAGCCTTTTGGCGAAATAATCATCCGGACATTATCACCAATGACTTTGGTTTCAACTGTAGTTACAGGCGTGGCAAAATCAGTGACATCAAGCTTGCGGCGCAAACGATCCGGCACCGTCGTTTTCATAAAATCGACGACGAGATTGGCCCCCTGCTGCCTTATATCTATTCCAGTTCCTGTATCACTCAGATCAACGACGATCCGCCCCTCGCCATCCTTGCCACGGCGGAACATCACATCGCTGACCGAATGCTTCGAGCCAACCAAGCTTTCCTCGGCAAAACGGGTCGTTCGTTGCGTAGCCGAATCTGCCAAGCGCTCAATTGGCGAAAGAGTCACGTAAAGTGCCTTGCCATCAAGCCGTGTCTTGTAATTCATGTTCCGTACAAGATTAAGCACCACTCGAGTGCGGTCTCCGACTTGAACAACATTCATCCCGCGCAAATCGCCCTGATTAAATATCTGGCTTGTCTTACCCAAACCATTTGCGGTTGACTGAAAATCAAGCGCAATCTTTGCAGGATTGGCCACACTGAACCCTGGTGGTGGAGAGGCTAACGGCTCCTTCAAATCGATCCGGAGAGCGATTTCATTCCCCTGTTGGGCGACGTTAACTGCTTCAATAGTGTTTGCTGGAGGTGCCTCCGCTCGGACAGGAGACGACAAAGCAAGGCAGGCCGAGGCTACAGCCATCGCATAGGTGATCAATTTCATTTCTTGCTTCCCTCCTTGCTCTGCAGGTAGAGCGAGCTCTTGCGCTCAGTCCAGTCACCCGCAGAATCCTGAATCAGTTCGCGCAGCTGGACTTCTGTGTCCGAAATCTGCGTCACCATACCAAAATCAAGACCCAAGTAATCCCCGACCTTGACTTGCTTTACTTTGTCTTCAACCTGAACAACCGCCATGGGTCGCTTGTTGACATTCATGTAACCGATCATTTTCAGCGATTCGATCGGATATTTCTCAAGTAGGCTGTTACGAACTTCCCGTGCCTCAAAATCGGGCTGAAACGCCCCTCCCTTGCCAGCAACCTGCTTGTATTTGGACTCTGGCTCGATCTTGTTCGGCTTGAACGGATCAATCGTAGCCTCTACATCGTAGGGGACCGGTTCATACGGTTTAACATCGGGCAATTTGGGTATATTGCCGCGCATGTCCTTGGTATTTTCAGCCATCCATTGTTTTAGTTCTTCGTGATCACCACCAGCACAAGCACTGAGGAGACCACACAGGGCGATGACCAGTATTCGTTTCACTTCTTCGCTCCTTGCGCAGCCTTTTTCTCTTGATCGGCCTTCTTCTGCTTGGCTATCTCTTCCTCGTCCAGATAGCGGAACGTCTTGGTTGTGGCATCCAGCGAGAGCTGCCCACCGTCCTTGACCGGCGCAATGGAAATATTGTTTAGGGTAACAATACGGGGAAGCTTGGCAATATCGGCCGCAAACGCCCCAAAGTCATGGTAGCTTCCGTTAATCTTTACGGTAATCGGCAACTCTGCGTAGAAATCCTTGATCTGTTCCTGTCCCGGCTTAAATAACTCGAACTGCAAACCGCGCCCAAGACCGGCTTGGTTCACCTCAATAAGCAACGCCTCAATTTCCGACTTATCCGGCAACTGCTTGAGCAACGCGCCGAACGAACGATCAATTTCAGCGAGCTGCTGAATATAAAGATCGAGATTAACTGCTTGGCGTTTTTTGTCGAGATACTGTTGTTTGAGCGTTTCCTCTTCTCGCTGCTTGGTCTCCAACTCGGTTAGCTGGTCACTCCAAACAAACCACCAACCGGCGAGGAGAATGGCGACAAATAACCCTATCAAAACGGTTATTTTCGGAATCAACGGCCACGCACCCGGATCATTCGGGTTCATTAGCCGAAAATCATCGGCCATGGACTGAAAATCAATTTTCGGTAACGAGATACTCTTGGCGTTCACTTTTTCACCTTCCCGTCTTCAGGCTTTACGCGGGTAAGAATGAAGGTCATGCCAAATTCGTTGATCCGGCGTCCGTTAATTACAACCGCCTTGCTTTCTATCAGTTGCGGCGTTTCCAACCACGGAGAGGCATCCAGATTGCGCATCAGAGCCGAAATCCGAGCATTTGACTGAGCATGGCCAGTGATGCTGACCTTCAATCCATCCTGCTTGAGCGCCTTGAGGTAGATACCTTCCGGCACCTGTTTGACCAACTCACTCAACAGATAAACCGTTTCGCCGCGATCGCGCTGCAGGTTTTCAATAACCTGCTTGCGAGACAGCAATGCCTGCGTTTGCTCTTTCAGGCGCTTAATCTGGTCAAGCTGCTTGTCAAGGACGGCTATTTCGCCCTTAAGAAAGTTGTTCGAATTGTCTTGATTGCTTATCGCACCACCAATCAGGCTATAGACCGCGAAAACGATCAGCGCCCCCAGCACTGAAACCAGCCCGGCCAACACAAAAAACTGCTCGCGCCGGGCCTTTTTCGCCTCTTCGCGATGGGGAAGGAGATTGATGCGGATCATGATGGATCGAACCTCCGCAGAGCCAGACCACAGGCCACCATCAGCGATGAGGCATCAGCGAGCAGACTTTTTGCCCGAACACGGTCAGAAAGGACCATGTTGGCGAAGGGGTTGGCGATCAGCGTATTGACCTGAGTTCTTGTTGCCACGACCTCGTCGATACCCGGGATTACTGCACAACCACCAGCCAATACGATGTGATCAACCTGATTATATTGGGTCGAGGTGAAGAAGAATTGCAGCGCCCGAGAAACCTCAAGCGCCAGATTTTCCATGAAAGGATTTAGCAACTCGATCTCATAACCCTCCGGCAAATTACCCGCTCGTTTCGCCGTCTCTGCATCTTCGTAGCTCATACCATAGTGACGAGCGATATCCTGGGTGAGCATGCCGCCGCCGAACGCCTGCTCGCGAGCATACACCTGCTGACCATTACGCAAGACTGTCAGATTCATCACATTGGCGCCCGCGTCGATCAGAGCAACAACCTGATTCTTGCCTGATTCCGGCAACTGGCGCTCGATCAATTCAAAAGCTGCCAGCGCCGCAAACGACTCGACATCAACGACGGTCGCCTTAAGGCCGGCAGCATCGGCAACCGCGACGCGATCTTCGACACGCTCCTTCTTGGACGCAGCGATCAGCACTTCGAGCTCATCAGGGACCGCCGGAGCAGGACCGATCACCTGATAGTCGAGATTTACTTCATCGATGGCAAAAGGAATGTATTGATTGGCTTCCGTTTCAACCTGAGCCTCAAGCTCTTCATCGCGCAGCCCGGCCGGCACAATGATTTTCTTGGTGATAACCGCGGAACCTGGCAAGGCCATCGCGACGTTGCGGGTCGATGTACCCATCCTCTTCCAGGCACGCCTGACGCAATCGACAACGCCATCCAGATTCGCGATATTGCCATCGGAAACCGCGTCCTTGGGCAACACCTCAATGGTGTAGCGCTCAACGCGATAGCCGTCTTTCCCGTTGGCAGTCAGTTCAACCATCTTGACGGCGGACGAACTGATGTCCAAACCGAACAAGGAACGCGCCTTGGGATTTAACAACGCTGAGATATCTAAGCCCACCAGACCCCCAAAAAGTCCTTACGGAATGCGAAGTTAGCAAAATAACCAATAATTCACTTCAGATGCTAACAATAACATCTAGGCATGTAAAGCAATTTCACGGCGCTGATTTGGCCCGGCGTATAATCCGCGCAACTCCCATTTCGCCGATCAGACCACCGTGCCCTCCTTACCTCCGGCGCTGCGCCTAGTTATTTACCCTGTCATATTTTTGCTTGGCCTTGTAGCCATAGTTGTGGCGATGGCGCTTATCGTTCTTGTCCTGACCTACCCGAACCTGCCATCACTCGAGGTACTTACCGATTACCGGCCCAAGATTCCCTTGCGTGTGTATACCGCCGACGGATTCCTGATCGGCGAATATGGCGAGGAGCGTCGCGCCGTGGTGGCGATCGCAGACGTGCCCGTAGTCATGAAAAAGGCAATCCTGGCGGCCGAGGATGACCGGTTCTACCAACACGGCGGCATCGACTATACCGGCGTCGTGCGAGCAATTGGCGCCAACCTGGTTGGTGGCGGCAAACGACAGGGGGCCTCGACCATTACCCAGCAGGTTGCGCGCAATTTCTTTTTGACCGGAGAAAAAACTTATACCCGCAAGCTTTATGAAGCCCTTCTTTCTTTCAAGATAGAGAGCAACCTCTCGAAGGACCAGATTTTCGAGTTGTACATCAATCAGATTTTCCTCGGCCAACGCGCTTATGGCTTCGCGGCAGCGGCCCAGATTTACTTCGGCAAGCCGCTCAAGGACATTTCGATTGCCGAAGCGGCGATGCTGGCAGGATTGCCCAAGGCACCATCGGCTTACAACCCGATCGTCAATCCGAACCGCGCCAGATTGCGCCAGCATTACGTCCTGCGCCGCATGCGCGAATTGGGCCATATCACCGAGGCGCAGCATGAAGCGGCGCTCAAGGAACCTCTGGTCGTCAAACGCGAACTGGCCGAATACGCAGTCCACGCCGAATACGTCGCTGAAATGGCCCGGCAGATAGCTGCCGAGCGTTTTCCCGACGAGGTCTACTCGCGTGGCATGAAGGTTTACACCACCGTGATCAAGGCCGAGCAGGAGGCTGCCTACAACAGCCTGCGCAAAGGGGTAATGGATTACGACCGGCGACACGGCTACCGGGGCGCCGAATCCTATCTCGACATGAGGGACATCAAGTCGGACCAGGACGAGGCCATCGACGAAGCGCTGCAGGATATTCCCGATGCCGGCGACCTGATTCCAGCACTGGTTCTGGCAGCTGACGCCAGGCAAATCAAGGTTTATCGCAAGGGTGGGGAAGTTGTAAATCTGACCGGCGATGCCATGAAGTTTGCTGCCAAGATGCTGGATGACAAGGCGCCACCCAACAAGCGCCTCAAGCGCAGCGCCATCGTTCGCCTGCAAAAGGATGACAAGGGCGGCTGGCAGATCAGCCAGCTTCCGGAAGTCGAATCCGCTTTTGTTGCGGTCGACCCGAAAGATGGGGCAATTCGTGCATTGGTTGGCGGCTTCGATTTCAACCGCAACAAGTTCAACCATGTCACCCAGGCCTGGCGACAGCCGGGTTCGAGCTTCAAGCCCTTCATCTACTCCGCTTCACTGGAAAAAGGTTATGGCCCGAATAGCGTCATCGCCGACGAGCCTATTGTCATCCCGGCCAGCCAGACCGGTGCCGCCGCCTGGGAACCGCATAACTACGACGGCAAGTACGAAGGCCCGATGCGCATGCGCACGGCGCTGGCCAAGTCGAAGAATATGGTTTCGATCCGCATCCTGCAGTCAATTGGCACGCATTACGCCCAGGACTACGCTGCACGCTTTGGCTTTGATGCCGCCAAGCATCCGCCTTACCTGACCATGGCCCTCGGCGCCGGGTCGGTCACGCCGTGGCAGATGGTGACGGCCTATTCGGTCTTCGCCAACGGCGGTTTCCGGATCAATCCCTTCGTCGTCCGCGAAATTCGTGACGGTGAAAATCAGGTACTGGCTCTATCGGCAGAGACAGAGGTCGGCAACGAAGAAACCCGCGTCATCGACCCGCGCAATGCCTTCATGATGGATGCCATGCTGCGCGACGTCACCATCTATGGCACGGCTGCCAAGGCGTCAGTGATCCTGAAGCGCCATGATCTGGCTGGCAAGACCGGCACGACCAACGAGTATCTGGATGCCTGGTTCTGCGGCTATCAGATGACGGTCAGCGGTTGCGCGTGGATTGGGTTCGACCAACCCAGGAAGCTCGGCGACAAGGAAACTGGCGGTGCCGCGGCGCTGCCGATCTGGATTGGCTACATGAGCCGGGCGCTCAAGGATGTCCCGATGCTTCTCCCGCAGGCGCCAGACGGACTGATTGCCACAGGCGAAGGCAGGGAACGGAGCTACATCTACGCCGAGAATGCAGCCAAGGAAAAACCGCCCGAGGAAGAAGCTCAGGAAGCGGTTCCGCTGCCCAAGCCTGACCTTAGCGCACCGCCCGCCGACTGATCAGCGCAGTTCGATAGGTTCGCCGGCCTGCAGGCTGGCGAGCGCTGACAGCTTGGCCATCAGTTCGGCGTCATCGCGGGTATCGCGCCAGACGGCGCCATCCCAGCGAAAATGAAAGCCGCCCGAGCGGGCTGCGACCCAGATTTCCCGGGCGATTCCGTGGCGGTTGACGATGATCTTGCTGCCGTCGTCAAACTCGATTTCGAGCACGCCGCCAGCCGCCAGTTGGCAGTCGACATCAGCCCCGCTGGCTTCCAGCGCCGCATCGATCCTGGCCAGCGTTGCCTCGGCCAGGGTGTTGAATTCCTTGTCATCCATCGTGTGCTACCATCCCGCTCTTCGCTGACAGCGCCCCGAACATGTCCAGAATCGCCGCCTTGCTGATTATCCTGAGCCTTGCCGCCTGCGGCATGAAAGGCCGGCTTGAAATGCCGCCCGGCCCGGCCTCTGAACCGCTGCTTGGCAAAGCCAAGCCAGCCGCCAAGGATGTTAGCACGACCACCAGCCCCAAAGCCCCATGACCCACTTTGCCCTGAAAAACGGCGTCCTCCACGCCGAATCCGTCGCCCTGCCCACGATTGCCGATCAATTCGGCACGCCGGCCTATGTTTATTCCCGCGCTGCGCTCGAAGCCTCGCTGCGCGAGTTCCATGACGTATTGGGTGGCCACCCCACTGGCCAGGGCGCCCTCGTCTGCTACGCCGTCAAAGCCAACTCCAACCTCGCCATTCTCAACGTCTTTGCCCGCCTCGGCGCGGGCTTCGATATCGTTTCCGGTGGTGAACTGCAGCGTGTTCTGGCCGCTGGTGCCGATCCGAAAAAAGTCGTTTTCTCCGGCGTCGGCAAGACGGCTGACGAAATGAAGCTGGCGCTGGACGTCGGCATTTTCTGCTTCAACGTTGAATCCGCCGCCGAGTTGGAGCGCCTCAACGACGTTGCCGGTCAGTGCGGCAAGAAGGCGCCGATCAGCCTGCGCGTCAATCCGAACGTCGATCCGAAGACGCATCCGTACATTTCCACCGGCCTCAAGGGTGCCAAGTTCGGCGTCGCTTACGACAACGCGCTGGCCCTCTATCGCCGCGCCGCTGCCCTGCCGAATATCGAAGTAGCCGGCATCGACTGTCATATCGGCTCGCAACTGCTCGACCCGTCACCGTTTGTCGAAGCCCTCGATCGCATTTTGGCCCTGGTCGACCAGATGGCTGCCGAAGGCATCGACGTTCACCACCTCGACCTCGGTGGCGGCCTCGGCATCAAGTACAACGCCGACCACATACAGCCAACTGTCGCCGCCTACCTGACGCCGCTGCTCGACAAGCTGGCCGGGCGCGGCCTGCAGGTGGTGCTTGAACCGGGTCGCCGGCTGGTCGGCAATGCCGGCCTGCTGCTCACCCGCATCGAATACCTGAAAGAGGGTGAAGAGAAGAATTTCGCCATCATCGACGCCGCCATGAACGACCTGATGCGGCCGGCGTTGTACGAAGCCTGGCATGACATCCTGCCGGTCGTACCGCGGGACGGCGCTGTCAGCGAATACGACGTCGTCGGCCCGGTTTGCGAAACCGGCGACTTCCTCGGCCAGGCCCGTCCGCTTGTCGTCGAAGCCGGCGATCTGCTGGCCGTGATGTCGGCCGGCGCCTACGGCATGGCCATGGCCTCGAACTACAACACCCGGCCGCGCGCGGTCGAAGTGATGGTCGATGGCGACCAGATCCACGTCATTCGCCAGCGCGAAACCGTCGAACAGCTTTACGCCGGCGAGTCCATCCTGCCCAAGTGAGCGGTTTGCGCGTCGATAAATGGCTTTGGGCAGCGCGTTTTTTCAAGACGCGCTCGCTGGCCAGCGACGCCGTCAGCGGCGGCAAGGTGAAGGTCAATGGTGCGACCATCAAGCCAGCCCGCGAGATCAAGGTCGGTGACCGACTGGACATCGCCAACAGCGAAACGCGCTGGGAAGTGACCGTCAAAGCCCTGTCGGACAAACGCGGTCCGGCGCCGGAAGCCCGGCTGCTCTACGAAGAAACACCGGAAAGCATCAGCACCCGCGAAACGGCGCGAGAGGGTCGGCTGTTTGTCCAGGATCCTGCCGCCGATATCCATGGCCGGCCAACCAAGCGCGACCGGCGTCAGATGGACCGCTACGGCCGATAAATCGGCGAGTCTTACGGTCAACCGGAAAAAACGGCCAAATTTAAAGTACGTAAGCGAGCGCCAACGGCAGGAAAAGCAGCGCTGCCAAGTTGCCGATCAGCACGATAGACGCCACACGCTCCGGTTCCTGCTTGTAGCGCTCGGCGAACAAAAAGTTGAGCACGGCCGGGGGCAATGCACCAAAAACAAACAGCATCGCCGCATCCCGGCCCTGCAGGCCGAGTAGCTGAATGACGCCGGCGGCGATCAGCATGCCGGCCACCGGCCTAAGTACGGCGCTGCCGACCGCCACTTTCCATTCGCTGAACGACACATCAGTCATGCGCACGCCGAGCGAAAAGAGCAGCAGCGGCACCGAAACGTCGCCGAGCATCTTGATGGCGATGACCAGCGGCGTCCAGATGGGAATCTTGATCAAGGCCACGGCCAGCCCGGCGATGGCGGCAAACACGACAGGGATGCGCCACAGCGTCAGGATGCGCGTGGTCGGATCAAGCAAGCGGGCGCCAAACGAAAAATGCAGTGTGTTTTCGACCATGAACAGGATCACCGCCGCCGGCAGCGCCGCTTCGCCCCAGGCCAGCACGGCGAGCGGCAGGCCGATGTTGCCGGAGTTGTTGAAGAGCATCGGTGGCACCAGCGTTTTCGGCTGGATGCCGAACAGCCGGGCAATCGGCCAGGCGAGCAGGCCGCAGGTCGCCAGAACGAGAAAGCCGCCGAGAGCCAGCGGCGCGTAGGCCGCAAGTTCGAAGGACTTGCCGGCCATTGCCGCGAAAACCAGGGCCGGGATGAAAATATCCATGTTCAGCCGGTTGGCCACCGCCATTTCCGGCTTGTGCTTGCGGCCATAAAAATAACCGGCCGCAACGATCCCGAAAATGGGGAAGAGAATGACCAGCAGACGGAAACTCAGGCTTTGCTCGTCCAAACGGAAGGCCTCAAATGGGATGGGCGACAACTAGGATTGTGCGGACGCCAGAGGCGTCCGCACAGCCGGGATTACCCCTAGAGGTCAGAGCACGTAGCGTGACAGATCTTCGTCGGCGGCGACTTCGCCGAGCTTCTCGTTGACGTAGGCAGCATTGACCAGCACCTTGTCCAAGCCAACCTTGCCGGCGTCGAACGAGACTTCTTCGAGCAGTTTTTCCATCACCGTATGCAGGCGGCGGGCGCCGATATTCTCGGTCCGCTCATTCACCTGAAAGGCGATTTCGGCCATCCGGCGGATACCGTCGTCGGCGAACTCGATCTGGACGCCCTCGGTTTCCAGCAGCGCCTGATATTGCTTGGTCAGGCACGCGTCGGTCTGGGTCAGGATGCATTCGAAATCGGCCACCGACAGCGAATCGAGTTCGACGCGGATCGGGAAACGGCCCTGCAACTCGGGAATCAGATCGGACGGCTTGGACAGATGGAAGGCGCCCGAGGCTATGAACAGAATGTGATCGGTCTTGATCATGCCGTACTTGGTCGACACGGTCGTGCCCTCAACCAGCGGCAGCAGATCGCGCTGGACGCCCTGACGCGAAACGTCGGCGCCCTGCATTTCGGAACGGCTGGCGATCTTGTCGAGCTCATCGAGGAAGACGATGCCGTTCTGCTCGACGGCCTTCACGGCCTCCAGTTTGACGTCCTCGTCGTTGACCAGCTTGGCTGCCTCCTCGTCGGTGAGCAGCTTGAGCGCCTCCTTGATCGGCAACTTGCGCGATTTCTTCTTGCCGCCGCCAACGCTCTGGAACATGCCCTGAATCTGCTGGGTCAGCTCTTCCATGCCGGGCGGCGCGAAGATTTCGGCCTGCATGCCCGGGGCGGCGACTTCGATGTCGATTTCCTTGTCGTCGAGCTCGCCTTCGCGCAGCTTCTTGCGGAATTTCTGGCGGGTCGTGTTCTCCGCTGCGGTCGACTCGGAATTCTCGGCAAAAAAGTTGGGGCCGCGCGCCGTTGGCAGCAGCACGTCGAGGATGCGCTCCTCAGCCGCATCTTCTGCCCGGGCGCGCATGGTCTTCATGGCCCGTTCGCGGTGCGACTTGATGGCCATTTCGACCAGGTCGCGGATGATCGTCTCTACGTCACGGCCGACGTAGCCGACCTCGGTGAACTTGGTCGCTTCGATCTTGATGAAGGGCGCGTTGGCCAGGCGGGCCAGACGGCGGGCGATTTCGGTCTTGCCGACACCGGTCGGCCCGATCATCAGGATGTTCTTCGGCGTGATTTCCTGACGCAACGGCTCGGCCACCTGCGACCGCCGCCAGCGATTGCGCAGCGCGATAGCGACCGCCTTCTTGGCGTTCTTCTGCCCGACGATGTGCTTGTCGAGTTCGGAAACGATTTCTTGCGGAGTCATGGCCGTCATTCCAGCACCTCGATCGTGAAATTACGGTTGGTGTAGATGCAGATGTCACCGGCGATCTCCAGCGACTTGGTGACGATCTCGCGCGGCGCCAAATCGGTATTTTCCAGCAGCGCCCGTGCTGCGCTCTGCGCATAGGAACCACCGGAACCGATGGCGACAATGCCCTGCTCCGGCTCCAGCACGTCACCGTTGCCGGTGATGATCAGCGACACTTCACGGTCGGCGACGGAAAGCATCGCTTCCAGCCGGCGCAGGGCACGATCCGAACGCCAGTCCTTGGCCAGCTCGACAGCCGACCGCAGCAGGTTGCCCTGATGTTTTTCCAGCTTGGCCTCGAAGCGCTCGAATAGCGTGAAAGCATCGGCCGTACCGCCGGCGAAGCCGGCCAGGATGCGCCCGTTGTACAGTCGGCGAACCTTTTTCGCCGTGGCCTTGATGACGATGTTGCCGAGCGTGACCTGGCCATCACCGGCCATGGCGACCGAATTGCCCCGGCGCACCGACAGGATAGTCGTGCCGTGATATTGCTCCATGATTTGACCCTTAAGACTTGGGAACGAGAATGCGCGCCTGCTTGTTGAGGCCGACCACGGCCATCAGCTCGGCGACCAGATGATTCGGGCTGCGAATGACGATATCGCGCCCCGCCGCCTTGTACGGCGCCAGACGATTGACCAGTTGCCCGGCGGAAACGAAATCGAGCCGGCGCACGCCGGAAAAGTCGAGAATCGGCTGTTCGGTCCCCTCGATGACCGCCACCAACTCGTCAAAGCGGCAACCCTTGAGCTCACCAGACAAATAATGCGCGTCATCGGCCGGACGAGCCGTAGCAGCGGAATCAGCGGGGGTCGCGACAGCCACGCGCGGCTCCCACGACGGGGGCGACAGCTCGAAAGTCACGGCGTAATCGACGGCTCGCTCTTCGAACGCATCCTGGGTACCGTGCCGCTGCAGCAGCTCCAGCAACAGGCGCCAGGACGGCTCGTGGGCGATATCGCCAGCAACCATGCGGCTATTCAAGCGGTCGATAAAAACATCAGTACCGATCAGCGTTACCGCCAGCCTGGTCTTTCTGGCCCGGCTCAGCAGATCGGCCAGTTGCCCGGCCACCTCGTCGTCGCAACCGATCAGCTTGGTGCAATCGACGGTGACCTGCGCTTTTTGTTCGATCAGCTTGGCCAACTCGCTGACCGGCAAGGCGCCTTCCGCAGTCAACACGCCCTGCAGAAATATCTTGCGCGGACCGACTGCACCGGCGGCCTGCTTGGCGGTTGGCGACTCCGACGACCAGGTGGGTGGCGACATTTCGCAGGCCTCGGCGTAATCAGCGCCGAGTTTTTCAAAAGCGGCCCGCTCGCCGGTCGCCTGCAACAGATCGAACAGCAGGAGCCAGAAACGCCGGCCTTCCCGGCCGTGGTAGGAGCGGACAAAGGTCTCGAGCAGCGAGCGCGCGGCGCCATCCTGACCGTTGGCATAGAGGACGACAACCTGTTCGACGCAGGCTTGCAGCGGGTCGTCGTCGTGATTGACGTCGATGCCCATGACGCTGGATTCGGTGAAGTCGTCGCTGTCGAAATCGTCGATGCTGAAGTCCGAATCGACGGCCGCAGGCTGCTGGGCTGCCGCTGGTTTCCCTTCAGGCTTGCGGGCGGCCGGCGCGGGCTGCGGTTTGGTCGGTTTACCGGGGGTAAATTCCAGATCCGGCAGCGGCTCGGGCAACGGCTTGGCTTGATCCTCGGCCGGTGCTACCGGCACCTTGGCCTCTGGCAGCATGTCCGGTGCACGCGGACGGGCGGCCGGCCTTTCGGGCATCTTCTGGTCCTGCTTCTTGAAAAAGGAAAAAACCATGACAACTCCGCATGCGGGACAGTAGTTTTAGCATGCCCTCGGACTTCATGCAACGAGCAAGCCTACTAGTACCAGGAGGAGCGCCAGGACCGGCCCGAATGGCTGATCCAGCCCGAGCGCCAGCGCAAACGCCGCGACATAGGCCACAACGCCGATAGCCAAGGCCCAGCGCAGGCCGGAGCGCCAGTTGGCAGCGCGCCGGAAGGCCAGCCACGGCGGGATGAAGACCAGCGCAAAAGCCCCCATGACGCCGAGACTCATCGTCGCCATGGCCAGGCTGAGCGCCGCCATCAGATCGAAGCCGACCTGGGTCGGCCAGGCCGGCAGGCCGCGCAAGCGAAAGAGATCGGGGTAAACGCGGGCCAGCAACAAGCGGGGCGACCAGACGCGCAGGGCGAGCAAGGCGACAACGCCGCCGATGGCGACCGGCCACAGCTGCTCGCTGCCGGCAAAATAGAGCTGGCCGTCGAACAGGGCATGACCAAGACGTTCGGCCATCGGCGCGTTGGCGGCGAGCAGCACGGCGGCGGACCAGCCGCCGAGCAGCAACAGCGCATCGCCGGCGCCACCGGACAGGCGCCGGGCAAACAGGCGGCGACCGGCCCCAGCCAGCGCCGCCGTCGCCAGCCCGCCGAGCACCGGCGCCATGCCGGCGACCAGGGCGAGCAATGCCCCGGCCGCAGCGACATGCGAATAGGCCAGCGCGGCCAGCCATTCGTCGCGCAGACGCAGGTAGCAGCCGAGCACAGGCAGGACGATGGCGCAGGCCAAACCGGTCAGGAAAGGAATCAGGAAAAGTTCAGATGACATCGTGACCCCTCAATGCGATCACGCGGTCGCAAACGGCGTCGACGAAGGCCGTGTCATGGCTGACGACGAGAATGCCGGCGCCAGCCGCCGCCCGGTCGCGCAGGTGTTCAGTCAGATGGGCGACGCCGGCGACATCGAGGTTGTTGGTCGGCTCGTCGAGCAGCACCAGATCGGCCGGCGCCTGCAGAATGGCCCACAACGTCAGGTAGTGGCGTTGGCCGCCGGACAGTTTGTCGAGGCGGATGTCGAGGCGATCAGCCAGCCAGGAGGGCAGACCTTCGGCACGGGCGCCGGTCAGCGTCAGCAATTCGCGGCCGGACAGGGGCATGCCGACGACCGGCGGCACGTCCTGCCGCTGCAAGGCCAGGCGGAGGCCGGGGCGCTGCTCGACGCGCCCGGAAAACACCTTGGCCCGGCCGGCAAAGGCGGCCAGCAGCGTGCTTTTGCCGACACCGTTGGGGCCGGTCAGGCCGACGATTTCGCCGGCCGCAATGGTCAAATCGAGCGGCTGCGTCGCCGGCTGCTGCCAGCCGACGACCAACTGCTCAGTGCGGAAAAGACTGCTCACCGCAAGGCTTTCAACAGGCGTTGAACGGTATCGTCAAACAGCCCGAACAAGTCCTTCGCCTCCGGCGTCCCGCCGACCGTGTAGGGCAGCAGAACGGCTGGGATGCCGGTCTTTCCGGCGATCCACTGACTCGGCCCTTCCTGCTGGTAGGCGGCGCGCAGGACCATTTTGGCCGGTGCGCTCTGCTGGCGGGCCAGCAGGCCAGTCAGATGGCCGCTGGTCGGCTCGATACCCGGCTTCGGCTCGAGCGTGCCGACTTCCTTCATGCCCAGCCAGTTGAGCAAGTAAACGAAGGAGGCGTGGTGAACGAGCACCGGCACCCCCTTGAGCGAAGCCGCCTCTTTCTGCCAGCGCGCCATCGCCACCTGCCATTTGCCGGCGAAGGCCTGGTAGCTGGCCTGATAGGCGGCGGCATTGGGCGCATCGAGTTCGGCCATGCGCGCCGTCAGCGCCTCACCGACTTTCAACACATTGCGCGGATCGAGGTGGGTGTGCGGATTGCCGGCGGCGTGGACGTCGCCGTGGGCGCGGTCGAGGGTCGCCGGGACTTCAAGGCGATTGACGAAGTTGGCCGCCTCGAAATACCCCGGATGACCGGTCTGGATACCTGAATTTCCGGAGTCGCGCAGGACCAGTGGCAACCAGCCGATTTCCAGATCGGCCCCGGCCGCGATGACCAGATTGGCTTGCCGCGCCTGCGCCAGCAGCGACGGCTTGGCCTCGATGCGGTGCGGGTCCTGGAAGGCGGTGGTCGCAGTGTAGACCTTGACCTTGCTGCCCCCGATTTCCTGCGCCAACGCGCCCCATTCCGGCACGGTGGCGAAGATTTTGAGGTCAGCCTGGGCGGTTCCCACGGTCAACCCGAAAAAACAGGCAAAAATGAAATGTTTCATGGTCGGCTCCTAGAACTTGTGGGCGCCGTGGGCGCCCAGGCTCATGACGTATTGCAAGGTCAGCTGATTGTCGGTGATGCCGAACATCGACTTGTCCTGCGCAACCTGCAGACGAACGCGCGAGAACTCGCTCCAGCTGTAATCGACCATCGCCGACGCCTTTTTCGGCCGGTAGCTATCGACGACCAGATTGGCCGCGTTAACGCCGAAATCGCGCGTCCCGCTGTCGAGTTGCTCGTAGCGCAGGCCGGCCCGCCATTGCGGGGTGAATTGATAGACGCCCTGGGCATACCAGCCGGACTGGTTGGTTTTGTAGCTGCTGTCGACGCACGCACCGACACAACTCAGCCCGCCCTTCTCTTCGCGGACAAAATACTCGCTCTGGAACTTGAAGTTCTGATGCGCCGAGTTGCCGTTCGGCGCCCATTTCCAGACGAAATCAGCCAGCCAGGTCGTCGAATCGCCGGCAAAAGCACCCTGCGCCGTCGCCCCGCTGATATCGACGAAATCCGAACTCCGCTCGCTGGCCCGCGTTTTCAACCACGATGCGCCGGCCCGCCAACTATTGGCGACGCCGACATCGTCGCCGACATGCACGTGCAGCGCACCACCGCCAGTTCCGTTGTTGTTCCGGTCAGTCCCCGGAAAATTGGCGCCTCGCCCGACTTCGGCGCCCACTTCAACAAACAACGAGGTCGGCGCCAGCCACTTGAGCTGCACGCCATCCTGCACATAGCTCGCATCCTCGCCGAACATCGCCTGATACATCAGCGGTGCATCGGCAAAATCCCACATGTGCGGGTGTTGCTCATTGAGGTAACCGATGCCGGAACGGAAACGACCGGCTTTCAGGCCGACGCCCTGGCCGATGGCCAGCGACTGGAACCACGCCTCCTCGATATTGGCCTGACCGTCAGCCATCGCCACGATGACCTGGCCGCGCCAGTAGGGATCGATATTGGCGGCCAGCACCAGCTCCGTTTCATCGACCGAAAAGCCGCGCGCGTTGAGCCCTTCGCCGCCCGGCACAAACCCGGTAATGCCGCGCCCCGGAACGTTCTTGGCGTTGCGGTACTGGCCCTGGAGAATGAGCGAAACTTCCGGATTGAAGGCGTTGGCGGTTGCCACCGACTGGCGACTTTCTGCCGGCGCTGGCGCCGGTGCCGATTTCTCGGATTTGGCTTGCGAGCTGGCCTGAGATTCAGCCTGAACCAGCTTCTGTTCGAGCGCCGCAATGCGTTGTTCGTAGGTTTTTTTCATCTCGTCGATCTGGGCGCGAATGGCTGCCAGATCGGCATCGGATGCGGCTTGCGCGCCGCACGAGGCGGCCAGCAAGGCCGCCATGGCAAAAGACTTTTGCATGTGATTTTCCTGAAATTGCGTAGCAAGCGGCCGAGCGCGGGAATCCCGCGGTCAACCGGAAATAACGGGCAATTTCAGAAAAGTGGCGGCCCCTGCTGGGTTGCGATGGGCGCAGGGAAAGCGCTGCGGCCATGGGCCGAGAACGACTCCGGAACAAGCTGAACAGCGAGCACGGGCGGCAATGCGGCGAGTGCTGGCAAGGCTGCGCCGAGATCATGCGCCGCCAGACAAAGCTGGCAGACATGGGTCGGCAAGCCATCATCGTTGCTTGCCGCATGCTCGACGGCGTGCGCCCCCGTCGCCAGTTGGGCGAAGAAGAGCACGACAACGAGAAGGAGACGGCGCAGATGAAGCATCTATTCAGTTTATCAGGGCTGCATTACATCCAGATGGCAATAGCGCTGGCTCAGTCAACCTGCACCAGCAGGCCTTTGAGATACTCGCCCTCGGGAAAGTTCAACGCCACCGGATGATCGGCCGCGCCGGCCAGACGACGAACTATGCGCGCACTGCGTCCGGCATCGAGCGCCGAGTCGGCGATGATTTTCTGGAACATCTCCAGCCCGACGCCACCGGAGCACGAATAAGTCATCAACAGACCGCCCGGCTTGAGCAGCCGGCAGCCCAGAATATTGATGTCCTTGTAGGCCTTGGCCGCCCGGTCGGCATGGGCCGCGGATGGTGCGAACTTGGGCGGGTCGAGGACGATCAGGTCGAACAATTTTCCGGCCTTGCGGAAATCGCGCAGCGCCTGAAAAACATCGGCCTCCTGCCACTGCGCGCGGTCGGCCGGCAATTTCGGATTGAGTGCCAGATTGGCCTGAGCCTGGGCCAGCGCCGGGCCGGAGGAATCGATGGACAGCACGCTCTTGGCGCCACCCGCCAGCGCCTGCAGCGAAAAGCCGCCGGTGTAGCAGAAGCAATTCAGCACGTCCTTGCCAGCCGACAACTGGCCGAGCAAGGCGCGGTTCTCGCGCTGATCGAGATAGAAACCGGTCTTGTGGCCACCGGCGATATCAATCGCCAGACGAACGCCGTTTTCGTCAATGGACAACGGCGTCTTCGGCGCCTCGCCGTGCAACCAGCCAGTCGTCGGGCCAAGCCCTTCGAGACCACGGACATCGGAATCGGAGCGTTCATAAACGCGGGCACAGCCGGTCGCCTTGACCAGCCCGGCGACGATGGCATTACGCCATTTATCGGCCCCTGCCGAGGTCAGCTGGACGACGACCGTATCGCCATACTGGTCGGCGATGACACCGGGCAGACCGTCGGATTCGGCATGGATCAGGCGCAGGCCCTGCTGGCCGCGCAGTTCCGGCAGCGATTGACGGAGCGCCACGGCCGCCGCGATGCGCCGCTTGAAAAAGGCGTCGTCGATGGATTCTTCGGCATCGAAAGTCCAGAAGCGCGCGCGGATCTGCGACTTCGGGCTGTAGGCAGCCCGCCCGAGCGGACGCAGGTTGTCGGCCAGCACTTCAACCGTATCACCCGGCCGCGCCCGGCCCTCAAGACGGCCGACCGAACCGGCGAACAACCAGGGGTGATGCTTGAACGCCGAACGTTCCTTGCCCGGAAGCAGAATCAGCTGAGCCATGTTTTTCCCGAAGACAAAAATGAAGAAGCCCCGGTCACCTTGCGGCAACCGGGGCTCGGAATTCTGGCGAAAACTTAAGCGCCCAGAGCCTTACGGTTGCGCTGATGGCACTCGGCGCCATACATGACCTTGAACATGGTCTTGCTCATGCCCTTGAACAGGCGCTTGGTGGACTTCGAAATACAGCGGCGCTCCAGCGAGGAACGACGAACACGATTGATGGTAGCGGCCATGAAAACTCCTTGAATCCAGCGAATTTGCGAAACCGCAGAGGATAGCGCCCTGTGGATGAATCGTCAACGAAGCCTTGATTTTTAGCCGATTTTTCCGGTTGACCGTGGGAAGCGAACGCTATTTCGCCTTGGCTCGCGGGTGAGCCGAATCATAGACCTTGGCCAGATGCTGAAAATCCAGGTGCGTATAGACCTGGGTCGACGCGATGCTGGCGTGGCCGAGCATTTCCTGCACCGCGCGCAGATCGCCCGACGATTGCAGGACGTGCGAAGCGAAGGAATGGCGCAGCATGTGCGGATGGACATGGGCCGGCAGGCCAAGCAGCACGGCCCGTCGGGCCAGCCGTGATTCCACCAGGCGGGGACTGATACGCCCGCCGCGTTGACCGACGAACAAGGCCTTTTCTCCCGGCTTGGCCAATTGCTCGCGCAAAGCCGCCCACGCGGCCAGCGCCTCGCGCGCCTTGCTGCCGACCGGTACCAGCCGCAGCTTGCTGCGCTTGCCGAGCACGCGGATCTCGCCCTCATGCGCCACGCTGTCGAGCACCTCGCAATCGAGCGCAACCAGTTCGGCCAGGCGCAGGCCGGAGGAGTAGAACAACTCGAACATGGCCAGATCACGGGCGCCCAGCACGGGATCGTCGTCCTCAAACGGCGCCAGCAGGCGGGCGGTTTCATCTACGGACAGTGCCTTCGGCAACATTCGCGGCGATTTCGGAGGCCGGATGCCGTCGCAGGGATTGGCTTTGATCAGGCCACGCTCACCGAGCCAGCCGAAAAACCCGCGCCAGGCCGACAACGTCCGCGCCAGCGAACGACCGCCCAGGCCCTGACCATGGAGTTGGGCGACAAAGCGGCGGATGTGATGCACCAACAAACTGGCCAGCGGGGTTTCCCCCGTTGCCGCCAGCAGCTTTCCCAGATCGCGCCGATAGTTCGAAACGGTGTGCGGCGACAACCGGCGCTGGTCCGAAAGTTCGGCCAGCCAAGCGTCGACCGCAGCAGCCGGCGTCACAGCACGCTCTTGGTCACTCTGGCCAGGGCTGCGGAAACCATTTCGCCGAGGCGCTCGAGGTAGAGCGTCCCCATGTCAGCATAGAAGCGCTGTGCTTCCTCGCTGCCCAGCGCAATCATGCCAATGGTGCCGCCGCCGTTGCGCAGGGCGATCAACGCCTGCGAACGAATGTGGGAAGCCGCCTCGCCAAACCATGAGGTCGTGCCAAAACCGGCCGTCGAGCCGCAATACGGCCGAGCCAGCGTTTCGGCGAAAACCTGCAACTCCTCGCTGACGGCGGCAAATTCCGGCAAATCCTCGATGCCCTCCGGCTTGTCCCACAGGCGCAGGGCGACATGCGGCACAGAGAAGTCATCGCGCAGATGGAAGTTGAGCAGATGGATGACCGCCTGGAAGGTCTCGGCAGCAATCAGCGCCACCGACAGACGATGCACCTTCTCGCTGATCTGGTCATTTTCCTCGCCAAACGAAATCAGTTCGGCCAGCTTGCTCTCGGTCGCCCGGTTCTTGTCGCGCAGGGTCAGCATCTGGCGTTCGGCCAAAGACACGGTACGCCCGCCATGCGGATGCGGCACAAAAATCTGGGCCATCAGGTCAGCGTACTGCTCGAAAAAGCCCGGATTATTCTTCAGGTAGTCCGCGATTTCCTCGGGGAACATGGCGCTCATAATTCAATTTCTCCAGTAAATACCGTTACCGCCGGGCCGGTCATCAAAACCGGCCGCTCGCCGCCACCCCAGGCAATGTTCAGATCGCCGCCGCGCGTCGTGACGCGCACCGGCGAATCAAGCAGACCACGGCGGATGCCGGCGACCACCGCCGCGCATGCCCCCGTGCCGCAAGCCATCGTTTCGCCCGCCCCGCGCTCGTAAACGCGCAGCTTGATGGCGTGGCGGTCGACAATCTGCATGAATCCCGCGTTGACCCGCTGCGGGAAGCGATGATGTTTTTCGATCAGTGGGCCATGCTCGCCGACCGGCGCCGACTCGACGCTATCGACGACCTGCACGGCGTGCGGATTGCCCATCGAGACGACGCTGGTTTCGAGCGTTTCATCGGCCACGTCGAGCATGTGCACGATCACGTCGTCGTCGGCGAGGAAGGGGATTTCGGCCGGCAAAAAGCGGGGAATTCCCATGTCCACCGTGACATTGCCATCGCCTTCGAGGCGAGGCGTAATCAGGCCCTTCATCGTCTCAACCCGAATCTCCCGCTTGTCGGTCAGGCCCTGTTCATGGACAAAACGTACGAAGCAGCGCGCGCCATTGCCGCACTGCTCGACCTCGCCACCATCGGCATTGAAGATGCGGTAGCGGAAATCGACGCCCGGCTGCGTCGCCTTTTCGACCAGCAGAATCTGGTCGCAGCCGACACCGAAATGGCGGTCGCCCAGATAGCACAGCTGTTCGGGCGTCAGCGCCAACGACTGGCGAACACCGTCGAGGACAACGAAGTCATTGCCCAGGCCATGCATTTTGGAGAATTTGAGTTTCACGTACCGCCTCACCGAAAGATTAGGAAAAGCATAACAGAGACAGAGAGTTGCCTCAAAAACTTAAAGTTTCTTCTCCATCACAAAATCGTCCATGACATAGCCGTGACCGATGTCGTCGACAATCGCCTCGCGCACGACGAAACCATATTTCATGTACGAATTGATCGCCTTGTCGTTACGCTTGTTGACGGCAAGAATCACACAGGGATAACCCTCTTTTTTTGCCCTTGCCGCAACGTGAGCAATCAACTGGCCGCCGACACCCTGACGCTGCACGTCAGGATGGATGTAAAGCTTGTCCAGCTTGAATTCGCCCTTGTAGATCTCGCTGAAAGCAAAGCCGACGCGGCGATCACCGAGAAAGGCCTGATCTAGCCATTTGTGCAAATCCTCGAGATCGTCGTACAGACGCTCATGGCCGTAACGCTGCTCGAGCATGAAATCGATCTGTTCCTGCGTGATGATTCCGGGGTAAGTGGCTTGCCAGATTTCGCGGGCCAGGGCCGAGATCGCCGGCACATCGGGCGGCGTAACGGGACGGATTTCAACGTTCAGGCTGCTCATTTGTAAAACCTCTGCTCTCCAGGTGGCCGGGTTTTGAAGCGCTTGTGCAACCAGAAATACTGCTCCGGCATGCGCAGCACCTGGCTTTCGATAAATTTGTTCATGAATTCGGTATCAGCTTCGACACTTTCGCCGGGAAAATTCTCCCAGGGCGGCATCACCTGGATCTCGTAGCCATCCGGCACCTGATGGCAGATGACCGGCACGACGCGCGCATTGGTCAGGCGAACCAGCCGCGACAACGCGGGAATCGTCGCCGCCTGAACACCGAAAAAAGGCACGAAAATCGACTCCTTGGGCCCGAAATCCATGTCCGGCAGGTAATAAAACGGGTGTCCGTCCTTCATGGCCCTGACGATCTTGCGCATGCCATCCTGACGCGAGAGCAGTATCGCCTCGTTGAAACGCATCCGGCCATCATAAAGCAACTTGTTGAGGACCGGATTTTTCTGGTTCGAGAAAACGCTGCATCCGGTCACATGCATCGAGATCACCGTCCCGCCGGCATCCAGCCCGACGAAATGGGGCGACAACATGACCACCGGACGACCCTCGGGATCGGTCAGATGCTCGACACCTTGAATGCGAATGATACGCTCCAGCCTCTCCCGCGACGCCCACCACCCTAACGTGCGGTCGAGCACAGCCCGGGCAAAGGCGACGAAATGACGGCGCGCCAAGGTTTCCCGCTCGGCTTCGCTTTTCTCGGGAAAGCACAGGCGCAGGTTGGTCAGCGCCACTTCACGCCGGCTACGACCCAGCGCATAGAGCAGACGCCCCAGCCCGCTCCCCAGGCTGCGCAGCACGGACAGCGGCAACCAGTGCAGCAGCCAGAGAAAACCGACCAGAATATACGTAAAGAAAATCGTCAAGGAATTCACTCCGCCGGTGGCGCGTCTGCACCGGCCGGTCGTTTGTATCGGTTGTAGCCCCACAAATACTGCGTTGGGCACTGGCGGATCAGCGTCTCGATTTCGATATTGATCTGCTGCGCCCGGTCGACCGTGGAACCCGCCAGCGGGTTTATTGGCGGCTGAAAATGGACCCGGTAGCCACGTCCGCCAGGCAGACGCTCACCCCAGGTCAGCAAAGAGGCGGCCCCGGTTTCGGTCAGGCGTGCCGCCAGCGTCATCGTGTAGGCGTATCGACCAAAGAACTTCAGCCAGGCCCCCTCGCCGGTTTTCGGCGCCTGATCGGGCAACATGCCGACCATTTCGCCCTTCTTCAGTGCCTTGATCAGGGCTCGCACCCCGGAAAGATCGGCCGGCGCCAGATGCAGGTGCGCCCGCTTGCGGCCGGTCAGGATCAGTTCCTGCGCCACCGCCGATTTAGGGGCGCGGTAAAGCACCGTAATATCCCCGAACGACGAAAGATACTGCGCCGTGATCTCGAAACAACCGAGGTGCGGCGTCAGAAAGACGATGCCCTTGCCGGCCTGTTGCGCCGCCTCGACGTGCTCCCAGCCATCCACTTCGGCCACCAGCGGAATCGCCTCCTCGAGCGGACGCATCCAGATGCGAGCCAGCTCCAGCATCTGCTTGCCCGTTTCGGCCGCCACCTTGCCCCGCAATGACGGCGCAAGACCGGCCTGAGCAATGTTTTCCCGCAGATGACGGCGATAGGTCGGCGACAGCCAGTAAGTCAGGCGACCGAGCAAGCCACCCAAGAGATGCAGGACGCCCAGGGGCAGGCGGGAAAGGATGCGAAAGATAAAAACCATGAAGCTCCGGGGGTTGAATCCCCCTCAGAAAAGTTTAATATTATCCGTTCGCCGAGTTAAACAGACAACTTGCGGGGCGACTAATAAATACTGCTAAAGCGTCACCGCTCGTGGTCCGAAGCAGGTAGCGCCGGATAAAAGGACCACTGGAGCTTCACATGAGCGAATATTTCTTCACTTCCGAATCCGTCGGCGAAGGCCACCCGGACAAGGTTGCCGACCAGATTTCCGACGCCATCCTAGACGCCATCCTGGCCCAGGACAAGCATTCCCGCGTTGCCGCCGAAACCCTCTGTAACACCGGCCTCGTCGTCCTGGCTGGTGAAATCACCACCAACGCCAACGTCGATTACATTCAGGTCGCCCGCGATACCATCAAGCGCATCGGCTACGACAACACCGACTACGGCATCGACTACAAGGGTTGTGCCGTTCTCGTTGCCTACGACAAGCAGAGCCCGGACATCGCCCAGGGCGTCAATGCTGCCTACGACGACAACCTCGGCCAGGGCGCCGGCGACCAGGGCCTGATGTTCGGCTACGCTTGTGACGAAACCCCGTCGCTGATGCCTTTGCCGATCTACCTGTCACACCGTCTGGTCGAGCGCCAGGCCATGCTGCGCAAGGACGGCCGCCTGCCGTGGGCGCGCCCGGACGCCAAGTCGCAGGTCACCATCCGCTACGTCGATGGCAAGCCGCACTCGATCGACACCGTCGTGCTGTCCACCCAGCACTCGCCGGACATCAGCCTGGAAGACCTGCGCGAAGCGACCATCGAGCAGATCATCAAGCCGGTGCTGCCGAAGGAACTGATCAAGGGCGACATCAAGTATCTGGTCAACCCGACCGGCCGCTTCGTCGTCGGCGGCCCGCAGGGCGACTGCGGCCTGACCGGCCGCAAGATCATCGTCGACACCTACGGCGGTGCCGCCCCGCACGGCGGTGGTGCTTTCTCTGGCAAGGATCCTTCCAAGGTTGACCGTTCGGCTGCCTACGCCACCCGCTACGTCGCCAAGAACATCGTTGCCGCCGGCCTCGCCTCGCGTTGCCTGGTCCAGGTCTCTTACGCCATCGGCGTCGCCGAACCAACTTCGATCATGGTCGAGACCTATGGCACCGGCAAGGTCAACAACGAAACCCTGACCGCGCTGGTCCGCAAGCACTTCGACCTGCGCCCGAAGGGCATCGTCAACATGCTCGACCTGCTCCGCCCGATCTACCAGAAGACAGCTGCCTACGGCCACTTCGGGCGCGATGAACCGGAATTCACCTGGGAAGCGACCGACCGCGCCAACCTGCTGAAATCGGACGCCGGTTTGTAAGACAGAGTCGCCTTCGCAGAAAAGGGAAGCCACACGGCTTCCCTTTTTTTTCGCTAGAATTGCGAAATATGCTTAAACGAATTCCAGTCGATCAACTCACGCTGGGCATGCATCTGCAGGCTTTCTGCGGCGCCTGGCTGGAACACCCGTTCTGGCGGACAAAGTTCGTCCTGAGCGACCCGAATGACCTTACCCTGATCCGCGAAAGCACGATCTCCGAGGTCTGGATCGATATCTCCAAAGGCCTCGATAGCGAAGTCTCCGGCAGCGAACAGATCGTCGCAGTTGAGGAAATTCCCGAGCCGCCGCCTGTCGTTCAGGAAAAGACATCGTTCAACGACGAGGTCAAACGCGCCGCAAAAATCTGCGCCAAGGGCAAGGAAGCCGTTGTTTCGATGTTCCAGGAAGCGCGCATGGGCAAGGCGATTGAGGCCGAAGCCGCGGCACCGCTGGTCGAGGAAATCTCCAATTCCGTGTTGCGCAATCCCGGCGCGCTGATCAGCCTGGCCCGCCTGAAAATCGCCGACGATTACACCTACATGCATTCGGTGGCCGTCTGCGCCCTGATGATCGCGCTATCCCGGAAACTGGGACTGGACGAGCAGCAAACTCGCGATGCCGGCATGGCCGGCCTGCTGCACGACCTGGGCAAGGCGATGATTCCGCTGGAAATTCTGAACAAACCGGGGAAGCTGACCGAGGAGGAGTTCGCCCTCGTCAAGACCCACCCGCAAGAAGGGCACAAGTTGTTGGCGGACGGAAAAGGCATCAGTGATATCACCAAGGATGTGTGCCTGCACCATCATGAAAAAATCGATGGCAGCGGCTATCCGAAGGGCCTGAGCGGCGAAACGATGAGCCTGTTTGCCAAGATGGGTGCCGTTTGCGATGTGTACGATGCGATTACCTCGAATCGTCCCTACAAGGCCGGTTGGGATCCTGCCGAGTCGATCAAGCGCATGGCCGAATGGAAGGGCCATTTCGACCCGACCGTTTTTCAGGCTTTCGTCAAAAGCCTGGGCATTTACCCGGTTGGCTCGCTGGTCAGGCTGGAATCCGGAAAGTTGGGCGTGGTTGTCGAACAGGGCGAACAGTCGCTGCTCAAGCCCAAGGTCCGGGTCTTTTTCTCGATCAAGTCGCAGGCCTACATCAAACCGGAGCTCATCGACATCGCGCGCAGCCCGGAGAAAATCGCCTGCCGTGAAGATGCCGCCAAATGGGGCATCAAGGACGTTGATCGCTACTGGGCCGGCGACAAAACCTGAAATCGGTTTATAATCCTCGACCTACCGAGGGGCGCTGCAGGGGCTTGGTTGTCAGAAACCACTCTCTCAGGCTCGGTTTGTAACTGCGCTCACCCATTTAATCCGTGCCGGGCACGGGATGCCGGGTGAGCATCCCCTCCCGGCCACAGTTCATCAGGAGCTTACTGTGGCTGAATTCAAAGACTGCGTTATCGCTGACATCAACCTTGCCGACTGGGGTCGCAAGGAAATCCTCATTGCCGAAACCGAAATGCCGGGCCTCATGGCCATTCGCGAAGAATTCGCCAAGACCCAGCCGCTCAAGGGCGCCCGCATCACCGGTTCGCTGCACATGACCATCCAGACCGCCGTGCTGATCGAGACGCTGACCGCACTCGGCGCCGAAGTCCGCTGGGCCTCATGCAACATCTTCTCGACCCAGGATCACGCTGCCGCTGCCATCGCCGCGCAGAACATCCCGGTCTTCGCCGTCAAGGGCGAAACTCTGGTCGATTACTGGGATTACACCCACCGCATTTTCGAATGGGCTGACGGCGGCTACTCGAACATGATCCTCGACGACGGCGGCGATGCCACGTTGCTGCTGCACCTCGGCGCCCGCGCCGAGCAGGACATCTCAGTTGTTGCCAAGCCGGGTTCGGAAGAAGAAACCATCCTGTTCGCCGCCATCAAGGCCAAGCTGGCTGTCGATCCGACCTGGTATTCCGTGCGTCTGGCCGCCGTCAAGGGTGTCACCGAAGAAACCACGACCGGCGTCCATCGCCTGTACCAGATGCATCAGCGCGGCGAACTGAAGTTCCCGGGCATCAACGTCAATGATTCGGTGACCAAATCCAAGTTCGATAACCTGTACGGATGCCGCGAATCGCTGGTCGACGGCATCAAGCGCGCCACCGACGTGATGATCGCCGGCAAGGTCGCCCTCATCGTCGGCTACGGCGACGTGGGCAAGGGCTGCGCCCAGGCGATGCGCGCCCTGTCGGCGCAAGTCTGGGTCACCGAAATCGATCCGATCTGCGCCCTGCAGGCGGCGATGGAAGGCTTCCGCGTCGTCACCACCGAATACGCTGCCGACAAGGCCGACATTTTCGTCACGACGACCGGCAATTTCCACGTCATCACCCATGATCACATGGTGGCGATGAAGAACAACGCCATCGTCTGCAACATCGGTCACTTCGACAACGAAATCGACGTCGCTTCGATCGAGAAGTACCAGTGGGAAGAGATCAAGCCGCAAGTCGATCACGTCATCTTCCCGGACGGCAAACGCATCATCCTGCTCGCCAAGGGTCGTCTGGTGAACCTCGGCTGCGGCACCGGCCATCCGTCCTACGTGATGTCCTCGTCGTTCGCCAACCAGACCATCGCCCAGATCGAGCTGTGGACGGAAGCTGTCAAGGGTTCCAACAAGTACCCGGTCGGCGTCTACACGCTGCCCAAGCACCTCGACGAAAAGGTCGCCCGTCTGCAACTGAAGACGCTCAATGCCCAGCTGTCCGAGCTGACCGACGAGCAAGCCGCCTACATCAACGTTGCCAAGGAAGGCCCGTACAAGGCCGACCATTACCGGTACTAAACCATGCGATTACTTGCCATCTGGATCATCAACGCGCTCGCCCTGCTGGCTCTGCCCTACGTCGTGCCGTCGGTCCATGTGGCAAGTTTCGGCACGGCGCTGATCGTCGCCGTCGTTCTCGGGCTGATCAACGCCGTGCTGCGACCCTTGCTGATTCTGCTGACCCTGCCGGTCACGCTGCTGACGCTGGGGCTGTTCATATTTGTCATCAACGCCCTGCTCTTCCAACTGGCCGGCTATCTGGTCGATGGCTTCAACGTCGGCGGCTTCTGGCCGGCGCTGTTCGGTTCGGTCGTCTACAGCGTGATTTCATGGGTGCTCAGCGCGGTGTTTTTGTCGGCGAAAGGCAAGTAATTGCCGCGGGCCGATCAACTGCTGGTGGAAGCGGGCCTTGCTGCCTCGCGCACTGCCGCCCAACGATTGATTGCGGCCGGGCGAGTCAGCTGGTCGGGCGGCACCATCGTCAAACCGGCTTTCGATTTAGCCCCAAAAACGCCGTTGACCGTAGCAATTGATCCGGAAGACCGTTTCGTCTCGCGTGGCGGCCTCAAACTGGCCGGCGCGCTGGCTGAAACCGGCCTTTCGGCTGACGGCAAGTGCTGTCTCGATGTCGGGCAATCGACCGGCGGTTTCACCGACTGCCTGTTGCAGGCTGGCGCCAGCCATGTCGTCGGCGTCGATGTCGGCCACGGGCAATTGCATTCCCGGCTGGCCGGCGACCCACGCGTCACGGCGCTCGAAGGCATCAACTGCCGGGCGCTGAGCCCGGCCGATCTGGGTGTAGCCTTGCCGGAAGGCGGTTTCGCATTGATCGTCGGCGACGTGTCCTTCATTTCGATGACGCTGATCCTGCCGCAACTACCTGCCCTGCTCGCCGCTGACGGCGACCTGCTGCTCCTCATCAAACCCCAGTTCGAAGTCGGCCCGGCCAACATCGGCAAGGGCGGCATCGTCCGCGATCCGGCGCTTTATGCCGGCGTCGAACGCAAGTTTTTCGATTTAGCCCAAAATTTCCGGTTGACCGTGAAAGCCTGGCTGAACAGCCCGATTACCGGCGGTGATGGCAACCGCGAATTTTTCATCTGGTTGAAAAAATGACTACAGAAATCTCCATCGAATTTTTCCCGCCGCAAACGCCGGAAGGCGTCGACAAGCTGCGCACCGTGCGCGCCGAGCTGGCAAAACTCAATCCCGCCTTCTTCTCGGTCACCTTCGGTGCCGGCGGCTCGACCCGCGAGCGCACCTTCTCGGTCGTCAAGGAAATCGCCGCCGAAGGCTACGACGCCGCGCCGCACCTGTCGTGTATCGGCTCGACGCGTGACAACATCCGCGAAATCCTCAACGAATACAAAGCCGCCGGCATCAAGCGCACCGTCGCCCTGCGCGGCGACCTGCCATCGGGCATGGCCGAAACCGGTGAATTCCGCTACGCCAACGAACTGGTCGAATTCATCAGGGCCGAAACCGGCGACTGGTTCAGCATCGAAGTCGCCGCCTACCCGGAATGGCACCCGCAGGCGCGCAGCCCGAAGGACGACCTCGACGCCTTCGCGCGCAAGGTCAAGGCCGGCGCCAACTCGGCGATCACCCAGTATTTCTACAACGCCGACGCCTACTTCCACTTCGTCGATGAAGCCCGGGCGCTTGGCGTCGATGTCCCCATCGTGCCCGGCATCATGCCCATCGTCGGCTTCACCAAGCTGGCCCGCTTCTCGGACGCCTGCGGCGCCGAACTGCCGCGCTGGCTGCGCAAGAAGTTCGAGAGCTACGGCGACGATGCCGACTCGATCCGCGCCTTCGGCCTCGATGTCGTGACCGAACTGTGCGAACGCCTGCTCAAGGGCGGCGCACCGGGACTGCACTTCTATGCCATGAACCAGTCGGCTCTGACCACCGAAATCTGCCGCCGTCTCGGGTAAATCCCGTTGCCACGGTCAACCGGAAAAAAGGCCCAAAATAAAAATGCCCGCGTCAGCGGGCATTTTCTTGTGCGACTCAGGCGGCCTGCGTAACGAACACGCTCTGCGCCGGCATGGGCGCCGGGAAACCGGCCTCGGCCAGCGCTTCGCGCAGCACCTTGTTGGTATCGAAATAAACCTGCCAGTAATGGTCGTTGTGGCAATACGGCCGCACGGCGAGGACCGGGCCGACCAGCGTGAAGTCTAAGATTTCGACATCCACCTTCGGTTCGGGCAGGACATTCGGAATCGCCGCGATCTTCTCGCGGAGCAGGGCCATGGCCGCCCGATGATCGGCCGCCCCCGACAACTGGCACTTCAAATCGACACGGCGAAACGAATTGACCGTGAAATTCTGGATCGTGTCGCTGAACACCTTGTTGTTGCCGATAATAGTCTGGACGTTATCCGGCGTATTGATGGTCGTCGTAAACAAACCCAGTTCCGCCACAGTACCCGTCACGCCGGCGACCGAAACAAAATCGCCGACCTTCATCGGGCGCAAAACCACCATGAAGGCCCCGGCGGCAAAATGCGCCAGCAGCCCCGACCAGGCCATGCCGATGGCGACGCCACCCGCCGCAATCAGGGCGGCAAAGGTCGTCGTCTGGATGCCGAAATAGCCGAGAATTCCGATCACCAGCAGGACATTCAGCGTAACGCTGACGATCGAGCCGATGTAGCGCAACAAGGTCGGATCGACTTTCTGTTTCTCCAGGGCCGAGCGCACCATGCGCAGCGCCATGCCAATCAGCCAGCGACCGATCACCCAGAAAGCGATGGCTGCCAGCAGCTTCAGACCGACGTCAGTTGCCGTGGTGATCAAAATGTCCTGGTAGCGCGAAATATCCTGTTCCGTCATTGTCTTCTCCTAAAAAACGCCCCGATTCGGGATAACCCCGCACCCGAAATGACGATAAATTTTATTCGCACGGCCAGCTCTTGACATCGGGATCACACCTTTCCTCACAATTCTTCACAGAGGCGTTTTCCGTTGACGGTCATGGTCACCGTCTATATAATGCGCGCTCCCGGTAGGTCGGGTCGGTAGCTCAGTCGGTAGAGCAGCGGACTTTTAATCCGTTGGTCCCGAGTTCGAATCTCGGCCGACCCACCAGCAAATGCAGGGAACGTGGGGCGCTAGCTCAGTTGGTAGAGCAGCGGACTCTTAATCCGTAGGTCGACAGTTCGAATCTGTCGCGCCCCACCATAAATTCCAAGCATTCAGCCAACACCAAACCTGGCTTATTGTTTAGATTGCACCGTCAGTCGCGGTGTAGCAGCAAAAACGATTATCGGACGCGGGGTGGAGCAGTTGGCAGCTCGTCGGGCTCATAACCCGAAGGTCGCAGGTTCAAGTCCTGCCCCCGCAACCAAAGGATTCCAGAAAAAAGGCCAGTCACGCGACTGGCCTTTTTCTTTGTTTGGTGACCGATTTACTTGCGGCCGAATTTCTCGGTGAGCTGGGTCAGCTTTTCTGCCCGGCGCTGCTCGGCCTTGGCTTCTGCCTCGGCGGCCTTGCGTGCCTCAGCCTGCTTCTTGAAACGTTCGCGCAGTTGCTCAGAGGCGTGCTGACGGTTCTCGTCGGTCACCTCGTCAGCCGGCGTGCCATCGAGGTTCAGGCGCACAGTGCCTTTTTCCATTTCTTTCAGATAGCGCGTCGAAATGGTGTGGCTGCGCATGGCGAGGCGCAGGGATTTCTTGCTCAGTTCGGGCAACAGGGCAAAGACCTGCTTGTCGATACCGATGGCCAGCGGGCTGAAATTGCGGAAGACATCGAATCGTTCCTGCAGGTCCTTGAGCAGGGCCCGGGTGTCGTTCGGCTTGGTGGTGGTGGCTTCGGTAGTCGTCATGATGGGACAGTGTCTTGTCGAGGCGCGAAGGTTAGCACGAAGGCGCCCCCTTGCAGCCTCGAATCGGCGATCAGACGCCGTTTTTACGGAACCAGGCGAGCATTTTCCGCCAGCCGTCTTCGGCATCTTCCTTGCGGTAGCTGGGCCGATAATCGGCATGGAAAGCGTGCGGGGCATTGTCGTAAACGTGGATTTCCGACACCTTGGCTGCCGGACTTCCGTGCTGCAGCGCCTTTTCCATCGCTTCGACCGTTTCCAGCGGGATGCCGGAATCCAGCCCGCCATAGAGTCCGAGGACCGGCGCCTTGAGTTCGCCGACGAGTTCGGTCGGATGTTTTGGCGTCATCGGGCTGGCCATGCCGACCAGACGACCATACCAGGCCACGCTAGCCTTGAGCGCCGGGTTGTGGGCGCTGTACAGCCAGGCGATGCGGCCACCCCAGCAGAAGCCGGTAATTGCCAGTCGCTTGGTGTCGGCGCCTTTGCTAGCCGCCCAGGCGACGCAGGCGTCAAGATCGCTCAGCACCTGCGCGTCGGGCGTCTTGTTGGTTATCTTTTCGAGAATTTCGGGAATGGCGCTGATCTGGCGCGGATCGCCCTGACGGGCGAACAGTTCGGGAGCGATGGCGCAGTAGCCGAGCTTGGCCAGCCGACGACAGACATCGCGGATGTATTCATGGGCGCCAAAAATTTCGGATACCACGAGGACGACCGGCGGTTTCTCCAGACCGCCGGGCACGGCGCGGTAAGCGACCATCTCGCCATCCTTGACCGGCACCTTGATCTCGCCGGCAACGATGCCGGTTTCGTCGGTTTTGATGGCCGTCTGGGCCATCACGGGCTGGGTGGCCAAGGCAAAGCCGGCGCCCAGGCTGGTCACAATGAAACTTCTGCGATCAAAAGATTGGGCGGGTACAAGGCTGTCGAACTCCGGTTCTGTTTTCATGGTTTGTCTCCTCGGGGGAATTACATCAAAACAATGTCGTACTGCTCGGGTGAATAACTCGGTTCGGACTGCAGCGAAACGGACTTGCCGATGAAGTCGGAGAGCATGGCCAGGGCCTGCGACTCTTCGTCGAGGAAGAGGTTGACCACAGCCGGGCCGGCCAGGATGCGGTATTCACGGGCGTTGAACTGGCGGGCCTCGCGCAGCAGTTCGCGGAGGATTTCGTAAGCGACAGTGCGCGCCGTCTTGACCTCGCCGCGCCCGCCGCAGGTCGGGCACGGCTGGCAGAGCACGTGGGCGAGCGATTCGCGGGTCCGCTTGCGGGTCATTTCGACCAGGCCGAGCTGGGTGAAGCCATTGACCGTCAACCGGGTGTGATCGCGGGCCAGCGCCTTGTTGAATTCATCGAGCACGGCCTTCTTGTGTTCCTCGTTCTCCATGTCGATGAAGTCGACGATGATGATGCCGCCGAGGTTGCGCAGGCGCAGTTGACGGGCGATGGTGACCGCCGCTTCGAGATTGGTCTTGAAAATGGTGTCGTCGAAATTGCGCACGCCGACGAAGCCGCCGGTGTTGACGTCGATAGTCGTCATCGCCTCGGTCTGATCCATGATCAGGTAGCCGCCGGATTTCAGGTCGACGCGGCGGGCCAGGGCTTTCTGGATTTCATCCTCAACGCCGTGCAGGTCGAACAGCGGGCGCTGGCCGATGTAGTGCTCGAGCAGCGGGATCACCGCCGGCGTGTACTCCTGGGCGAAGGCGGTGAGCTTCTGGAAATTTTCCCGCGAGTCGATGACGATGCGCGTCGTATCGGGATTGACGAAGTCGCGCAGGACGCGCTGGCCGAGCGACAGCTCCTGATATAGCAGGGTGGGTGGCCCGATGGTGCGGGCCTTTTCGCGGATATCGGCCCAGGTCTTGCGCAGGTAGGCGATGTCGGTGGCGAACTCTTCGTCGCTGGCATTTTCGGCCATGGTGCGGACGATGAAACCACCGGGTTCGTCATTCGGCACCAGGCGGTTGATCTTTTCGCGCAGCGACTCGCGCTCGGCCTCGGATTCGATGCGCTGCGAAATGCCGATGTGCTTTTCCTGCGGCAGATGGACAAGCATGCGGCCGGCGATGGAAACCTGCGTCGACAGCCGCGCCCCCTTGGTGCCGATGGGATCCTTGACGACTTGGACGAGGATGCTCTGCCCCTCGTGCAGCATTTTCTCGATGGGCCGTTCGGGGGCCCGGTCCTGCGTCGCTTCGCGCGGTTGCCAGATATCGGCGACGTGGAGGAAAGCCGTACGGTCGAGGCCGACGTCGATGAAGGCCGACTGCATGCCGGGCAGGATGCGGCAGATGCGCCCGAGATAGACATTACCAACCAGCCCGCGGCTCGCCGTGCGCTCGATATGGAGTTCCTGGACGACGCCCTGTTGCATGACGGCAACGCGGGTTTCCTGCGGTGTGAAATTGATCAGGATTTCTTCAGACATAGTCTCTACAATGCGCGGTTTCGCTGCATTCTACTATGTCCAAAGCCCCTGAACTCCTCGCCCCCGCCGGCTCGCTCGAGATGATGCGTACCGCCTTCGATTTCGGCGCCGACGCCATCTACGCCGGCCAGCCGCGCTACAGCCTGCGCGTGCGCAACAACGAGTTCGGCAGCATCGAGAAACTGGGCGACGGCATCAACGAGGCGCACGCCCGCGGCAAGCAGTTTTTCGTCGTCAGCAACATCATTCCGCACAACGCCAAGCTGCCGACCTATCTGGCCGACATGGCGCCGGTTATCGCCCTCAAGCCGGATGCGCTGATCATGTCCGACCCCGGCCTCATCGACATGGTGCGCGAAACCTGGCCGGAACAGGTCATCCACCTCTCGGTGCAGGCCAACACGGTGAATTGGGCTTCGGTTCGTTTCTGGCAGAAGATGGGCGTCCAGCGCATCATCCTGTCGCGCGAACTGTCGCTCGACGAAGTCGCCGAAATCCGCCAGCGCTGCCCGGATATCGAGCTCGAAGTCTTCGTCCATGGCGCGCTGTGCATCGCCTACTCGGGCCGCTGCCTGCTTTCCGGCTACTTCAATCACCGCGACCCGAACCAGGGCAGCTGCACCAATTCCTGCCGCTGGGACTACAAGCTGAGCACTTCCGATACCCCAGGGGTACTTCCTGCGGGGCGCGGTCAACCGGAAAAAATGCCCAAAAATGAAATCGAATACCTGCTCGAAGAAAAGCAGCGTCCGGGCGAACTCATGCCGATCGAGGAAGACGAGCACGGCACCTACATCCTGAACTCCAAGGATCTGCGCGCCATTGAGCATGTGCAGCGCCTGGTCGAAATCGGCGTCGATTCGCTCAAGATCGAAGGCCGGACCAAGAGCCCGTACTACGTCGCGCGCACCAGCCAGGCCTACCGCCAGGCCATCGACGACGCCGTCGCCGGCAAACCGCTCGACCCGACCCTGTTGCGCGAACTCGAAGGTCTGGCCAACCGTGGCTATACCGATGGCTTCCTGCAGCGCCATCACGATGCCGAATACCAGAATTACCTGCGCGGCAGTTCCGAGTCGGATCGCAGCCTCTACGTCGGCGATGCTGTCGCTTTCGACCCGGTGCGCGGCCTCATGGAAATCGAGGTCAAAAACCGTTTCTCCGTTGGCGACCGGCTGGAATGCGTGCACCCGTCGGGCAACCATGTCCTGACGCTGAGCCGCATGGAAAACAAGAAGGGGGAGCCGGTCACCGTCGCCCCGGGCAGCGGCCATCGGGTGTGGATTGATTTACCCATCATGTACACCAATTCCTTCGTCGCGCGTTTTGTTTAACTAAGCTTACAAAACATCCGGGAATAACCATTGTGCACCGCAGCAATCCGTGTACACTTAAGGCCATGAGCAAAGTTTCCAACCGCATGCCGCTGATCGACGCCCTCAAGGCGGTCGCGGCCCTGCTCGTCCTGCTCAACCATTTCTCGTCTTATGGCCCGCTCGCGGCAGCCGCCCGCGAAACCTTGCCGGGGCTTTTCGGCTGGTTTTTCGAGTACGGCCGCATGGCTGTCCAGGTCTTCCTGGTCATCGCCGGCTTTCTTGCCGCCCGCGGCCTGTCGTCACAAGGCCAGGCGCTCGCCGTTTCGCCGCTGCCGCTGATCTGGAAACGCTATCTGCGGCTCGCCGTGCCTTATCTCGCCGCCATCGGCCTGGCCATCATTGCTGCCGCCGTCGCCGACCAGTGGCTGGACGACGAAGTGGTTCCCGCCCGCGCCACTTTCTCGCAATGGCTGGCCCACGCCTTCCTGCTGCACAGCCTGCTTGGCTTCGATGCGCTGTCGGCCGGCGTCTGGTACATCGCCATCGACTTCCAGCTCTTCGCGCTGATGACCGTGCTGCTCTGGGCCGGCCGTCGCAACATCGTCGCCCCGGCCCTCGTTCTGCTTACCGCCCTCGCCTCGCTGTTCTGGTTCAACCGCGACGCCAGCTGGGACAACTGGGCGATCTATTTCTTCGGCTCCTACGGCCTCGGCGCCGCCGCCTGGTGGGCGTCCGATCGCCGGCAGATGTCAGCCTGGCTCGGCGTCATCGCCACCATCACCATCGCCGCGCTGATCATCGATTTCCGGCTCCGTATCGGGCTAGCCCTGGCAGTCGCCCTGCTGCTCGGTTTCGGCCGCCGCACCAGCCTCCTCGAACAATGGCCCAACGCCAAGCCACTGGCTTTCCTCGGCCAGATCTCGTATTCACTCTTTCTCGTGCATTTCCCGGTCCTGCTCCTGGCCAACGGGCTCTATGCCAGATTTGGCCTGGAGTCCCATGCCTCAGCCATGCTCGGCCTGGTTCTGGCCTGGACTGCCAGCCTGATCGCGGCGACGCTGTTCTATCGCTGGGTCGAAAGCCCGGCGGCCAGCCAGCGCATCACGGCAGCGATCAGCGGACTGGCGGCCGGCTTGCTGCAACTGGCCCAGCGCGCCGGGCGACTGGCCCGCCGCGCCGTGCTCGGCCGCGCCTAACCAGTCAGTTCCGGCCGTCCGCGGAAGTACTCCAGCGCCTCGGGGTTGGCCAAGGCCTCGACATTCTTGACCGGCTGTTCATGCACGACATTGCGCACGGCCAGTTCGACGATCTTGCCTGACTTGGTGCGCGGAATATCCAGCACCTGCACGACCTGCGCCGGCACATGGCGCGGCGTCGTGTTGTCGCGGATCTGCTTCTTGATGCGTTCGACAAGCGCCGGATCAAGCTGGCGCCCCTCCTGCAGCTTGACGAAAAGCACGACACGCACATCGTCGTGGCGGCCCGGCGGCCAGTCCTGGCCGATGACCAGTGCTTCGAGAATTTCCGGCAACTGTTCGACCTGGCGGTAGATTTCCGCCGTGCCGATGCGCACGCCGCCCGGGTTGAGCGTGGCGTCGGAGCGGCCGTAGATGATCATGCCATCGTGCGCCGTCAGTTCCGAAAAGTCGCCGTGGCACCAGATATTGGGGAAGCGCTCGAAATAGGCGGCGTGGTATTTGCTGCCATCGGCGTCGTTCCAGAAACCGACCGGCATGACCGGGAAGGAGCCGGTGCACACCAGCTCGCCTTTTTGCCCACGTACCGACTGGCCGATGTCGTCGACGACATCGACCGCCATACCCAGCCCGCGACACTGGATTTCGCCGCGATAGACGGGCAGCACGGGGTTGCCGAGGACGAAGCAGGACACGATGTCGGTGCCGCCGGAAATCGAGGCGAGCAGGATGTCCTGCTTGATTTCGCGATAGACCCAGTCGAAGCCTTCGGGGGACAACGGGCTGCCGGTCGAGAACATGGCGCGCAGGGCGCCGAGGTCATGCGTCTTGCCCGGCGTCAGGCCGAGCTTGGCGGCGGCATCGATGAACTTGGCCGAAGTGCCGAAGTGGGTCATTTTCTCGGCCGCGGCGTAGTCGAAAAGTACCGTGCCGCCGCCGGCGAACGGCGAGCCGTCGTAAAGCAGCAGAGTGGCACCGCAGGCCAGGCCGGAAACCAGCCAGTTCCACATCATCCAGCCGCAGGTCGTGAAGTAGAACAGGCGGTCGCCGGGGCGCACGTCGCTGTGCAGCTGGTGTTCCTTGAGATGCTGGAGGAGCACGCCGCCGTGGCAATGGACGATGCACTTCGGGACGCCGGTCGTGCCGCTCGAGAACATGATGTAGATCGGGTGAGCAAAGCCGACCCGTTTGAAAATTGGCTCTTTTTTCGGGTTGACCGTTGGAATGTCATTCCAGACCACGGCGTTGGCAATCTTGCTCACATCCGGCGCAGCGTTGAGATAAGGCACGACGACGACCTTGCGCAGCGACGGCATTTTGCTCACGACTTCGGCATTCTTTACTAGACAATCGACCGGCTTGCCGTTGTACCAGTAGCCATCGACGCAGATCAGCACTTTCGGTTCGATCTGGCCGAAGCGGTCGAGGACACCCTGCACGCCGAAATCCGGCGAGGCCGACGACCAGATGGCGCCGAGCGCCGTCGCGGCGAGCATGGCGACCAGCGTTTCGGGCAGGTTGGGCAGGTAACCGGCGACGCGGTCGCCCTCGCCGACCCCGGCGTCGATCAGGAATTGCTGGAAGCGGGCGACTTCGGCGACCAGTTCGGCCCGGCTCATCCGGCGTTTGACCTTGTCCTCGCCCCAGAAAACCAGCGCCTCGCTGTCGTCGCGTTGTTGCAGCAGGTTTTCGGCGTAATTCAGTTTGGCTTCGGGAAACCACTGGGCACCCGGCATCTTGCTACGGTCGACGACGATTTTCGCGCCTTTTTCACCGACTGCGCCGCAGAAATCCCAGAGTTCCGACCAGAATTCCTCGGGTTGATCAACCGACCATTGCCACAACTCGGCGTAGTTCGCCCTGCCCTTGGCCTTGATCAGCTGCGCCATGCGCGTTTGGCCGACAGTGGCGGGGTTGGGCGTCCACAGCGGTTGCGGATCGATCGCGTAGGTCATCTTGTCTCCTCGGTCTTGTTCTTTATTGATCGGCAAAGATAGCAGGATTTGCCTGCCGGCAACTGTCATCGACCGGACACTTCAGCGCGCTGATTGACGCCAGCCCATGACACGGACAAACTCGACGCCCTGAACCCACCCGCTCACCTGAAACATGTCCTTCGCCTGGACCCTCAAAATCCTGATCAGCACGCTGCTCCTGCCGCCCGGTAATGGACTAGCGCTGCTCTGCGTGGCCGGCGTTTTCCGGCGCCGGCGCTGGGCTTTCGGGCTGGCCGTGGCGGCCACCGTGCTGACGATTGCCCAATGCCTGCCGGCTTTCTCCGGTTTGCTGATCGCCTCGCTGGAAAACCAGTCGGCGGCCATCGCACCCAACGCGCCGAAGCCGGAGGCCGGCGCCATCGTCATCCTCGGTAGCGGCCTGGCCACCGATGCCACCGAATACGGCGGCGATACAGCGAACGACCGCACGCTGATCCGCACCCGTTACGGCGCCACGCTGGCCCGGCGCTACAACCTGCCCGTGCTGGTCACAGGCGGCAAGTTGGCGGAGAGCGACACTGCCGAGGCTGACGTCATGGCCGGAATCCTGCGTAACGAATTCGGCGTTGAAGCCCGTTGGCAGGAAGCGGGATCGCTGGATACCGCCGGCAACGCCGCGCTCTCGGCGCCCATCCTCAAGGCCGCCGGCATTCAGCGCATCGTCCTCGTCACCCATGCCTTCCACATGCCGCGCGCCAAGCTCCTTTTCGAGCGCGCCGGACTCGAAGTCATCCCGGCTCCCACCGCCTTTTTCAGCCACCAGAGCTTCGACTGGCTGCTGAGCGATTTTCTGCCGCAAGCCAAATCCCTTCACACCTCGTATTACGCGCTGCATGAATGGCTCGGCCTGGCCTGGATTGCCCTGACCCATTGAATACATCTGGAGACAAAACATGACCCAAGTAGTCCTCACCGAAACCATCGGCAAAGTCGGCCTGATCCGCATCAACCGACCGGAAGCAATGAATGCGCTGAACAATGAAGTCGTCGACGGCATCGGCGCCGCCATCGACGCCTACGAGGCCGACGAGAACATCGGCTGCATCGTCATCACGGGCAATGAGAAAGCCTTCGCCGCCGGGGCCGATATCGGCTTCATGAAGGATTTCGATTACATGCACGCCTACAAGACCGACTTCATCACCCGCAACTGGGAGCGCATCAAGACGACGCGCAAGCCGGTCATTGCGGCGGTGGCCGGCTTTGCCCTGGGCGGCGGTTGCGAAATGGCAATGATGTGCGACATGATCTTCGCGGCCGACACCGCCAAGTTCGGCCAGCCGGAAATCAAGCTCGGCACTCTCCCCGGAGCCGGTGGAACACAAAGATTGCCGCGCGCCGTCGGCAAGGCCAAGGCGATGGACATGTGCCTGACCGGGCGCATGATGGATGCGACCGAAGCGGAAAAGAGTGGCTTGGTCGCCCGCGTCATCCCGGCCGATCAGTTGCTCGAGGAAACGCTCAAGGCAGCCACCACCATCGCCAGTTTCTCGCTGCCCGTGGTCATGATGATCAAGGAGTCGGTCAATCGCGCCTTCGAGTCTTCACTCAACGAAGGCCTGCTCTTCGAGCGCCGCGTCTTCCATTCGGCCTTCGCCCTTGAAGATCAGAAGGAAGGCATGGCCGCCTTCGTCGAAAAGCGCAAGGCCACCTTCAAGAACCGCTGAGTACGGCCGTCTCATCGAATCCGGTCGCCCGCCGAGGCGTCCGGAGCATTTCAATTTTGGCCGAAATTTCCGGTTGACCGTGGCAATGCCCGATAACCGCACGAATTAGCCCGCATGCACCTGTTTGTCGACATTTCCAGCCACGGCTTCGGCCACCTCGCCATCACGGCGCCGGTACTCAACGCCATCGGTCAAACCGCCCCGAATTTCCGGCTGACCATCCGTAGCGCCCTGCCCGCCGCCAAACTGCAGCAACGGATCAAGACGCCCTACACGCTGATCGCCAGCGCCACCGATTTCGGCTACATCATGATCGACGCCACCCGCGTCGACCTGGCGGCCAGCGCCACAGCCTATCGTCAGGCGCACGCCGACTGGCCAGCCCGCGTCACCGATGAAGCGCGCTTTTTGGCCAACCTGAAACCCGACCTCATCCTCACCAACGTCAGCTACCTGCCGCTGGCCGGCGCTGCAGCCGCTGGCATTCCGGCGCTCAGCCTGTGCTCGCTAAACTGGGCAGACCTGTTCGACCATTATTTCGGCAATCAGCCCTGGGCCCAGCCCATCCACGCCGAGATGCTCGCCGCCTACCGCTCGGCGCAAGCTTTCCTGCGCGTCACGCCAGGCATGGCGATGGACGCGCAGGCCAATGTGCAGACCGTTGGTCCGATCGCCGCCCTTGGCAGCCGCCACGACCTCGGCCTGAACGGCGACCACGCCATCCTCATCGCCATGGGCGGCATCGCCCACCGTCTGCCAGTGGAAGACTGGCCACGCCAGCCCGGCATACGCTGGCTGGTGCCGGCCGCTTGGCACTGCCGGCACCCCGACGCCATAGTCAGCGAATCCTTCGGCCTGAGCTTCACCGACCTGCTCTGCTCAGTCGATGCCGTCATCACCAAACCCGGCTATGGCACTTTCACTGAAGCCGCCTGCAATGGCACACCGGTCATCTACCAGCGGCGCGAAAACTGGCCGGAGCAGGAATGTCTGATCGATTGGCTGACGGCTAACAGCCGCAGTTTCGAAATCGGCGCTGCAGAACTGGAATGCGGGCAGCTCGCGGCAGCCCTTGAAAGCATTCACGAGCAATCACCGTCGCCAATACCGGAAACGGATGGCATCGCGCAGGTAGCGCGCGCCATCATTGACTACGTCAGCACCGCTTAAAGCGGACGGAAGCCGAGCTTCTTGAGCAATTCGCCGGTTTCGCAGACGGGCAGGCCCATCACGCCGCTGTAACTGCCGGAGATGTGCTCGACAAAAAGACCGGCCCGGCCCTGAATGCCATAGGCGCCGGCCTTGTCCATCGGCTCCCCACTGATCACGTAATGACGGATTTCCTCGTCGTCAATCTGGCGGAAGCGGACTTCGCTGGTCGACAACAGATATTCGGTGCGCCGCTGATGGTCGATGGCAACGCCGGTCAGCACGCGATGCGTCCGTCCCGACAGGCGGCGCAGGATGGCCGCGGCATCGGCCATATCGACCGGCTTGCCGATGATTTCACCATCGAGCTCCAGCGTCGTGTCGGCGGCCAACACGGGACGCATCGGCAGGCGGCGCTCCTCGACTATCCGCAAACCATGCATCGCCTTGGCGCGCGCCACGCGCTCGACGTAGAGCACAGGTGACTCGCCCGCCATCGGCGTTTCATCAGTTTCGCTGTCGGCGCGCATGCCGTCGCGAAAAACAACGGTATCGAAATCGATGCCGATCTGGTGCAACAACTCGCGACGGCGCGGACTACGCGAAGCAAGATACAAACGCATCATCCCTCCCGGTGGTATGGATGGTTTTTGAGGACACTGACGGCACGGTAAAGCTGCTCGCACAACAGCAGGCGAGCCATGCCATGCGGCAGCGTCAGGCTGGACAGGCGCAGCTTGTCGTCAGCCTGTTGCTTGAATTCCTCGTCGAGCCCGTCGGCGCCGCCGATCAGCAGCGCCACGTCGCGACCGTCCTGCATCCAGACCTCGAGCCGTTTGGCCAGCTTCAGGGTGGTCAGGTCGTCGCCCTTTTCGTCGAGCACGACAAGGCGGCAACTGCCGGGCAAGGCGTCGCGGATGCGGCCTTTTTCGGCGGCCAGCAGTTGTTCGCGGGTTTTCGAACCGCGCGGTTCGGGCTTGATTTCGCTAACGCTGGCCGGCAATTCGCGCGGCATGCGCTTGAGGTACTCGGCGCAGCCTTCGTTTACCCAGGCGGGCTGACGATGGCCAACGGCAAGTACGGCCAGTTTCATTCTTCCCTGGCCTGCTCCACGGCCTTGCGACGCTGGGCCGGCGTTGCCGACCAGAGTTCCTCAAGGTTGTAGTAGGCGCGCACGTTGGCTTGCATGACGTGCACGACGATGTCGCCGAGATCGACCAGCACCCATTCGCCGCCGTCTTCGCCTTCGGTCGAGACAATCTCGCCGCCGGCTTCCTTGACCTTTTCGACAACATTCTGGGCCAGCGACTTGACCTGGCGATTGGAGTCGCCGGTGGCGATGACGATGCGATCGAACATCGACGTCAGCTTGGAGGTGTTGATGACTTCGATATCCTTGCCCTTGATATCTTCAAGGGCGGAAACGATGATTTTTTGCAGCTTGCGGATGTCCATCAGGTACTTTTATAGAGTTGGTGAAGGTGAATATAGTCGAGAACGCTATCCGGCAGCAAATAGCGCGCCGACAGGCCGTTGGCCAGCAGGTTGCGGATCTGCGTCGCCGAGATGGCGAGCTGGGTCATGGCAAAAGTGACGATTCCCCCGGCCGGAGCGCGTTTCAGGCCGCCAACATCGGTCAGCCGACGGTCGTTGAATTCAGCAGCCAGCTCATGCGGCAGGCTGCTCGCTTCGACCGGAAAACCGGGGCGATGCGAGACGGCGACATGGGCCAGGGCAAAAATGTCACGCCAGCGATGCCAGGTGGCCAGTCCGGCAAAGGCGTCGGCGCCGACGAGCAGGACGAGCGACTGCTCGGCGCCGAGTTCGCGGCGCAGACGTTCGAGCGTATGCACCGTGTAGCTCGGCGCGGCGGCTTCAACCTCGCTGGCATCAATTGAAAATTGGGCATTATTTCCGGTTGACCGTAGCACCATCTCCAGACGCTGCTGGGCGGTCACCTGCGGCGTGCCGCGATGCGGCGGCTGGCCGGCCGGAATCCAGCGCACGCCGCCGAGGCCAAGGTGGGCGATGGCCTCTTCGGCCAGCCGGAGATGACCAAAATGGACAGGGTCGAAGGTGCCCCCGAAGAGGCCAAGCGGCTCAGACAATTTCGGAAATGCCGAAGATGTCGCGATAACAGGCGTAGAAGCTGGCGAAGATGGTCGGCGCGATGACCAGCACCATCGGCATGGTAACGATGGCGGTAATGAAACTGGCGGCGTCGGGGAAGATCAGCAACAACACGCCAAGCAGCACGCCGGGCGCGATGCCGGCCACCAGCACCAGACCGAAACCATAGACCAGGAAAGCCCGCCAGTTCATCCAGCAGGCAACAAAGCTGAAGAACAAGGCCCGGCCGAGGGTCAGCCGGTGCCAGGCAGCGAGCACCGGGGCAAACCAGTAGGCCATCATGACCGGCGTCATCATGACCATGACGAACAGCGCCGGCGCGATGAAATCGGCGTCTTCGACGGCTGCCCGTTCGGCCCGGCTATTGGCCATCATGAATTTGAACATGTCGCCGCCGTCGAGTAGCGTGGACAGGCCGAGAACGCCGAGCGTGCAGCACAGGTAGAGGGCGCCGAGGGCGAGCAGGGTCCGGGCGTTTTCCTTCATGCTGCCAAACAGGGTCTGCACGCCGATAGCCTGACCACGTTCAACCTGACGGGCGGCCTGCATGAGGCCGACCGAGAGGCCGGGGATGACCAGCGAGGCGGCCAGCGCCCCGATGAACGGCAACACATTGAGAAAAATCACCGTGAACCAGTAGGTGAGGACCAGCATGCCGAGAACGATCGGACTGCGCCGAAAAATGGCAAAGCCAGTGAAAATCCAGCCCCAGCCGGCGGCGGGCGGTAGTGTCTGGGCGCGCATCTTCAGCTTCCCACGAAAATGTCGCGGTAGGACGCGAAGACTGCGCCCGAAACAACCGGCAAAAGCAGGAGCAGGCCCATGCCGACGGGCAGCATGGCGAAGAACAGGGCGACAACCAGGAAAATGCCGAAGATCGCCATCGGCAGGAAGTTCTTGGCACCGGCGGTGAAGCTCGCCTTCATCGCATCGAGCGGCTGCATGTCGTGGAAAAACACCAGGGCAGGCGCAAACCAGGTGGCCATGATGATCGGCACCGAGAGCACCATGACGAGCAGCCCGGCCAGCATGACGCCGCCGAGCGCAATGCCGAAACCAGCGACCTTGCCGGTGACGACGCCACCAAGCAGCCCGCCGCTGACGAGCAGGAAAGCCAGGAACGCGATGCCGAAAATGCCCATGGCGAAAAATACGCCGACCATGACCAGTTGCCCCGCATTGTGGCGAAAACCAGAGAAAAGGTCGGCAATTTCAGGCTCCTCACCATCATTCAGGCGCTTGCACAGCTTGATCATGCCGGCGCCGAAGAGCGGCACCAGCAAATGCGCGGCGATCTGCCCGAACAGCGGCACGATGGAAATGGCCATCAACATGACGAGGAGCAGAACGGTACTGCCAATCCACACCCCGGGATTGACCAGAAACATGGCCCAGCCCTGACGCAGCCAGTCAAAGCAGGCACCGGGGTCGACTTCGCGACTTGCGCCGGTAAACCGGGTCGGGGCCATCGGAAAAACAGGAGTTTCACTCATCCTAGAAACCGCAGTTGGACGTGCCCGCTGGTGCGATCGGGCGGGTGGCTGGTGCGAAGCGACGAGGCAGCAGGCTCACGCCTGCAACGAGGAGCGACAAAACCAGGCGCCCGCCCGGGCGTGCCAGCGGGTACGTAGCGGACAAACTCAGCTGGTGATGGTTATCGAAGTCGGAGCGTCCGGTTTTCATTGGCATTCGTTGTAGCGGCAAGCGGTCAACTGCAGTTTCTAGGATGATGCGCGGATGCTAACGGGGCAGCGCTTCCGGGGCAAGGCGAAAACGTGCCAGCAGGTGCCGAAAGTCGTCAGGATTCTTGATCGTTACCACTTCGCCCTGACGGGGCTGGTGCCTGACTTCCAACCGGAGCAGCCAGAAACGCAGCGCCGCGGCGCGCCGCATGGCCGGCCAGGCGGCTCGTTCCGCCTCGGTGAGCGGACGTTGGGCGGCATAGCCGGCGATCAGTGCGGCCAGCGCTGCGTCATCGGCACACCAGTCGTTGGCGACGACGGCCAGATCGAAGAGCAGCGCATCTTCGCCGGCAAAATAGAAGTCGAGCACGCCGGATAGCCGGCCGGCGGCATCCCACAACACGTTGTCGCGGAACAGGTCGGCGTGGATGACGCCGCGCGGCAGTATCGAATAATCCTGCTCGGTCTGAAACGCCAGTTCATCCGCCAGCAGATCATGCTCATCGGGCGCGAGCAAGGGCAGCAAGATTTCGCCGGTGGCCTGTCGCCAGGCAGCGCCGCAGGGGTTGGGCAAGGGATTCAGCAGATTAGCTGCCGCGAGGTGCAGGTGGGCCAGCATCTCGCCAACGGCGCGGCAGTGCTCGGCACCCGGCGACTCCAGCGCCGCGCCCGGCAGGCAGGTCAGCAATGCAGCAGGCTTTCCCGCCAGCCAGCGCCAATAGCGGACATCGCCGTCGGCCAGTGGCCGCGGGCTGGGAATCCCGCTGTGCGCCAGCTTGTCCTGCAGCGCCAGATAAAAATCGAGCGCAGAGGTCTCGATGCGCTCGAACAACGTCAACACAAAACGGCCGCTGGCCGTCGTCACGAAATAGTTGGAGTTCTGCATGCCGGCGGCGATACCGGCGTAGTCGATCAGCTCACCCTGCCCGAGTGGCTGCAGCCAGGCAGTGAGTTCATCGCGCCCGACTTTGGTATAGACGGACAAGATTTACCAGCTGTGAATGATCCACATCGGCGGCTTGGTCACCGGATGGGTAATGTCGGCCTGAACGAACTGGCCGTCGCCCTGGTTATCGACGAGGTAGTAGGCGGGGCCGACCGCCGGCGTGACCTTGACCATGTAGAGCTTGCCCTTCATGCGGTATTCCTCGCGCGTTTCGGTCTCGCGCTTGACGATGGTCACTTGTGGCTCAAGGGCTTCGTCGAAGGCTTCCATGCCCGGCGGTGGCGGCGGGACGGCCGGCAAGGGCTGGAGATCGCCTTTCTGCGCCCAGGCAGGCAAGGCGGCTAGAAGCAGGAGGGGAAGAAGGCGGCGCATGGTGGAATCCTCGATGACGATGCTTTGATTTTACAGGTTGAGCAGCATCTCGTGTTCGTTCGGCAAGGGGCCGAAGGGACGAGCCTCGTAATGCTTGAATATGGCTTCGACCACTTTTTCCGGCTCGTCGATCAACTGGATCAGGTTCATGTCTTCGGCATCGACCATGCCTTCGCTGACCAGCCGGTTCTTGAACCATTCGATCATGCCGCCCCAGAAGTCCGAGCAAACCAGAATCAGCGGAATCTTGCGCGCCTTGCCGGTCTGGATCAGGGTCAGCGCTTCCATCAGCTCGTCGAGCGTGCCGAAACCACCGGGCATGACGACGTAGGCGCTGGCAAAGCGAACGAACATGTATTTGCGGGCAAAGAAGTGGCGGAAGGTCTGCGAGATATCCTGGTAGGGATTGTTCTGCTGCTCGTGCGGCAACTGGATGTTGAGGCCGACTGACGGAGATTTGCCGAAGAAGGCGCCCTTGTTGGCCGCTTCCATGATCCCCGGGCCGCCGCCGGAAATGACCGAGAAACCCGAATCGGACAGCAGGCGGGCGGTCTGCTCGGTCAGCATGTAATACGGCGAGTCCGGCCGAACGCGGGCGCTGCCGAACATGGTCACGGCCGGCTTGATCGCAGCCAGACGCTCAGTTGCCTCGACGAACTCTGACATAATGCCGAAAATCCGCCAGGACTCGCGGGCCGTCGCGTTTTTCAGCAGGGCCTCGGTCTCGACGCCCATTACCAGCTTGTCGCTCTCGGTCAATTTATGCCTCTCTTATTGTTGGTGGACGGTTCGTCCTATCTTTACCGCGCTTTCCACGCCCTGCCCGACTTGCGCAACAAGGCCGGCGAGCCGACGGGCGCCATCTACGGCGTTTTGAACATGCTACGTCGTCTAGAGAGCGACTACAAGGCAGACTACAAGGCCGTCGTCTTCGATGCCAAGGGCAAGACCTTCCGCGACGACTGGTATCCGGAATACAAGGCCCACCGGCCGCCGATGCCGCCCGAAATGGTCGGCCAGATCGAGCCGCTGCACGCCGCCATCAAGGCCGCCGGCTGGCCGCTGCTCATGGTCGACGGCGTCGAAGCCGACGACGTGATCGGCACGCTGGCGAAAAATGCCGCGGTCGACGGCATCAATACGCTGATTTCGACCGGCGACAAGGATCTGACCCAACTGGTCAATCCGCTCGTCCGCTGGTACAACACGATGAGTAACGAGTTGCTCGACGAGGCCGGCGTCGAAGCGAAGTTCGGCGTGCCGCCGGACAAGATCGTCGATTATCTGGCGCTGGTCGGCGACACCGTAGACGGCGTGCCCGGCGTCGCCAAATGCGGTCCGAAAACCGCCCTCAAATGGCTGGCCCAGTATGGCTCGCTCGACGAAATCGTCGCCCATGCCGACGAAATCGGCGGCGTCGTCGGCCAGAATCTGCGTGACCACCTCAGCTTTTTGCCATTGGGGAAAAAGCTGGTCACAGTCGCCTGCGATCTCACCAACCTGCCGGCACCGGCCAGCCTGAATGCAACACCGCGGGATGTCGCCACGCTGCGCGAGCTTTACACCCGCTACCAGTTCCGCTCATGGCTGGCCGATATCGACGGTCCGGAAGCGGCCGCCGATATCCCGGCGCGCACGGTTTCCGATGCCGCGGCGCCGACGCTCCAAGGCAAAATCGACGTTACCTACGAAACCGTCCTGAGCTGGCCGCAGTTCGACGCCTGGCTAGCCAAAATCGAAGCCGCCGAACTGACTGCACTCGATACCGAAACAACCAGCCTCGACTCCTTCGAAGCCCGCATCGTCGGCATTTCGCTGTCGGTCACCCCCGGTGAAGCTTGCTACATCCCGCTCGCCCACACCGCCCCCGGCGTCGCCGACCAGTTGCCGCGCGACGAAGTGCTGGCCAGGCTCAAACCCTGGCTTTCCACGGTCAACCGGAAAAAAGTGCTGCAAAACGCAAAGTACGACCAGCACGTTTTCGCCAACCACGGCATCACGCTCGCCGGCATAGAGCACGACACGATGTTGCAAAGCTACGTCATCGAGTCCGACAAGGGCCACGACCTCGGCCAGCTATGCACCCGCCATCTCGGCCTCGACACCATCGCCTACGAAGACCTGTGCGGCAAGGGCGCTAAGCAGATCGGCTTCGACCAGGTCGACATCGAGCGTGCCGCCACCTACTCGGCCGAAGACGCCGACGTCACCCTGCGCGTCCATAACGTGCTACACCCGCAATTCGCCGATGAACCCGGCCTGTCGCGCATCTATCACGAGATCGAGATGCCGGCCCGCCAGGTCATCTGGCAGATCGAGCGCAACGGCATCCTGATCGACGCCGATGTGCTGTCCCGCCAAAGCCACGAGATGGGCCAGAAGATCATGGCTCTCGAAGCGCAGGCTTACGAACTGGCCGGCCAGCCCTTCAATCTCGCTTCGCCCAAGCAACTGGCCGACATTCTTTTCGAAAAGCTCGGCCTGCCGGTCAAGAAGAAAACCCCGTCGGGCGGCCCGTCCACCGACGAGGAAGTGCTTTCCGAGCTGGCCCTCGACTACCCACTGCCCAAGCTGCTGCTCGAACACCGCAGCCTGTCCAAACTCAAGGGCACCTACACCGACAAGCTGCCGCGCATGGTCAATCCGCAGACCGGGAGAGTGCATACTCACTTCTCTCAAGCGTCCGTTGTCACGGGCCGCCTTGCCTCGACCGATCCCAACCTACAGAACATCCCGGTGCGCAGCGAGGAAGGCCGGAAGATCCGTACCGCCTTCATCGCACCCGAAGGTTCCAGCATCGTCTCGGCCGATTATTCGCAAATCGAGCTGCGCATCATGGCCCATCTCTCGGGCGATGAAGGCTTGCTCCACGCCTTCTCGCACGGCGAGGACGTGCACCGTGCGACAGCCGGCGAGATATTCGGCGTCACGCCGCTCGAAGTTGGCCCCGACCAGCGCCGCGTCGCCAAGAGCATCAATTTCGGCCTGATCTACGGCATGAGCGCCTTCGGCCTCGCCCGTCAGCTCGGGCTGGAACGCAGCGCGGCGCAGACCTACATCGACCGCTATTTCGCCCGCTACCCCGGCGTCGCAGCCTACATGGAAGAGGCGCGTGAAACTGCCCGGCAAAAAGGCTACGTCGAAACCGCTTTCGGTCGCCGCCTGTGGTTCCCGGAAATCCGTTCGAGCAACGGCAACCGCCGCCAGGGGGCAGAGCGCGCCGCGATCAACGCACCGATGCAGGGCACAGCCGCCGACCTGATCAAGCTGGCGATGATCGCCGTGCAGAACTGGCTGGAAAAATCGGGGCTGAAATCAAAACTGGTCCTGCAGGTGCACGATGAACTGCTACTCGAAGTTCCGGACGACGAACTGATGGAAATCCGCACCCACCTGCCCCGCCTGATGAGCCAGGTCGCCGAGCTCAAGGTGCCGCTGGTCGTCGAAGTGGGTGTCGGGCCGAACTGGGAAGCGGCGCACTAAGGCCGGCGGTTGATTCCCACGGTCAACCGGAAATTTTGCCGAATTTCTGAATCGCCGCGGCGCTGACCCGTTCGGGGTTGTAAGTATCGATCCCGACCGCAGCACGCCGCCGGTCGCCGGCCAGGATCTCCGCCAGCCGACGTTCATTCTCGGCCAGATTGCTGCGGTCGTTCTCGTGGTGCCAGAGATGCAGGACGGCCGTCGCGAAGCGACCGTCCTTGCGTTGCACGCCAGCATGCAGGAGGCGGATGGCGAGGTCGGCATCCTCGTGGCCCCAGCCCTGAAAAGCCTCGTCGAAACCGTTGATGGCGTCGAAATCGGAGCGCCACATCGCCAGGTTGCAGGTCCGCGCGCCTTGCCAGCGCTGCGGCTGACGCTTGCGCCAGCCGTTCCCCGGTACGAAGCAGAGCGGCAACCAGCGATTGATCGCCCCGGAAAACCGGCGGCCCAGCCAGCTCAGACGACTGTCGCCGTGAAGCTCGATCATCGGCGTCTGCAGCACCTTTTTCGTGAAACTCTCGGACAGCAAGACCCGGTTTCCGGCCACGAACCAGGCCGGCTCGGCCAGCGCCCGATGCCGGGCGACAAAATCGGGGCACAGCACGCAATCGCCGTCGACGAAGACGAGGTAATCGCCCCGGCTTGCCGCGACCGCCAGATTGCGGGCTGCCGCCGCGCGAAACCCGTCATCGGACTGCCATAGATGGACCAGCGGGACCGGAAAGTTGACGGCTGCCTCGGCCACCGCCACCGCTGTCTCCTGCCGTGAGCCATCGTCAGCCAGCAGCACTTCAAATGCCTTGTCAGTCTGCGCAGCAAGCGAAGCCAGCACGGCGCGCAAGGCGTCCGGCCGGTTATAAGTGGTGACGATCACCGAGATCAGGCGCGGCGGCATAAGACCTCAGGGTCGGCGCAGCGGTGGCGTTTCCGGCACCTTCCAGGCCTGATCCATCTCGTAGCCCTTGGCGTAGCGGTAGAACGTGCCCTCGAAATTGCCAAACGCGATGATGAACCCCGGCCAGCCATCAAGAAACCCGCGCTTGAAAATGTAGTGCTTGATGAAAGACCACAGGCCATGCGTCAGCGCCTTGCCCATGCTGCCCTTGCGGCCGCGCAAGGTGAGCTTTTCGGCGCCGAGCGTCGAATAGCGATTCGCCTTGTGCACGACTTCATGCAGGTTCTTGAACGGCACCTGCCAGATCGGGTTCTGCAGATGCCCGACCGGTCGGTCGCTATGCGGCACGTAACCCTCGTGCACGGGCTCCATCGTGTAGCTCATCTTGCCCTTGCGGAAGAGCTGCGGCTGGCGGTAATTCGGATACCAGCCGGAATGCTTGATCCACCGCCCCATGAAGAAATTGCGGCGCGGCATCCAATACATGTCGAGGCTGGCCGGATCAGCTATGACACGCAGGATTTCGTCGCGCGCCTCCGGTGTGCACCGTTCATCGGCATCAAGGCTGAATATCCAGTCGTGGCTACAGGCAGCAATCGCCTGATTGCGCAGATCGCCAAAGCCCTTGAACGGCACCTGCACGACGCGCGCACCAAGGCTCTCGGCGATTTCGACCATGCCGTCCGTGCTACCTGAATCGGCGACGATGATTTCGTCAGCCCACAGGACGCTATTCACCGCCGCCGCGATTTTCTGCGCTTCGTTGAAAGCGATGATGTAGGCGGTGATTTTTGGCTGAACGGTGCTGATCATTGGTATTTGTTCTTTCGGGAATCGTAGGCAGTTCCTAGCATGTCAATCATCATGGCATTTACGCTGCTTGGCATATTCAATCAAGTAGTCGATATTCCCCGAACACAACATCGGCACAATGCGGGAAACCTCCTCGACCGACCAGGCCCACCAGGCGATCTCCATCAGCGCAGCGCGTGTCGATTCATCAAATCGCCAGCGAACATGTTGCGCGGGATTACCCGCCACGATCGAATAGGGTTCTACATCCCTAGTCACGACCGAACCGGCAGACACAATCGCGCCATCGCCAATCGTCACCCCGGAAAGCACAATGGTATTCGAGCAGAGCCAGACGTCGTTACCAATCAGTACATCGCCCCGACTAAAGCTGCATGGCGGAATATCACCAGGCACCATGGTGGAAAACGGATAGGTCGTGAGCCATTCGCTGTGGTGATGGCCACCAAGCAATATCTGGACGTTCAATGCAATAGAACAGTATGCACCTATGTGCAATGTTGCTCCCTCGTCCCAGTCATGCACCTTGGGCAAACCATAACTACCAACCCCGAACGAATATTTTCCCGGATAGTGCAGCTTGAATCTGGCCTGACCCCGATACAAGGCCGGAATTTTCTTCAGCCGCCTTTCAGCCTGCCTGAAAAGAAATTTCTTCAGTATTTTCATGCCCTTCGCTCTTGATTCCGCTCGGCCGCCGCATAGAGAGCCCAGCTTGCCATCAACAAGCTCAAGCCCAATTTGTTGGTGAAGAAAATCTCGCTAACCCCGAATACCAAAGAAAATCCGAGAAAAGCCAGCAGATAAACGTTACTACGAGCCGCCAACCCCATCCAGATACAAGTAGCCAGAAGTGCCGCCAACAGCAGGCCGCCGCCAATACCAACAGTTTGAGCCCAGTCGTTGTGGAAGCCGGGAATAGCCAGCATCTCGGGACGGGGCAAACCGAAGGCTGGGTGCGTCTCATAAAGCTGCTCGAGCGTTGTGTAACCTGGTCCGATTATCGGGTGATCGAGAAAAGTCAGAAAAGCGATACGGAACAACTCGAGCCGAATACCGATGGATGTGGGCGAGAACTCTGCTTCATTGAAATAGTCCTTCGCCTGTCCGAATGGCAATTCAAGCCGCTGATACATCGGAGCGTAAAGAAAACAGAAAGCTATCACGGAAGACATCATCACGACTGCAGCCATCAAGCCTCGGCTACGATTCGTGCTGCTGAACAAGGCAATCGCGATCAACACCAACAAGGCCAGCAAAGCTCCGCGCGACCCGCTAAGCAATGTGGCTATGCTCCCGAGCACACCGGCGAGCAACAGCAGGACGCTCGATAAAGGCCACCGGTCTTTCGGCTTGTCAAAGAACACATGAAGAAAACACAGCGAAGCGACCCAGATCGAGAATTGCCCGAAACGATTTTCATAGGTTCCCCCCCAAGCGCGTTCCCTGCCCAAGCCATAAACCTCCACCAGGGCAACGCCGCAATAGATTGTCGCTCCAATCGCTGCGACGAATGCAAGGTGGCGATAGCCGACCCCGGCCAGGCGAGCTCCGAGAAACAACAATGAACACCAGAGCAGGCGCATTGGAGGATTAAGGTCCAGTGGATCGTAGCCATGCCATAGCTGGGCAAAAGTCCAGATCAGGACAAAGGGCAGGAACGGCATCCCCCAGCGTACTGCTGACATCAACAGTCCCCGGATCTCTTCTCGCGGCGCCTGCCACAACAAAATCAGGCTGACCGGCGCAGCCAGCACATTCAAGTAACGCGCCCCACCGCCAAAAGGGAACCATTTGACGACCATGATCGGGTAACAAAGCAATATGCCCAGCGCTACTACGCGCCAAAGTCCCTGCCAGGAACGATCAGGCAACATCAGCCACCTGCTTCTTCTGATCGGAGAAACGCGCCAATTGCCGCCACACTGCATCCAGCACGGGCTGCACGGGAATATTCGAGAGATAACGCGCGGTTGTCGATGTATCTACGTCATTCGGAGCGATCAGGGGGCCGTAGTCGGCCGCATGAATGACCTCGGCACGATCACTCCAGGGTCGCCAAATGTGGACATGAGTCGGACCGAATAGTGCAACGAGCGGTACACCAAGCGCAGCAGCCATATGCATCGGCACGGAGTCCACACCGATGAACAATGTCGCCCCGGCAATCGCCGCCGCCAGTTGTGGCAGCGTAAGCTGTCCGGCCAACGACATAACCCCGGGGTGACTTATCCGACACAGCAAGCCATTGACCAGATCAACCTCGCGCTGATCTGGCGCTGAAGTCAGGACCACCTGCCAACCGGAACCGGCAAGCGCCGAAATGACTTCGGCAAAGCGATCATCCTCCCAGCATTTGAAGAACCATCGCGAGGTCGGGTGAACCAGAACATACTTACCTGTCACCCCCGCCTCGGCGAGTTTCCTGCCCACCAGTTCGGCATCCTGTCCGAAGAAACCCATGGTGCACGGTGCGCGACGGGGATCGACAGGCACGCCAAGCGCCTCAAGCACTGCCAGATTTTTTTCGACCATATGTCCGGCAAAAGTCGGCACGATACGCACGGGAAATATCTTCCGCCACAGCCAGAAATCCCGCTTTTCCATCTCATAGCCAAAACGCACCGAAGCGCCACTGATGGCAGCGGCGACGGCCCCTGGCCACTGGTCATTGAGATGCAAGACCCAATCGTAGCGACGACGACGAATACCCAGCATCAATTGAATGAATGCGTTCGCCCGGCGCAGCCCCCGGCCAACCTGCTTACCACGCGGCAATGCCCACACTTCTGTCAGGTCCGGATTTGCGGCAAGGATGGGAACTGTTTCAGCAAACACCAACGCGTCAACCTCAACCCCTGGAAAATGTTGTTTGAGAGCTGAAAAAATCGGTGTTGTCAGGAGCACATCGCCGTGATTTTGCAAGCGGATAACCAAAACACGCTTGGGCGGGGGAAAAAAGGACGCGATCATAAACTCGTAGGGGCTACCGGACGGCTCTCTGGGGTGGGCGGATGATACACTTTCCGGGCTATTTTCGCCGACGCCAGCCCATCGCTGGCCGCCACCATGGCTGCAGGCTTACCGACCGCTGATATCGACATGACCCCGTTGCCAGGCTTCAATTTGATTTTCCACTCCATTCGATCCGGTGGCGGCATGGAGCGGCATGTACTCGACCTGATCTCTTATGCCGCAACACAAAATATTCCCTGCCGCATCGTTACCCGCCAGCTCGAATGGCCTGGCACCGCTCCGCAAGGGGTCGAATTTGTTGTCATGCCGGATAGGACGCCATTTTCCCGCCTGAACAACTACCTGTTCGAGTCGCGAGCCTTTGGCAAATGCCGCAACGACTGGCCGTCCATCGGCATTTCGCGCGCACCAGGCCCTGACTTGTGCATTGTCGGCGGCACGCATCTTGGCCATCTGCTTGATCGCGGCAAAAAGCGGATAGGATTTTTTGATCGTGCCACTGTGACCCGAGAAACCCAACTCTACCAAAAGGCAAAGCGCATCGTTTCCCACTCGGCGAAGGTAGCCGGGGAAATCGTCAAACACTACGGAATCGATCCGGACAAGGTTGTCACGCTTTACCCGCCAGTGGATACCGACAAGTTTTCGCTCGCCACGCGGAATACCCGGGAACAGACGAGACAGGCCTTGGGCCTGTCTTCCGGCGATTTGATGCTGCTTTTCCCGTCCAACAACCACGCCCTCAAGGGAGCAGATCTGATTCTCGAGGCACTTGAGGGTTTCGACCCGCGGGTTCGCCTCGTGGTTGCAGGAAAAACGCCACTCAACGCACCTAATGTAATCAATCTCGGCTTCCGCGACGACATGCCGGCGCTTTACGCAGCAGCCGATGCCGTCATTCTTGCATCGCATTACGAAGCCTTTGGCCTGGTCGGACCGGAGGCCATTCTGTGCGGAACACCGGCTATTTTTTCCACGACGGTTGGTGCAGCCGAAGTCCTCTCTGACTACGCCTGCCTGCGTTTCGAACGCACTCTGCCGGCGCTGCGCACCGCGCTGCAAAGAGCTCTGGAGAGACTGGACTCCGGCACACTGAGTCTTCTCGACAACCCCGGGCAACACATCAACTACCCCTATTCACTGCCGCAGCACTTCGATGTCCTGTTCGAACTGCTGGCAGCCGCCTCGTCAAAATGAGTTCGCCCCCTCTGCCCCCCGTCACCCTGCTACTCCTTTGCTACAACCAGCAGGACACCATTGGCGAAGCCATCGCCGGCGCTCTGGGCCAGGACTACCCGAATCTGGAAATCGTCATCTCTGATGACGCCTCAAAAGATGGCACCGTCGAGCAGATCAAGGCCTGCCTTGACGGCTACGCCGGGCCACATCGCATCAAACTGTTGTGCAACCCGGAAAATCTGGGGATCGGTGGCAACATCGACCAAGCCGTCAGGCAGTCCACAGGGGAATTGATCTTCATCGCCGGCGGCGACGACGTTTCACTTCCGGCGCGGGTCAGCACCGTTGTCCAGTTCTGGCTGGCTCACGAACGCAAACCCGATTTGATCGGCGCCTATCTGTTCGATATGGATCAGTCAGGCAAGATTCTGGGCACGATCCGGATCGGCCAACTGGAGAAATATCGATCGCTGGATGACTGGAGCCGCTCGCCACCCCACGTGATCGGGGCAGCCCAGGCGTGGACGCGCCGCCTGTTCGACCGTTTTGGCGGCATGCCCAAAGGGGCGGTCGGTGAGGACATGGTGATGGCCTTCCGCGCGATTGGTTTGGCAACGGCCGTCACGCTGCCGGTTCCGCTGGTGAATTACCGGCGTGGCGGCTTGACCAGCAAGCGAAAAGCGCTGGATGCTGCCACCGTCATCAAGGGACTGACCCGGAAAATCAACAGCACCAAGACCGAATTGCGCTGCATGCTGGACAATGCCCGCGAACTCGGCGCTAGCGCGGCCACGCTGGCGGTTCTGGACGAGAAACTAAAGAAAGAGCTGTTTATCGAAAGCATGTTTGCGGCCCAGGGCCTGGGTAGGAAAATCGGTCTCTGTCTCGAATACAAGATTCTTCCAGCCGACTTTCGCCTGCGCATCCTGACCTACGCGGCGGCCCCTTGGCTGCTCGCGCCTTTCTTTTTCCTCAAGCGCCTGCGTTATCGACCAGCGACTCACCAGTAAGCGATTCGCGCTGCAGGCGCTGCAACTTGGCATAAACACCATCCTGCGCCAGCAATTCGCCATGACGTCCACGTTCGACAATCCGCCCCTGATCGAGAACAACGATCAGATCGGCACGTTCGATGGTCGATAGGCGGTGGGCGATGACGATGGTGGTGCGGCCGACGATCAGGGTGTCGAGGGCGGCCTGGATCAGGCGTTCGGATTCAGTGTCGAGGGCCGAGGTGGCTTCGTCGAGGATCAGGATCGGGGCGTTTTTGAGGAAGGCGCGGGCGATGGCCAGGCGCTGGCGCTGGCCGCCGGAGAGCTTGACGCCGTTTTCGCCGACTTCGGTATCCAGGCCCTTGTCCATCTGGCCAATGAATTCCCAGGCGTTGGCGGCCTTGGCGGCGGCGATGATTTCTTCTTCGGTGGATTGGCCGGCGAAACCGTAGGCGATGTTGGCGCGGACGGTGTCGTTGAACAGCACGACATCCTGACTGACCAGCGCGATGTTGTTGCGCAGGCTTTCGAGCTTGAGTTCGTCGACATGGTGGCCGTCGAGCAGCAGGCCGCCCGTCGTCAGGTGATAGAAGCGCGGAATCAGCGCCGCCATCGTCGTCTTGCCGCTGCCCGAGGCGCCGACCAGCGCGACCGTCTGGCCCGGCATGATGTCCAGATTGATGTCCTGGAGCGCCGGACGGCTGGTGCCCGGGTAGCTGAAATTGACCTGGTCGAACTTGAGGTGGCCGCTGGCGCGCTGGAGTTCAACGCTGCCGGTGTCGTCCTCCGGCATTTCGTCGAGCACCTGGAAGACGCTTTCGGCGGCGGCGAGGCCGCGCTGCAGCGGGTTGCTGACGTCGGTCAGGCGTTTGACCGGGGCGAGCAGCATGAGCAAGGCGGTGACGAAGGAGAGGAACTCGCCGACCGTCGTGCCGTTCGGCCCGGCCGACTGGCGCAGGGCAATGTAGGTGATGATGGCCACCGAGGTCGCCGCGGCGACCTGGGTCAGCGGCACGGTGGCCGCGGCGGCGGCGGCTTCGCGCATGGTGGCGCGGCGGTAGACGTTGGTCGCCCCGTCGAAACGGGCGGCTTCGTATTTCTGGCCGCCGAAAATCTTGACGACCTTGTGCGCGCCGACGGCTTCTTCAAGAATGTGCGTAATCAGCCCCATGGCTGAATAGCCGGAACGGCTGGCCGCCCGCAGGCGCTTGCTGAATATCTTGATGACGCCAAGGATGACCGGGCCGACGGTCAGGGCAATCATTGTCAGTTTCCAGTCGAGATAGAGCAGGAAGCCGAGCAGGCCGAGGATGGTCAGAGTGTCGCGGATCACCGTGGTCAGTACACCGGTGGCGGCCTGGGTGACGTTGGTCACGTCGTAGGCCACCTTGGAAATCAGGGTGCCGGTGGACTGGTCGTCATAGAACTTGGTCGGCAGGGAGAGCAGGCGCCGGAACATGGCTTGCCGCAGATCGAGCACGACCTTGGCGGCGACCCAGGCCATCGAGTAGCCACTGGCGTAAGTGGAAACGCCGCGGATGATGAAAATGCCGATCATTGCGGCGGGAATCAGGATGATGTCGGTCTCGTCCTTGGCAACGAATCCGCTGTCGAGCAGATGCTTCATGAGCGCCGGGAACAGCGGCTCGGTCGCCGCGGTCATCACCATGCCGAGCACGCCCAGGGCAAAAACGCGCCAGTGCGGCCGGACCCAGGTCAGCAGGCGGCGATAAATCTGGCTGTTGGAATAGGCCGAGCTTGAGTTTTGCGTCACAGGTGGCGGTCGTCGAAAGCGAAAGTCGACATTCTACCGATTCAGGCGGATCAGGTCGGCGCTGTCGCGTGAGATGGACACGCTCGTCACTGTCGAGAAACCGATTTTCAGCTCGCTCCAACGCGCTGGCGGCAAGTTCTGCCAGTAGGCGAACAACGTGCGGATAATGCCGGCGTGGGTGACGATGACTGCCTCCGGAACGTCGAGCCCGGCGACAAAGGCCAGCGCCCGCTGTTGCAGCGCGGCGGGCGACTCGCCCCCAGGCGGCGCGTAGCCGGCAACGTCGGCGGCCCAGGCATCAAGCTCGTGGCGCGGAATGTCATCCCACGGTCGACCTTCCCAATCGCCGAAATTCATTTCAGCCAGGCGGCCATCGATGATCGGCAGCGGGTGAAGCTGTTCAGCCAGTTGCCGGCAACGCAGCAACGGACTGCTCCACAACGGCAGACCGGGCGGCAGTTCGGCACGCAGGCGGGCGACTTCGGCCATTTCAATTTTGGCCGAAATTTCCAGTTGACCGTAGCAAATGCCCGGTTCGATGCTCGGCTTCGGGTGGCGGATCAGGTGGAGGCGCATGCTTCACTCATCCGCCAAAGCAGGACAAAATTGTTCGACGGCATTGCCCGTTGCTCGATCAGTTCCAGCCCGCTTTGTCGCGCCAGCGCGTCGATGGCCGCCACATCGCGCACGCCCTGATGCGGCGCCTTTTCGCGCAATGACTGATCGAAAGCGGCGTTGCTGTCGCTGGTGTGGCGACCATTGAGCATGAAGGGGCCGTAGATGAAGAGCAGGCCGCCCGGTTTCAGCACGGTCGGCAGGCCGGCGAAGAGGGCTTCGACCGCCTGCCAGGACATGATGTGCAGCGTGTTGGCGCTATACACCGCGTCGTAGCGGCCGTTCGGCCACGGACCGAGGACGTCGAATTCGCAAGGCGGCGGAACATTGGGCAGCGCGGCTTCGGCTAGCCAGGCGCGGATGCCGGGCAGGAAATCCGGACGGTCCGAGGTTTGCCAGGTGAGGTGCGGCAAGTGGGCGCCAAAATGGATGGCGTGCTGGCCGGTGCCGCTGCCGATTTCGAGCACATTCCGGCGGTCGGCGAAGACTTCGCGGAGCACGGCGAGAATCGGCTCGCGGTTCTTTTCGGTGGAGGGGGCGTGGGGTTTTTCCATGATATTGAAGGCTCGGACGATGCCGGAAGCTTAATGGCAATTCGGCCTGAAAGTAGCCACTGCCACGCTTTCGATTTTGGCCATTATTTCCGGTTGACCGTGGAAAGGCCGGCTTTGCCCTTGGCAGCCTAGAAACGCGCGGCCAGGCCGAGGTAGAACCCAATCTCCGCAACCTGCTGCACCGCACCGAGGCAATCGCCGGAATAGCCGCCGAGCCAGCGCCGACATTTGGCGGCGAGCCAGAGAGTGACCAATGCGGCCAAGGCGATGGCGGGCAGAACCTGCTCGGGCGCCAACAGCACCAGTGGCAAGGCGGCGAAAACCAGTGCAAACCCGAGCGTCCCGATGCCAAGCCGGGCGGCAACGGGACGGGCCTTGCTGGTCTCGTCGTCGCGGGCGTAGTCCATCGTCGCCATCAGGCTGACAGCGCAGAAGCGGGAAACGGTGTGGCCGGCGATCAGCGCTGCCACCACCTGCCCAGCCGGCAGCGTGGCAAGCAAGGCGAACTTGCCGAGCAGGGCGATGACGACAGCGATCACGCCATAGCTGCCGACCCGCGAATCCTTCATGATCGCCAGGATTTTCGCCTTGTCCCAACCGCCGCCGAGGCCGTCGGCGGTGTCGGAAAGGCCGTCTTCATGGAAGGCGCCGGTCAGGGCGATGGTGGCGACCATGGCCAACACGACGGCCACCGGCTGCGCCCAGACGTGCAGGGCGAGCCAGAAAACCAGCGCGCCGACGCCACCAACGAGCAGGCCAATGGCCGGCAGGTAGCGCGCCGCCCGGGCCAGCCCATCGGGCGAATAGCCAACCCAGCCCGGCACGGGCAGGCGGGTGAAGTAGCCGAGGGCGGCGAAGAAGGTGGCCAGCTCGCGGCGGATCATGCTTTGTCGGAAACGCCTGCCGATTCGAAACTGGCCATTTCGTTGAGGAAATTGACTGAAGCCTGAACGAGCGGGAACGCCAGCGCCGCGCCGGTCCCTTCGCCGAGGCGCAGGCCGAGATCGAGCAAGGGTTCGGCGCCGAGTGCCACCAGTTGGGCAGCGTGACCGGCTTCGGCCGAACGGTGGCAGAACACGGAATATTCGGCCAGTGCCGGGGCCAGCCGAGTGGCGGTCAGGGCCGCCGAGCCGACGATGAAGCCGTCGATAAGCAGTGTCATCTTCGCTTCCGCCGCGCCGAGCATGGCGCCAACCATCATGGCGATTTCGAAGCCGCCGAATTCGGCCAGCACGGCCAGCGGCTCGTTGCTGCCGCCGGCGGCGCGATAGCGCTTGAGCGCCGTTTCGAGTAGCGCCTGTTTGCGCGCCAGCCCAGCATCATCGAGCCCCGTACCGCGGCCGATGCACTCGGCGAGCGGCAGGCCGGTCAGGCAATGGGTGATCAGCGAAGCGGCGGCCGTGTTGCCGATGCCCATTTCGCCGAAGCCGACAACGTTGCAGCCGTTGATCGCCAGATTACGGCTGATTTCGGCGCCGCGTGCGATGGCCTGAGCGCATTGCTCGGCGGTCATCGCCGGCTCTTCAATGTAATTGGCCGTACCTGCCGCGATCTTGGCGTCGATCAGCCCGGCACGCTTGCCAAAATCGTGCGCCACGCCGGCGTCGATGATGGCCAGATGCAGGCCATTCTGCCGGGCGAAAACGTTGATCGCGGCGCCGCCGGCCAGGAAGTTTTCGACCATCTGCCAGGTGACATCCTGCGGGTAGGCCGAGACGCCAGCCTTGGCCGCGCCGTGGTCGCCGGCAAAGACCAGCAGGTGGGGCTGATCGAAAGCCGGGTCGAGCCGTTGCTGGATCAGGCCGATCTGGATGGCCGTGCGTTCGAGCAGGCCGAGCGCACCGAGCGGCTTGGTCTTGCGGTCAACCTTGTTTTTGAGCGAATTTTCAATTGCCCGGTCCGGGGCGGTGATCTTGAAGTCCAACGAATGCATCCGATTCTCCAAAAGAAAAAGGGCCTCGCGGCGACGTCTGGCGAATTCGCCAAAGCTCTGCCGCGAAACCCTGTCCACAGGCTTCCCAAGAGGATTCAACACGTCTTCTGGCTTTCGGATCAGCCGGAGCGCTGCGCCTTCCCGGTTTTCACCAGTGGCCTGTTGCAGCATCCGTCCCCGATTACAGCGGCGGGCCCGCCCCGGAATTGAGGATTAACTCGCACCGGGTTCCGTTACGTCGAATCGGGGTGGATTATACCGACCCGTTCGCCGACAATGCATCCCCATGAAAGAACTGATCCTCGGCGGCGCACGCTCGGGCAAGAGCCTCTTGGCCGAACAACGCGCCCGCGAATCCGGCTTGAAGGTCGTCTACCTCGCCACCGCCCAGGCACTGGATGACGAAATGGCCCGCCGCGTCGCCCACCACCGCGAACGCCGGCCGGCCGAGTGGGGGTGCACCGAAGAAACCCTGCACCTCGCCGCCCGCCTGCGCGAACTCGCAGCACCGGACACCTGCGTGCTGGTCGATTGCCTGACCCTGTGGCTGTCCAACCTGCTCTTCGCCGGCGTTGCGGCGAAGCAGGCCGAAGCCGGCGAGGCCATCGCCTGCCCGCTTTTCCGCGACGAAACCACGGCGCTGATCGACCTGTTGCCGCAACTGCCCGGCCACATCATTCTCGTCTCCAACGAAGTCGGCTGGGGCATCGTCCCGATGCATCCGGTGTCGCGGTTGTTCGCTGACGAACAGGGCCGCCTCAACCAACGCGTCGCGGCGGTTTGCGAGCAGGTCACGCTGGTCGCCGCCGGCCTGCCGCTCCCCCTGAAGCAGACAGCCAACTGAGCGGCACTGTGCTAGCCTGACCGGCCACCCGGCACGTTCAGGAGAACGCCATGCCCCTTTTCACCCGCCTCACCGCCTTGCGCGAAGTCATCGCCAAGCACGCCACCCTGCCCGTCCGCATCAGCCGGCCGGACGACACCCCCGGCATTTACATCTGGCCCTGGCGCATCGAAGAAGACACCCGTGTGCGCAGCACGCCGCTGCCGCGTTCAGCCGACAGCGACCCACTGATCAGCGCCCCCGCCCCGGCCATTCACTTTCTTGTACTGTCGAGCACCAATCTCGATGGCGAGACCATCGCCGCCCTTGAATCGGCCCGGCGGTCCTTGCTCGAAACACCGGTTTTCGACGTCGGCAACGGGCGCGTCAGCGCCATGCCGGCGACGCTAAGCACCAGCGAACTGACCGACCTGTTCACCGCCGCTGCCATCCCGCTGCGTCTCTGCCTGGCGTACACGCTGCGTTCGACGGCCTGACAGGATATGCTTCGCAAAAAACAAACTAGAGACAAAACATGCATAAATTGCTGGATATCCTGGCCTCCGGCGTCCACGACGCCAAGAACCAGCTATTCATCGCCGAATCGATGATCGCCGCCGCCGAAGCGGCCCATGGCATCCCGCTCGGCGAAGCGCGCTACGCCATCGAATCGGCCGCCAACCGGCTGTCGCGTACGCTGACCGCCTATCACCTGATGCGCCACGACGCCGCAGCGGCCGTCACCCCGACCATCGTCGGCGACGTCTGTGACGAAGTCATGCTCGCCCAGAAGAAACATCTGGCCGAACGCGGCATCATGCTGAGCATCGATTGCCAGGTCTTCGACGAATGGCCGCTCGACCGCGACCTGGTTACCGACATGCTCAATAACGCCGTACAAAACGCCGGCCGTTTCGCCCGAAAGACGGTGCATCTCAGCGCCACCACCGACGATAACTGGCTTTGCCTGCGGGTCGAAGACGACGGCCCGGGCTTCGCCACGCTACCGCCACCAGTCGGCACCGGCCTCATGGTGGCAGAGCGCCTGGCCAAGCTCCACCACCGTCACGAACGCCAGGGCAGCCTGCTGTTGAGCAACCATGGAGCCCTGGGCGGCGCCCGCTTTGAACTTCGCTTGCCATAATGACCGACTACAGCAAGAAACGTTTTCTCGTCATCGACGACCAGTCACAGGCGCGCGATGCCCTGCGCACCGTCGCCCAGCAACTGGGCGCCTTTGCCGTCGAATTCGCCAGCAATTATCAGGATGCCATCTTCCGCATCCGCAACAACATGCCGGACATCATCCTCTGCGATTACATGTTGGGCGAGGGACGTTCCGGCCAGCAGTTACTCGAAGAGTTGCGGCGCTTCAACCTGCTGCCCGACGAAACCATTTTCATGATGGTCACCGGCGAACAGTCTTACGAACAGGTCGTTTCGGCCGTCGAGCTGATTCCTGACGATTACATCATCAAGCCGTTTTCGCCGGACAAGCTGCTGTTGCGCCTCGAACGCATCGTCGCCAAGAAATTGTTCTTTGCCGGCTACTACAAGGAAAAGCGCAAGCAGGAGTACGCCAACGCCCTGGCCATCCTTGAAGCCTCGCGTGAGAGCGAAGCCGGGCGGCTCTACCGCTTTGAAATCCTGCGCCAGCGAGCCGAGGTTTTTCTCGCCAGCGGCGACGTCAAATCGGCCGAAACCGCCTACCGCAACATCCTCGAAAACTACGAATTCCCATGGGCGCGAGCCGGCGTTGCCCGTTCGCTGCACAAACAAAACCGTCTGCAGGAAGCCCGCGAGGAAATCGACCGGGTAGTCGCCAGCACCCCGCACTTCTTCGATGCCGGCGACCTCAAGGCCAGCATCTGCATGGCCCAGGGCGAGCATGCCGAGGCGCAACAAATCCTCGACGAAATAGCCAAGAAAACACCCCGCAACTATCTGCGCAAGCGTCTGCTGGCCGAGGCCGCGACGCTCAACGGCGATACCGAAACAGCGCTGGCCGCGATGGCCGATGTCATCGCCAACGACACCATGCCCGGCGCCATTTCCGCCGAAGACCGCCTGGCCACGGCGCGCAGCCACATCAATGCCGGCGACAAGATCACGGCCGAAAAAGTGCTGCTCGGCATCCGCGATTCCGAATTGCAGAAAATGGGGCTCATGGAACAGGCCAGTTTTGCCGCCCTGCTCGCTATCAGCTCAGTCGAAAAGGGCAAAATCCGCTTCGCCGGCCTGCGCCCGGCCATGCTCGTTACCGAATTCAACACCACCACCCGCCTCGACATCATGCGCGCTGCACTGTCGCTCGACGACCATCAACTGGCCGACCTGCAGTCCGGGCAACTCATGGCCAGCCCCGATGCCAAGAAGGCATTCAGTGCGGCGCGAACGCTCTATGCGCTGCATGGCCGGGAAAAGGATTTCCGCGAAATCCAGCGCCAGGTCGCCCTCCTGCGCATCAAACATGATGAAGACGTGCCACCGAACAGTCCGGTCGCGGCCTAAACAGCAAATCCGGCGCGGCCTGCCCGGCGAGGCAAGCGGCGATCAGCCCGCTGCGTGACGCGGCAGCAGGGCATCCATCTTTTCCCAATCGAGCGCCGCCTCGACCGAATCGGCCAGACGGTCGAGATCGGCCTCGCGCCGGGCGGCGAAATCGACCTGGTCGGTTTCCGTCATGCCGGCCCAGGCGAGCAGCGCGGTCAAGGCTTCGGGGTGATCGAAGACGCCATGGCAATAGGTGCCGAGGACCTGGTTGTCGGGAGAAATGGCGCCATCGCTGGCACCATCGGCCAACTCAACGGCGCCTTGCGCGAGTCCAGCCCCGCGCGTCACGCCGAGGTGAATTTCGTAACCGGTCATCGCTGGTTGGCCTGGCAGAGACAAGTGACCACTCACATTCCGTAACTGCTTCTCGGCTTCGAGCGTCGTTTCCACATCGAGCACGCCCAGCCCCGGCGTACTGCCCGGCTGACCTTCCAGCCCTTGCGGATCGTGGATCATCTGGCCCAGCATCTGGTAGCCGCCGCACAGACCGACCACCTTGCCACCGTAGCGCAAATGCTTGTGAATCGCCGTCGCCCAGCCCTTTTCGCGCAGCCAGTCGATATCGGCACGCACCGCCTTGGAACCGGGCAGGACAATCAGGTCGGCCGCCGGCGGCGTTTCGCCCGGGGCTATCCAGCGGAAATCAACTTCCGGATGCAGACGCAGCGGGTCGAGGTCGTTGTGATTGGAAACACGCGGATAAGCCGGGGCGATGACTTTCAATTTTGGCGTTTTTTTCCGGTCGACCGTGGCAGTCGCGATGGCGTCCTCGGCATCGAGCATCAGGCCGTGCAGATAGGGCAAAACGCCGAGAACCGGTTTGCCGGTGCGTTCTTCCAGCCAAGTCAGACCGGATTCAAGCAGCGCGATATCGCCGCGGAAACGGTTGATGACGAAGCCTTTGACCCGCGCCTGCTCGGTCGGCGAGAGCAGTTCCAGCGTGCCGACGAGATGGGCAAAAACCCCGCCCCGATCGATGTCGGCAACGATAATCACCGGGCAATCCACCGCCTCGGCAAAACCCATGTTGGCAATGTCGCGGTCACGCAAATTGATCTCGGCCGGCGACCCGGCACCCTCAACCACGACGCAATCGTAAGCCGCCGTCAGCCGCGCCCAGGACTCGAGCACCGCCCCCATCGCCCGCGGCTTGTAGTCGTGATACGCCTTGGCATCGAGATCAAAAGCCACCTTGCCATGAATGATGACCTGCGCCTTCTTGTCGGTGGTCGGCTTCAACAGCACCGGATTGAAATCGGTATGCGGCTCCAGCCCGCAAGCCAGCGCCTGCAACGCCTGCGCCCGTCCGATCTCGCCTCCGTCTACCGTAACCGCCGAATTGAGCGCCATGTTCTGCGGCTTGAACGGCGCGACGCGTACACCCCGACGCTGCAGGATGCGGCACAACGCGGCAACCAGCGTCGTCTTGCCAGCATCGGAGGTAGTGCCTTGGACCATCAGGGTAGAACAGGACATGGCGGATCCGGGGTGTAAAAAGGCCGTAATTATGGCACCATCGGCGCTCCCGAATTTTGTTTCGGGAGGTATCTCCGGGTGCTGGCCAGCTTCGCTGGCCGGAGAATCGGGAAGGCGGTGTGATCCCGCCACGTGCCCAACGCTGTGAGGGGGACGGATGCACAATGGCCACTGCGCGCAAACGCGGGAAGGCGTGCATTCCGGACGAACCCGAGTCAGAAGACCGGCCGGGAGATGGTTGCAGGCTGCGTGGACAGCAGCCTTTGTTTTTCCAGAAGGGGACTCCATGGAAAACCTTTCCGCGCCGCAGGCGCAAGCTTTTTCCGACGCCGACCGGGCGGCGGTGTATCAAGCCATTTTCAGCCGGCGCGACGTGCGCGGCCAGTTTTTGCCGACGCCCGTACCTGACGACTTGCTCAGCCGCGTGCTGATGGCGGCGCACCATGCGCCGTCGGTCGGCTTCATGCAGCCGTGGAATTTTTTGCTGGTCCGTTCGGACGAGGTCAAGCAGCGCGTCCACAATGTTTTCGCCGAGGCCAATGACGAAGCGGCACGGATGTTTCCTGACGAAAAGCGCGAGATTTACTCGAAGCTCAAGCTGCAGGGCATCCTCGAAGCGCCGATCAACCTGTGCATCACCTGCGACCGCTCGCGCAGCGGGCCGGTGGTGCTCGGCCGCACGCATATGCCGACCATGGATTTGTATTCCAGCGTGTGTGCTGTGCAGAACCTGTGGCTGGCGGCGCGGGCCGAGGGGCTGGGCGTCGGCTGGGTGAGCATCTTCCACGAAAAGGCGCTGCAGGACGCGCTCGGCATTCCACACCACATCGTGCCGATCGCCTATTTGTGCATCGGCTACGTCAGCCATTTCAACGACAAGCCGGAACTGGAAAAAGCCGGCTGGCTGCCGCGTCTGCCGATCAATGATCTGGTCTATTTCGAGCAGTGGGGCGATTCTGATTTTGGCCAAAATTCCCGGTTGACTGTGGCATTGGCGGAATTGCAGGCGGATATTCAGGAAAAGGGCATTTTCCCGAAATGACCCTGGGTTTCGACGCCCTCACCATGCCGCTGGCCGCCCTGAGCGCCGTTTTGCTCGACCGCCTGCTTGGCGAAGTGCCCCGCTTTCACCCGCTGGTCGGCTTCGGCTATCTGGCCTCGGCCATCGAAAAGCGGCTCAACCGGCGCTCGATTGCCGGCGGTGTGCTGGCCTGGCTGCTCGCCGTCGGGCCGTGGGTGGCGCTGGCTTTCTGGCTGCGGCCGCTGGCGCCGTTTGCTGTCGACGTCGTGCTGCTCTATTTCGCGCTCGGTGCGCAAAGCCTGTGCGAGCATGCCGAAGCCATCGCCAAACCCTTGCGGGAAGGCCGCCTCGACGAGGCGCGGCAACGCGTCGGCTGGATCGTGTCGCGCGAGACGGCCACACTCGATGAATCCGGCGTCGCCAAAGCCGGCGTCGAATCGGTGCTGGAGAATGGCAACGACGCCATCTTCGGCACGCTGTTCTGGTTCGCCCTGCTCGGCGGACCCGGCGCCGTGCTGTTCCGGCTGGCCAACACGCTCGACGCAATGTGGGGCTACCGCACCGAACGCTACAACCTGTTCGGCCGCTTCGCCGCCCGTTTCGACGACGCCTTGAATTTCATTCCCGCCCGCCTGACCGCCTTGACCTACGCCCTGCTCGGCCAGACGCGCAACGCACTGGCCTGCTGGCGAGCGCAAGCGCCGGGCTGGGACAGCCCGAATGCCGGGCCGGTCATGTCGGCCGGCGCCGGCAGCCTTGGCGTGTTGCTCGGCGGTGCGGCGATTTATCATGGCCAGGAAGAAATCCGCCCGCCACTCGGCGCCGGCCCGGCCCCGGTGGCCGCCGACCTCGGCCGGGCGATCAGCCTGATCCGGCGCAGCCTGTGGCTGTGGCTGGCTGTACTTTTTGTGATTGGATTTGCTCATGCTTGAACACGGTGGCGGCCTGCGCAAAGCCGCGGCGCACTACAACATCCCGCTGGGAAACTGGCTGGATCTGTCGACCGGCATCAACCCGACAGGCTGGCCGGTGCCGGCCTTATCCGCCGAAGCCTGGCAGCGCCTGCCCGAGGAGAACGACGGGCTCGAAGCCGCGGCCGCTGCCTATTACGGCAACGCCAATCTGCTGCCGGTCGCCGGTTCGCAAGCCGCCATCCACTGGCTGCCGGCCCTGCTGCCACGCGCCGTGGTGGCCTGCATTTCGCCGATCTACAGCGAGCACCCACAGGCCTGGCAACGGGCCGGCCACAAGATGCGTTTTCTGCAGAACGCCATGCTGCCGCGCGCGCTGGCCACGGCGACGCCTTACGTCCTGCTCTGTAACCCGAACAATCCGACGGCCGACCGTCACCCGCGCGACATCGCCATCGACGCCGCCCATCAACTCAAAAAACGTGGCGGCTGGCTGATCATCGACGAAGCCTTCATGGACCCGACGCCTGAGGACAGCCTGACGCCGTTGGCCGGCACCGACGAGGCGCCCAACCTCATCGTGCTGCGTTCGATCGGCAAATTCTTCGGGCTGGCCGGGGCACGCGTCGGTTTCGTCTTCGCCGCGCCCGACATCCTGAACCGCATGAATGAGGCGATGGGGCCGTGGACGGTCAGTGGGCCGGCCCGCGAAGTCGCCCGGCTGGCGCTGCAGGACAGCGCCTGGCAGGCCGCCGCCCGCAACCGTCTGATCGCGGCGAGCGCCCGCCTGCACCAACTGCTGGCGCCGCTCGGCGAGGTCAAATCGACCGCCTTGTTCGCCACGCTGACCAGCGCCCGTTCGGCTGAATTGCACGAAGCCCTCGCCCGCCAGGGCATCCTGACCCGCCACTACGATCAGCAACCCTTGCTGCGCTTCGGCCTGCCCGGCAACGAAGCCGGCTGGCAGCGCCTGAGCGACGCCCTTTCCGCCTGGAGAAACATTTGAAATTTGGCCTTTTTTTCCGGTTGACCATGGGATTGCTCGTTTCCACCGCCGCCCACGCCGAACTCGTCGTCAAGGACGACAGCGGGCAGGAAGTCCGCCTCAAGGCGCCGGCCAAACGCATCGTCACCCTCGCCCCGCATGCCGCCGAAAGCCTGTACGCAGCAGGCGCCGGCGACCGGCTGGTGGGCACCGTCGATTACAGCGACTACCCGCCGGAAGCGAAGAAAGTGCCGCGCGTCGGCGGCTATTCGCGCATCGACCTCGAAGCCGTCGCCGCCCTCAAGCCGGATCTCGTGCTGGCCTGGGAAAGCGGCAATAACATGACGCAGGTCGACAAGCTCAGGGCGCTCGGCCTGACGGTCTATGTCTCGCAGCCGAACACCATCGACAACATCGCCAACCAGATCGAACGCATAGGGCAGCTGGCTGGCACTGAAAGCACCGCCAACGCGACGGCCGAGCGCTTCCGCAAGCGCCTCGACAGCCTGCGCACAACCAATGGCGGCAAGCCGAAAGTGCGCGTCTTTTACCAGATCTGGAAAACGCCGCTGATGACCGTCGGCGGCCCGCAGATCATCAGCGATGCCATCAAGATCTGCGGCGGTGAAAACGTCTTCGGCCACCTCAAGCAAATGGCGCCCAATGTCACCGTCGAAGCCGTGCTCGAAGCCGACCCGGAAGCCATCGTCGCCACCGGTATGGGCGACGCCAAGCCGGAATGGTTGCACGACTGGGACAAATGGACGCGGATGACCGCCGTCAAACGCGACAACCTGTTCCACATCAACCCCGACATCATGCAGCGCCACACGCCGCGCATCCTCGACGGCACCGAAAAGCTCTGCGCCCATCTCGATGTCGCCCGCAGCCGGAGACTGACCAAATGAGCCGCACACCGCAACGCATCGTCTGCCTGACCACGGAAACCGTCGAAGTGCTCTATGCCTTGGGCGAGCAGGAGCGCATCGTCGGCATTTCGGGCTACACCGTTCGGCCCCCCGAAGCGCGCAAGGAAAAGCCCAAGGTCTTCGCCTTCACGAGCGGCGACATCGACAAGATTTTGGCGACGCAGCCCGATCTGGTGCTGACTTTCTCCGACCTGCAGAGTGAGATTTCACGCGACCTGATCAAGGCTGGTGTGCCGGTCTACGCCTTCAACACGCGCAGCGTCGAGGACATTCTCGGCATGGTCGAAACGGTCGGCCGGCTGGTCGGCGCCGAGGCCAAGGCGCTCGAAATCGTCGCCGGGCTCGAGGCCGACATCGCCAAGGCCCGCGCCATCGCCGCCGAACGCTTCGCCAAAACCGGCAAGAAGCCGCGCGTCTATTTCGAGGAATGGGACGAACCGCTGATCAGCGGCATCCGCTGGGCCTCCGAACTCATCGAGATCGCCGGCGGCGAAGACATCTTCGCCGAACAGGCCCGCTCGCCGCTCGCCAAGGACCGCCGGCCGACACCGGAAAAAGTCATCGCTGGCGCCCCGGACATCATAATCGGCTCCTGGTGCGGCAAGCACTTCCGCCCCGAACGCGTCGCCGCCCGGCCGGGCTGGGACGCCATTCCTGCGGTCAACCGGAAAAACATGCATGAAATCAAATCGGCCATCATCCTGACCCCTGGACCGGTGGCGATCAGCGAAGGCCTGCCACAATTACTCGCCATTTTTGATCTGTGAAAAGGTCGTCCACGGCGCCTTCCCTATAATCGTCCTTCAACCTTGAGGATTCGTGCCATGAAGTTCACCGCCCCGCTGCTCGCCCTGACCCTGTGCACCATCGCCAACAGCAGCCTGGCTGCCGATGACGGTACTGCCGCCGTCGAAGCCATCGGCCGTCTCAACGGCATCGCCCTCGCCTGCCAGCAACCGGCCCTGGTCGCCCGCGCCCGCAACGCGGTGATCACCATCGCCCCGAAAACCCGCGGTTATGGCGAAGCTTTCGAAAACGCCACCAACGCCGCCTATCTCGAGCAAGGCAAGGGCGCGACCTGCCCCGATGCTGCCACACTGGCCAGCAATATGGCTGCCGCCGAAAAGAGACTGCAGGCCAGCTTCGCCGCAGCAAAATGATCTGCCGCGGCGCGCTACTACTTGCCCTGCTCTGCGCCAGCCCGGCTTTCGCCCAAGCCACCCACAGCCTTGAGCTACTGAACGAGGCGAGCGCGGAAATCATCCCGCGCTACCTGCTGCAAGACCCGAACGGCCGCTCCGTCACAAGCGAGGATTTCCGCGGCCGCTTCCAGCTTATTTCCTTCGGCTACACCTACTGCCCGGACATCTGCCCGACGACGCTCGTCGAGATGGCCGAAATCCTCAAGCAACTCGGCGACAGCGCAATTCACGTCCAGGCCATCTTCATTTCGGTGGACCCGGAACGCGATACCGGCAAAATCCTGAAAACCTACACCGAATTTTTCGACCCCCGCATTCTCGGCCTGACCGCCTCGCCCGCCCTCGTCCGCCGCGCCGCCGACAACTTCAAAATCCGCTACGCCAAAGTACTGGAACCGGGCACGGCACCTGATCGCTACGCGGTCGATCACTCCGCCGGCATGATCCTGCTCGGACCGGATGGTGCATTCATCAAGAAATTTGCTTTTGCCATGCCTGTGACGAATATCACGGAGCAGTTGAGAAATTTCATCAAAAGCCCCTGAATTGCGCAAAACCACAATTGCTTTGGCATAGTCGCTAAGGCAATATTCGGGCAATGCCACGCTTCGCCCTATTTGCCTTCATCTCCCTGTTTTCGCTAGCCCTGCCGGCCTGGGGAGGCGGTATTGCGCTCGTCATGAGCGATCGCGGGGGCGCCTACGCCGATTTCTCTTCGACGCTGGAAGAGGCACTGGCTGGCACGACCTGGAGCATTTCGGCCAGACATCAGGCCGAAGCGATCCCGCCCTTGGCCGGCCAGGCCGAACTGGTCGTTACTGTCGGCAGCGATGCCTTGCGCAAAACGCTGGGCCGGAGCGACAACCCGCCGATCATCGCCACCCTGCTGCCCCGGCAAAGTTACGAAAAAATACTCGCCGAATTCCGCCGCCCCGGTCGTATCACCGCCATCTACCTCGATCAGCCACCAGCGCGCCAGGCGGCATTTATCAATCATCTGCTCCCCGGCCTGAAACGGGTCGGGATGCTCGTCAGTAACGAAACGAGAAACGTCGCCGGGCAGTACCGCCACACTTTCAGCGGTGCCGGCCTGACGCTGGACAGCGAAGATGCCGACACCGAATCAACGCTGCTGCCAGCGTTGAATTCACTACTTGGCCGGGTAAATGTCCTGATCGCCGTTCCCGACAGCAAGATTTACCATCGAAACAACATCAAGCCCATCCTGATTACGGCCTTTCGTTACCAGCGGCCGGTCATTGGCTATTCCCCCGCCTTCGTCAACGCCGGCGCCCTCGCCGCACTACACAGCACGCCCGCCCAGATAGCCCGCCAGACGGCCGACACGATTGTCGCCCACGGCACCAATTTGCCCGCTCCAGCCGCCCCAAGTCAGTTCGCCATCGCCATCAACGGCAATGTCGCTCAGTCATTAGGCCTCAACATTTCCGATGAGGCCGCTATCCGGCGAGCCATGGCCACCGACAGGGAGGCCCGATGAGTCACCTTACCCTCCGCCATCGCCTGCTGTTGCTGACGCTGCTGCCCAGCGCGCTGATCGCCATCGTGCTTGTCGGCTATTTCACCTACAGTGGCATCCGCACACTCGAAGGCGAGCTGCGCGCCAAGGGCATGGCAACGGTCCGCTATCTGGCGCCGGTCAGCGAGTACGGCATTATTGCCGGGCAACTCGAAAGCCTGCACGGGCTCGCCCAAGCCACCGTCCAGGAATCGGGGGTCAAGGCTGCCGTCGTCGTCAACCAGAAGGGCCGCACCATCGCCGTCAGCGGACGCGTTTCGCTGGCCGCCGATGAACTGCGGCGAACCATGAGCGAGCCCATGCAGGTCGGCGAAACCGAATACTGGATTGCCTTCGGCGCCCCGGTCAAACGCTCGATCAGTGAATCCGACGTGCTGTTCGAGCAAAACGCCAGCAGCAAGACCCTCCCCCCGGAAATCATCGGCTACGTTTTTGTTGAGTTCGACAAGACTGAGCTGGCCAACCGGCAGCGTCAGTTGCTGCAGCGCGGACTGATGATCGTACTGTCCGGCCTGCTCATACTGGCCGCGCTCGCCATCGCCATGGCAGACAACCTCGCCCGGCCGGTCATGCGTCTGGTCCAGGCCATTCACGGCATGTCATCAGGCCGCCTGGACACACGAGTTCCAGCGACATCGAGCGGCGAAATCGGCATTCTCGAAAATGGCTTCAACGAAATGGCCACCCATATCGAGGAAGTGCATTTCTCGATGCAATCCCGCATCGAGGAAGCGACAGCCCAGCTCGCCTTCCAGGCCCGGCACGATGCACTGACCGGCCTGCTCAACCGGCGCGAATTCGAACATCGGCTGGAGAAAGCGCTGGCCGGCGTCCAGGCTGGCGGCGAGGAATTCTCGGTGCTCTTTCTCGACCTCGACCGCTTCAAGCAGGTCAACGACAACTGTGGCTACCTGGCCGGAGATGAATTGCTCCGGCAGATGGCCTTGCTGTTTCAGGGGCGACTGCGCGAAGAAGATACGCTGGCCCGCCTCGGCGGCGACGAATTCAGCATCATGCTGGCCAATTGCAGCGGCTCGCGCGCCAACCAGGTGGCAGAAGACATCTGTGGCCTCGCCGCCGCCTATCGTTTTATCTGGCAGGATAAGGTTTTTGCCATCGGTACCAGCATCGGGCTGACCACGGTCAACCGCAAGGTTCGCAACATTAATGAAGTACTCGCGGCCGGCGATGCCGCCTGCCACCGCGCCAAGGAAAGTGGCCGCAACCGCGTTTGCGAGCAGGAGGCGCAACTCAGCGCGGACCGTCGACAGGAAACCAGCAACTGGGCCAGTCGCATCGCCAATGCACTGGCCGATGACAGACTCCTGGTCGAAGCCATGCCGCTACGCGCCCTCCAGCATCCGTCAGGCAGCCATCTCGTCGAGCTAACTGCCCGGCTCAACGAGCCCGGCCAGCCACCAGTCACCCTGTCTGCCCTGAGCGATGCGGCCGAACGCTACGACCTCGCGCCCGCCATCGACCAGCGCCTGATCGAAACCGCGATCGCCGCCCTGGCTCGCGCCAAGAGTCAGCAGAAACTGCTGCATTGCCTTGTCCCGCTTTCCCGTGCTTCAGTCGGCAATCGCGATACCGTCGACTTCATCACGCGCAACCTGAGCAGCCGCAATCTGCCCGGAAACCGACTGTGCTTCGTCTTTTCCGAAGATACCCTGACGCTCCTGACCAGCCAGGCCATGGAGTTCTCCCGCCAGATGCGTGCGCTCGGCTGTCAGATCGGGCTGGACGATTTCGGCGGCGGGCTATCATCATTCACCCACTTGCGCAGCATCACGCCAAGTTACGTCAAACTCAGCCGCAGCCTGACCCGCGAACTGGGCGGAAATCGCGCATCAACTGCGCTATTGCGGGCCGTTCAGGAAATTACCGCCGATCAGAATATACATACGATCGCCGATGGCGTTGACGATCTGGACACACTGGAACAACTGCGCAGCCTGGGAGTCGACTTTGCCGAAGGCAAAGCTGTTGCTCCCAGCGAACCCTTTGAGGTTTGGCTAGAGGGCGCAGTGATGCGCTCAGCCTAGAACGGCGTCAGCGAATCAAAAATCAAGCCGCAGGCTGACCCACTGGCGGCGTTCGACGATGCGCCCATCCGGATTCGGATTTGTATCGTCGGGATTTGGCCCTTTGTACTCGTTGTGTGCGCCATTAAGGCTTTGTACGGTCAAGGCAATCTCTCCCGCCAACCCGCCCGACCGGAACGGGTAACCAAGGCGCACGTCAAACCGTCGATAGCGTTGCGCAGTCGTGTTTGTGCTCCACTTCATCGACTCCTGCCAATAACCGGCAGTTGAAAACTCCAAGCCGAGTGGCAATTTCTGGATCAACAGCGCCGACGTTGATCGCGCGGGCATCGAGCGCTCGGTCAACTCCCGAATCTGGACTGCTTTGACTGTAGTCAAAGTTGAATTGCTCAGCGCAAGCGCAGAAGACTGGTAGTCACTGGAAATATTCGCCAAGGTCTGCGTGAAGACAAGACGAGTGGTATCAAATGGCTGCCATTTAAACTGGTATTCAACACCCTGGATTTCGACACTCTGAATCGGCACCGTCGACAATCCGATCAGAGGGCTCGTTGTATCCATATCAATCTTGTACAAGCGGTTCCGGATGCGCTCGCTGAATACCCGAACATCAAGACTGGCCCGCCAGTCTCGCCAGTCGCCAAGATACCCCGCCTCCAGCGTATCCAGGCCTTCGGTCGCCATCAAGTCCGGGCGAGCACTGAAAAAGGAAATCCCAAAGGCCCTTTGCTGGCCTCGGTAATCAACGGTGCTTCCGGTGTGATAAGCCCGTGAATAGCCAAGGCGTAACGTATCCTCCGGAGTCAAATGAAAATTGCTGCTGACCCGCGGCGAAACATGCATCCCTACAAGCGAATCATCCTCTAGCGCCAGACCGGCATTGCCGGTGAACCAATGAGTCGGCCGCCACTCCAGATTACCGAAGACGCGACCAATACTGCGGTTAACCTCCCCCATCCCGGGCAATGACCACTCCGAGCGCATTGCGTCTTCGCGCCATCCACCGCCCCAAACCATGCGGACGGCCTTGTCTATTTTCAAACTATGCTGCACCTCGAATTCATGTCGCACGCCTTCATCGCCTGACTGATTGATATGCAAATTCGAAAATGTAAATGCATCATCGGAACGGTCGACCACATAGGAATAACGAAACTGGAAATCCGAATCAGCGGAAAAAACACGCCGCCAAATGACTTGGGCATAGCTATCTGACTGACGCATCTGCCGCATGGGGTTTTCCGGATTCTGCTGCCATAAACCACCCACCAATTTATTCCGGCCATTCTGGATTACCCCGTCAGTCCGTCCCATGGACAACTGGAGACTATCCCTCTCGCTCAACACCACGTCGGCACGAAAATCAAAGAGCCTGGAAAAATACGAATCGATCCAGTCATAGCGATTCGTCAGACCATCATCATTTAGCTGCTTGTAGGTAAAACGAAAATCACCCACCTCACCGATTTTTCCGCCCACCCGAAATCCGTAGTCGCGAACATTCTGGTTGCCGTAGCTGGACGAAACCGAGAAGCCGCGCGTCAAGGCTGGATCGACAGTCACAATGTTGATCACCCCGAGAAAGGCGTTACTGCCGTAGGAAACGGCATTTGTCCCGCGCACGACCTCGATGCGCTCGATATCTTCAAGCGCGACCGGCAATGTCGCCCAGTTAACGCCGCCGCCAAACAATGGCGAATACATCGATCGCCCATCGATAAGAACCTGGACCCGCGATGAATAATCCCCGTCTCCCATGCCGTGGTAGGTTGCCCGCGCCGACTCGGTATTATTCGGATAGGTCTGAAACCCGGGCACCAGGCGGAAAATATCATTGAGGTCACGTGCCCCGGAGGCCTTGATCATCTCGCGGTCGACAACCGTTACGGCAGCGGGAGCATCCGCCAGTCTCTGCGGCAGGCGACTGACCGATGCCACAATCGGCAATTCACTAAAGTATGCATCCTCATCCGCCGCCCAAGCATTGCCGCAAATCCAGACACCCGTCAGCACGATGGCCAACGAGGCACATGGCAAATTGCCGGGTATAGTTGTCACAACCCCGGCGTTTCCATTTTTTCGATCTCACCCGGTACCGCCACAGCCTGCTTCCAGGCCTCGGCAAAACATGGCGACTGCGCACCGAGCTTCACGCCGTGCCGATTGCAGGCCACCAAGCATAAAGCCAGCCCAGCCTGATCGACCACGGTGACGCCTTCGAGATCTATTTCATCCACCCCTACTCTCGTCAAGGCATGCATGAAATCATTGCGCAGAGGGTTTCCGAGGCCACCGGTGATCCGCATAATTTTCTTGCCGCCCAACTCGCGCACAGCAAGAATCGAGGCATTCCCAGATGCCAGGGCCGAACTAATGGCATCGTCGATAAGTATCTGGTTGATTGGCCCGGTCTGAAAGCGGACGCCAAACAGGTCGCCGACACGACTAACAACCGTGGCTGGAACATCAATCATTGGCGAACCGAAAACCCGAAACTCACAGCCGATGTTGTGCGAAATTTCGAGCGGCATGTCTGTCCGCACCATCAGGCCGGACAAAGAGAGATTTTCGATCAACCCTTCGCCGATCGCCCCCCCAAAGCCAATACTGACTCTAGGCAAGTTGCCGAAACGAATTCGTTGATGCCGCCGTTGTTCCAGCATTGTGGCCAAAGCTTTCTAGAAATTTGTTTTCTTGGGATTTTAGCAAATCTTTACCACGCTACCACCTATTGCATAACAGGATCGTTACATTGACTTTTAGCGCCCTGCTCGGTATTGTCTGCAGACGCTGGGAGACCTCCAGTTGCGCCGATTTGAGCTCTGATTGCGGGCGCTAAATAAATTCAGCTAAAGCGGGAACCACCCAGTTCGCCCGACGAGTTCACGTTTAAGGCCAACTGGGTTTTTGTATTCAGGAACAGCATGCCAGGACAATCCGTCGGCACCGTCGACTCGCAGCGGGCCCACTTCGATCAGCCATTGCATTTACGCAGTGGTGGGATTTTGCCCGCCTACGATCTGGTTTATGAAACGTACGGGACGCTCAACGCAGCAAAGTCAAACGCTATCCTGGTCTGCCATGCGCTTTCCGGCCATCATCATGTCGCTGGTTATTACGCTGACCAGCCGGAAAATATCGGCTGGTGGGACAACATCGTCGGTCCGGGACGGCCGCTCGATACCGACAGATTCTTCATCGTCGGCCTGAACAATCTGGGCGGCTGCCATGGCTCGACCGGGCCGTCCTCGATCAATCCGGCCACAGGCAAACCATGGGGGGCCGATTTTCCGATTGTTGCGGTCAATGACTGGGTGCACGCCCAGGCCAGACTGGCCGACCGGCTTGGCATCGACAGCTGGGCCGCTGTCATGGGCGGCAGTCTGGGTGGCATGCAGGCGTTGCGCTGGAGCATTACCTACCCGGAGCGGGTACGCAACGCAATTGTCATTGCGGCTGCGCCCAAGCTGTCGGCGCAAAATATTGCCTTCAACGATGTCGCCCGCCAGGCCATCCTGACCGACCCGGATTTCCACGGCGGCAATTACTATGAACACAACACACGACCGCTACGCGGCCTGCGCCTAGCCCGCATGCTCGGCCACATCACCTACCTGTCGGACGACCAGATGGGTGCGAAATTCGGCCGCGAACTACGCAATAGTGCGTTTTCATTCGGTTTTGATGTCGAATTCGAGGTCGAATCCTATCTGCGCTACCAGGGCGACAAGTTTGCCGGCTACTTCGATGCCAATACCTATCTGCTGATGACCAAGGCGCTCGACTATTTCGACCCGTCGCGCGAGGACAACGGCAACCTGATTGCCACCATGGCACGCAGCAAGGCAAACTACCTGATAGCCTCGTTTACGACTGACTGGCGCTTCACTCCGGCGCGCTCGAAGGAGATTGTCGCTGCCCTGCTGGCCAATGGACGGAATGTTTCCTATGCCGAAATCGACCTCAATTTTGGTCACGACTCTTTCCTGATGGAAGACGCCCACTATCACGGTGTGGTCGATGCCTATCTGCGGAATATCAAGCTATGACGCATACGCTGGGGCGCCCTGATTTCGAACTGATCGCGGGCTGGATCGAGCCGGGCCACCGTGTGCTCGATCTTGGCTGTGGCGATGGCACGCTGCTCAAACATCTGATCGACCTGCGCGGGGTGCAAGGTGTCGGCGTCGAAATCGACGACGCCAATGTGCTCGCCGCCATCAAAAACGGCATTAATGTTATCCAGGGCAACCTGGAGCGCGGCCTCGATGAGTTCGCCGATCAGGCTTTCGACCATGTGGTGCTATCCCGCACACTTCAGACCGTGCGTCACACCGAAGGCATCCTGCGTGAAATGCTGCGTGTCGGACGCGAAGCTGTGGTCTCCTTCCCCAATTTCGCCTACTGGAAAAATCTGCGTTCGGTGCTCAATGGCCGCATGCCGGTTTCCGAGGATCTTCCTTACCAGTGGTATGACTCGCCCAATGTGCGCTTCTTCACCCTGCTCGATTTCGAGGACTTGTGCGGCAAGATGGGGTTGATCATCCGCGAGCGTAGCGTCCTCGATGAAGAGGGCAATCCAGTCACCAGCGAGGTCAATTTCCTTGGCAGCCTGGCGGTCTATCGACTGACACAGAACCGCTGATGCCGGCCTGGCTTGCTGCCTTGCTCAGCCGGAAGATGCTGATCTGCATCTTTACCGGTTTCAGTTCAGGCCTGCCGCTTTACCTGCTACTCAACCTGCTGCCCGCCTGGTTACGCAGCGAAGGCGTGGACCTCAAGACCATCGGTTTTTTTGCCCTGATCCAGTTTCCCTACACCTGGAAATTTCTATGGTCACCGCTCCTTGACCGCTTCAGCGTTCCCGGATTCGGCCGACGCCGGGGCTGGATGCTACTAACCCAAATCGGCCTGTTATTTGTCATTGGGTCACTCGGCGGACTAGATCCGAAAGAGAGCATCTGGCCTATACTGTGGCTCGCCGCACTGCTGGCTTTTCTGTCGGGCACGCAGGATATTGCGGTCGACGCGTTCAGACGTGAAATTCTGGACGATAACGAACTGGGCTTAGGTAATGCCGTCCACGTCAATGCCTACCGCATTGCCGGCCTGATTCCAGGTTCGCTATCGCTGATCCTGGCCGATCGCCTCCCGTGGAATGAAGTCTTCTGGATCACCGGCGCCTTCATGATCCCCGGCATGGTGATGGCTTGGCTGGTTAGCGAACCACTCGTCAGAGGGGCTCCCAAAACCCTGCGCCAGGCAGTTACCGAACCGTTTCATGAATTCATCGGCCGGCAAGGCTGGCGCGGCGCGGCGATGGTCCTCGGCTTCATCTTCCTCTACAAACTGGGTGATAGCCTGTGCACTGCTCTGGCCACCCCGTTTTACCTCGACATGGGCTTTACCAAGACCGATATAGGCCTTATCGCCAAGCACGCCGGCCTATGGCCAGCGGTGATTGGAGCCCTGCTCGGCGGCTTGTGGATGATACGGCTCGGCATCAACCGGGCACTATGGCTGTTCGGAGTCGTACAACTGGTGTCAATTTTCGGCTTTGCCTGGCTGGCCTCGCAAGGACACTATGCCAGCATCGGCGCCGAAGAGCGCATCGCGCTGGCCTTCGTCATCAGCCTCGAAGCGCTGGGTGTCGGTCTGGGAACCGCCGCTTTCGTCGCCTTCATCGCCCGTTCGACACATCCAGCCTACACGGCCACCCAGATGGCGCTCTTTACCAGCCTAGCTGCCGTACCACGTACCTTCATCAATGCTTCAGCCGGATGGCTGGTCGAAACGCTGGGCTGGAGCAGTTTCTACTGGCTATGTGTGGTACTGGCCGTGCCGGGAATGGTGCTATTGCTGAAAGTTGCCCCCTGGCACGAAACCGCAACAAACACTAGTCGCCCCGCCTGACTCGGCGCCTGTCCAGCCACCAGGCGTAAATGGGCAGAAACAAGATGGAGCCCGGCAGGAGCAGGGCTATCAGATAAGGCGACAGACGAACCATGCGGCGCAAATGCCGGATGAGTTCCAATTTTTCATCTGGCGTCCAGTGGCCACCATTGCGAACCTTCATCAATAGCGGCATGATGCCGCGCGTCGCAATCAGCTCGGCCAGGACCCGGCGTACCTGACGGCGTTGCGAAGAAACCATCTGTTGCCACCAGCCGGGCAGTACAGTCTCGTCGCTCGCTGAATCACCCACGGTCAACGCGCACCGATCAGAGAACTTCGGATAGCCTGCCAGCCCCGCCAAAGGAAAAGTCCGCGCCTAGCCCAGCGCCAAGCCCGTCGCGGGCGAGCCACAACGGCAATAAAAACTGCGACCCCGATAGCTGCCGGGTGATGTTTTAGCCAGTCAACACCCTTGAGGACGGTATCGCCCCGAGCCAGCGCCGCCTCAAGCGGAACCGAATGCTGCGCCAGCGTGCGCCGCTGTTCATCGATACGCGCCTTCAGGGCGCCATGCCGAGTGGCCAGTTCCAGTATTTTCGGATTCATTCCGGCTTGTTGCGATTGCGACGCAAAAGCGCCATGTCAGCTTCCAGCTCCGACAGACTCGCCCGAAACATCTTGCTCGGTTGCGCCGTTTGTCGTTTTAGCGAAGCGATCAGAAACAAGGCGCCTCCGATAAATAGCACTGCGAAGGTGCCGAAAAGTAAAACCCGGTGCTCCCAGAAAGCCAGCGCCAGACAAAAAATGGCCAAGACAACACCCACGGCAAGCATGAACGCCGCACCGATCGCCTTCGACCAGAGCGACATGAGGCGAAGCTTCTCTTCCTCAAGCTCCGTGACAAGGAGTTCGGCCCGCGTCTTGCCGATCGCGATCAGTGTCGCGACGCTGTTTTTCAGCGCGGCGAAGAGGCCTTCGCGACCCGCTTCACCGCCTGCCTGTTCAGCCATTCGCTTAGCGACGGCCGATCAGCACACCAAGGGCAAGACCCAGTGCCGCGGCAACACCGACGGCTTTCCAGGGCTCTTCGTGCACGAAATCATCGGTAGCACGGGCTGCAGCCTTGGTCTTGTCGACCAAAGCGGCTTCGAGATCAAGAACGCGCTCCTTGGTGTCACGCAGACGAACGCTCAGGCGGTCGCGAAGTTCGCTCACTTTTTCGCCAGCCGCACCAGCGGTGGCACGCAGCAATTCTTCGGTGTCGGAGATCACTACCTTCAGATCGGTAACCAACTTTTCCTTGTTGGCAGCAGTCATTTCTTCGGACATTTTCAACCTCGTTGGTGAGTTAAGCAGAAGTACAGATTATCCCTACTATGCGGCGAAATCAATGCACATTGAATGCTTATTTGAAGTCGTAATCGATGATCAGCGGCGCATGGTCGGAAAATCGCTCAGCCTTGTAGACCTCGGCCTTTCCTGCGGTTACGGCAATGCCAAGTGTGGCGATCTGGTAGTCAATCCGCCAACCGACATTCTTGGCCCAGGCCTGGCCGCGATTGCTCCACCACGTGTAACAGGCATCGGTGGCATCGGGGTGAAGGCGACGATAAACATCAGCCCAACCCTGTTCATCGAACACACGGCTTAGCCAGGCGCGTTCTTCCGGCAGGAAACCGGAGTTTTTCTGGTTCGACTTCCAGTTTTTCAGGTCGATCGCCTGGTGCGCAATGTTCCAGTCACCGCACAGGACGATTTCCCGACCTTCGGCACGCAGCGCGAGCATTTGCGGGAAAAATACGTCGAGAAAGCGGAATTTTGCCTCCTGCCGCTCCGGCGACGACGAGCCCGACGGCAAGTAGAGTGAGATCACCGACAGATTGCCGAAATCGGCCCGGATGTATCGCCCTTCGGCATCGAACTCGCCTCCGTCAAAGCCCTCGACCACCCGGTCCGGTGCCGCTCTGCTCCAGATGCCTACGCCGCTGTAACCTTTCTTTTCGGCACAGTGATAGAAGGCGTGCATACCATCCGGGGCCATCATTTCCGGCGTCAAATCCGGCAATTGAGCTTTGAGTTCCTGCAGGCAAAAAATGTCAGCGTTCTGCGACGAGGCCCAGGGCAGGACATTTTTGCTCCAGGCAGAGCGGATACCATTGAGATTCAGGGAGATGATGCGTAACATTGTGCAATGATCGACCCGGTTTTCCCGGTCGAATAGAATGGAAAAATATGGATTTTCGTCAGGATTTCATTGAATTTGCGCTGAGCTGCCAAGTACTGCGCTTTGGCGAATTCAAAACCAAGGCGGGAAGGCTCTCGCCCTACTTCTTCAATGCCGGTTTGTTCAACGATGGCAACTCGCTCGGCCGTCTCGCCGAATTCTACGCGAAAGCGGCCGAAGCTGGCGGTGTCGAGTTCGACATGCTGTTTGGCCCAGCCTACAAGGGCATTCCGCTGGTCGCCACGATCACCATGGCACTCGCCCAGCGCGGCCGCAATTTCCCCTTTGCCTACAACCGCAAGGAAGCCAAAGATCATGGCGAAGGCGGCAACATTGTTGGCGCACCGCTGACCGGCCGTGTGTTGATTGTCGATGACGTGATTTCGGCTGGAACCTCGGTCCGCGAGTCGGTTGAACTGATCCGCGCCGCTGGTGCCACCCCGGCCGGAGTATTGATTGCACTGGACCGCCAGGAACGCGGCCAGGGTGATCTGTCGGCGGTACAGGAAGTTCAGCGCGACTACGGGATCCCGGTCATCGCCGTGGCGGGGCTCAGCGACCTGATGTCTTTCCTCGCCCAACATCCTGAATTTGCCGCCCACCGCGACGCAGTCACGCGCTATCGGGAGCAGTACGGCATACATGCGTAAACTGCTCCTCGCCCCTCTGTTGTTGATTTCGCTTGGCTCAGCCCAAGCGGCGGGGGAGTTTTACTGCTGCCACGATCCGAGTACCGGTCGCCGGGTCTGCGGTGACATGTTGCCGGAGCAGTGCCGGGGACGCGCCTACCGCGTGCTGGACAGCGGCGGCAACATCGTCAAGGAAGTTGGCGCGGCACTGACACCAGAGCAAAAAGCCGAGCAGGTTCTCGAAAACCGGCGGCGCAAGCAGCTTGAAGATGCCAGTCGCGAACAGCGGCGGCGTGACCAGGCACTGCTCGACACTTATGCAATGCCCGAAGATATCGACCTCGCCCAGCGCAAGGCCGAGGCTGATGTGAACCTGGCCATTCTGGCGACCATCGCGCGCATTGACGAGGCACGTACCAAGCGCAAGAAATTCGAGAACGAGGCGGAGTTCTACAAGAAGAAAGCCATGCCGCCCGATCTTGAGCGGAATTTGCGCGCCCTCGACCATGAGATCAAGCTCCAGCAGGAACTGCTCGACATCAAGAAGCGCGATTTCGACTCGATCAAGGCCAAGTACGACGCCGACCGCAAGCGCTACTTCGAACTAACGCGGCGGCCGTTGCCGGCCACCGCGCCTGCTCCAATTCGCTGATCAGCCAGCCAGTTTTTGCTTGAGCAGGTCATTGACCTGCTGCGGATTGGCCTTGCCCTTGGCTGCCTTCATGACCTGACCGACCAGCGCGTTGAAGGCCTTTTCCTTGCCGGCCTTGAACTCGGCGACATTGGCCGGATTGGCCGCCAGCACTTCATCAACCAGAGACTCGATGGCACCGCTGTCGGTAATCTGCTTCAAGCCCTGCTTGTCGATGATCTCGTCAGCCGTCGATCCCTCGCCATTCCACAAGGCTTCGAACACCTTCTTGGCGATGTTGTTGGAGATGGTGTTGTCGGCGATGCGCAGGATCAGGCCAGCCAGTTGGGCGGCCGACACCGGCGATTCGGCGATTTCCTTGCCATCCTTGTTGAGACGGGCAGCCAGATCGACCATGACCCAGTTGGCGCACGGCTTGGCATTTGATTTTCCGGCGATTCCCACGGTCAACTGGAAAAAAGCGGCAATTTCGGAATTGGCTGTCAGCGTCGTGGCATCGTAATTAGACAGGCCGAATTCGCTGATGAAGCGTTCGCGCATCTGAACCGGCAACTCCGGCAGCTCGCTCTGGACGCGGGCAATCCATTCGCTCGAAATGACCAGCGGCAACAGGTCTGGATCCGGGAAATAACGGTAATCATGCGCATCTTCCTTGCTGCGCATCATGCGGGTCTCGCCAGTATCCGGGTCGAACAACACGGTGGCCTGCTCAATCCTGCGACCTTCTTCGATTTCGTTGATCTGCCACTGGACTTCGAAGTCGATGGCTTCCTTGAGGAAACGGAAGGAGTTCAGATTCTTGATTTCGCGGCGAGTGCCAAATTCGGCCTGGCCTTTCGGGCGTACTGAAACGTTGGCGTCGCAGCGGAAAGAACCTTCCTGCATGTTGCCGTCGCAGATGCCGATCCACTGCACCAGTGCGTGCAGCGACTTGGCGTAGGCAACAGCTTCGTCGGACGATCGCATGTCCGGCTCGGAAACGATTTCAAGCAGCGGCGTGCCGGCGCGGTTGAGGTCGATACCCGATTTGCCCTGAAAATCTTCGTGCAGCGATTTGCCAGCATCTTCTTCGAGGTGGGCGCGCGTCAGACGGACAACCTTTTCGTACGCCTTGTCGCCTTGGCCTACCTGCAGCGTGATGTTGCCACCGACAACGACGGGCAGGTCCATCTGGCTGATTTGGTAGCCCTTGGGCAGATCCGGGTAAAAGTAGTTCTTGCGAGCAAAAACCGACTTTTGCGCGACTTCGGCACCGATGGCCAGGCCAAAGCGAATGGCGCACTCGACCGCTTTCTTGTTGAGCACCGGCAAGACGCCCGGCAAGGCGAGATCGACCGCGCACGCCTGGGTATTCGGCGCTGCGCCGAAGGCCGTCGAAGCACCCGAGAAAATCTTCGAAACCGTCGCCAGTTGCGCGTGCGTTTCGATACCGATCACTACTTCCCACTGATTCATCGTTTCATCCGTTTCAGAAACACTGCCCGCTCTTCGCCTCGACCATGATCGGCCAGAGATAGTCGAAGGCCTGCCCGTCGCAGGACTTGGGACAACTGTTGAATGCAATCGTTACTTTCGGACCCTGTTCCCACATGCGAACCAGGCAATCCGACTGTTTCTTGTGGCGCAGCAGGGCTTGCGGCATTTTTTCGACCTGCTCGAACTCGTTGAGGTCAAAGCGGCAGGTTCCGTGGCCCTTCATGCTGACCTGGGCGACGAAGGTCTTGACCTGGGCTTCCTTGACCAGCAGATCGAGCCGTGTCTGCGTCCCGATCGCATCGCGGTGCGTGCAGCGTGAGCGGACATTGAGCGGGCGCGTCGGCTGCGGCTTGAGGTTGCGATTGGCCAGATACTTCAGTGTCGAGTTTTTGAATTTCGGTTCTTTGCTTTCAGTGCCCTGCTTCTCGACCACTGGTTCCTCGTCAGCTGCGATTTCCGGCTGCTTCTCGACCTCGGCGCAACCGGCCGCTGTCAAAACGACAACAAGCAACAGACGCCGCCACATGCCTATTCGATGGCCGCCCGGCGCTGATGCCAGTCGGTCGCCTGCTGATAACGGTGGGCAACGTTGAGCAATGCTCCTTCGGCAAAGTAGTTGCCAATTAACTGCAAACCAACCGGCAAGCCGCCGACAAAGCCACAGGGAATCGACATGCCGGGCAAGCCGGCCAGATTCACGGCGATGGTGTAGATGTCCGAGAGGTACATCTGGACCGGATCAGCGGCTTTTTCGCCGAGCTTGAAGGCGGTCGACGGCGAGGTCGGCCCCATGATCACGTCACAGGACTTGAAGGCTTCGACGAAATCGTTGGCGATCAAGCGACGGATGCGCTGCGCCTGCAGGTAATAAGCGTCGTAATAGCCGTGCGACAGGACATAGGCGCCAATCATGATGCGCCGTTTGACCTCGGCCCCGAAGCCCTGGGCGCGGGTCTTCTCGTACATCTGCTCGAGATTGTCGTACTCGGGAGCGCGATAACCGTAACGCGCGCCGTCAAAGCGCGACAGGTTGGAACTGGCCTCGGCCGGCGCGATGACGTAATAGGCCGGAACCGACAAATGCGAATTGGGCAGCGAGACTTCGACCGTCGTCGCACCGAGTTTTTCGTATTCGGCAATCGCAGCGCGCACGGCGGCCATCACTTCGGCATCGCAACCTTCGCCGAAGAATTCCTTGGGCAGGCCGATGCGCAGACCGTCAAGCGGCTTTTCCAGATCGCGGGTGTAGTCTTCGACCGGACGATCCAGCGAGGTCGAATCGCGCTCGTCGAAACCAACCATGGTATTGAGTAGCAGCGCACAGTCTTCGGCGCTGGCCGCCATCGGGCCGCCCTGGTCGAGCGACGAGGCGAAGGCGATCATGCCGTAACGCGAAACGACACCATAGGTCGGCTTGAGGCCGGTCAGATTGCACAGTGCGGCCGGCTGGCGGATCGAGCCACCGGTATCGGTGCCAGTCGCCGCCGGGGCCAGACGGGCCGCCACCGCAGCGGCCGAACCGCCGGAAGATCCGCCGGGAACCCGACTCGTATCCCACGGGTTACGCACCGGACCGAAGAACGAGGTTTCGTTCGACGAACCCATGGCGAATTCGTCCATGTTCGTCTTGCCGAGCGATACCAGACCGGCTTCGGCATGCATTTTGTGAATGACCGTCGCGTCGTAGGGCGAGACGAAATTGGCCAGCATTTTCGAGCCACAAGTCGTCGTCCAGCCTTCGGCGCAGAAGATGTCTTTTTGGGCGATCGGGATGCCGGTCAGCGGGCCGGCAGTACCGGCCGCAATACGCGCATCGGCGGCGATTGCCATTTTCAGGCTTTTTTCCCGGTCGACCGTGATAAAGGCGTTGAGCGTCGGGTTCAGACGTTCGATACGGTCAAGAAACAGCGACGACAGCTCAACGCTCGAAATCTGCTTGGCGGCCAGCGCCTGCGCCAGTTGCTTCAGGCTTTTATTGATCATTCGATCACCTTCGGCACGAGATAGAGACCGGCTTCGGTGTCCGGGGCGACGGCCTGATAAGCGGCACGACGGTCACCTTCGGTGACGACATCTTCGCGCAAGCGCTGGCTGACATCCTGGGCATGTGCCATCGGTTCGACGCCACGGGTATCGACCGCCTGCATCTCCTCGATCAACTGGAAGATGCCATTGAGGTGACCCTGGGTGGTCAGCGCTTCGCCATCGCTGATCTCGATTCGGGCGAGATGGGCGATGCGTTTAACCTGTTCTAATGTGAGCGACATGGGGTCCGGAGACTTTATTGCAGCGCACAAAGTCTTAAAATGGAAAGCGTTATAAGGTATCATAAAAGTTTTCCCTACCGCACCCCCCAAGCGGAGCATACATGTTCGGTTTCCTCAGCAAATACTTCTCGAATGACCTCGCCATCGACCTTGGCACCGCCAATACGCTGATCTATGTGCGGGCGCGTGGCATCGTCCTGGACGAGCCGTCAGTCGTCGCCATCCGCCTCGAAGGCGGCCCCAACGCCAAAAAAACCATCCAGGCTGTCGGCCGTGAAGCCAAAGACATGCTTGGCAAGGCCCCGGGCACCATTACCGTCATCCGTCCGATGAAGGACGGCGTCATTGCCGACTTCACCGTCACCGAGCAGATGCTCAAGCAATTCATCAAGAAGGTGCACGACTCGAAGCTGTTCAGCCCGAGCCCGCGCATCATCATCTGCGTCCCGTCCGGTTCGACCCAGGTCGAACGTCGCGCCATTCGCGAATCCGCTCTCGGCGCTGGCGCCAGCCAGGTTTACCTGATCGAGGAGCCGATGGCTGCGGCGATCGGTGCCGGCCTGCCGGTTTCCGAAGCGACCGGTTCGATGGTCGTCGACATCGGCGGCGGCACCACCGAAGTCGGCGTCATCTCGCTCGGCGGCATGGTCTATGCCGGCTCCGTGCGAGTCGGCGGCGACAAGCTCGACGAAGCGATCATCAATTACATCAGCCGCAACTACGGCATGATGATCGGCGAGAACACCGCCGAAAACATCAAGAAGAACATCGGCTCCGCCTTTCCGGGCGCCGAGGTCAAGGAAATGGAAGTTTCCGGCATCAACAAGGCCGAAGGCATCCCGCGCAAGTTCACGATTTCCTCCAACGAAATCCTCGAAGCGCTAACCGACCCGCTCAACCAGATCGTTTCCGCCGTGAAGTCCGCGCTGGAAAAGACCCCGCCCGAACTCGGTGCCGACATTGCCGAAAAGGGCATGGTGCTGACCGGCGGCGGCGCGTTGTTGCGCGATCTCGACCGTCTGCTCATGGAAGAAACCGGCCTGCCGGTGATCGTGGCCGACGAACCGCTGACCTGCGTGGCCCGTGGTTGCGGCATGGCGCTGGAAAAAATGGACAAGCTGGGCAGCATTTTTGCCTCGGACTGACCGTTGACCGCAGCACGACAAGGTTAAGCGATGGCCGGCATCGACCACGCACCACCACCGTTCTTCAAGCAAGGGCCAGCGCCGCTGGCCCTTCTGACTTTCTACATCGCCGTTTCCCTGGCGATTTTTGTCGTCGACCTGCGTTTCCAGAGCCTTGAGCTGCTGCGCCAGAGCATTGCGCTGATCGTTGATCCGGTCCAGCGCGTTGCCCAGACGCCGGGTAGTCTGGTCGATTACGCGGCCAGTTATCTGCAGGGCATGCGCGGTCTGCAGCAGGAAAACAATGCGCTCAAGCACGCCCAGCTCAGCACCGCCCCCAATCTGCAGCGACTGGCCCAGCTCGAAGCCGAAAATGAACGGCTGCGCAAACTGCTGTCGGTCAAGGAGCGCGAGAAAGCCAACGGCCAGGTAACGCAGATTCTGTATACGGCGCGCGACCCCTTCTCGCGCAAGATCATCGTCGACAAGGGCCAGCAGGCCGGCATTGTGGCCGGACAGCCAGCCATCGACGAGACCGGCGTCGTTGGCCAGGTCACCCGCGTTTTCCCGTTCTCGGCCGAAATCACGCTGATTACCGACAAGGATCAGGTCGTACCGGTCCAGATCGTCCGCAGCGGCCAGCGCTCGGTCGTTTTCGGTCTCGGCAACGGCCAGCTCGAACTGCGTTACATGCCGGCCAACGCCGACATCCAGATCGGCGACGTACTGGTCACTTCCGGTCTTGACGGCATTTATCTGCCGGGCTTCCCGGTCGCCAAGATCGTCAATATCGAACGTGACAGCGCCTACTCATTCGCCCGCATTTTCTGCGTACCGATCGCCGGCGTCGAAAATTTCGGCGAGGTCATGGTCCTCGACCCGCGCCAGCCACTGCCCCCGGCACCGCCGCAATCGTCCGGCCGCCCGACTAGCAGCGACAAACCGGGACTGGGCGGCAAGAAAAAGAAATCTGCGGGCAAAGGAAACTGATGCAACCGACCTTTTCCTCTTCGCGCATCCTGCAGCCCGTTCAGCCCTGGTTCATTTTCTTCAGCCTGATCGGCGCGGTCGCCCTCAACTTCCTGCCCACGGCTCACTGGCCGGGCGTCCCCGACTGGGTCGCGCTGGTGCTGTGCTTCTGGTGCATTCGCGAATTCCGCCGCGTCGGCATGGGCTGGGCCTTTGTCCTCGGTCTGCTCATGGATGTCGCCGATGGCGCCGTCCTCGGTCAGCATTGCTTCGCCTACGTGCTGCTCGCCTATACGGCAGCGGCATTGTCCCGGCGCATCCTGTGGTTCCCGCTGGTACAGCAGGCCTTGCAGGTGCTGCCCCTGCTGGTCGCCACGCAAATTTTCCAGGCCCTGATGCGCCTCGCAGTTGGCGCCGACTTTCCGGGCTGGGGCTATTTCATCGGCCCCGTTGTGGCAACGCTGCTCTGGATTCCGGCGACCTTCATCCTGCTCCTGCCCCAGTACCGGCCGGTCGAGCAGGACCCCAATCGCCCGATTTAAGACCGAGGCAGGCAGTACGTGTCCCATTTCACCAATCCGGAAGCCGACGTTGACCGTTTTCGCTTTCGCCTGGGCATCGCCGCGATTTGCGTCTTGCTGGCTTTTGGCCTGTTGCTTGGCCGCTTCATTTGGCTGCAGGTCATCCAGCATGATTTCTATCAAACGCGGGCCGAAGACAACCGTATCGCGCTGATCCCCATTGTGCCCAATCGTGGGGTCATCACTGACCGCAACGGCGTCGTGCTGGCCCACAATTATTCGGCCTTCACCCTTGAAATAACCCCGTCTCAGGCCGGTGACCTGGAAGCCACGATTGACGCGCTAGCCGAAGTGATCGACATCCAGCCCAAGGATCGCAAACGCTTCAAGCGCCTGCTCGATGAAGCCAAGAATTTCGAATCGATCCCGATTCGCACGCGTCTGACTGATGGCGAAGTCGCCAAATTTGCGGCGCACCGCTATCGTTTTCCCGGCGTCGAGGTCAAGGCCCGGCTGTTCCGCCAATACCCGCTCGGCGCTATCGCTTCGCACGCCATCGGCTACATTGGCCGGATCACCGAGCGCGACCTGAAATGGATCGAGGAATCGGAAAAACAGGCCAACTACAAGGGTACCGACCACGTTGGCAAGACCGGCCTCGAACAGCATTACGAATTCGAACTGCACGGCGAGACCGGCTACGAGGAAGTCGAGATCGATGCCGGCGGCCGTGCCCTGCGCAGCCTGAAGCGCATTCCACCGGTTTCCGGCAACAATCTGGCCCTGACCCTCGATGCCAAGCTGCAAGAAATTACCGAGCAGGCTTTCGGCGACCGCAAGGGGTCGCTCGTCGCCATCGACCCGCAGACCGGCGGCATCCTGGCCCTCGTTTCGACACCAACTTACGACCCCAACCTGTTCGTCGACGGCATAACGCCCGACAACTGGAAAGAGCTCAACGAGCACCCGAGCAAGCCGATGGTCAACCGGGCGATCAATGGTGCCTATCCGCCGGGCTCAACCTTCAAACCCTTCATGGCGCTGGCCGCCCTTGAATTAGGGAAACGCACGCCGAACCAGGCGATCAGCGATCCCGGCTACTTCACCTTCGGCAACCATACTTTTCGCGACGACAAGAAGGGCGGCCACGGCAGCGTGGACATGTACAAGTCCATCGTCCATTCCTGCGACACCTATTACTACATGCTCGCCAACGACATGGGGATCGACAACATCTCCAAATTCATGGGTTCGTTGGGCCTCGGCCAGCGCACCGGCGTTGATCTCGGCAAGGATGATTCCGGCGAATCGAAGGGCGTTCTGCCGTCGCAGGAGTGGAAAAAGCAGCGTTTCAAGAAGCCGGAACAGCAAAAATGGTATGCCGGCGAGACGATCTCGATCGGCATTGGCCAAGGTTACAACGCCTACACGCCGATACAGCTGGCCCAGGCCACGGCCACAGTCGCCAACAACGGCGTGATGTTCCGGCCACATCTGGTGCGCTACCTGATCGACACGAAAACCGGTGAAAAGCGCCAGGTCGAGCCAAAGCCGATTCGCGACCTGCAGTTGAAACAAAGCAACGTCGATGTCATCCGTCGGGCCATGGTTGGCGTCAACAAGGAAGGCACCGGCGCCCGCGCCTTTGCCGGCGCACCGTACGAGGCCGCCGGCAAGACCGGGACGGCCCAGGTCTTCTCGCTGAAGGGCGCCCAGTACAAGGAAGGCAGCACCAAGAAGGAATTGCGCGACCACGCCCTGTTCATCGCCTACGCCCCGGCCGACAACCCGAAAATCGCCCTCGCCGTGCTCGTCGAAAACGGCGGCTTCGGCGCCCAGTCAGCCGCCCCGATCGCCCGCATGGTCATCGACTACTATCTGCTCGGCAAGCTGCCGGGTGGCGCGGCACCGGAAGACCCAGCCGCCATCGAGGAAGACCCCGAAGAATGATCGACATCGCTGGCACCCTTCGCCGCAGCTGGCAGGAACTGATTGCCCACATCGACTTCCCGCTCTTTTTCATCATGCTGGCGATCATGGGCGTTGGCCTGGCCACGGTCAATTCAGCCACCTGGGATAGCAACCACCGCATGCTCTCCCAGGCGGGAAACATGGGCATCGCCATGGTCGTCATGTGGTTCGTCTCGCGCCTGCCGCCGCAGAAGCTCATGAATTTCGCCATCCCGCTCTATGTCTTCGGGATCATCCTGCTCATTGCCGTGTTCCTGTTCGGGATCAAGGTCAACGGCGCCAAGCGCTGGCTGTCGCTTGGTTTCACGCGCATCCAGCCGTCCGAAATCATGAAGATCGCCATGCCGCTCATGCTCGCCTGGTATTTCCAGAAATACGAGGCGACCCTCAGGCTCAAGCATTACTTCATTGCCGCGCTGCTGCTTTTCATCCCGTTTGCCCTGATCGCCAAGCAGCCTGACCTCGGCACCGCGCTGCTCGTCGGCTCGGCCGGTTTCTACGTCATTTTCTTCGCCGGCCTGCCGTGGAAGATCATTGCCGGGTTGCTCGTCGCCGCTGGCTCCGCCGCGCCGATTCTCTGGGGCATGATGCACGACTACCAGCAAAAGCGCATCCTGACCCTCATCGACCCGACCACCGACCCGCTCGGCTCCGGTTATCACATTATCCAGTCAACCATCGCCATCGGCTCCGGTGGCGCCTTTGGCAAGGGCTACCTGAACGGCACGCAGACCCACCTCGAATTCATTCCGGAAAAGCATACCGACTTCATCTTCGCCGTCTATTCCGAAGAATGGGGCCTGCTCGGCAACGTTCTGCTCCTTTTCCTGTACACCCTGCTCATCGGCCGCGGCCTGATAATCGCCTCCGGCGCCCCAACGCTGTTCTCGCGTCTGCTTGCCGGCGCCATCACGCTCGGCTTCTTCACCTACGCCTTCATCAACATGGGCATGGTCAGCGGCATCCTGCCCGTCGTCGGCGTACCTCTGCCGTTCATGAGCTATGGCGGGACAGCGCTGGTCATACTGTTCCTCGGCGTCGGCATGCTGATGTCGATCCACACCCACCGGATGCTGGTCAAGAAATGATCCGGCTGCTTGTCCCGCTGACTCTTGCCTTGCTGCTCGCCGCCTGTGGCAGCGTACCCCCCGCCCCGCTTCAGGGTTCCACGGTCGACCGGGAAAAACAGCCAAATTTGAAATCGCCGACGCCGACCAGAAAGCCGACCGCCGTCCTCAAGCGCGGCGGCGGTTTCTACAAGGACGACGGCCCGGCCGATGACATTCCGGATGGCCTGGAAGACATCCCGGATGCCGAGCCGAAATGGGAGCCGTTGCACAAGCCAGCGACCAAGCCCTACGTCGTCCTTGGCAAGGAATACGTCCCGAACAATGCGCTCAAACCGTACAAGGTGCGTGGCATCGCCAGCTGGTACGGCAAGAAGTTCCACGGCCAGAAGACCTCGATCGGCGAGCCTTACGACATGTTCGCCATGACCGCTGCCCATCCGACGCTGGCCCTGCCCTCCTACGTGCGCGTCACCAGCCTGCAGAGCGGCAAATCGGTGATCGTCCGCATCACCGACCGCGGCCCCTTCCACGCCGACCGCGTCATTGACCTCTCCTACACTGCCGCCTACAAGCTCGGCCTGATCAACGGCGGCAGCGGCCAGGTCGAGGTCGAGGCGATCATTCCTGGCGAGCTGTCCGGCACCGCCTATGCCCAGGTCACGCCGCCGGCTCGGATAGCGAGCAACGGCGAAGGAGACGAAATCGAGCAACTGGCCAAACGCATGGTGCTCGAGGAGCAGCCCGTGCCAACGCCAGCCATGGCAGCCCCGAGCAGCGATGCCGGCGCCGCCAAAGGCATCTACCTGCAGCTCGGTGCCTTTTCCAGTGCCGACAACGCCGAAAACCTCAAAAACCACCTTTTGCGCGAACTCGACTGGCTGACCGAAAGCATGCGGGTCAATCCGGCCGGCGGCATTCACCGCGTACACCTCGGCCCCTACGCCAGCCGCGGCGACGCTGACCGGGTGGCGGAAAAAATCCGCGCCGCGCTCGGCTACCGGCCGACCATCGTCAGTCGCTAAGCTTCAATCGCGTTGTTGACCGTGGCCACCACCACGTTGCCGCAGCCCTGATAATCGAGGCTGGAAAAACTCATCATCCTGGCCATCGCAATGCCCCGCCCGTTCGGGTCGAAGGCCCGCGCCGGATCGAAATTCAGGAACTTGTTCCACTCGAAACCGTGGCCCTGATCGGTAATCGTAAACACCACGGATTTCGCCGTGCGTTCCAGCCGAACCGTGGCAAACCGCTCGCAAAACTGCGGCAAGGCGAGTCGGCGATGAATTTCCGCCTCCCAGTCGCCCTCCCACTTGAGCAGTGATTTTTCCTGGTAGCTCACCCCCAGGTTGCCGTGCTCGACGGCATTGACCATGAGGTCCGAAAGCCCAGGGGCCACCACGTCAGGCGCCGGGCACATGGCGGCCAGGACGGGAACGAGGCTTGTGATGTCATCCAGGGTCACGAAACGGTATTCGACCGTACGAATGAGCTTTTGCGCCTCTTCCAGACGCGCCGCCCGACTGCGCAACTGACTGCGCGCCCGGCGCTCCTCCATTGCCACACGGACAATGGAAATCAGGGCTTCCGGCTCATAAGGCTTGGTCAGATAGTAGTAGGCCCCCGCTTCGAGGCCTTCCCTGACCTGGTCGGGAGATGACGCCGCCGTCTGCATGATGACCGGAATGTCGGCAAAGCGCGCTTCGCGCTTCATGCGCCGCAGGAACTCCATACCATCCAGTTCGGGCATCATGCGGTCGAGAATGACCAGCGAAAAATTGCTCTCCGGCGCAATCAGGCTGGCCCACGCTGCCAGCGGATCGCTGTGCATCTCGAGCGCAATCTCTTGCTGCTCGAGAAACTCTTCAATAATGAACAAGTTCAATTCCTCATCATCGACGACGAGAACACGCTCCTTATCCATGCATCAGCCTTCCCTTTTTCCCGGCAGCCATCTGCCAAAATCACCGCGTAATCCGCTGCTGATCGCCCTTGGCGAGCCAGTCATCGGCGAGGCACGATCCTAGCACGAGCCATCCGTTTGACCAGGATCAATGGCAAGCCGGCAACGCTGGCTATACTCGCGCGCTTGATATTCCGGATGTCTGCCATGACCTCCCTACCCGATCTCGTCTGCCCGGCCGGCAGCCTGCCGGCCCTCAAGGCTGCCGTCGACAACGGCGCCGATGCCGTCTATCTCGGCTTCAAGAACGACACCAACGCCCGCAACTTCGCCGGCCTCAATTTCGACGCCAAGACCATGGCCGACGGCATTCGCTACGCCCATGCCAAGGGTCGCGAAGTGCTGCTCGCCATCAATACTTTTCCCCAGGCCGGCCGCGTCGCCGACTGGCAAAAGGCCGTCGATGCCGCCGTCGATCAGGGCGTAGACGCCATTATCCTGGCCGACATCGGCCTGCTCGACTACGCCCGCAACCGCCATCCACAGCAACGTCTGCACCTATCGGTCCAGGGCTCAGCGACGAGCTATGAAGCGATCAATTTCTGTCAGCGCGAATTTGGCATCCGCCGCGCCGTGCTGCCGCGCGTACTGACCCTGGCCCAGGTCGAGAATGTCATCAAGAACACCACGGTGGAAATTGAGGTCTTCGGCTTTGGCAGCCTGTGCGTCATGAACGAGGGACGCTGCTGGCTGTCGTCTTACGCCTGTGGCGAATCCCCGAACACGGTCGGTGCCTGCTCGCCCGCCAAGTACGTCAAATGGGACAAAAAGCCGGGCAGCATGGAAACCCGCCTCAATGGCGTGCTCATCGACCGTTTCGGCGACGACGAACCGGCCGGCTACCCAACGCTATGCAAGGGACGCTTCGAAGTCCAGGGCGAAACCTATTACGCGCTCGAAGAACCGACCAGCCTCAACGTGCTGGAAATCCTGCCCGACATCATCAAGATCGGCGTCCGCGCCATCAAGGTCGAAGGCCGCCAGCGCAGCCCGACCTACGTCGCCCAGGTCACCCGCACACTGCGCGCCGCGCTCGATTCACTGCGCGACGGCAGCGAACGCTTCCATGTCAAACCGGCCTGGCAGGCTGAGCTTTCCAAAGTTTCCGAAGGCAGCCAGGCGACGCTCGGCGCCTACAACCGGCCGTGGCGCTGAAGGACAACGCAGCATGAAACTCTCGCTCGGACCCCTGCTCTATTTCTGGCCCAAGGCCGAGGTCATGGAGTTCTACGCCGAAATGGCGCAGAACCCGGCCCTCGACATCATCTACGTCGGCGAAGTGGTCTGTTCGCGCCGCCAGCAGTTGCGCACCGCCGACTGGATCGGCCTGGCCCGCGACCTGACCGATGCCGGCAAGCAGGTCGTCGTTTCCGCTCAGGCCCTGCTCGAATCGGAAAGCGACCTCAAGGCGCTGCGCCGTCTGATCGATGAATCCGGCTGCATGCTTGAGGCCAACGACCTCGGCGCGGTCAACCTCGTGCACGGCCAGGATTTCGTCGCCGGCCCCCACCTCAACATCTACAACGAGACGACGCTCGCCTCTTTTAACCGCTTCGGCCTCAAGCGCTGGGTGCCGCCGCTCGAAGGCACGCGGGCGATGATCGCAACCCTGCATGCCAGCAAGCCGGCTGGCGTCGAGACCGAGGTCTTTGTCTTCGGCAAGATTCCGCTGGCCTTTTCGGCCCGCTGCTTCACTGCCCGCCACTACGATCTGAACAAGGATGACTGCCAGTTCAAGTGCCTCGATCACGCCGAAGGTCTGACCCTCAAGACGCGCGAAGGTCAGGATTTCCTCTGCATCAACGGCATCCAGACCATGTCGGCGCAGAGCTACAACCTGCTGCACGAAATCCCGGACATGCTCGAAATGGGCATCGACATCGTGCGCATCAGCCCGCAGAAGGATCACATCAACGCCATCATCGCCGCCTTCGATGCCGCCCGACGCGGCGAGCCGGTGAACGTCGATAGCCGGGACTGGAACAGCAGCGGTCTGGTCGATGGCTACTGGTTCGGCGATGCGGGTATAGTCCAGCATCACAGCCAAGCGTTGGCACAACTCGGAGCCTGATCATGAACGGCAGCTTCACCATCCCCAAATTCCGCTTGCCCACCTTCGTCGCCCACCTTGGCCACAAGCTGCCGCAATGGCCGCATGCGCTGGTACTGGTTGCCGGCCTCAACGCCGCGCTGAAAATGAAACTACTGCCGGAAAGCGAACTGGCCCTGCTCGAAGACAAGCTGTTTCGGGTTCGCATCCTCGATACCGGCGGCGAGGCTTCATACACCTACGCCAACGGACTGTTCCGGCCGGTCTTCAGCCCGCAGCGCGAGCCTGACCTGGCTTTTGCCGCCAATCTGTCGGCCTACCTGCAACTGCTTTCCCGCCAGGAAGATCCGGATACGCTGTTCTTCAACCGCGAACTGGAAATCACCGGCGACACCGAGCTTGGCCTGATCGTCAAGAACATGCTCGATGCTGTTGAATGGCCGAAATTTTCAGCCAAGCTGCCGGTTTTTCGCCACTAGGCTAGCCTGTCCCGGCCAACCAGCATTCCCACGGTCAACCGGAAATTTTGGCCAAAATTGAAATCCGCTAAACGCTGCCGATCGGCACGATACTGAGCGTCTCTTCCAGTTCGATCGGCGTCGCCAAGCCCTGCATTTCACGAATGCTGCGCGGCCCCAAAAAGACGGCGACCCCAGCCAGCAGATCGCCTTCCGACGACATCAGGTGGGAGCGAATGGCTGGATACTCGTGACCAACCGCCTCAAGAACCTCACCCACCGTGTCGCCACTGGCGGTGATTTCGTTGCGACCACCGGCAAAACTGCGCAGAACCGGCGGTATATGAACGGAGACAACGGGGGAATCGAACATGGCAGGCCTCCTCTCGGTCTATAGCTGTAAGACAGGCCGGGGCAGCCATGGTTCTGGAAATAAAAACGGGAGGCCGCAGCCTCCCGTTCTGATCTTCAGGCGAAATCGCCTTTAGTTTTTCTTCTGCGTATCGAGACGGAACTTGACGTAAGAACCCGGTGCATCTTCGATGACCGTGAGCGTACCGTCTTCCGGCTTGCGTGCCTTGACCTTGGCATCACCGCCCGGCAGGCTGGTCACCCACTCGTTCCAGTGCGTCCACCACGAACCGGCATTTTGCGTAGCGCCGGCCAGGAAGTCTTCCGGGCTTTCCGGCAGATCGCCATCAGTCGCGTCATTGGTCCAGAAACCATACTTGTTGGCGACCGGCGGATTGACGATGCCGGCGATGTGGCCCGAGCCGCCGAGGACGAACTTGGTGTTGCCGGATGGCAGACGGGCGCCCATGTAGGTGCTCTTCCACGGTGCGATGTGGTCTTCGATGGTCGAGATGAAGTAGCACGGGGTCTTGACCTTGCTGATGTCGATCTTGACGCCGCCCAGCGTGATGCCGCCCGGTTCCCGGAGCAGGTTGGCCAGGTACATGTTGCGCAGGTAGAAGCTGTGCATGGCGGCCGGCATGCGGGTCGAGTCGGAGTTCCAGTAGAGCAGGTCGAAGGGGAACGGATCCTTGCCCATCAGGTAGTTATTGACCACGAAGGACCAGATCAGGTCGTTGGCGCGCAGCATGTTGAAGGTGCCGGCCATTTCCGAACCTTCGAGGAAGCCGCGTTCGGCCATCTTCTTTTCCAGACCGGCAACCGCACCTTCATCGAGGAAGATGCCCAGTTCGCCCGGCTCGGAGAAATCGAGCATGGTCGTGAAGAAGGTAGCCGAGGCAACGCGCTTGTCCTTCTTGGCCGTCATGTAGGCCAGCGTGGTCATGAGCAGCGTACCGCCCAGACAGTAGCCGGCCATGTTGACGCTGCTCTCGCCGGTATGGGCGCAAACCTGGTTGATCGCTTCGAGCGAGCCTTCGAGCAGGTAGTTTTCGAAGGACTTGGCGGCCAGCTTCTCGTCCGGATTGGTCCACGACATGATGAAGGTGGTGTGGCCCTGGTCGGTCGCCCACTTGACCAGCGAGTTCTTCTCGCGCAGGTCGAGGATATAGTACTTGTTGATCCACGGCGGGACGATCAGGAAAGGCTTCTTGTTCTGATCCGGCGTCGTCGGGTTGTACTGGATGAGCTGGAACAGCTCGTTCTGGAAAACCACCTTGCCCGGCGTCGTGGCAACGTTCTTGCCCATTTCGAAGGCCGAGGTATCGGTCATCCGGATGCGCAGCTGGCCATCACCGGATTCGACGTCGTGCAACAGGTTGTTGAGGCCCTTGATCAGGTTCTGGCCGTTGCTCTTGACGGTTTCGCGGAAGACTTCCGGATTGGTCAGGGCGAAGTTGGACGGCGACAGCGCGTCGATGTACTGGCGCGTGAAGAAGTTGACCTTCTGCTGGGTCGCTTCGTCCAGGCCTTCGGTACCGGCGACGGTATCGTGCAGGTGGCGCGCCGTGATCAGATAAGACTGCTTGACGAAGTCGAACATGAAATGTTCTTCCCACTCTTCGTCCTTGAAACGGTTGTCGCCCTTCTTGGGCGACGCTACGGCGTGGCTACCCGGCATGCCCATCATCTTCATGCTGGTGTTCTGCCACAGCGAGAAGTAGTCCCACATCATGTTCATCTGGGTCTGGGCCATCTTGTACGGATTGGCCAGCAGACGGGACGACAGGTCCATAAAGGCTTTGGCTACGCCCAGTTCATCGGCCGGCGCATTGACGCCATCCTTGGCTTTCTTTTCCATGAACTGGGTGATCAGGCGCGAGGCGCGCTGGGCGACTTCGGCATAAGTCTTGGCCATTTCGGCCGGGTTCGGCAGGTTCATACCCTGGTTTTCGGTTTGCTGCGACATCTTGAAACTCCCTCTGTCAGTGCGTAACGGCTTTAGGCTGCAACCGCGAATAGCGAATCACTCCGTCGGCGCCGATACTGCATGACAACCGACCAGCTTGCTCAAGGTAGTTCAGATGGGCAATTGCTTCGCCCATCGCGAACATGGTTTGGTGTGTATCGAGCGCCCGATTGAACAACACATCGAGCAACTCGGCTGCGCTCTGCGGCGCTAGTTCACAGCTGTCTTCCAAAGCTTGCAGTCGTTCTTCATGATGCGAATGCAGTGCCTGAACCCGCGCCCGAATCCCTGTGAAGGGCAAGCCGTGCGAAGGCAATACCAGTGTTTCGTCCGGAATTTCACTCGCCATTTCGTCCAGCGACTCGAGAAACCAGCGCAACGCGTCAGCCTTGGGGGTTGCGGCAAAAACGCTGATATTGGTCGAAATTCTCGGTAAAAGCATGTCGCCCGAAATTAACACGCCGAGTTCAACACAGTAAAGCGCCATATGTTCAGGCGCGTGACCATGACCTATCAAAATTTGCCATTTATTCCCGTCGACCGTAGCGATATCACCGATCTTCAGGCGGTCGTAGTATTCGGGCAAAGCCGGGACAGCCTTGCGATAACCTGAGCCGCGTTTTTCAAACTTGGCCAGTTGCTCGCTCCCCAGGCCATGCTGACGGAACTGTTCGACCATGAAACGCGCGCCATGCCCGCCGATCTCGTGCCATACGACATGCGCGGTCAGGAACTCGCCGGTCGTCATCGACAAGGGCGCGCCGGTCTTTTCCATGAGCCAGGTGGCCAGCCCGAGATGATCGGGATGGAAGTGGGTGACGATCAGGCGCGTCACCGGGCCATCGAGCTTTTCCAGGATTTGCGTCCACATTGTGCGCACAGCATCGTCGGGAAAACCGGTGTCTACAATGACCCAGCCCTGACCGTCACGGAGCAGCCAGAGATTGATGTGATCAAGCTGGAAGGGTAGCGGCATGCGCAGCCAGAAAACGCCGGGCGCCACTTCGGTCAGTTCGCCGGCAGCCGGCGGGTTAGCGTGGGGGAATTGCAGGGGCATGGACAAACCTTTTATTTGTAGGTGAACAACTTACCATACGGTAGCGGATTGAAAAAACCCCGGGCATCTGTTTAACTTGGCCGCACCTTGAGGAGACCAATTTGAGCCAAACGGCCACCACCTTTGCCATCTCCGACCTCGCCCGCGAGTTCGGCATCACCCCACGCACCATCCGCTTCTGGGAAGACCAGGGCATCCTGTCGCCCGTACGCGAAGGCAGCAAACGCGTATTCACCCGCCGCGACCGGGCACGCCTCAAGATGGCCCTGCGCGGCAAGCGTCTCGGGCTGTCGCTGGCCGAAATCAAGGACCTGATCGGCATGTACGCCTCGACCGAGGACGAAACGCCGCAACTGCTCGAATGCCTGCGCGTCATGGAAAAGCGCCGCGCCGCACTGGAACAGCAACGCGAGGACATCGAGGCGATGCTGGCGGAAATTTCGGAATTCGAGCGCCAGTGCGAACTGGAAGTGGCTCGCCGCAATGCCCCGTAAAAAATCTTTGATCTCTAGTTGACGTTAACGTCAACGTAAATACAATCACAACCTATGACCAAATTCCTCGACCCTCATTTTGCCGAACGCGTCAGCGCCAGTTTTGCCCGCCAGAACGCCATGGAGCTGATCCAGGCGACGATGCCGGTCATCGAGCACGGCCGGACAGAAATCCATCTACCGCACTGGACAGGTGTCGAGCAGCAGCACGGTTTTGTCCACGGCGGCGTCGTCGGCATGATCGCCGATTCGGCGGCCGGCTATGCGGCGATGACCGTTGTGCCGGAAACCGCCTCGGTGCTGACGGTCGAATTCAAGATGAATCTGGTCGCCCCGGCTGATGGCGAAAAACTGATCGCCCGCGGCAAGGTGGTCCGCCCCGGTCGTACGCTGATCGTCACCCAGGCCGAAGTCTTCGCCGTGAAAGACGGTCGGGAAACGCTGTGTGCACTGATGCAGCAGACCATCATGGTCATGCACGGCAAGACTGAAAAATAAATCGATAACGGAGACAAACCATGAACATACCCAGCCTCGATTTCGCCCTCGGCGAAGACATCAACCTGCTGCGCGATGCGGTGAAGGCTTTTGCCGACGCCGAAATCGCGCCGCGCGCCGCCGAAGTCGACCGCATCAATCACTTCCCGGCCGACCTCTGGAAGAAATTTGGCGACATGGGACTGCTCGGCATGACCGCCAGCGAGGAATACGGCGGCACCAATATGGGCTATCTGGCCCACATCGTGGCGCTCGAAGAAATTTCCCGCGCTTCGGCGTCGATCGGCCTGTCCTACGGTGCCCACTCGAACCTGTGCGTCAACCAGATCCGCCGCAACGGCAGCGAAGCGCAGCGCCAGAAATACCTGCCCAAACTGATTTCCGGCGACCATGTCGGCGCCCTGGCCATGTCCGAGCCAAGCGCCGGCTCCGACGTCGTCTCGATGAAACTGAAGGCCGAGAAGAAGGGCGACCGCTACGTCCTCAACGGTTCCAAGATGTGGATCACCAACGGCGGCGATGCCGACACGCTGGTGGTCTACGCCAAGACCGACCCGACCGCCGGGGCCAAGGGCATGACCGCCTTCATCGTCGAAAAGGATTTCAAGGGTTTCACCCACGGCACTCACCTCGACAAACTGGGCATGCGCGGCTCCAACACCTTCCCGCTATTCTTCGACGACTGCGAAGTTCCCGAAGAAAACGTGCTGGGCGGCGTCGGTAACGGCACCAAGGTATTGATGTCCGGCCTCGACTACGAACGCGCCGTGCTGTGCGGCGGCCCGCTCGGCATCATGGCAGCCTGCATGGACGTCGTTGTCCCCTTCCTCCACGAACGCAAGCAGTTCGGCCAGGCGATCGGCGAATTCCAGCTCATGCAAGGCAAGGTCGCCGATATGTATTCGACCTGGATGGCCAACCGCGCCTACGTCTATGCCGTCGGCCGCGCCTGCGATGCTACCGACCACGCCCGGACGCTGCGCAAGGACGCTGCCGGGGCCATTCTCTATTCCGCCGAAAAGGCGACCTGGATGGCCGGCGAGGCCATTCAAACCCTGGGCGGCGTCGGCTACACCAACGAATATCCGGTCGGCCGTTTGTGGCGCGATGCCAAGCTCTATGAGATCGGGGCAGGCACTTCGGAAATCCGTAGAATGCTGATTGGCCGCGAACTTTTCGCCGAAACTGCCTAACAAGCTCCCGCCGGCGTTCCCGGAACGGGGGCGCTGCACCAAGGAGCTATACAGCATGACCGTTACCTTACGTACCCTCACCGCCAACGATGCCGAAGCACTGGAGCAGGTTCGCCAGTATTTCCGCAATTACGCAGCCTGGCTGGGCGTTGACCTGTGCTTCCAGAATTTCGACCAGGAAATGGCCTCCCTGCCCGGAGCCTACTCGGCGCCGCAGGGCCGGCTATTTTTTGCCGAAATCGACGGTCGACCGGCCGGTTGTGTCGGTGTGCGCGCTTTGGCCGGCAGCGAAGGCATTTGCGAAATGAAGCGGCTCTACGTCAGCCCCGAGGAGCGCGGCCACGGCATCGGCCGCACCCTGGCACTGGCGGCGATCAAGGCGGCCCGGGACATCGGCTACAAGCGCCTGCTGCTCGACACGCTGCCCAACATGCGGATGGCGGTGAAGCTATACCGCGAGTTGGGGTTCACCGAATCGCCCGCCTACTACCCAACGCCGGACGACGAACGCATTTTCCTGACGCTCGATCTCGACAACTGGTCGGAAGAGGAAATCCGCAACGAGAACCTGACCCACCTGTTCGACTACAACCGGGCCTGGGCCAAGCAGATGCACGAAATCGATCCGACCTATTTCGACAAGCTGGCCCATCTGCAAAATCCCGAATTCCTGTGGATCGGCTGCTCCGATTCGCGCGTGCCGGCCAACCAGATCGTCGGACTGCTGCCGGGCGAAGTGTTCGTCCATCGCAACGTCGCCAATGTCGTGGTCCACACCGACCTCAACTGCCTGTCGGTCATCCAGTACGCGGTCGATGTGCTCAAGGTCAAACACATCATGGTCGTCGGCCACTACGGGTGCGGCGGCGTGCTCGCCGCGCTCAACCGGACCCGGGTCGGCGTCGTCGATCTCTGGCTGCGCCACGTCCATGACGTACATAACAAGCACCTGGCCAATGTCGACAGCCTGCCCGAAACCCAGCGTCACGACCGTCTGTGCGAACTGAACGTCCTCGAACAGGTCGTCAATGTCTGCCACAACCCGGTCGTCCAGGATGCCTGGCAGCGTGGCCAGCGATTGACCGTGCATGGCTGGATCTACGGCCTCAAGGACGGCCACATGCATGACCTCGGCATCACCGTCGATACCCTCGACGACCTCCCTACCCGTTACGACGCCGCACTGAAAGCGTTGGACGCCTGATCACAACAAAACGCAGGAGAAATCAGCATGAATGACCCGATCGTTATCGTTTCCGCCGCCCGCACCGCCATGGGCTCGTTTCAAGGTGGCTTCAGCGCCCTGACCGCCGCCAATCTCGGCGCCGTGGCCATCAAGGCCGCCGTCGAGCGCGCCGGCATCGACGTCAACCTGATCGAGGAAGTGCTGATGGGCTGCGTCCTGCAAGCCGGCCAGGGCCAGGCCCCCGCTCGCCAGGCGGCATTGCAGGCCGGCCTGCCGATTTCGGCCGGGTGCGCCACCATCCACAAGGTCTGCGGCTCGGCCATGAAGGCGACCATGCTCGGTCACGACGGCATCCTGGCCGGTTCCTATGGCGCCGCCGTGGTCGGCGGCATGGAGTCGATGACCAACGCCCCCTACCTGCTGGCCAAGGCACGTGGCGGCTATCGCCTCGGTCACGGCCAGATGTTCGACCACATGTTCATGGATGGCCTGGAGGACTCCTACAGCAAGGAAACCCGTGGCCGCCTGATGGGCACTTTTGCCGAAGAGTGTGCGAGCACTTACGGTTTCACCCGCGAAGCCCAGGATGGGTTCGCCGTGCGCTCGACGACCCGTGCCATCGAGGCCAGTAACAATGGCAGCTTCGCCTGGGAAATCGCGCCGACCACCGTCGCCGGCCGCAAGGGCGATGTGGTGATCGACAAGGATGAAGGGCCGTTCGCGGTCAACGTGGAAAAAATCCCGACTTTGAAGCCGGCCTTCAAGAAGGACGGCACGGTCACCGCCGCCAATTCCTCGTCGATTTCCGACGGCGCCGCCGCCATGGTGCTCATGCGCGCCTCGCAAGCCGCCAAGCTCGGCCTGCAGCCGCTTGCCCGCATCGTTGCCCACACGACGCACGCCGGCACGCCCGCCCTCTTCCCGTCGGCTCCGGTCGGCGCCATGCAGAAATTGTTCGCCAAGACCGGGTGGACCGCAGAATCGGTCGACCTCTACGAAATCAACGAAGCCTTCGCCGTCGTCACCATGGCTTCGCTGCACGACCTCAAGCTCGACCCGGCCAAGGTCAATGTCCACGGCGGCGCCTGTGCGCTCGGTCACCCGATCGGCGCTTCCGGCGCCCGCATCGTCGTCACCCTGCTCGGCGCGCTCAAGAAGTATGGCAAGAAACGCGGCGTTGCCAGCTTGTGCATCGGGGGCGGCGAAGCGACGGCCCTGGCCGTTGAAATGCTCTGAGCGGAGACAGACCGATGATCCTCACGCAAGAACAGGAAATGATCCGCGACACCATGCGCGCCTTCGCCCAGGAGCGCCTCGCCCCCTTCGCCGCCGACTGGGACAGGAACCACACCTTCCCGGCCGAAGCGCTCAAGGAACTCGGTGAACTCGGCGCGCTGGGCATGGTCGTCCCCGAGGAATGGGACGGCGCCGGCATGGATTACATGTCGCTGGTCCTGACCCTGGAAGAAATCGCCGCCGGCGACGGCGCCACGTCGACCATCGTTTCGGTGCAGAACTCGCTGGCCTGCGGCATCACGATGAAGTACGGCACAGACGCGCAGAAGGAAGAATGGCTCAAACCACTGGCCCGCGGCGAAAAGCTCGGCTGCTTCTGCCTGACCGAACCGCATACCGGTTCGGATGCCGCGGCGATCACCACGCGGGCTGACCGCGATGGCGACCATTTCGTGCTCAACGGCGTCAAGCAATTCATCACCACCGGCAAGCACGCCCAGATGGCCATCGTCTTCGCGGTGACCGACAAAACGGCTGGCAAGAAGGGCATTTCCTGCTTTCTGATCCCGACGGCAACGCCCGGCTTCATCGTCGGCCGCACGGAAGACAAGATGGGCCAGCACGCTTCCGACACCGTGCAGATCATTCTCGAAAACTGCCGCGTGCCGGCCTCGGCGCTGCTCGGCAAGGAGGGCGAAGGCTACAAGATTGCGCTGTCCAACCTCGAAGCCGGCCGCATCGGCATCGCCGCCCAGAGCATCGGCATGGCCCGCGCCGCCTTCGAAGCAGCCGTGCGCTACGCCAAGGAGCGCGTGACCTTTGGCGTGCCCATCATTGACCACCAGGCCGTCAATTTCCGCCTGGCCGACATGAATACGCTGCTCGATGCCGCCCGCCTCATGGTCTGGCGCGCCGCCCAGCTCAAGGACGCCGGCAAGCCCTGCCTGAAGGAAGCCTCGATGGCCAAGATGTTCGCCTCGGAAGCCGCCGAGAAGATTGCCTCGGACGCCATCCAGATCCACGGCGGCGTCGGCTACACCAGCGACTTCCCGGTCGAGCGGATCTACCGCGACGTGCGCATCTGCCAGATTTACGAGGGCGCCAACGACATCCAGCGGCTGGTCATCGGGCGCAGCATCGCCAACGAGTAATCAAACCCCATTGCTACGGTCAACCGGAAAAAAAGCCTAAAAATGAAATTGACCGTAGCCCGAACAGGAGACAAACAATGACCGACGCCAACCCCTCGATCGATTTCTACTTCGATTTTTCCAGCCCCTACGGCTACCTGCTCAGTGAGAAGATCGACGCCCTGGCCGCCCAATACGGCCGCAAGGTGCGCTGGCATCCGATCCTGCTCGGCATCATTTTCAAGGCCACGGGCAGCGCGCCGCTGACCATGCAGAATCCGGCCAAGGCCAGCTACTCGCTGCACGACTTCTCACGTTCAGCCCGTTTCATGGGCATTCCCTACAAACATCCGAGCCAGTTCCCGCTCGCCACGCAGGCCGCCGCCCGCGCCTACTACTGGCTGCACGGCCAGGATTGCGCGCTGGCCAGGCAATTCGCCCACGCCACGTTCCGCGCCCTCTACGTCGATGACCGGGATATTTCATCGCCCGACACCGTGCTCGACATTGCCAGCCAACTTGGCGTCGACCGCGAAGCCCTCGCCGCCGCCCTGCAAAGCCCGGAAATTAAGGAGCGCCTCAAGGACGAAGTCGACAAGGCGATGAAACTCGGCGTCTTCGGTTCGCCTTACGTGCTCATCGACGGCGAAGCCTTCTTCGGCGCCGACCGCCTGCCGCAGATCGAACACTGGCTGAAAACCGGCGGTTTTTGAGCGAATTTTCCAGGACACTATGAAACGACTCTGCGTCTTCTGCGGCTCGAACGCCGGCAGCAATCCGATCTACCGGGCCGAGGCTGAAACGCTCGGTCGCCTGCTCGCCGCCCGCGGCATCGAGCTGGTCTATGGCGCCGGCAATATCGGCCTCATGGGCGCCGTTGCCGATGCCTGCCTGGAAGCCGGCGGCACGGTCATCGGCGTCATCCCGGAAGCGTTGATGGGCAAGGAAGTCGCCGGCCGCGCCGTCGATCACCGGGCGCTGACGCGCATCGAGGTGGTCGATTCGATGCACACGCGCAAGGCGCGCATGGCCGAGCTGTCCGACGGCTTCATCGCCCTGCCCGGCGGCTTCGGCACCTTCGAGGAATTCTGCGAAATCCTGACTTGGGGCCAGCTCGGCTTTCATGCCAAACCGATGGGCCTGCTCAACGTAAACGGTTTCTACGACCCGCTGCTCGCCATGTTCGACATGGCCGTCGCCGAGGGCTTCCTGCGCGCCCAGAACCGGGCCATGGCACTGGCCGACACCGACATCGAAAAACTGCTCGCCACCATGACTGCCTACCGGCCGGAGCCGGTCAGCAAGTGGCTTAAAGAGGAAAAGCAGTTGTGAGGATCGAGTTGCCTAGGGGCTTGAGCTGTTGGCAAAACCACTCTAGCCCTTAGGCAACTAATAACTAGGAAGAGACATGACCACCCTGAAATCCCAACTTAACCCGCGCTCGGCCGATTTCCAGGCCAACGCGGCGGCCATGGCCAGCGTGGTCGCCGACCTGCACGAAAAGGTCGAGAAGATCGCCCTCGGCGGCCCGGAAGCGGCGCGCCAGAAGCACATTGCCCGTGGCAAGTTGCTGCCGCGCGAGCGGGTCAATGGCCTGCTCGACCCCGGCACGCCCTTCCTCGAAATCGGCCAGTTTGCGGCCTACGGCATGTACGGCGGTGACGTGCCGGCCGCCTCGGTGATCGCCGGCATCGGCCGGGTCAATGGCGTCGAATGCATGGTCGTTGCCAACGACGCCACCGTTAAGGGCGGCACCTATTACCCGCTGACTGTAAAAAAACATCTGCGCGCCCAGGAAATCGCCCTCGAAAACCGGCTGCCCTGCGTCTATCTGGTCGATTCCGGCGGCGCCTTTTTGCCCATGCAGGATGAGGTCTTTCCGGACAAGGAACACTTCGGCCGCATCTTCTTCAACCAGGCCAACCTGTCGGCCGCCGGCATTCCGCAGATCGCCGCCGTCATGGGCTCATGCACGGCCGGTGGCGCCTACGTGCCGGCCATGTGCGACGAGTCGATCATCGTCAAGAATCAGGGCACGATCTTTTTGGGTGGTCCGCCGCTGGTCAAGGCGGCGACCGGTGAAGTGGTGTCGGCCGAAGACCTCGGCGGCGCTGACGTCCATACGCGCATATCCGGCGTGGTCGATCATCTGGCCGAGAACGATGCCCACGCGCTGGCCATCGCCCGGCGCATCGTCAAGGATCTGAACTGGAAGAAACAGCCGCCGGTCACCCTGACTGTACCCACCGAACCAGCCTATGCCGCCGAAGAATTGTACGGCGTCATCCCGACCGACGCGAAAAAGCCCTTCGACGTCCGCGAGATTATTGCCCGCATCGTCGATGGCTCCGATTTCGACGAATTCAAGGCCCGCTACGGCACGACGCTGGTTTGCGGCTTTGCCCGCATTTACGGCTACCCGGTCGGTATCGTCGCCAACAACGGGATTTTATTCAGCGAATCGGCGCTCAAGGGTGCACATTTCATCGAACTTTGCGCCCAGCGCGGGATTCCGCTCGTTTTCCTGCAGAACATCACCGGCTTCATGGTCGGCCGCAAGTACGAAAACGGCGGCATCGCCCGCGACGGCGCAAAGATGGTGACTGCCGTCGCCACCGCCAAGGTGCCGAAATTCACCGTCGTCATCGGCGGCTCGTTCGGCGCCGGCAACTACGGCATGTGCGGCCGCGCCTACTCGCCGCGCTTCCTGTGGATGTGGCCGAACGCCCGGATCTCGGTCATGGGCGGCGAACAGGCGGCCGGCGTGCTGGCCACCGTCAAGCGCGACGGCATCGAAGCCGCCGGCAAGACCTGGAGCGCCGAGGAAGAAGCCGCCTTCAAGGACCCGATCCGCGAGCAGTACGAGACGCAGGGCCACCCCTACTACGCCTCGGCCCGACTGTGGGACGACGGCATCATCGATCCGGCCGATACGCGCCGGGTGCTCGGCCTTGGGTTGTCGGCGTCGATGAACGCCCCGGCCGAAGAGACGAAGTTCGGCATTTTCCGGATGTAAGGCAATGTACCTACCCAAGCATTTTGCGGAAACCGACGTCGGCATCATGCACGAGCTGATGCGCGCCTTTCCACTCGCCACGGTCGTCACGCAGGGTGCGGACGGGCTGGAGGCCAACCATATCCCGTTGCATCTGGATGCGGCTGCCGGGCCGAACGGCAGCTTGCGCGGCCACATTGCGCGGGCCAATCTGCTGGCGGCGGATGCCACGGTCAACCGGAAAATTCTCGTCATTTTCAAAGGTCCGGACTGTTACATCAGCCCGTCGAACTACGCGACCAAGGCCGAGCATGGCAAGGTGGTGCCGACCTGGAATTACACGGCGGTGCATGTCTATGGCGAGCTACGTCTGATTGACGATGCTGACTGGCTTTTGGCCCAGTTGCATGCGTTGACCGCTGAGCACGAAGCCGGGTTGCCGCGTCCGTGGGCGGTTGATGATGCGCCGGCTGATTACATCGGGAAGATGCTTGGGGCGGTTGTCGGGATCGAGATATCCATCGACCGCTTAGTCGGAAAATGGAAGGTTAGCCAGAATCAGCCGGCGGTTAATCAGGCGAGTTTGATTGCGGCGATGGATGGGCAGCCGATGGCTGGGTTGATTCGGGAGAGGGGTTTGAAATGAGATTTTCCTTATTTCAGCTTGGGGTTCCTTTGAATGAGGTTGGGGTTCCGCCTTGTTGGCGGGCGTACTTTTTCTTGCTTCGCCAAGAAAAAGTAGCCAAAAAGAAGGCGACCCCGGGGGCGGCGCCCTTCGGGTTCCTTGCGCTACTCGGCAGGCCGGGCGGCTGGCTAAACTCGCCTGCGGCTCAGACAACGCCAGCCGACGGCCCCCGGCCCGCCTGCGTTGCTCAGCGCCTTGCACGGGGACCCCAAAGACGTCCTCGCTCAACCGTCGTTCACCAAAAAGCCAGTTTCCACGGTCAACCGGAAAATACGACCAAAAATGAAATCTGCCATTCAGGCACCCAAGCTCAAGCACGGATCGTTTCACCGGGCCCCTTGAGAGGTGCCGAGCAACGCAGGAAGGCCGGGGGATTTCGGCGAGGACTGTCTGAGGGGCGCAGCCCCGAGTTCCGCAGCCGCCCGGCCTGCCGAGTAGCACAGGGAACCGGCAACGCCGGCACCGACCCAGGGTCGCCTTTTCTTTGCTTACTTTCTTTTGGCGAAGCAAAAGAAAGTAAGCCGCCCCGCAAGGGCGGAACCCCAAGCTAATCAAACAAAAATAGCCAATAAAGAGACAAACAAATGCCCTTCCAAGCCTTGGAAATACAACTCACCGGCCCGGTCGCCACGATCTGGATGAACCGCCCCGACCTCCACAATGCCTTCGATGAAACCCTCATCGCCGAACTGACCGCCGCCTGCATCGCCATCGAGGCCGATAACGACATCCGCGTCGTCATCCTCGCCGGCCGTGGCAAGAGCTTCTCAGCCGGGGCCGACCTCAACTGGATGAAGCGTGCCGCCAATAACGGCCTCGATGACAACCTCAACGACGCCCGCGCCCTGGCCCGCATGCTCCGCGTGCTGGCCGAAATGAAGAAGCCGACCATCGCCCGCGTCCAGGGTGCCGCGCTCGGTGGCGGCATGGGTCTGGCCGCCGCCTGCGACATCGCCGTCGCCTCGACCAAGGCCGTCTTTGCAACATCCGAAGTCAAGTTCGGCATCATCCCGGCGGCCATTTCGCCCTACGTCCTGCGCGCCATTGGCGCCCGCCAGGCTTACCGCTATTTCCAGTCGGCCGAGCGCATCGATGCCGCCCGCGCCCGCGAAATCGGCCTCGTCCATGAAACCGTCGAGCCGGAACAACTGGATGCCAAGGTGCAGGAAATCGTCGGCTCGCTGCTGCAAGGCGGCCCGCTTTCCCAGGCCGCCGCCAAGGATCTGATCCGCGCCGTCAGCGGCCGGCCGATCAACGACACGCTGGTTGACGACACCGCCCACCGCATCGCCCACCTGCGCACCACGCCGGAAGCCCGCGAAGGTATCACTGCCTTCCTCGACAAACGTTCACCCGCCTGGATTGGGGAATAAGCCGTGTTCAACAAAATTTTGATCGCAAACCGTGGCGAGATCGCTTGCCGTGTCATCAAAACGGCTCGCCGCATGGGCATCCGTACTGTCGCCGTCTATTCCGAGGCCGATGCCAACGCCCGCCATGTCCGCCTCGCCGACGAGGCCGTACTGCTCGGCCCGGCCGCCGCCCGCGAGTCCTACCTTGTCGCCGACAAGATCGTCGATGCCTGCAAGCGCACCGGCGCCCAGGCAGTCCATCCCGGCTACGGTTTCCTCTCCGAAAACGCCGATTTTGCCGATGCGCTGGCCGCCAACGGCATCGCCTTCATCGGCCCGCCGGCTTCGGCGATCCGCGCCATGGGCTCCAAATCGGAAGCCAAGAAATTGATGGGCAAGGCCGCCGTACCGCTCACCCCGGGCTACCACGGCGACGACCAGACGCCGGCCCTGCTCCACCAGGAAGCCGACGCCATCGGCTATCCGGTGCTGATCAAGGCAGCAGCCGGTGGTGGCGGCAAGGGCATGCGCCTGGTTGAACGCTCCGAGGATTTCCCCGACGCCCTCGCCTCGTGCAAGCGCGAAGCGATTTCCAGCTTCGGCAACGATCACGTGCTGATCGAAAAATACATCACCAAGCCGCGCCACATCGAAATCCAGGTCTTCGCCGACACGCAGGGCGATTGCGTCTATCTCTTCGAACGCGACTGTTCGGTGCAACGCCGCCACCAGAAGGTGCTCGAGGAAGCCCCCGCCCCCGGCATGACCGATGCGCGCCGCCACGAGATGGGCAAGGCCGCCGTCGCCGCCGCCAAGGCCGTCGGCTATGTCGGCGCCGGCACCGTCGAGTTCATCGCCAACCAGGACGGCTCGTTCTATTTCATGGAAATGAACACCCGCCTGCAGGTCGAGCACCCGGTCACCGAAATGATCACCGGCCAGGACCTCGTCGAATGGCAGTTGCGCGTCGCCGCCGGCCAGCCGCTGCCGCTCGCCCAGGAACAACTGCAGATCCGCGGTCACGCCCTCGAAGCGCGCATTTACGCCGAGGATGCCAACAAAGGCTTCCTGCCCTCGACCGGCATGCTGGTCCGTCTGTCGCCACCGGCCGAAAGCCTCAACGTCCGCGTCGACACCGGCGTCGAGGAAGGCGACGAGATCACGCCTTTCTACGACCCGATGATCGCCAAGCTCATCGTCTGGGACGAGCATCGCGACGCCGCGCTGGCGCGGATGCGCAAGGCGCTGGCCGACTATCAGGTGGCCGGGGTGACCACCAATATCGATTTCCTCTCCCGCCTCGTCGCCTGCCCGGCCTTTAGTAACTCTAGCGGCGCCGACCTCGACACCGGCCTGATCGAACGCCAGAAGGAATTCCTCTTCCCCGCCACCCAGGCCGTGCCGCGCGATGCGCTGCTCGTCGCCACGGTCGGTGAACTGCTCTGGGAACAGCACGCAGCCAAACAGGCCGCCAAGGCCAGCGGCGACCCGTGCTCGCCGTGGCACGCCCGCGACGGCTGGCGGATGAACCTCTCTGCTGCCCGCATGATCGGCTTTCGCGACGGTGACAGCCTGATCGAAACCCTGGTGCGCTACCAAGGCGACAAATGGCAGATCACGATCCACGGCCAGACCACGCTGGCCCGCGGCAAGAAGCTCGACGGCGACCGCTTCGCCGTCGAACTCGACGACCGCCGGCTGATGGCCAGCGTTGTCGCGGTCGATGAAAAACGCAGCATCTTTCTCAATGGAAGCACGTACTCACTTCTCCGTGACGACCCGCTGCATTTAGTCGAAGCCGGCGGTGCGCAGGGCGGCGGCCTGACCGCGCCGATGCCCGGCAAGGTCGTCGCCCTGCTCGCCCAACCGGGCCAAAAGGTGGAAAAAGGCGCCCCGCTGCTCATCCTCGAAGCGATGAAAATGGAGCACACCATCACCGCTCCCGCCGCCGGCATCATCAAGACTTTCTGCTATGCAGCGGGCGAGCAAGTGAGCGATGGCGCTGCGCTGGTCGAATTCGAAGGCGTGTCATGAGTCGGGCGCGGTTACCATGCACCCGGTGAGAACATGTCGCTAACTGTCGCTTTCGTCGGAGCCGTTCGTGGAAGACCTGAATTCTCTACAATCCCTTGGCCTGACCCTGCCGACGCCGGCCTACCTGATCGGCGCCATCATCTTCGGGCTGCTCGGGTTGGCCGGCTACCGCTACGGAAAACAACGCGCCCGCCCCTACGTCAAATGGCTGGGCGTCGCGCTGATGCTCTACCCCTACGCCATTTCCGAAACCTGGCAACTCTACGCCGTCGGTCTGGCGCTTTGTACTGCCACTTACTGGTTACGCGATCAGGATTGAACGGAATATCCTGCCTTCTGATGCCAACTTGCTGAGCATTCACCATGAACCTGACAAAACACGTAAAAATCGTCGAAGTCGGCCCGCGTGACGGCCTGCAAAATGAAGCGCAGGTGGTCCCCACCGCGATCAAGATCGAATTGATCGAACGCCTCGCCGATGCCGGGCTACGCGTCATTGAAGCGACCTCCTTCGTCTCGCCGAAATGGGTGCCGCAGATGGGCGACAACGCGGCAGTCATGCGTGGCATTAAACGCAACGCTGCCACGGTCTACCCGGTTTTAACGCCAAATTTGCAAGGTTTTGATGCAGCCATAGAAGCCGGCGCGAGCGAAGTCGCCATCTTTGGCGCCGCCTCCGAGAGTTTTTCCCGAAAAAACATCAATTGCTCGATTGCCGAGAGCCTGAAACGCTTCGAACCGGTTGTTTCGGCCGCCTCGGCACTGGAAATCCCGGTCCGCGGCTATGTTTCCTGTGTTGTCGGCTGTCCGTACGAAGGTGCAGTCGACCCGAAAAAGGCCGCCGAAGTCGCCAAGACCCTGTTCGACATGGGTTGCTACGAAGTCTCCCTCGGCGACACCATCGGCGTCGGCAATCCGGCTTCGGTCAAACGGCTGATCGAAGCCTGCGCCAAACTGCTCCCCATCGAAAAACTGGCCGGCCATTATCACGACACCTACGGCATGGCCATCGCCAACATCTACGCCTCGCTGCAGATGGGCATGGCCGTATTCGACAGTTCGATCGCCGGCCTTGGCGGTTGCCCATACGCCAAAGGCGCCTCCGGCAACGTGGCAACCGAGGACGTTGTTTATTTATTGCAAGGCATGGGCATTGAAACCGGCATCGATCTGGCTAAACTGGCAGCTGTCGGCGACTGGATTTCCAGCGCCATCAACCGCCCGAATGGCGCCAAGGCCGGCCGGGCTCTTTGTGCCAGGTCCGAGTGAGCCTTCTTTCCACCGTCGCTGATTTTCTCAAGCCTGCGCCGCCGCTGGATCCGTCCCTGCGCAAGGCGCTCGACCGGGTGGCCGAGATGGTGGACCCGATGCTCAAGGCTGCCCCGGGTTTCGAAAAACACCTGAGCGGCCCTGTCGACTATGCGCTGGGTTACTGCGACGGGCTGGTCGCCTCACTACCCGGCCCGATCGACATCAACCGCAAGGCCTTTGCTGACGATCCGCTGGTGCACGCGCTGTTCGCCACGGCCGGCGACATCGACCAGATGCTCGGCCGCAGCCAGGCCGTGCGCGACTTTCTCGCCGAGCCGTGCAGCTGGGAAAGCGAATATTTCTACGCCATGTTTGCTGCCCGCCGGCAACAGAAAAAACAGCTCGGCTTGGCGCAACAGGGCGATGTCATCCGCAGCGATGTCCCCCAGCTCGTGCTCTTTTTCTCCGGCCAGACGCTGATCGAGCCGAGCTGCCAGCTCGACACCACCCTGCACGGCCTGCGCTGCAAGGCCCTGGAAAGCCTGCTTCACACCTTCCACGCCCACGTCAAGGCCCTGCGCGACGAACGCGAAGGTCTGCGCGCCGATGTGTCGGTCGAGCGCGCCCACCTGACCGTCCTGCGCGGCACCTCGGGCGGCCATGCACTGGAAGTCGGCACTCGTCACCTGGCCGAGCTCGACGCCAAACTGCGCCACACCGCCGAATCGCTGATGCCCGAACATCTGGTCCACGCGCTGGCCGACTACCTCAAGTCGCCCGAACCGGCTCTGCACCTGACACCCGTCAGCATCACGGTGGACCGTCAGGGCGTTGTGACCGACGACGGCAACGAGGACATCAACGCCCATACCCTCAACTTCCCGGAACTAACTGCCCGCGACCGCCGTCTTCATCTGGCCATGCTGGCCAGAATCAGTCGCGACGAAGCCCTCGAAGCCGTTGAAATGGTCCGCGACCAGCAACACCGCTTCATGTTGATTTGAATGACAACTCCCTCACCCTGCATCAATATCTGCAAGATGGATGCGAACAACGGCCTGTGCCAGGGCTGCTTGCGCACTATCGATGAAATCACGGCCTGGTCGCGCCTCGACGCCGCCGAGCAGCAGCACATCCTGGCCAACGTCGCCCGGCGACGCCACGAACAGGCCCCGCAGGAAAGCGATATACGCAGCAACGGCAACGCAAAATGAACAACCAGGACGAAGAACTCTACCAATGCGTCGGCATCTGCATGGCCGACCCCGATTCCGGCTATTGCCTCGGCTGCGGCCGGCCGCCGCTGAGCGCGCCGGGCATCGTGGCCGAACTGGCCGTGCCGACGACAACTCAGCCGGCCAATCGTGACGGTAGTCCGGAAAAGCCGGAATGAGCGTAGCCCTCCCGGCCAGTCTGCTCGTCCTCGAACGCGGCTGGCTGTCGGCCAACAACATCCTGCTTTTCGACGGCGATCAGGCCACCCTGATCGATAGCGGCTACGTCACGCATGCCGAACAGACGGTCGACCTGGTCCATCACGCCCTGGCCGGCCGCAGCTTGGCCCGCCTGATTAACACCCATTCGCATTCCGACCATATCGGCGGCAACGCTGCGCTCAAGGCGGCCTTCGACTGCGCGATCATCGTCCCGGCCGGCCTGCACGCGGCCATTGCCGACTGGGACAAGGATGCCCTGCTGCTCTCCCCGCTCGGCCAGCAAAGCGCGCGCTTCCAGCACGACAGCCTGATCGACGCCAACGACGAAGTCGAGATGGGCGGCCTCAACTGGCAGGCGCTCGCCGTTCCCGGGCACGACATGGAGGCACTGGCCTACTACAACCCGGAAAAGCGCATCCTGATTTCCGGCGATGCCCTGTGGGAAAACGGCTTCGGCGTCATTTTCCCCGAACTGCTCGGTGAAGCCGACGGCCTGGCCAGCGCGCAGGAAACCCTGGAAATGCTCTCCCGGCTGCCCATCGACATCGTCATTCCTGGCCACGGCAAGCCGTTTTCCACGGTCGACGCGGCTTTTGAACGGGCTTTCCGGCGCCTTGCCAACTTCCGCAGCAATATCGGACAACTCGCCTGGCATGCCATCAAGGTCATCGTGTCGTTCGCAATGATGGAAAAACGCCAGTTGCCGAAAGCCGACTTCCCCGCTTTCGTGCTCGCGCTGCCCTTTGCCGTCGACGTCAATGCCCGCTTCCTCAATCTCTCCGATGAGCGGCTGGTGGCCGGCGTCGAACGCGAACTGCTGCTGGTCAATGCCCTCAGACTCAGCGATGGAATGATCACCGCCGGCTGATCGAACTGGCTCCCGCGCTAGCCAAGCCGTACAATGAAACCCTAATATAAAAAGGGGTTTGGCAATGAGTTTCCGCAACCGCCTGTTACTCGGCATGGCCTTGATCATGGCCGCTTTCATTGCCGCTGTTATCGTCGCCAACAGCGGCCTGCGCAGCACCTCGGCGCGCTTCGGCAGCTTCCTCGATGGCATCGGCGCCCTGCAGCACGGCTATCAGGACATGTACAGCCAGGGCCTGCAAATGGGCCAGGCGTTGCGCAACATTGTCCTCGACCCGAGCAATCCCAAGGCTTTCGAGAATCTCGAAAAAGCCCGCAAGGACTTCGCCACGGCACGCGAAGCTGCCACCCGCGCCGCCTCGTCCGTCGACGGCTTCAGCAGTTCGCTGGCTCGCCTCGGACCGCTCGCCCAGGCCCAGGCCGATGCCCAGACTGAAGTTCTCGCGGCGATCAAGGCTGGCCGCACGGACGACGCGAAGACTCTGATCAACAGCAAGGAAACGCCCGCCTGGCGCGCCTTGAAGAAGGCCCTGCTCGATGACCTCGAGGTCATCGACAAGGCCACCGATGCCCAACGCCTTGAAGTCGCCGGCAAGGCCGAGCAGGCCGGAAACATCGTGCTGGCGCTGTCGGCACTGGCCATTCTGGTCGGTATCGCCAGCGTCGTTACCACGCTGGCCTACGTGCGCCGCGAACTCGGTGGCGAACCCGGCTACGCCCGCCAGGTCGCAAATGCGGTGGCCACCGGCGACCTGACGCAGCCGATCACCATTGCCGATGGCGACCAGGACAGCCTGCTGGCCGGGCTGGCCGCCATGCAGACCCACCTGCGCGAGCTGGTCGGCACGCTCGCCAGGCATGCGAACGACGTGGCCCAGACGGCGACCCAGATGGCGTCGGCCACCTCGCAGGTAGCGAGCGGCAGCGATCAGCAACTGGATGTCGCGCGCAGCATGGTCAGCAACGGCGAGAGCCTTTCGCAAAGCCTCCATCAGGTCATGGGTGCGGTCAATGAGGCCGAGCAGATCGTCAAGGGATCGAGCGAAATTTCCGGCAGCGGCGCGGCACTGGCCAGCAAGGCGGCAGAAGAAACGAAATCTATGGCCAGTTCGGTGCAGGTCACGGCCACCCACATCCGCGAACTGGGCACGCTATCCGCCCAGATCAATTCCATCCTTGGCGTCATCTCCGATATTGCCAGCCAGACCAACCTGCTCGCCCTCAATGCCGCCATTGAAGCGGCGCGCGCCGGCGAACAGGGACGCGGCTTTGCCGTGGTTGCCGACGAGGTACGCAAGCTGGCCGAACGCACCACGAAATCGACCGCCGAAATATCCGCCATGGTCGACAGCATCCACACTGGCACGGCGCGCGCCGTCGATGCCATGGAATCCGGCATGCGCCAGGTCGATGACAGCGTCCAGTTGTCCAATCAGGCCCGCGATGCTTTCGACCGGATGAACACCAGCTCACTCGAGGTGACGCAGGTGGTGGCACGCATTACCGATGCGATCAGCGTCGAATATCAGAACGAAGGCACCATGCAGAAGCACATCGAGCAAGTTCGCAACCTGATCGAAGTGGGTGCCCGCGCCATGCGCGACGTCGTGGCGTCGGCCGAGCGCCTGAAGGGCATGGCCGGCGAGTTGAACCAGCAGATTTCCCGCTTCAAGTTGTAGGCCGGGCAGCGCACATCGCAAAAAAGCGGCGTTCAACGCCGCTTTTTTTCGCCCTGAAAACTCTTTCAGGCGGGCAGATTCACGGGCAGGAAACGCTGGACGAGGCGCACCCAGTAGCTGGCGCCCAGCGTCAGCAATTCGTCATTGAAGTCGTAGTGCGGGTTATGCAGCGTGCAGCCGCCGGTGCCCGGGCCATTGCCGAGCCAGACGTAGCAGCCCGGCTTTTCATTGAGCATGTAGGCGAAATCCTCGGCGCCCATCGAGGGCAGGATGTCGGTCAGCACGCGTTCCGGCTTGAACACCTCGGCGGCGACTTCGCGGCAGAATTTGGCTTCGTTGACGCTGTTGACCGTCGGCGGGTAGCGGTGGTCGAACTGGACACTGATTTGCGCCCCATTGGCCGCGGCGATACCGCTGCACAACCGTTCGACGGCGCGCTCGATGCCTTCCTGCACCTCCGGCTTGAAGCTGCGGATGGTGCCGCGCAACACCACTTCTTCGGGAATGATGTTCCACGCCTCGCCGGCATGAAATTGGGTGACGCTGACCACGGCCGATTCGCACGGGTGCAGCGTGCGACTGACCACGGTTTGCAGGGCCTGCACGAGTTGCGCCCCGGCAACGATGGAATCGACCCCCTGATGCGGCATGGCGGCATGACAGCCGTGGCCGCGCACGATGATTTCGAAAGCGCAGGTGCCGGCCATGACCGGCCCGGGCATGACGGCCATTTCGCCAACCGGGATGCCCGGCCAGTTATGCAGGCCGAACACGGCCTCGACCGGGAAGCGCTCGAACAGGCCGTCCTCGATCATCACGGCGGCGCCGCCTTCGGATTCCTCGGCCGGCTGGAAGATGAACACGGCGACGCCGTCGAAATCGGGGTGCTGCGCCAGATGGCGGGCGGCGCCGAGGAGCATGGCGGTATGGCCGTCGTGGCCGCAGGCGTGCATTTTTCCGGCGTGCTTCGAGTGATGCGGGAATTCGTTCATTTCGGCCAACGGCAGCGCGTCCATGTCGGCGCGCAGGCCGACCATTTTGGTCGAGGTGCCGGCGCGCAAGACGCCAACGACGCCGGTTTTGGCGATGCCGCGATGGACTTCGAGGCCGTAACGCTCCAGTTCGCCGGCGACGATGTCGGCCGTCCGCTGCTCATTGAAAGCCAGTTCGGGATGGGCATGAATGTCGCGGCGCAGCGCGGTCAGTTCGGCCAAAAAGGGGAGGTCAAGCAGAGGAATTGTCGGGGGCATGATGATCTCCTGTTTTTTTCTATTATGCCGCGGGTTGATACCGGGCGCCGCCTTGATTATGCTCTGCCCCCATGGAACTCATTCTGATCAGCGGACTTTCCGGCTCCGGCAAGTCCGTCGCCCTGAACCTGCTTGAAGACGCCGGTTATTACTGCGTGGACAACCTGCCGGTGATCATGCTGACGGTGCTCGCCGGGATGCTCAAGGAAGAAAATGTCGACAAGGTGGCCGTCGCCATCGACGCCCGTTCCGGGCACGGCATGGATCTGCTGCCGGCCAAGCTCGACAAATTGAAGGAAGACGGCGTCGAAGTCACCTTTCTCTTTCTCTTTTCCCACGAGGAAACGCTGCTCAAGCGCTATTCCGAATCGCGGCGCCGTCACCCGCTGGCCACCGCCGGACAGACGCTGGAAGAAGCCATCCGGGCTGAAAACAAGTTGCTCGAGCCGATTTCCACCCTCGGCCACCGCATCGACACCAGCGGCATGAAGGCCAGCGGCCTGCGCGAATGGGTCCGCCAGTTCATCGAGGCCGAACCCGGCCAGGGCCTGACATTGATGTTCGAATCCTTCGGCTTCAAGCACGGCATCCCGCTCGACGCCGATCTCGTCTTCGACGTCCGCTGCCTGCCCAACCCGCACTACGACCCGGAATTGCGCGCCCTGACCGGCAAGGACCAGCCGGTCGTCGACTTCCTCGAAGCCGAGGAAGAAGTCCGCCGCATGCGCGATGATATCTGCCGCTTCGTCGCCACTTGGCTACCGGCCTACATCCGCGACAACCGCAACTATCTGACGGTGGCCATCGGCTGCACGGGTGGCCAGCACCGCTCGGTTTACCTGGCCGAATGGCTGGCCAACGAATTCGCCACGCGCGCCCGGGTGCTCGTCCGCCACCGTACGCTGGCCGGCGCCTGAACGTGAACGACTGCCCAGGCCGGCATGTACCGGCCCGCTTGACCGCCGTCAGCACCGTCGACAAGCCGCAGAACAATTCCCACGGTCAACCGGAAAAAATGGCCAAAATTGAAATGCCCCGGCACCGGGCAAGGCCATGAACTGGCTGACCCTGATCCGCCCCGGCGACTGGCTGATCATGCTGCTCAGCGCTGCCGCCGTCGGCATCAGCATCCCGGTTTTCTGGCAGGGCGGACTGGCCGACCGCGCCATCATCCGCCAGGAAGGCCGCGTTTTCGCCGAAGTCGACCTCAAGGCGCGCAAGCAATACGAAGTCGCCGGCCCGCTCGGCACCACCTTGATCGCCGTCGAACCCGGCCGCGCCCGCGTCGTTTCCGACCCCAGCCCGCGCCAGTATTGCGTCAAGCAGGGCTGGCTCATGCGTCCCGGCGAAATCGCCATCTGCGCCCCCAACCGCGTCAGCGTCCAGATCGCCGGGCGGACCAAGGTCTATGACTCGATCAGTTATTAAGCTCACCGTCACCGCCGAAGACCGCCGCGTCGCCTGGCTGGCCACGGCGGCCGTCGGCCTGTCGCTGGTCGACGCCGCCATCCCGTCGCCGCTGCCCGGCGTCAAGCCGGGCCTGGCCAACATCGTCACCCTCGTCGTGCTGGCCCGCTACGGCTGGGGCACGGCGGTCTGGGTGAGCGCCCTGCGGGTTTTGGCCGGCAGCCTGCTGCTCGGCTTCTTCCTCGCCCCCGGCTTCTTCCTGTCGCTCACCGGGACGACGCTCAGCCTGCTCACCCTCGGCCTCGCCCGCCATCTGCCCAAGCGCTGGTTCGGCCCGGTCAGCCTGTCCATTCTCGCCGCCTTCGCCCATATCGGCGGCCAGTTGCTGCTCGCCCGCGTCTGGCTCATTCCGCACGACGGGGTCTTTCTCCTCACCCCGGTTTTCGCCGCCGCGGCACTGGTTTTCGGCACCATCAACGGCCTGATCGCGGCTAAACTGTTGGCTGAACCCGCCCCCACGGAAGCTGCCTGATGTCCAAGACCATCTGCCTCGCGCTGACCGGTGCCTCCGGCATGCCCTACGGCCTGCGCCTGCTCGAATGCCTGCTCGAATCGGGTTGCAAGGTGCAGCTGCTCTACTCGCAAGCCTCGCAGGTCGTCGCCAGGCAGGAACTCGAATTCGACCTGCCATCGCGGCCGAGCGATGCCAAGGCCGCCCTGCTCGCCCGCTATCCTGCGGTCAATCCGGAAAACCTCGCCGTCTACGGACGCGAAGAATGGTTCGCCCCGGTCGCCTCCGGCTCCAACCCGCCCGACGCCATGGTCGTCTGTCCGTGCAGCATGGGCACCCTGGCCGCCATTGCTCAGGGCCTGGCCGACAACCTGATCGAACGCGCCGCCGATGTCGTCCTGAAAGAAGGCCGCAAGCTCGTTCTGGTGCCGCGCGAAACGCCGTTCTCGGCCATCCACCTCGAAAATATGCTGCGCCTGAGCCGCGCCGGCGCCGTCATCCTGCCGCCCAACCCCGGCTTCTACCACCACCCGCAAAGCGTCCAGGACATCGTCGATTTCGTCGTCGCCCGCGTCCTCGACCAGATCGCCGTGCCGCACACGCTGATGCAGCGCTGGGGCGAGGAGAGCTGACATGGGCTGGTTCGACTTCGTCCGCTCGCCGACTGGCAACGCCGTCGAAACGATGCGCATCCCGCTCTTCCCGCTCAACACCGTGCTTTTCCCGGGTAGCGTGCTGCCGCTCAAAATCTTCGAACAGCGCTACCTCGACATGGCCGCCGCCTGCATGAAGGACGGCTCGCCCTTCGGCGTCTGCCTCATCGAAAAAGGCAGCGAAGTCGGCGCCACTGCCGAACCGCACGCCGTCGGCACGCTGGCCAGCATCGGCGACTGGGAAATGGAACAGCTCGGCATTCTGATGATCACCGCCCACGGCAGCCGCCGCTTCCGCATCATCGAAACCAGCGTCGGCTCCAATAACCAACTTGAAGCCAGCGTCGAACTGCTCGCCGAAACCGGCCCGACGCCGCTGCCACCCGAACGCCAGCGCCTCGTGCCGCTGCTCCGCCGCGTCGTCGACGACCTCGGCAACGAACGCCTGCCCGAACCGCACCGCTACGACGAAGCCGAATGGGTCGGCTTTCGCATCACTGAAGTCCTGCCCATCCAGAACCTCGCCAAGCAAAAACTGCTCGAACTCGACGACCCGCTCGCCCGCCTCGAAATCCTCGAAAAATACCTCGACCAGCGGAAACTGCTCGGTTGACTGCGACAAAGAGTGAAACTGCGGCGGGAATCACTCCCCCCGCCAACTCTGCCGGTTATTGATCAGAAGGGCTCTTGCCCGGATAGCAGGCCGCTCTGGACTCGCCGTCGATCGCCACAAGACATCTCGAAAATTCCACAACCGAAGGCGAACTCAGCCGCCGACACCGCCCCGCCGGCCAATGATCAGCCACTGCCGCAGGGTGGCAAAAAAAGTCGCTGGTTCGAATGGCTTGGTCACGAAGTCGTTCATTCCCGCCTCAAGGCAACGTCGACGGTCTTCGGCGAAGGCATTGGCCGTCATCGCAATGATCGGGATGGTCTGCCAGCCGGGCAGCTCGCGAATTTTCCGGGTGGCTTCCAGGCCATCCATGACCGGCATCTGCATGTCCATGAGAACCAGCGCGAAGCTGTTCTCGCGGGCCTGGGCCAAGGCTTCGGCACCATCGGCCACCGCGCTCACCGTCAGTCCGGCATCTTCAAGGAAGGTGAGCGCCACCTCGCGATTGATCGGTTCGTCTTCCACGAGCAGGATGGGAGTGCCGAAAAACTCACGGAGCAATTCCGCTTCGGCGCTGATTACCCCGTCCTCCGGCCGGTCTCCCACGGCACCGGCGGCAGACTTTTCCAGCCAGGCGGTGAACCAGAAAGTGCTGCCCACCCCGACCTCGCTAGTGGCGCCGGATTCGCCCCCCATCAATTCGGCCAGGCGCTTGGTGATGGCCAGGCCAAGACCGGTGCCGCCATATTTCCGGGTGGTCGAGGCATCGGCTTGCTCGAACGGCGTGAACAGCCGCGGCATGATTTCCGGCGCAATGCCGATCCCGGTGTCCTCGACTTCGGCGCGGACTAGAACTTTGCCGTCCCGCTCGTCCAGCTGGCGAATACGGACCGCGACAACGCCTGCTTCGGTGAATTTGATGGCGTTGCTGGCAAGATTGAGCAGAGACTGAGTAAAGCGCGTGACGTCGCCACGCACCCGGTGGCCGATCGGCTCACAGCTCACGGTCAGCGTCAGGGCCTTGGCGGCAGCCCTTTCCTGCAGCATGGAGGCGATGTTGGCAGTGACCTCGCCGAGGTCGAAATCACTCAGCTGCAGTTCGAGTTTTTCGGCTTCGATCTTCGACAAGTCGAGAACATCGTTGATCACGGTCAGCAAATGCTGGGCGGAGCGGTCGATCTTGACGAGCAGGTCCTCCTGCCGGGGCTCGACATGGCCGCGCCGGAGGATATTGCCAAGGCCGATGATTGCATTCAGGGGGGTGCGGATTTCATGGCTCATATTGGCCAGGAAGGCACTCTTCGCCCGATTCGCGGTCTCGGCCGCCTGGCGCGCGGCGATCCAGGCCTGCTCGGCCTTCTTGCGGACAGTGTTGTCGATGCTGGTGGACAAGCTGTGCAGAAATTCACCGCGCTCGTCGTAAACCGCCCGGGCGTTCAACAGCAGGGGAAGGACGCGGCCATCCTTGCGCCGGAACTCGACTTCCAGGCCACCCAGTTCGCCGGCGGCCAGGAAGCGCGGAAAATTCTCCTGAAAGATGGCCTGGCTTTCAGGTGTCATCAGATCCATGGCCCGCCGGCCGATCAGTTCCTCGCGGCGGTAACCTAGCCAGTCGCACTCGGTCGCATTGATATTGACGAAAACGCCATTGGGGTCCAGCGAATGGTAGCCGCAGGGCGCCCGGTTGTAGAGATCGGACAATTGGCTGGTTCGCTCGCCGACGAGCGCCTCCAGCGAGTTGCGATGGCGTTCGAGTTCGGCTTCGACACGCTTGCGCTCGGTGACATCAGCAACCGTGGCCAGAGCGTAATGTTCCCCATCCACGTCCATGCTGCTCAGGCTGATTTCGACGAAGAACTCGCTGCCGTCGCGACGGACGCCGCGGATATCGCGGACTAGGGACATCGGCCGTTTTTGCCCCGGGGTGCTGAAGAATGCGGTCCTCTCCCCGACATGGCGCTGACGGATACTCTCCGGCACCAGGACTTCTACAGACTGGTCGAGGAGTTGCCCCGGAGCGTAGCCGAACATCTTTTCCACAGCCGGGTTGGCCATGACCATACGACCGCCCTGGTCGACGACCAGCAAGCCCTCCAGGCTGGACTCCCAGACCTGGCTAAAACGCACTTCGCTGCTTTCCTGAGCTGCCTCAGCCCGGTACAGATCGGAAATATCGACAAAGGTCAGGACGGCACCGGCATTTTTCCCCACTTCATTCCGGTAGGGATCAATCTGCATCAGGAAATGGAATTCGCCCTGATTGACCCGCTCCACCACCGAGTTGCCGCTGGTCACGACGTCATTGATATGGGCGCGCAGATCGGGCAATTGCAGATGACAGGGAATGCCGAACAGGGATTGCCCAAGGTCGCCGGCCACCAGGCCGAAGATGCGGGTCGCCAGCGGGTTGTAGCGGGTGACGTGACCCTCCCGGTCAACCACGACCAGGCTGTTGCGGATGGAATTCTGAATATTGCCCAGCGTGGTATTGAGGAGCGTCGCCTCCTGGGACTTGACGCGCAACTCGTCATTGAGAGTGGTCAATTCCTCGTTGGACGACTGAAGTTCTTCGTTGGAAGCCTGCAACTCCTCGCTGGACGACTGGACTTCTTCGTTGAGCGACTGGAGTTCCTCGTTGGAAGCTTCCAGCTCCTCGATGACCGCCTGCAGGTGTTCGCGGGTGTCGGCCAGTTCCTGGCGCAGCCGCACGATGTCCTCGGCCCGGCCATCGTCCCTGACGGCGGCGACGGAGCCGGATGGCAGACGGGTTTCTTCGAAACTGAAAAGGTAGGTCCATTCCCCGCTGTCGGGCGTCGAATCGACCCGCCGGAGGACCGGGCGGACCCGCAAGGCTTCGCCGCCGGCCATGAGTTCGACGGAAACACCCTCGAGATGGCTCAACCCCTCCTGAATCAGCCGGTAACCGATGGCTTTCAGTTCATTGCGCAACTCCGGCAGGCAGAGGGCGAATACCGAAAAATCGGCAGTGTCCTCGGGCAGCGAAAAATATCGTCGTGAGGAGCCAAAAAAGTGGAGGGGTTCGAAGCTGCCATTGACCAGCACCCCCGGGGGACCATAGGCCCCGGCAATGGTTGCCAGGGCTGCACTTTGCTGCGACTGCCGCAGCGGAGCGACATTGGCTCGGGCCAGCACGGGGCGAATGGCCCCGGAAATCGGCATGGCCAGGCGGGCAAAACGCAAGGGGCGCGGCGCCGTGCCGGTCCGCCGGCGATAGACCTTCTGCCCACCGTCGAGGCTCTCGAACAAAGGCGAATTGAAACCGGTGGATTCGGAGCGGCCGAGCAGCAACAGGCCATCCGGGTTCAATGCATAGTGAAAAGTATTGATCAGTTCGGTCTGTTGCTCAGGCTTGAAATAGATCAGCAAATTGCGGCAACTGATCAGATCCATCTTGATGAAAGGCGGATGGGCAGTGACATCATGGAGCGAAAAGACGCAGAGTTCGCGGATCGCCTTCTTGATCCGCCAGTCACCGCCTTCCTGGGCAAACCAGCGCTCCTGGCGCTCCGCACTAAGGCCGTCCAGGCCTTCGCTCGGGTAGACCCCGACGCGGGCAAATTCGAGGGCGCCCTGGTCGATGTCGGTAGCGAAAACGTGGACCGCGAAACTGGTCAGGCGCTCAGCCAGAATTTCGGCCAGCAGAATGGCGATGGAGTAAGGCTCTTCGCCGGTCGCACAGCCCGGCACCCAGACCCGGATGGAGTCCCCGGGAACCTTGCCGGCAACCAGGCGGCGCAGGGTTTTTTCCAGTGCCTCGAAGGCCGCCGGGTCGCGGAAAAATGATGACACCGAGATCATGAACGACTGCTGCAGCCTCTGCAGTTCGTCCGGCTGCGTCGTCACATGGGCCAGATATTCCTCAAGAGAGCCCAGACCCAGAGCACGGCAACGGCGGATGGTCTGGCGGCGCAGCGTATTTTCCTTGTACTGATCGAGGTCGAGTCCGGTCGCCGCAGTCACCCGGCGGAAAAGCTCGGCAAAGGTCTGGGTGCTGGCATCGAGCGGTTCCGCATTCCTGACCTCCTTGAGGCCATCGACCTGGTTCAGCCAGTCGGCGATCTGGTCCACGCCGCCGATCAAATCGACGACGCCGGCGGCGATGGCAGCTTCGGGCATGCCGGGCTGCACCGCCTCTTCCGGCAACTGGACGATGACCGTGCCGCGCATCGCGTTGATCGCCCCGGCACCAGCGGTTCCATCATGCCCCGAGCCGGAAACGATGACGGCGACCGCCCGGTCGCCAAAGCATTCCGCCACGGACTGGAAAAGCAGGTCGACCGAAGGGGCGATGTGGCCCGTCTCGTCGCTTGTTGTCAGGGCGAGGCATGAGCCACGCACCTCAATGTGATGGCCTGGCGGGCAGACATAAACATGGTCGGCCAGCAGTCGCTCGCCGTTGCGGGCCTGGACCACGGTCATTTCGCTGCGGTCGGCCAAGAGTTCCGGCAGGTTGCTCGGCTGTTTGGGGGACATGTGGTGCGCCACCACATAGACGGCCGTGCCCTGGCGCTTCAAGCCACGCAGGATGGGGCGCAGCGCCTGCAAGCCGCCCGCCGACGCGCCAAAGGCGACAACGCGAAGCGCTTGCTGTTCATTCCCGTTTGCTGCCAAAGCCCCTCCAGACGGGATGCCAAGCAATCCCTGCAGAATCATCACAAGCGATTCATAAACTCGCACAGATTGTAGCCAGCCCGGCCACTAGCTGCCATCCTTTATTTGGATCGCGACTATGTCGTTTCGCAGGCCAGCAATTTCAGGAGTCGGGCGCCAGCAAACCGAGATGATGAACGCATGATTGAAAGTCGCTTGCAGTGTCCCAACTTTGACAACAAAAAAGCCAACCGGTGCGGGTTGGCTTTTTCTTTTTTAGATCAACGATCTGCCTGAGTTCGATGTGGAGCGGGCGATGGGAATCGAACCCACGGCTCTAGCTTGGGAAGCTAGGGTATTACCATTATACGACGCCCGCTCTGGGCTGCAGGCCGCATTCTAAGCGCAGAAGGCGGCCGGTTCAATCATCCTGAACGGGGTCGGCCCAATTGCTTATGCGGTCACTGAAAGCAGCGAAGCAATCCCGCTGTTTTCCTGACCCTGGCCGGTGCCATAGGCGTGCATCAATTGCATGATTTTCATCATCAGTTGGGCATCGCTGTTGTTTGCCGCGGTCGTCGCGGTGGCTGTCCCGGTATCGGAGGCTGAGGTCGACTCGGTTGATTTGTCGTAGGCCATGGCCTCCTGGAAGCTGACTTTGCCGTCGCTATCGGTGTCCGCAGCTTCGAAATTGTTGACGATCTTGTTGATCAGCTCGGTGCGCTGCGTATCGCCGCTGTCAGCCGACTCGAGCTGGCTGGTCAGCTCTTCCTTGGTGAAGCCGGCGTCGTCGGCTGGCGGCGGCGGGGGTGGCATGCCGCCGGCGCCGTGCATCTGGCCACCGAACTGGCTGCTGACTGACTCCTGCAATTTGGCGAGTACGCTGGCGAACTCGTCTTTGGTGACCTTGCCGTCGCTGTTGCTATCCAGCGCGGTGAAGACGTCATCGGCGTTCGTGCTGCTGGTGCTTTGACTGGCGTTGCTGGTGATCTGGCTGAAGGCCGCGGCCAGATCGCTTTTTTCGAGATAGCCCTGACTCTTGGTGTCCAGCTTTGAAAACAGCATGCTTGCCATTTGAGATGCTTGGTTGATTCCACTTAACATGATTGGCTCCTTGGATGAAATTGACGAAATGCCTGGCCTTTGGCCAAGTAGCTTTCCTTGTGCAATTTATCGGCCAAAACCGGGGTGATTTGACGGCGCTTTGGGTTAATCCGGGTAAAAGAATGTTAAGAAAATCGCTTTTCGGATGCGTTTTTTGGAAATAGGCCGGCAATTACCCGAATTTTTGGCCAATTTGCGGCAAATTCCGCTCGCCGGCAATATTTGCCGATCGTTACCTGACTGAATCAATCGGACATGAGGTAAATCTCTGTAAATCAGCCGCCCGCGGTCGCCACCCTTGGCTATGATTGGACTGGATAATTTTGTGGGTGAATAACCAATGGCGGCAGTTTTGCTGGTGGACGACGACGTGGAACTGGCCGAGATGCTGGGCGACTATCTGGCCCAGGACGGCTTTGTGGTGACCACGCTGCACGATGGCCTGAGCGGCGCCGAGGCGGCGCTTTCCGGGCAATACGCCATTGCCGTGCTCGATGTGATGATGCCGGGTCTTTCCGGCGTCGAGGTCTTGCGCCGGATCCGGGCGGTCAGCGCGATGCCGGTGCTCATGCTGACGGCCAAGGGCGACGACATGGATCGCATCGTCGGCCTTGAACTGGGCGCTGACGATTACGTCCCCAAACCCTGCCAGCCGCGCGAACTGGCCGCCCGCCTGCGCGCCATCCTGCGTCGCTCTGCCCCCCCGGCCGAGCCGAGCAACGCCCCGCTGGTGGTCGGCGATTTGTGCATTCGGCCGGAACAGCGTCTGGCCGAATGGGCTGGCGTCGCTGTCGACCTGACCAGCACAGAATTCAATTTGCTCGAGGTGCTGGCCCGCAACGCCGGGCGGCCGGTCAGCAAGAGCGATCTGTCGGAGCAGGCGCTGGGCCGGGCACTGGTCCGTTTTGACCGGAGCATCGACGTCCATTTGTCGAGCATTCGCCACAAGCTGGGCACGCTGGCCGATGGGCGCTCGTGCATCCAGACAGTTTACCGGCAGGGCTACCAGTTGATCCGGTCCTGAGATGGGACGGCTGTTCTGGAAGTTCTTTCTCTTCATCTGGCTCGGTCAGGTTGCGGCCATCGTCGGCACCGGCGCCTTTTTCTGGTTTGAGCACCAACAGTCGCCCATGCGGGCTGATTGGCCCCCCCCGCCGCCGCAGCTTGGCGAGCACCGTCCGCCGCCGGAATTCGAGCGAAGTGGACTGCCCCATCACCCGCCGCCGCCCGACGGTAATCGACCGGGCGGCCCGCTGCCGATTTTTCCGTTGATCGCCGGCCTGATCGCCAGCCTGTTCTGTGCGGCCGGCGTGGCGTGGTACTTCGCCAAGCCGATTCGCCATCTGCGCAACGCCTTTGCCACGGCGGCCGAGGGCGATCTCGATACCCGAGTGGGCAGCGCCATGGGCGGCCGGCGCGACGAATTGGCCGATCTGGGACAGGATTTCGACCGCATGACCGAGCGCTTGCAAGCCTTGATGGTGGCTCAGAAACGCCTGCTGCACGATGTTTCGCACGAAATGCGCTCGCCGCTGGCCCGCCTGCAGGCGGCGATTGGTCTGGCCCGGCAACAGCCGGGGCGGCTTGAAGATTCGCTGGCGCGCATCGAGCGCGAGGGCGAACGCATGAACGGGCTGATTGGCGAACTGCTCACCCTGTCACGGCTCGAGGCGGGCGTTTCCGGTCCGCAGGAAAAAGTCGATCTGAGTGAGCTGCTGGCCGAGATCGTCGAGGATGCCCGTTTCGAGGGCGCGGCCGAGCAGGTCGGCATCGACTACGCGGCTGCGCCGGGGCTTTTCGTGCAGGCCAATCCGGAGTTGCTGCACCGGGCCATCGAGAACGTGGTGCGCAACGGGCTGCGTTTTTCGCCGGCCGGAACGTGCCTGCAGATCGAGGCAAAACAGGAAGCTGACGGCATGATCCGTCTGCATATCGCCGACCAGGGTGTGGGCGTGCCGGAAGCCGAACTGGAAGCGATTTTCACGCCGTTTTATCGCGGGCGGAATCTGGCGACGGGCGACGGCTACGGGCTTGGGCTGGCGATTGCCCGGCAGGTGATTTCCACGGTCAACGGGAAAATTGCCGCAAAAATGAAATCGGATGGCAGTGCCGGCCTGCTCATCGAGATCGTCTTGCCGGCGGCCGTCTGAGACTCAGGCGAGTTCGGACAATTCCCGGTAGCGGCCGGCGTGGAACAGTAGCGGCGCGAGGTCCGGCGTTTCGCTGAAGCGTTCGATGCTGCCGACGAAAATGGTGTGATCGCCAGCGGCGTGTTCGGTGACCTTGGCCATTTCGAAAGTCGCGCAGCATCCGGGGAAGACCGGTGCACCGCCAGAACCGGCCTGCCAAGGCAGGCCGACAAAGCGGTCGGCCGGCCAGGTGGCAAAGCGATTCGACAAATCCTGCTGGTCGGCGGCCAGCACGTTGATGGCGTGATGCGTGGCCTTGCGGAAGGCTTCGAGGTTGTGCGACTTGTTGTCGAGGCACCAGAGAACGAGCGCCGGATCGAGCGAGACAGCCGCGAAGGAATTGACGGTCAGGCCGATGGGATGGCCATCCGGGTCGATGGCCGTGACGATGGTGACGCCGGTGGCATAGCGCCCCAGGGCGTTGCGCAGGGCGCGGCTGTCGTTTTGCGGTTGGGTCATCGGGTCAGGCGGATAGGCCGAAAGAAAAAGAGGCCGTATTATCCGTGCTCCCGCAGCCCGCGTCGAGGCAGAATTTGGCCGCCCAAAACCGCTTTACCGAACACCTGATCGCCTGGCAAAAGACCGCCGGCCGCCACGACCTGCCCTGGCAGAAGACGCAAGACCCTTACCGCATCTGGCTTTCCGAGATCATGTTGCAGCAGACGCAAGTCAGCACGGTGATCCCCTATTACGCGCGCTTTCTGGCCAGTTTTCCCGATGTGCTGGCGCTTGCTGCGGCGCCGATCGAGTTGGTCATCGAGCACTGGGCCGGCCTCGGCTATTACGCCCGGGCGCGTAATCTGCACCGTTGTGCGCAGCAAATTGCTGCGCTGCACGGCGGAAAATTCCCGAAAACCGAAGCGCAGCTGGAGGAATTGCCGGGTATTGGCCGGTCGACCGCGGCAGCCATCGCCGCCTTCGCCTTCGGGCGCCGGGCGGCGATTCTCGACGGCAACGTCAAGCGCGTGCTGTGCCGGCAATTCGGTGTCGAGGGCTTTCCCGGCGCCAAGGCCGTGCATGACCGCCTGTGGGATCTGGCCGAAAGCCTGCTGCCGGACAACGACATCGAGGTTTACACGCAGGGGCTGATGGACCTCGGCGCCACGCTGTGCACGCGCAGCCGGCCGCGCTGCGCCGACTGCCCGGTGGCGGCCGAGTGCGTCGCCAAGCGTGACGGCCGGCAGGGGGAATTGCCGGAAGCCAAGCCGCGTGCTGCCGTGCCGGAACGCATCTCAACCTTCGTTCTGCTCACCGATGGCCAGCGCCTGCTGCTCGAACGGCGCCCGCCTTCAGGGCTGTGGGGCGGCTTGCTGGTACCGCCAGAAGGCGAGCCGGCCGTGGTGGCGGCCCGCTTCGGACTGGCGCTCGGTGAAACGACGAAATTGCCGCCCTTCAAGCATGTCTTCACGCATTTCCGGCTGACGCTGGAGCCGGTGCTGTGCCGGATTGACGCCCGATTTCAAGTGGCCGAACCGGGGCTGGAATGGGTAGAAATTGGGCGCGCGGCCGATGCCGGCGTGCCGGCGCCGATCAAGAAACTGATCAGGCAGGTTGCCAGCGCAGCGGGCTGAGGCCCCAGCGCTCGAAGCTTTCGGCGCGAACGATCTGGCCGTAGTGGTTGCCGATCTTGCGTGACAAGTCGACGCTGACCGGCGTCGTGACGTATTGCTGGCGGCCGGTGTGGTAGATGACGCGGACGGTGGGCGTCAGCATGTTGTCGGGGTGCAGTTCCTCGACGACGGCGAGATGTCCGCTATCGAGCAGGACCAGCGTACCGACCGGGTAGATGCCGACGGTCTTGACGAAGGCGGCCACGAGCGCCGGATCGTATTGAAAGCCGGCCTCGTCGTAGAGCTGGCGCAGCGTGTGCGATGGCGACATGGCGGCGCGATAGGGGCGGTCGGAGGTCATCGCGTCGTAGGTGTCGACGATGGCCGCCATGCGCCCGGCCACGGAAATTTCATCGCCGGCCATGCGGTACGGGTAGCCGCAGCCGTTATAGCGCTCGTGGTGTTCGAGAACGACGGCGACCGAGGTCTCGGACAACCGCGTGGTGGCGTCGAGCACGGCCAGTCCCTCTTCGACATGGCTCTGCACAATGGAGAATTCGGCCTGGGAGAGCAGGCCCGGCTTCGCCGTCAGCTTGGCGTCGAGGGCGGCGTGGCCGATATCCTTGACCATGGTGCCGAGCGCCAGCTTTTCGATTTCCGGCTCGGGCAGGCCCTGATGGCGGCCAAAGGCAATGATCAGCGCGGCCGTTGCCACGGCATGTTCGGTGGCGTAGGCGTCGAGGCGCTTGAGGCGGGCCAGCGGCACGAGGGCGTCGGGGTTGCGGATGACCGAGGCGATCATCTTGCTGACAATCGGCTCGAGGTAGGCGGCATCGACATTGTTGCCGGCCTTGGCCGAGAGCATGAGGCCGCTGACCGTATTGCTGGCTTCATGCAGCAGCCGGCCGGCCCGCCGCCTTTCTTCGCCGAGCGAAACGGTGCGCGGCGTGGCGGCCCGTATTTCGGCCAGTGATTTGAGCTTTTGTTCGATCTGGTTGATGCGCGCTATCGGTGTCGGCGGCAGATCGATGCCCCGGGCGGTATCGATGCTGATTTCCTCGATGCCCTCTTCCCTGATCTTGGCGATATGCGCCTCGTCGCGCACCATGAATTTCGACTGCCAGAGGGAATGGTCGAACCAACGCTTGTGCAGGTCCACGACATACATGCCGGGCAGCAATTGGTCGATGTTTAGCTTGCGGATCATGCCGGCAGTTTCGATTATTTTTGCTCGGCGGTCTGGGCGGCACGCTGCTCGGCTTCGCGCACTTTTTGGGCGACGCGGGCATCGTGATCGGCCTGTTTCTTGCGCTGCTTTTCCGCCTCGGCGAGCTTGCGCTTCTCGCCCTCGGCCGCCTTGGCCGCCTTGGCGGCACGCGCCGCGGCTATCTTGTCCTCGGCCGACTGGCGGGCGTTCATCGATTCGGCCTGACGCAATTCGAGATCGGCGGCGCGGCGCGGCGCATCTTCGACCTGGACCCTGTTCCGGTCACTCAACTGCTCGCGCTTCACTTCGCGCTCCATGGCCCTGCCGTCAATTTCCAGCCGGCGCGCCTCGCGCGTCGTTTTCAGGTGCTCCTTGGCAGCGGCATTGCGGCAATCGTTGATCAGGAATTTGGTCGCACATTCCGTATTTTTCCGCGCCAGCAATTCGTCGGCTTCGTCCTGGCGCGCCCTGCTCTCGGCCTGCAGCGCCGCCGCCTTGTCGAGGCGCACCTGCCAGGCCGCCTGCTGCTCGGCACTCACCGCACCATCGGCGGCCAGCGCGGCAAAAGGCAGGGCGAGCAGAACAATCAGGCCGGCAACCACGGATAGGGATCTATTTTCCATTTTTCGTAACTCTCAAAACTGGCGATGCGGTCCGGCACCTTGGCGAGATCGACGATCTCGGGCGGAACATAGTGTTCCTGGCCGGTGCGGAACAGCTTGATCATTCAGTGATTCTAGCAGGCTGCCGCAAAGCGTAGCTAAAATGCCTGGAAAGCGCGGCAAGCCTTTGTAATGTTTCGAATTTTGGCCATTTTTTCCGGTTGACCGTGGAAGTCGGCCGAAATGCGTAAAAAACGGCCTCCGAGCCCCGTCTCGCCGCCCCGCTCGCTATAATCAGCCCCCTCATGATCGCCTTACGCCAAGTCACCTTCGCCCGCGCCGGCCGCCCGCTCGTCATCGACGCTTCCGTCCAGCTCCACCCCGGTTGGAAAGTCGGCGTCGTCGGCGCCAACGGCTGCGGCAAATCCAGCCTCTTCGCGCTGCTCGCCAACGAACTGCACGCCGAATCGGGCAACGTCGAAATCCCGGCCAGCTGGCACATCGCCCGCGTTGCCCAGGAAACGCCGGCCCTGCCCGATGCGGCCATCGATTTCGTCCTCGACGGCGACGTCGAACTACGCCGCATCGAACGCGAACTGGTTGAAGCCGAAGCAAAAGGCGATGGCGTCGCCATCGGTCACCTGCACGCCCGCTACGCCGACATCGGCGGCTACTCGGCCAAGGCGCGCGTTGCCGAAGTGCTGCACGGCCTGGGCTTCACCGACGCCGATTTCGCCCGTTCGGTCGCCGAATTTTCCGGCGGCTGGCGCGTCCGCCTCAACCTCGCCCGGGCCCTGTCCTGCCGCGCCGACCTCCTGCTACTCGACGAGCCGACCAACCACCTCGACCTAGACGCCGTCTTCTGGCTGGAAAACTGGCTCAAGAACACCTCAGCCACGCTGCTTTTGATCTCCCACGACCGCGACTTCCTCGACGCTGTCGTCGGCCAGATCATCGCCATCGACCTCCAGCGCCTGACGCTGACCAGCGGCGGCTACAGCGACTACGAACGGGCCCGCGCCGCCCGCCTCGCTACGCAACAGTCGTCCTACGAAGCCCAGCAGCGCGAAATCGCCCACCTCTCCAGCTTCATCGAACGTTTCAAAGCCAAGGCCACCAAGGCCCGTCAGGCGCAAAGCCGCATCAAGACGCTCGAGCGCATGGAAATGGTCGCCGCCGCCCACGTCGACTCGCCTTTCCATTTCGCTTTCCGCCAGCCGACCGCCCTGCCCGACCCGCTGCTCAGCATCGAAAAAGCCTCGGCCGGCTACGCCGACCACAAGATCATCGACCACGTCACGCTGACGCTCCGCCCCGGCTGCCGCATCGGCCTGCTCGGCCGCAACGGCGCCGGCAAATCGACGTTGATCAAACTGCTGGCCAATTCAATCCCCCAGCAAGGCGGCGAACGCAAGGAAGCCAAGGCCCTCAACATCGGCTACTTCGCCCAGCACCAGCTCGAACAACTGCGCCCCGACGAATCGCCGCTGCAACATCTGGTGCGCCTCGACCCGACGGCCACCGAACAGGAACTGCGCGACTACATCGGCGGCTTCGATTTCCGCGGCGACATGGCGACGCGCGCCATCGAACCCTTCTCCGGCGGCGAAAAATCGCGCCTTGCCTTGGCATTACTGATCCGCACCAAGCCCAACCTGCTGCTGCTCGACGAACCGACCAACCATCTCGACCTCGAAATGCGCGAAGCCCTGACCTTCGCCATGCAGGACTTCGAAGGCGGCGTCGTTTTTGTTTCGCACGACCGCCATCTGCTGCGTACCTGCGCCGACGAACTGCTGCTGGTGGCCGACGGCAAAGTCACTGAATTCGATGGCGACCTCGACGACTACGCCGCCTGGCTGGCCGCCCAGCGCAATGCCGAAAAGGCGCCGGAAGCGGACGTCGCTGCCGAGAAATCGGAACGCCTGGCGCAACGGGCCGATGCCAAGGCCAATCGGCAGGCCCTGCTCGCCCAACGCCGGCCGCTGGTCAAGGAAATCGAGCAGCTTGAGCGGAAGCTGGCGAAGTGGAACGAGGAAAAGGCAACCTTGGATGCTCAGTTCGCCGATCCGGCTTTCTATGCCTCGGTTGATCGGGCGAAAAGCGAGGAAATGCACAAGCAGGCCGGCCTGCTCGGCGAGCAGATCGACGAAGCCGAAATGCGCTGGCTTGAAGTGCATGAGTCGCTTGAGGCATTGCCATCGGCCGATTGAGTCGGACTGGAATTGTCCCGGTCTCCGGGATGATGGAATAACCCGGTTCGTCCCTGCTCCAGCTGATCGCGATTGCCGACCAAATCAATGCTTCGCTCCCCGGAGAATGCCTTCGGGGTTTTCCGGAAGCATCGCCGCTTGGCAATGCTTCCGTCTGGCCGCCTTGGCCTATCGACGCCCGATCAGCATACCGAGCACCAAACCGACACTGGCCGCAATCCCGACCGTTTGCCATGGATTCTTCCGGACACAGGCATCAGTCGCCGCGGCAGCAGCCTTGCTCTTTTCCAGAGCTGCAGCCTCGGCATTCGCAACCCGCACCTTGGCAGCGCCCAGACGCTCGCTGATTCGCTGACGCACGTCGAGCATCTTGTCGCCAGCAACGCCGGCAGTCTCGCGAAAAATATCTTCGGCATCGGAAACAACCGCTTTCATGTCGGCAACAATTTTCTGGCTGCTGCTCAGATCAGTCACATTGGACATATCTCACCTCTGAAAATAAAAAATAACCAAACCACAGCCCTGATGAACAGACAATTCGGCGCCGGCATGGGGCAACATGCGCCAAGCAACACCCTGAGTCCAACAGTTGATGTTTTCGGCCTATCAGATCGCCGGTTTGGGTTGCGGTTTCTTACCTTTTGATTCCTTCTTCTTGTCTTTGCTGCCCATGAGCTTCTCTCCTGAATAGATTGCCTAGGAACTACTCAATTCACCGATTCATCCTAGTCCGGATATTCAATCTTGGCCAATGTTGGCGGATGTATTTTTCTTGCCAAAAGAGAGTAATGCCGCCGCTCAACGGCCAAACACATTGCCCAATCCCACGGTCAACCGGGTTTACTACGTGAAACGTAAAACCCGCCCAAAAAGAAAACCCCGCATCGGGCAAAATCGCATTTTCCGAATCCGCCCGCTGGAACCAACTCGAGCAGATCGACAAAGCTGAAATACGCTTCATGGAATTCCATGAAATCAAACAGCTACGGACACGTCTCACCGCCTTTGCTCCTATAATGACCTTTTAACCACCATGGTCTTGGAGCGGCACATGAAGATCCTTCATTTTCTGCTGTTGTCCTGCTGCCTGACCTTGTTTTCGCCAATGGCTGCAGCCCAGGAAAAGGCGACGGTTCGCCCGCTCACCGTCGGGCTCATGCCCTACCTCAGCACCCGCATGCTGCTGGCCAATTACCAGCCGATTGCCGTTGCCCTCGAACAGGAGTTGCAGCAACCCGTCCAGCTCGTCACCGCCCCGGATTTCGACACCTACGTCAAACGCGTGCTTGATGGCGAATACGACATGGCGGTGCTCGCCCCCCACTTCGCCCGGCTGGCCATCCGCGATTACGGCTATTCCGCCCTGCTCATGCACAAGGCACCGATCCGCGGCGTCTTGGTCACCGCCCGCAACAAGCCGCTGGCCAGCATTGACGGACTGCGCGGGCAATCCATCGCCATCGTGGACCGCAGCGCGCTGCTCGTCATCGTCGGTGCCGTCACCCTGGCCGATGAAGGTCTCAAGGAAGGCAGCGATTACACCTTTGTCGAGACCGTTTCGCATACCAGCGCGCTGCACAACGCCGCTTCCGGAAAGTCGCGGGCCGCGCTCATTTCCTATTCGACGCTGATCTTGGCCTCACCGGAACTGCAGCGCGACGCCGTGATCTGGCGCGATCTGAACAGCATTCCCGGGCTGTTCTACATTTCCCACAACCGCGTACCAGCCAGCCGGCAGAAACAGATCAAGGCGGCGCTGCTCGCCTTCGAGAAAACCCCTGACGGCCAGCAGTTCTTCGAGAAAACCAAGCATGGCGGTTTCGCCGAACCGGGCCGCGCCGAAGCCGATTTTCTCGACCGCCTGCTGCCGGAAACCCGCCGCCAGCTCGGGGCAACCATCCGCTAAATGGACTTCTTCCGTTTCCTGCAGTCCTTGCGTGGCCGGCTGATCACGCTGACGGTAGTGGTCGAGATCGTGATGATTTCGGCCATCCTGTGGAACAGCCAGCGTCTCGCCGAGGAACACCTGATCCGCCAGTTTGAACTGCGCCGCGCCGAAATCAGCAGCCTGCTCCAGGCCGCCCTGGCCCCGGCCATGGTGCAGCGCGACTACGCTGCCGTCAGCGAAATTCTCGACAGTGCGCAGAAGTTGCAGGGCATGACTTATCTGGTCATGTTCGACGAAGACCAGCAACGGGTAGCCAGCAGCAATCTCGACAGCGCCAGCCCGATACCGGCGGTCGACGCCGGGAATCAGCCGATTTTCCGTTTGCAGAACCTCAACGTCCGCATTCCGATCCGCCTTGAGCAGCGCAGTTACGGCGAATTGCAGATCGGCATCGACCTGCGTTTCCTCAATGAAGCACGCCAGGAGATCCTGCTGCAAAACTTCGTGCTGGCGGTACTCGGCATCCTGTTGTCGACCTTCGTTCTGATCGCCATTGCCCTGTGGCTGACCCGCCGTCTGGCCGCGCTGAGCGCCGCCAGCAACGACCTGGCGGCCGGCCGCCCGTTCCAGCCGCTGAATGCCTCGGTCAATGACGACATCGGCGTCGTCGTCAATGCCTTCAATGGCATGGCTGCCGCGCTCGAACGACGGATGCTCGATCTGCGCCTTTCCGAATCCGAGCAACGCGCCCTGGCCGAAATCCTCGCCACCGAACGCGGCCGCCTCGACGCCCTGCTCGCCGCCATGCGCCTCGGCCTCGTCTTCGTCGCCGGCGACGGCCGAATCTCCTACCTCAATCCAGCTTTCCTGAAACTCTGGGGCATCACCCCGGGACACCAACTGATCGACCAGCCGGTGCACGTGCTGCGCCAGCAACTGCAGCAATCGATGCCGGTACTCGGCGCCAGACAGTGTTTCGATGGCGACGGTTCGCTGCGCGAATACAGCCTGCCAGATGGCCGGACGATTACCGAGCACAGCGTCGCGGTGATCAGCCCGGCTGCCGTCGAAGGCGGGCGCTTGTGGATTTTCGAGGACGTCACGAGCCAGCGCCAGATTGCCGAGCGTCTGGTTTTCATGGCCGAGCGCGACTCGCTGACGGCCCTGGCCAATCGCGCCCGCTTCGACGCCGAACTCGATCGCCTGCTGACCCAGGCCGAGCGCGACCCCGGCTTGTACGGCGCGCTGATTTATTTCGATATCGACGAGTTCAAGACGATCAACGATACCTTTGGCCATCGGGCCGGGGACCATGTGCTGATCCGCACGGCCGATACGGTCAGCAAGCTGGTCCGCACCACCGAATTGTTCGCCCGCCTCGGTGGCGACGAGTTCGCCATCATCGCCCCCAACGCCGACCTGGCCGGCGCCCAGAGTCTGGCTGAACGCCTGCTCAGCGCGGTTGCCGCCATGCAGTTCGAGTTCGAGAACCGCCGGCTGAGCCTGACCATCAGCGTCGGCATAGCCCTTTTCCCCGAACATGCCGGCAGCGCCGAAGAGCTCGTTTCGCGCGCCGATGCGGCGATGTACCAGGCCAAGCGGGGTGGCAAGAACGGCTGGCGCCTGTACCGGCCCGATCTCGATCAGTCGGAAGCCATGCTGGTGCACCTCGGCTGGAACGAAAAGATTCAGGCGGCGCTCAGGACGGGCCGCTTCCTGCTGCATTTCCAGGCTATTCATTCGACCGGCAGCAGTGCAATTTCCCACTACGAAGCACTGGTCCGCATGCGCGACCCGGAGCATCCGGACGAACTGTTGCTCCCCGGCCGCTTCATTCCGGCGGCCGAACGGACCGGCCGGATCGTCGACATCGACCGCTGGGTGATGCGCGCGGCGATCACCAAACTGGCCGAAAACCCGACCCTGCCCGCCCTGGCCATCAACATTTCGGCCCGCTCCTTCGACGATCCGACCCTGGCCCGCAGCATCAGCTCGCTGCTCGCCGAGTTCCAGGTCGAACCGCGGCGGCTCATCGTCGAACTGACCGAAACCTCGGCCCTGGCCAACATGCATGATTCCGAGCAGTTCATCCGGGATATCCGCGCTCTCGGCTGCACCGTCTGCCTCGATGATTTCGGCGTCGGCTTCTCGTCCTTCGCCTATCTCAAGCACCTGTCGGCCGATGTACTGAAGATCGATGGCATGTTCATCAGCAACCTGCCAACCAGCCGCGAAGACCAGGTTTTCGTCCGCGCCATCGTCGATGTGGCGCGCGGTCTGGGCAAGAAAACCGTGGCCGAATTCGTCGGCGATGCCGAAACCCTGCGACTGCTCGCCGAGATCGGCGTCGATTACGTGCAGGGCTACTATCTTTCGCGCCCGACGGCCGATATAAGCGTGCCCTGATCGGGTAAAATCGAGCTTTTCCCGAACACCGCTGGAGCCAAATCGTGCAAATCGTCTGCCTAGACCTCGAAGGGGTCCTCGTCCCCGAAATCTGGATCGAATTCTCCAAGCGCACGGGCATTCCCGAGCTCATGCGCACGACGCGCGACGAGCCGGATTACGACAAGCTCATGACCTACCGCCTGGACATCCTGCGCCAGCACAAGCTCGGCCTGCCGGATATCCAGAAGGTGATCGGCGAAATGGGCCCGATGCCGGGCGCCCGCGCCTTCCTCGACAAGCTGCGCGAGGATTACCAGGTGGTCATCTTGTCCGACACCTTCTACGAATTCGCCCATCCGCTCATGCGCCAGCTGGGCTGGCCGACGCTGTTCTGCCATTCGCTCGAAGACGACGCCGAGGGCATGCTGGTTGATTACCATCTGCGCATGCCGGATCAGAAGCGCGAAGCAGTCAAGCGTTTCAAGGAACTGAATTTCAAGATCGTCGCCGCCGGTGATTCGTACAACGACACGGCCATGCTCGGCGAAGCCCACGGCGGCATCCTGTTCCACCCGCCCGAGAACGTCATCCGCGAATTTCCGCAGTATCCGGTCGTCCTCAATTACGACGACCTGCGCAGCGAGATCGATAAAGCCTTCGCCCGCGCCGCCTGAAGCACCGCCCAATTCGCCATGGCTTCGAGCACCGCGTTCGATCCGGATTTGATCCGGGGCCTCGAGGCCTTGGCGGCAACCACTTTTCCCAAGCGCTGCCGGTGCTGTGGCCGCAGTTTTACCGATGTCGCCGACTATGTGGCGCAAACCCATGCCATGCCCAACGGCGCCCAGGGGCTCAAGCAGTCACTCGGTGACGACGGTCATGTCGTCGTCGATCTGTTCCGCAATTGCCCTTGCGGCTCGACCCTCATGGATTCCTTCAGCGACCGGCGCGATACTTCGGCGCAAGGAGAGGCGCGGCGCCTGCGCTTCAACGAGCTGATGGCCTATCTGCAAAGCCGCGGCCTGGCTGCCGAGGTGGCCCGCCACGAACTGCTCGAGGTCATGCACGGCAGACCCAGCGCAATCCTGACCCAAATTCGCCCGCCGGCGACTGGAAAAACCAAGCATGCATAGCGACCGTTTCTATACGCTCTCCGCCTCCTGCCCCGACCAGGTCGGCATCATCGCCAGGGTTTCCGGCTTCATCGCCGGCAACGGCGGCTGGATTCTCGAGTCGAGCTTCCATTCGGACGTGCTGACCAGTCGCTATTTCATGCGTATCGAGATCAAGGCCAGCTCGCTGCCGTTCCTGCTTGCCGAGTTCCGCGAACGCTTCCGCACCGAGGTCGCCGAGCCGCTGTCGATGACTTGGCAGATCAACGACAGCGCGGTCAAAAAGCGCGTCGTCGTCATGGTTTCCAAGCAGGAACATTGTCTCTACGACCTGCTGGCGCGCTGGCAGGCCAAGGAGCTCGACATCGAGATTCCCTGCGTCATTTCCAACCACGACACTTTCCGTGGTTTCGTCGAGTGGCATGGCATTCCCTTCCATCACGTGCCGGTCAGCGCCGACAACAAGGCCGCCGCCTATGCCGAAATTCGGCGCATCTTCGACGACGTGCGCGGCGATTCGATGGTCCTCGCCCGCTACATGCAGGTGCTGTCGCCAGACTTGTGCGATGCGCTGGCCGGCAAGATCATCAACATCCACCACAGCTTCCTGCCCAGCTTCGCCGGCGCCAAGCCCTACCACCAGGCCTACACGCGTGGTGTCAAACTGATCGGGGCGACCTGCCACTACGTGACGAGCGAACTCGACGCCGGGCCGATCATCGAGCAGGACGTCATCCGCATCGACCATTCCGATTCGCCGGAAGACATGGTGCGCTACGGCAAGGACATCGAGAAAACCGTCCTCGCCCGCGGCCTGCGCTACCACCTTGAAGACCGGGTGCTGGTGCATGGCAACAAGACCGTCGTTTTCCGCTAGACCATCATGCTGATCCGCCGCGCTGACTCCCTGCTCCTCGTCGTCGATATTCAGCAAAAGCTGGCGCCGGCGATTCACGACAGCGAGCGCGTCGTCGCCAACTCGCTTCGTCTGCTCGAAGGGGCACGCCAGCTTGGCATTCCGGCTTTCGTTTCCGAACAATACGTCAAGGGCCTCGGCCCCAGTCTCGACGCCATCCGGACGGCTGCGGTCGACGCCAAATTCTTTGAAAAAACGCATTTTTCCTGCGCCGCCGAACCCGGTGTCGTCGATCTGCTGCGCGCCGCCAAGCGGCCACAAATTATCCTGACCGGTACCGAAATCCATGTTTGCGTGCTGCAGACAGCTTTCGGGCTACAGGCAGCCGGCTTCGAGGTCTATCTCGTCGCCGATGCGGCCTCGTCACGAACGCCGGAAAACCGCAGCGCGGCCATCGAGCGCATGCGGGCGGCCGGTATCGGCATCGTGACGACCGAAATGGTCCTCTTCGAGTGGCTGCATCAGGCCGGCACCGATGATTTCCGCAAATTGCTGCCGCTGATCAAGTAAGCGGCCGGGCTATCGGTCCGTAAACCGCATTCCCACGGTCAACCGGAAAAAAACGCCAAAACTGAAATGCCTCCCAAAAAAAAACGGGCACCAAAAGGTGCCCGAAGGGAGAGAGACTACAGAGATAAATCTTAGTGGTGGTAAGCGGTTTCGCCGTGCGAGGTGAGGTCAAGACCTTCACGCTCTTCTTCTTCCGGCACACGCAGACCGATAACGATATCGACCAGCTTGTAAGCCACCAGGGACACCACACCGGACCAGACGATGACGGTACCGACGCCCCACAGCTGGCTGATCACTTGCGTCGTCATGTCGAACGGGGCAACAGCGTTGGCCACGTAGTCATAGACACCTGTGCCGCCCAGGGCCGGATCAACGAAGACACCGGTCAGGACAGCGCCGAGGATGCCGCCGATACCATGGACGCCGAAGACGTCGAGGGAGTCGTCAGCACCGAGCATCTTCTTCAGGCCATTGACGCCCCACAGGCAGACGATGCCAGCCAGCAGGCCGATGATGATGGCGCCCATGACACCGACGAAGCCGGCGGCCGGGGTAATCGCCACCAGACCGGCAACAGCACCGGAAGCAGCACCCAGCATGGAAGGCTTACCCTTCAGGATCCATTCAGCGAACATCCAGGACAGCGCTGCACAGGCAGTAGCAACCCAGGTATTGACCATGGCCAGAGCAGCGCCGCCGGAGGCTTCGAGGGCGGAACCGGCGTTGAAACCGAACCAGCCGAACCACAGCAGGGAGGCACCGATCATCGTGAAGGTCAGGGAGTGCGGAGCCATCGAGACGTTGCCCAGGCCGGTACGCTTGCCAACCATGTAGGCACCAACCAGACCGGCAACAGCAGCGTTGATATGCACAACGGTACCGCCGGCGAAGTCGAGCGCGCCCTTCTGGAACAGGAAGCCAGCTGTCTTGCCGGCAGCTTCGCCAGCGGCAGCATCGATGTAGGCATCGGGACCCGCCCAGTACCAGACCATGTGTGCCATCGGGATGTAGGACAGCGTGAACCAGATGACCATGAAGACCAGGACGGCGGAGAACTTGGCACGCTCAGCGAAGGCACCGACGATCAGACCGCAGGTAATGGCAGCGAAAGCGCCCTGGAAGATCACGAAGGCCAGTTCGGAGATGACGACACCCTTGGAGAAGGTCGCGCCAACCGATTCAATCGTGACGCCCTTCAGGAACAGCTTGTCGAGCACACCGAAGAACTCGTTACCCTCGGTGAAGGCGGCGGAGTAGCCGTAGATCACCCAGAGAACCGAGATCAGCGAGAAGGTCACGAAAACCTGCATGAGCACCGACAACATGTTCTTGGTGCGGACCAGACCGCCGTAGAACAGGGCCAGGCCGGGGATGGACATCAGGATGACCAGGGCGGCACAGACCATCACCCAGGCGTTGTCGCCCTTGTTGGCGACGAGCGGGGCAGCGGCCGGAGCGGCGGCCGGAGCAGCTTCAACAGCAGCAGCCGGTGCGGCGGCCGCTGTGGTGGCAACGGCAGCTTCAGGCGCAGCAGCCTTTTCTTCAGCCCAGGCCGGAGCGCCGAAACCGACGGCGCCGACCAGAGCCAGCAATGCGAATAGACGTTTCATAATTTGTGGCTCCTTAGAGGGCATCGGTACCGGTTTCACCGGTCCGGATACGAATAACCTGCTCGACGTCGAAGACAAAGATCTTGCCGTCACCGATCTTGCCGGTGCTGGCCGATTTCTCGATCGCTTCGATGATCTGATCCAGCTGCTCAGCCTTGACGGCAGCTTCGATCTTTACCTTGGGCAGGAAATCGACGACATACTCGGCGCCCCGATACAGCTCGGTATGGCCCTTCTGCCGGCCGAAACCTTTCACTTCAGTGACCGTGATGCCTTGCACGCCGATGGCGGACAACGCTTCACGCACTTCGTCAAGCTTGAACGGCTTGATGATGGCGGTAACGAATTTCATGATGGCTAGTTCCCCAGAAAGTTGAGACTTGTAATTCCCCCGCCGGCGCCGGCCGGTGCACAAGCGGGGGAGGTTTTAAGCTTGCTTAGAAAGTTTTGCTGAAGGAAAGCACTGCCGTAGCCTTGCTAACATCCTTTGCAGAGGTACCGGTTCCGATGAAGCAATAGGCACCGCTAGCGGAACCGCAGCCTTCTGCATCAGTATCCGTGTATGCCAGACCGACAACCCCGAACCCGACATCCTTGGTTACACCCAATTTCCAGTCGGTGTAAGAGGCATTGCTGTAGTTCTTAACATCCTGATGGCCGATGTGACCCTGAACACCCCAGCCATTACCGAGGTCGTAGTTCGCGGACAGATCAACATAGCCACTACCACGGTTGTTGCCGCCGTTACCGCTTTGGTCGCCCCAGGCAAACAGGTACTTAGATACCGAATAGTTGTACTTCAGAGTAATGAACTTCCAACCGAGAGCAACATAGAGCTCCGTAGTATCCGGGGTCAGGCTATTACCGTTGCTATTCCCCGTGTAGTAATACTTGAGAGCGCCCACATCGTACGAAAAGTCATCAGCAAACGTACCCTTGTAGCCAGCATAGAAGTCCCATTCCATACTTGAGTTGTCCTTGGTATTCACCCAGCCAATGTTGGATGCCCAAGTACCTACATAGAGGCCGCTGGCGTGAGCGTAATCAAAACCGCCTTGAATGGCAGGCTTGTTTTGGCTCTGGCTGATACCGCGAAAAACATAATTGCTGGTCAGCGCAACATTGCCGGTAAAGGTATGGCTGGAGGCCGGAGCGGCTTCTTCGGCGAAGGCCGGAGCGGCAAAGGCGCTAACAAGAGCCAAGGCGATGAGTGACTTCTTCATGTTTTCTCTCCTACGGATTGATTAAAGTAAAAAAAGAATTTTGTGCAGTACAGCAATAGCAGAAGGCGTGCCAGGGTATTTTTTTGATCAGAATCAAAGGATTGCCCGCTGCAACCGAGATCATGCACCAACTTGTCGCACCATTACAGTGCAGTTACAGAACGTTACGCACCATGGGTGAGCGGCTGTCCAAAACCGCAATAATTCCGCTGTGTTAAACTCAAAACCCCACGGAGGACATCATGCTCGACCCCAAGACACTGGAAGAATTTGGCGCCAAGATCAGCGCCCTGCTGGCCAACTCGCCGGCCAAGGATATTGAAAAGAACGCCAAGATGGTGATGAGCGGCTTTTTCTCGAAGCTCGATCTCGTGACCCGCGAAGAATTCGACGTTCAGGCGCAAGTGCTGGCCCGTACCCGCGAAAAGCTCAAGGATCTCGAAGCCCGCGTAGACGCGCTGGAAAAATCCCGCTCGGGCCAATAGCTCAGTGGCACTGGCCATCGCGCACAGTCGAGGACTGGATGGCCTGAATGCGCCGCCGGTGACGGTCGAGGCTCATCTGGCCAGTGGCCTGCCCAGCTTCACCCTCGTCGGCTTGCCGGACACCGAAGTCAAGGAAGCACGCGACCGCGTTCGCGCCGCCATCGTCAATTCCGGGTTCGAATTTCCGTCCAAGCGCATCACGGTAAACTTGGCCCCGGCCGACCTGCCCAAGGAGTCCGGCCGTTTTGACCTGCCCATCGCGCTCGGCATCCTCGCCGCCAGCGGGCAGATTCCCGGCAAGCATCTGGCGGACTACGAATTTGCCGGCGAGTTGTCGCTGTCCGGCGAACTGCGCCCGATTCGCGGCGCGCTGGCCATGGCTTTGCAAACAGCCGGCCACGGCAAGCATTTCATCCTGCCTGAAGCGAGTGCCCGCGAAGCGGCGCTGATCGGCAGCAACGAAATACTTTCCGCCCGCTCGCTGCTCGACGTCTGCGCCCACCTCGCCGAGCGCGAGACGCTGCCGCAGGCGATTGCCACGGTCAACCCGGAAAATCAGCCAATTTTCGCAGACCTTGCCGAGGTTCGCGGCCAGTCGCAGGCCAAGCGGGCACTGGAGATTGCTGCGGCGGGCAACCATTCGCTCCTGATGGTCGGTCCGCCTGGTTCTGGCAAATCCATGCTCGCCGCCCGTCTGCCCGGCCTCATGCCGGCGTTGCAGGGCGAAGCGGCCAAGGCCTCAGCCGCCGTGCTGTCGCTGGTCGGCCAGTTCCGGCCGGAAGCCTTTGGCGTTCGCCCTTACCGCCAGCCACACCACACCGCCTCGGCCGTGGCCTTGGTCGGTGGCGGCAATCCGCCGCGACCGGGCGAAATCAGTCTGGCCCATCAAGGAATTTTGTTTTTGGACGAGCTCCCGGAATTTGACCGAAAAGTCCTCGAAACCCTTCGCGAGCCGCTCGAATCCGGGCGCGTCCATATTGCCCGCGCCGCCCGGCAGGCCGAGTTTCCGGCCGAGTTCCAGCTCATCGCAGCGATGAATCCGTGTCCGTGTGGGCATCACGGCTCGTCGAAAGGCAAATGCCGCTGCACGCCGGACCAGATCGCCCGCTATCGCGGCAAGCTCTCCGGGCCCTTCCTCGACCGCATCGACCTGATCATCGAGGTTCCCGCGCTGTTGGCTGAGAGCCTTGCCGGCAAGACCGATGGCGAATCGTCAGCCACCGTTCGCGCTCGCGTCGAGCAAGCCCAGAATCGCCAGCAGGCCCGGCAACAGAAACCGAACGCCCGGCTGAGCACCAAGGAAGTCGATGCCGACTGCCAGCCCGACGCCACCGGCAACAAGTTGCTGCAACAGGCAACGACCCAGCTCGACCTGTCGGCCCGCGCCTGGCACCGCATCCTCAAAGTCGCCCGGACCATCGCCGATCTGGCCGCCTGCGACGACATCCGCGCCGCCCACGTCGCCGAGGCCATCCAGTATCGACGTTTCGCCCGTGGGTGAGCACCAGACCCGGCGGGAAACGCGCGGCATAGCCATTTTGCTGGCCTCGCTGGCGGCGCTCGGACCGTTTTCGATCGACGCCTACCTGCCGTCCTTCCCTGAAATCGCCGAAAAGCTCAACGCTACGCAGCTCGAAGTTCAACAGACGCTGTCGATCTACCTGCTCTCGTTCGCCGTCATGACCCTGTGGCATGGCGCCATTGCCGACCGTTTCGGCCGGCGCAACGTGATTCTCGTCGCCGTTGGCCTGTTCGCCGTCGCTTCGGCCGGCTGCACGCTGGCCACGCGCATCGAGCACCTGTGGTTCTGGCGGGCCATGCAGGGCATCACGGCCGGCGCCGGCATCGTCATCGGCCGCGCCATCGTCCGCGACCTGTACGACGGCGCCCCGGCCCAGCGCCTGATGTCGCAGATCACCATGATGTTTGCGCTGGCCCCGGCCGTCGCCCCGGTCATCGGCGGCTGGCTGCATAGCTGGTTCGGCTGGCGTTCGGTTTTTGCCTTTTTGGTCGTGTCGACCGCAGCATTGTGGCTGGCCTGCTGGAAACTGCTGCCGGAAACCCTGCCCCCGGAAAAACGCCAGTCGCTGCGCCCGGCCTACCTCGGCGCGGCGTACTGGAAAGTCATGACCTCGCCGCCCTTCCTGTTTGTCTGCGCCGCAGTGTCGCTGAATTTCGGTGGATTTTTCATCTACGTGCTGTCAGCACCGGTCTTTTTGATGACCCATCTCGGCGTCCCGGAAACCGGCTTTCTCTGGTTATTCGGCCCGGCAATGGGGGGCATGATCTGCGGTTCGTGGCTGTCCGGCCGGCTGGCCGGGAAAATTTCGCCGAGTCAGACGATCGCCGTCGGCTATCTGGTCATGGGCAGCGCTGCCGCTTTCAACCTGATCCTCAATCTCGCGCTGCCACCAGGGCTGCCGTGGAGCGTCATGCCGATCTTTGTCTACACAACCGGCATGTCGCTGGCCATGCCCAGTCTGACCCTTTTTGCCCTCGACCCATTTCCTGCCCAGCGCGGCCTCGCTGCCTCCTGCCAGACTTTCTTTCAGTCCGGCTTCAACAGCCTGTCCGCTGCGCTGATCGTCCCGGCCCTGTGGGGTTCCACCCTGACCATGGCGCTCGGCATGGCCGGTCTGCTCCTGGTTGGCGGCCTGTCCGCCCTGCTCCACCAGCGCCTAAGACTGAAACCACGGTAGTCCACGGAAGCGCCAGCCACCCAGCGTACCGCGATGGTAGTCCTCGTCGAGCGGCCCTTCGAAACCTTCAAGAACATTGATGACATGGCTAAAGCCGGCCGTTTCGAGGGCGTCACCGGCATGGATGGAACGTTGGCCGCTGCGGCAAATGATCAGCACCGGCCGGTCCAGGTCGTTGCGCACGAGGCGTTTCACCTTGTCGGTGAATTCCGGGTCGATTTCCCAGTCCGGTCCTTCCTGCCAAGCGACATGCTCGGCACCGGCCGGGTGGCCGACGTACATGTGCTCGATTTCCGTCCGGCAATCGACGAGCACGGCTTGCGGGTTTTCCTGAAGCAGGGCGTGGGCGGCGAGAGGATCGAGATGCAGCATCGGCATATCCGAAAATTAGGGTAGTCCGATATTATGAAAGCAAGCCGCGCAAAGCGACAACTTGATCGAACCGTTCTACCGGAGCCCGCATGAAACTTCCCGCCTGGATCACTACCGCCGCGACGGCGGTCATTGCCGCCCTGCCCGGCTGCGACTACGTCAACATGCAGGAAATGAAAGCGGGCATCACGACGCAGGCCGAAGTCCGCGCCCGCATGGGCGAACCGGGCTTCGTTCACCACAACGACGACGGCACGGCGACCTGGGAATACGCCCGGCAACCGAACGGCACCAACTGCTACATGATCACCTTCGGCAGCAACCAGGTGATCAGCAAGATCGAACAGGTGCTCAACGAGGCCAACTACGGCAAGGCGCGTGTGGGCATGAGCAAGGACGACATTCGCCGGCTGTTTGGTGCCCCGGCCACCAAACAGATCTTCGCCAACCTCGGCGAGGAAATATGGGAGTGGCGCGTCGAGGGCATCCCGTCGACGGAGGAAACCTACTTCATGGTGCATTTCGACACCGAGCACGGCGGCGTCAAGAAAACATCCAGCCGCGTCCAGCCCAAGGGCTGATTCAGGTTCAGTAAGTCAGCGTCCGCCACGCGGGGTCGAGACCGCGGACGACAAAAGCCGTCGCCCCGGCGTGGCGGCAGCCAGCCAGCAGGCTTTCACCGGCACTCACCCACTGCGCCTGCGCCATGCCGCAGGCGTAAAGCGTGGCGCCTTCCCGCTGCACTTCACGCAAAAAATCACCGACCGACTTTTCCTTGTCCGGGGTGGCGTAGGCGGCATCGGCGACGCCGTCGACCAACCAGCGCACGGCCGGGCCGGCAAAGTGGATTTCAACCTCGGCATCGAGCGCCCGCGCCGCTAGCGCGTGGATCAGCGGCGTGACGACCAGTTCGGGATGATCGGGCGTCGCCGCCCAGATCAGGAGCGCCAGCTGGTCAGCCAAAGCTCGCCTCCGGTTCGATCTTGAGGATGTGCTGGCGATAGGCAGCCGCATCGACCAACGTCAGCTTTTCCTCGGCCCAGCGCGTCGGCCGGGCCCGCGCCATCCAGCCCTTGCCATACGGTTCAAGATTGACCAGCTTCGGCCGCTCCTCGGCCTCGTCGTTGCCTTCGAGTAGCACGAAGGAAATCGGCGCATGCACGGCAAGTACCGTCTTCCGGCACTCCACCGTACCCATCCCCCGGCCCAGTTGAACCTCGGCGCCCTTCGGCTTGCTGGTAAAGGCGATGATCTCGCCGGCCAGGAAAATGCCGAAACTGGTCGCGCCGATCAGCACTTCGCCGTCGCCGGTTTCGAGCACCCACATGTCGTGGCGCGGGCAGTAGAGACGGTCGTCGGGGATGGTGCCGGTGAAGGGGGTGTGGGCCATTTCAATTTGTCGAGTTAATTTCGCTGGCTGGTCGTTCGTGCCGCGAAGCCGAGCCGAAGACAGTGCGATTAGCACGGCGAGGCGCGGTCGACAAAGCCGCGGACGGGCAGACAGCGAAATTTGGCGGAAGGAAGCAGGAGTCGAACCTACCCAAACCTGTTTGACAGGTCCTGACGGTTTTGAAGACCGTCCGTCCCACCGGGGAACGATTCCTTCCGTTGTTCATGAGCCGAATTGCTCCGGCGAGCCGCGCAGGATGTGCGTATCGCGCACGCGGCGAGTGTAGCCGATGCGGTCGAAGAATTCGAGGATGTGGATGGCCACTTTGCGGCCGCCGCTGATCTCGTCACGCAGGCTGGCAGCGCGGGCACAGCCGTCGCGTTGGTTCAGCGCGGCGACCTTGCGGGCCAGTTCGGCAACGGCTTCGGCGGTAAAGAAATGGTCGTGCGCCACCGGCCAGGCGTCCCCGTGGCGGGCGATGCGTTTGAACAGGTTGCGCACGGCGTCTTCGCCGGTGCCGCTGGCCTTGGCGATGTCGCGGACACGCGGTGGCGCATAGGGTTCGGCGGCGAGCAGCGGTTTCAAGGTCTGCCACAGAGCAAGGTCGGCGGCGGCCAGCTGGACGCGGTGTTCCGGCAGGTGCAGCCAGGCGTTGGTCTGGGCGATGCGGCCATCGCCCAGCGGTGTGGCGAGCAGTGCGTCGAAGGCCGGGCGAGAGAGTGTTGGCAGGGTCAGGCGGCGCAGGCGGTCGCGCTCGACGCCGGTGAGGTCCGGGGCGCGCTCGTGTTCGGCGGCGATGGCGGCGAGCAGGCGGGCTTCGAGTTCCTGCCAGCGACTCGCAGCGAAGGCGGTGGCGCCGACGACTTTGAGCTTCAGTTGCTGGCACAGCGCTTTGAGCCTGTCGGCATCGAGGTTTCGGTTCAAGGCGTGGGTGGCGAGGTCGACACCGGCCGGCTGTTGTTCGGCAGCCAATTGCAGCGCCTTCGCCGGGTCGGCGTCGGCCAGCGCGGCGAGCATGGCCAGACGTTCCGGGCTGCTTTTCTTGCGGCTGGGCGGGAAGATGTCGAGGACGATGCCGCCGCCGATGGTGTGGCGGGCCGCGGCGTCGCGCAGGATGAAGCGGTCGCCGGCCAGGGCGCCGATTTCACGGTCAACGGCAATTTGGGCCCAATTTTCAGATCCCGGCGCGATTTCGTCGGCCCCGAGCAAGGCGATACGGGCCGGGACGTCTTCGGCCCCGAGGTGGAGGTGCACCTGCGTCCAGTGCTTGAGCGCCGGCTGACCGGAGAGGACGCGGATCTTCGCGTCGAAGCGGCGGACCGGGGCGTGCAGTGCGGGCGCGACGATCCACTGGCCGCGTTCGACTTCGGACTTTTCGACGCCACTCAAAGCCAGCGCGATGCGCTGCCCGGCGTGGCCGGATTCGGCCGGCGCATCCTGGACGCGCAGACTGCGCACGCGGACGGGTTTGTTGGGTGGCGTGAGCAGCAACTGGTCACCGACTTTGACCGAACCGGCGAAGGCCGTGCCGGTGACGACGGTGCCGGCGCCGGACAGCGTGAAGCAGCGATCAATGGCGAGGCGGAAGCCACCGGCGCTCTGCCGCTCGCCCTGCTCCACAGCGGCGGCTTCAAGGTGGGCGCGTAATTCGTCGACACCCTCCCCGCTGACGGCGGCGACCGGAAAGATTGGTACATCAGCCAGCGCGGTGCCAGCGAACAGTTCGGCAATTTCCGTTTTTGCCTCATTTTTCCGGTTGACCGTGGCAACGTCGATCTTGGTCAGCGCCACCGCCCCGCGCCGGATGCCGAGCAGTTCGATGATTTCCAGATGCTCGCGGGTCTGCGGCATCGGGCCGTCGTCGGCAGCGATGACGAGCAGCGCGAAGTCGATGCCGGTCGCGCCGGCCAGCATGTTGTGGATGAGCTTTTCATGGCCGGGGACGTCGATGAAACCGAGCTTGTCGGTGTAGGCGTAGCCGAGGTCGACGGTGATGCCGCGCGCTTTTTCTTCCTTCAGGCGGTCGCAGTCGACGCCGGTCAGCGCCTTCACCAGCGTCGTTTTGCCGTGGTCGATGTGGCCGGCGGTGCCGATGATCATGCGGCGTCCTCGTGGACTTCGATGAGTTTCAGTTCATCGCCGCAAGTAATCGTGCCGGAGACGAGCACATTGGCGCGCAGCCCGCCGCGGCCGAGCCAGTATTTGACGACCTCGGGCGCCGACAGGGCTTCGTTGGCCAGCCGCTGACCCAGCGTCCGGCACGGCTCGCAGGTTTGGACGCCAACCAGCAGACAGCTGCCGAGGCGGAACTGGCGGCCGACCAGTTCGTTCAGCCGGGCGCCGCGCGTCACGACATTGCGGCGGGTCAGTGACAGGTCGTTGGGGCGCCCGGTGTGGGTGCAGAAACGCTCGATTTCCTCGGCCTCGACCAGCGTCAATTGCTGGCCAGACCAATCGGCCCGGGCAAAATGCCGGTCGCCAACCACGCCCTGCCCCGCCAGCAACTCAAGCTGCCGGCATTCCCGCTGGGCTTCGCCGCGGGAAGGGCTGAGGAAAAGTCGTTCGACGACCATCTACGCCGGCTGGCCTGAAAAATAGCGGGTCGCGGCGGCCAGTGCCGCGCCATCGGCGAGCACGGCATCCGGCGCCCCGCCCTTGCCCCACAGCGGTTCCTGCCATTGCATGCCGAGAAATTCGGCGCACAGGCGATAGCTGTCGAGCATCGGCTGGGCCTTTTCGCGGTTGCCGCTCGTGGCGATGACCCACAGGCGCTTGCCGGCCATGCCTTCCTTGAAATCGAGGCCGGGGACGCGTAACCAGGCGCTCCAATGGTCGAGGTAAATTTTCAGCGGCGAGGGAATCGAGAACCAGTAGACCGGCGAGACGAAGACCAGATCGGTCGCCGCCAGCGTCGCGTCAAGCATCGACTTGGCGTCGGCCATCGGCATCGGATAGGTGCCGGATGTATGGCGCAGATCGACAAAGGGCGGCAGTTCGAGATCGGCCAGCTTGCACCAGGTTTGCTCGGTGCCGGCCGACAGGCCGGCGGCGGCACGACGGGCCAGGGTCTCGCTGTTGCCGATATGGCCCGGCTCGCGAGTGCTGGCGTTGAGGAAGAGGAAGTGGGACATGGCAGAAGTCTGATTGGATAACGGGCCTATTCTGGCATGCCCGACCCGTTATCAGGGTCGGGCCATGATGGCTCAGCCGAACATGTCCTCGTACATGCGTCCGGCCCAGGCGAAGTCCTCGGTGACCAGTTCGTCGCGACGCAGATTATCGTCGTCCTGGTCCTGGACGATGGCGCCCTTGTCGTTGACCCAGTACTTGAAGCGCACGGCGATGTCCTCGCGCGGGGCGGTGTTGACCATCATGAAACAGAGGTTGTCGGGCAGCGCGTATTTCGGTTCGCGGCCCTTGACGCGTTCGCTGATGTACTTGGCGACGATCCTGGCGTGCGCGTTGGCGACGTGGCCGGCTTTCGGATAGAAGCGGAAGAGCGGCGAGACAATGCCGACCGAGTCGCCGATCACGTACACATCGGGGTCGTCCTTCATGTTGAGGAAGAAGGGATCGACGCCGGCCCAGCCGGTCGGCTTGCCTTCTTCGTTCTTGCCGATCACCCCGGCCTTCCAGGCCATGTCGCCAGCCTGATGCGGCGCCATCAGGATGGAATGGTCGAAAGTGAAGTCGCCAGCTGCGGTCTTGATCTTCTTGTTGAAGGGATCGACTTCCTGGATCACCGCCTTCGGCACGTAGACGATCTGGTCCTTGTAGAGATTGGCGAAGGCTTCCTGAAAGCCGCCGGTGATCGGCGCCGGGCTCGGTTTCGGGTCGAGGATGATGACCTTGCCCTTGATCTTGCGTTCCTTGAACAGCCCGGCGATCAGGCAGGCGCGCTCGTAGGGCGACGGCGGGCAGCGGTGCGGCGGGGGCGGCAGGGTCATCACCAGGTCACCACCCCTGAAATTCTGGATGCTCTGCTTGAGGCGGAAATGCTCGGCGTTCGGGATGTAGGCGGCCGGGAACATGGCCTTGGTGTAGTCGGCCGCCTTGCGGTCGTTGCCGAACCAGGCCTCGTAGTTGTAGCGGATGCCCGAGCCGATGATCAGGTAGTCGTAATCGAGCCAGCCCTGGGCGGTGATGACCCGCTTTTTGTCGCGCTCGAAGGCGGTGACTTCGGTCTGGATGAATTTGTAGTCGTACTTCTGGGCGACTTCGAGGTAGCTGAAGGTCAGGAAGTTGGTATCGACGACATCGACCAGCCACTTGTTGCTCATCGGGCAGGAAAAGAACACCGGGTTGCGTTCGAGGACGACCACCTCAAGGCTCGCATCCAGTTTTTTGAGGTGCTTGGCGGCCGTAATACCGCCCCAGCCACCGCCGCAGATGACGACGCGCTTGCCCGTTGCCTTGGGCAACAACGGGTCGGACTGCATATTGATCAGGAAAGGCAGCGGGCTGGTCGGCTGGGCAATGGCCGTCGTGGCCCCCAGCGCTGCGCCTGCCGCCAGGAATTGCCGGCGATTGAAGGTCATGCTCTCTTCTCCATTAGTTGAACCACCCGGACACGGAGATGGCCGGATTTACGGGTGTGCCCGATTGGGCACGGTAGAAAACAGCAGGCGGTACGCAGACCGCCCAGCGAGGCTGTTTTCAATAAACTTCGTTTTCAAAACTTCAGGTGCGGCAATTGCGCCACGAAGCGGGCTTCGTCCTTCGCTTCCAGACAGCGCAGGTCGAGATGATAGGCATCGTCGCGGATGTAGCCGATGACCGGCGTCGGCAGGCTGCGGAAGGCCGATTCCACGGTCAACAGGAATTTTCCGGCTTTTTTGAAATTGGGCCGGACGACCAGCGCCGCTGACGGCAGGCGTTCGACCGGCAAGGCACCGCTGCCGATCTGGCTGCTGCAGGGGGCGACGCTCACCGTGGCCTGTTCGCCGATGGCGGCCTGCATGGCGGACAGCACGCGCTCGGCCAGCGCGGTGATGTCGGCCAGCGGCCGGGTCAGCAGGCGCAAGGTCGGCAGGCGCTCGGCCAGACGGTCCGGGTCGCGGTACAGGCGCAGCGTTGCTTCGAGCGCCGCCAGCGTCGTCTTGCCGACACGCAGGGCGCGTTTGAGCGGGTTCTTCTTGATCTTCGCGATCAAGTCCTTGCGGCCGACGATGAGCCCGGCCTGCGGTCCGCCGAGCAGCTTGTCGCCGGAGAAGGTAACGATGTCCGCCCCCGCCGCCAGCGCCTGCTGCGGCGTCGGCTCGGCCGGCAGGCCGTGGGCGGCGAAATCGCACAGCGTGCCGCTGCCGAGATCGATGACGAAAGGCAGGTTCGCCGTATGGGCGATATCGGCGATGACTTTTTCGTCGACCGCCGCGGTGAAACCGGTAACGGCGTAGTTGCTGGTGTGGATTTTCATGAGCAGCGCCGTTTTCGGCCCGATGGCGTCCTGAAAATCCTTGGCGTGGGTACGGTTGGTCGTGCCGATTTCGTGCAATTTAACTTGCGCCCGACGCATGACGTCGGGGATGCGGAAGGCGCCGCCGATTTCGACCAGCTCGCCGCGCGACACCACGGCTTCCTTGCCCTGGGCCAGCGCGTTGAGCGTCAGCAGCACGGCGGCGGCGTTGTTATTGACGATGGTCGCGGCGATATCCGGCGAGCCGCCGGCGATCAGTTCGGCGAGCAGGCCGGAGACCAGATCGTCGCGGTCGCCGCGACCGCCGGAGGCCAGGTCGTATTCCAGCGCGCACGGTGAGCGGGCGGCGTCGACCATGGCGGCGATGGCCTCTTCGGCCAGTTGGGCGCGGCCAAGGTTGGTGTGGAGCACGGTACCGGTCAGGTTGAAGACGGCACGCAGATTGGCCCGGCCGGCGTCGTCAGCGCGGCGGCGGATGGCGGCAAGCAGGGCCGCTTCTTCCGGCAGCGGCAGGCCATGTTTGAGGCCTTCGCGGGCGGCGGCCAGTTCGGCCCGGACGCAGCCGGTGACCAGCTGGCGGCCGTGCGCTTCGATTAATTCAGGAATTTGCCCTAAAACGCGGTCGACCGCAGGAAGGTGTCTTTTTTCGTTCATGGCTTTCACCCGGACCGGGCAGAAAGGTTGATCAAATGGCTTTAGCCGCTATACGCGCCAATTAAAAGCAGATTCGGGCCGGAGCGCTCGTAACCGGCTTCGTCGACCAGCATGTCGAGAGCCAGCGTGGCGAGATCGTCGGCCACCGGGTCGACGCGCGGGTCTTTCTCCTGATAGACGATTTTCAGGTAGCTCTTGCAGGCGTCGCAGGTTTCGGCGCGGACGGCGCCGCTTTTCTGTCCACTCGAACCGTCGACTTCATGCAGCGCCACCTCCTTGTCGGTGTCGCAGGCCGTACAAGTGGCGCGCGGCACGTTCCATTCGCTGTTGCACAGGCTGCAATGCAGGTAGCGCAGGTTGTTGATGGCAGCGCCGAGGCGCACGACGCTGGCCACCGCCGGGCTGCCGCAGCACGGGCAAATGCCGTGGGCGTCGAGTTTTTGCAGCTGGCTGGCGTCGAGCTGGCTGGCCAGCTTGGTGAAGACAACCTGCAGGGCGGCTGCAATGAAAGGCAGTTCGGCCGCGTCGCCGGCTTCGATTTCGCCGCTCAGCAGAGTGTCGGCCAACCTGTCGAGCCAGGCGTCGTCAGCTGCCAGCAGCGCATCGAGCGCCTGGCGGGCGCCATCGGGCGCTGTCTTGCCCAGTTCGTGGGCAATCTGGCGCAGCACGTTACGCCAGGCCGCCGGGCGATGCGCAATATTCAAGGGCGGCATGCCGTGGGTACGCGCCTGTTCGAGCGTCGCGGCATCAGGCAGCGGCAGCGCCGGCAGGGTTTTCAGGGCTTGGTGCTGGGCCCGGCTCAACTGGCCGAGAAATTCCAGCCAGTCGCCAAGGCTGTGGCCGGTAGCCAGCGAGGCAAAGCGGTCGGCGCGGTCGGCGAACAACGTGGCGGTGACCGGCAGCAGAATGGGGGCAGCTTCTTCGGCTGGCGGATGGAAATCGATGGTTTGGGTCTGCATGTCAGCTCAAAAAATGGGGGTTGCGGAATGTTCTCCGCAGAGCCCCCTGAACGCAAGGTAAAGCTAAATTGTTCCGGCGAATGACCGGGCGCCGCAGGATCAAGGCACCTGCGAGCCCGGTCATCAGCCCCTTACTTGCCGGTCATCTGGCGGTACCAGCCACGGTGATGCTGCTTGGCCCAGCCGCGGGTCACCGTGCCGTACCACATGGCGCGGATGGTGCCCTTGACCCAGATGGCGGCATAAACGTGGACCATGATCAGTGCGATCATCACGGCCGCCGCGGCGGCATGAACGACGGCACCGAGGCGAACCACGGTGATGTCCAGGCCGAACCAGGCGCGCCAGATGAACAGGCCGGAGATGGTCATGAGCAGCATGCAAATGGCCAAAGCCCAGAACATGACTTTCTGGCCGCCGTTGTACTTGCCCTGTTCCGGCATGTTGTGGTCGTCGCCGTCCACCATCTGCCCGACCTTGTTGAGCCAGTCCTTGTCCGCCGGCGTCATCTTGTTGAGATGCTTGAAGCGGAAGAACATGGCCAGGAAGGACACGGCCATCAGCACCCCGAGGTAGGGGTGGATGATGCGCGCCCAGGTCGGCCCGCCAAACAGTTGGGTGAGCGGGAAGAACGCCGGGTGGAAGAAGGCCAGACCGGAAAGGGCAAGCAGGATGAAACTGATGCCCACCACCCAGTGATTGGCCCGTTCCTTGGGCTCGTAACGCTTGAGGTCTTTCGGATCGCGGATCATTTTGCATCCTCCTTTTCGATCTCGTCTTCGATCTCTTTCGAGACCTCGTTCGGACCCTTGGTCACGTAATGGAACAGGCTGCCCAGTGCGACGCCAGCCAAAGCCAGCGTGGCGAGCGGCTTGGCGAAGCCCTTCCACAACGAGACCAGCGGGCTGATCGACGGATTGGCCGGCAGGCCGGCGTAGAGGTCGGGCTTGTCGGCGTGATGCAGCACGTACATGACGTGCGTGCCGCCCACCCCTTGCGGATCGTACAGGCCAGCCTGATCGTAACCGCGCTCTTTCAAGTCGGTGACGCGCTTGGCCGCGTAGTCCTTCATGTCCTCCTTCGAACCGAACTGGATCGCTCCCGTCGGGCAGGCTTTGGCACAGGCTGGCGCCTGATTGACGGCCACCCGGTCGGAACACAGCGAGCACTTGTAGGCCTTGCTGTCTTCCTTCGAGATGCGGGGAACGTTGAACGGACAACCCGTGACGCAGTAGCCGCAGCCGATGCAGTTTTCCTGATGGAAATCGACGATCCCGTTGCTGTACTGGATGATCGCACCCGGGGCCGGGCAGGCCTTGAGGCAACCGGGGTCGGCGCAGTGCATGCAGCCGTCCTTGCGGATCAGCCACTCGAGCTTGTTGTTCTGCTCGACCTCGGTGAAACGCATCACCGTCCACGACTTCGCCGTCAGATCCATCGGGTTGTCGTAGACGCCATGGCAGTTGCCCACTTCGTCGCGGATGTCATTCCACTCCGAGCAGGCCACCTGACAGGCCTTGCAGCCAATACAGGCCGATACGTCGATAAGCTTGGCGATTTCGATGGTTTCCCGCACTTGCGTGGAGGGCGTCGTCGTCGCGGAGCGCTGTTTGATGTCTAGCGATTGCAGTGCCATATCAGCTCTCCTTTACGCTTTCTCGATGTTGACCAGGAACGCCTTGTACTCCGGCGTCTGCGTATTGGCGTCACCGACGAACGGCGTCAGGGTGTTGGTGATGAAGCCAGACTTCGTCGCCCCCTTGAATCCGTAGTGGATCGGGATGCCGACTGTGTGCACCTTCTTGCCGTCGATCTCCATCGCCTTGATGCGCTTGGTCACCACCGCCACGGCCTTGATGAAGCCGCGGTTGGAGCGGATTTTGACCTTGTCGCCGAGCGCTATGCCCTTTTCCTTGGCCAGCTCCTCGCCGATTTCGACAAACTGTTCCGGCTGCATGATCGCGTTGATCTTCGAGAACTTGGTCCAGTAGTGGAAATGCTCGGTCAGGCGGTAGGTCGTCGCCACATACGGGAAGTCCTTGGCCTTGCCGAACGCCTCCATGTCGCCCTTGTACACGCGGGCGGCCGGGTTGCTGGTCGCCTTCGGGTTGGTCGGGTGCATCGGATTGTTGTCGAGCGGGGTTTCGAACGGCTCGTAGTGCTCGGGGAACGGTCCTTCGGCCATCAGCTCGCGGCTGAACAGACGCGCTACGCCTTCCGGATTCATGATGAAGGGCATGACGTTCTGATCCGGCGCTGCATCCGGGCGCATGTCGGGCACATCGTTGCCGCCCCAGGCCGTACCGGTCCACTTCAACACGGTCCGCTTCGGATCCCACGGTTTGCCCGCGAGGTCGGCCGAGGCACGGTTGTAGATGATGCGGCGATTGACCGGCCAGGCGAAGCCCCAGTTGAGGGTCTGGCCGAGACCGGACGGATCGGCGTTGTCACGACGCGCCGAGTTGTTGCCGGCCTGCGACCAGACACCGCAGTAGATCCAGTTGCCACAGGTCGTCGAACCGTCGTCGCGCAACTGGGCAAAGGAAGCCAGTTGCTCGCCGGCCTTGACCAGCACCTTGGTCGGATCTTTCGGGTCGAGCACGTCAGCCAGCGCCTTGCCGTTGATTTCGCGCAGGAGCTCTTCCGGCGACGGCTTGGTCGGCTGGTTGTAGGCCCAGGTCAGCTTGAGGATCGGGTCGGGGAAGGCGCCGCCATCCTTGGCGTACATTTCCTTCAATTTCAGGAAAAGCGCCGCCATGATTTCGGTGTCGTCCTTCGCATCGCCCGGACCATCCGCCGCCTTCCAGCGCCATTGAATGACTCGGCCGGAATTGGTGAAGGTGCCGGCGGTTTCAGCGAACAGCGTGGTCGGCAGGCGGAAGACCTCGGTCGGGATCTTGGCCGGATCGACTTCGTTGAACTCGCCGTGCGGCTTCCAGTACTCGGAGGTATCGGTTGCCAGCGGGTCCATGACGACCATGTACTTGAGCTTGGACAGGCCATCGCTGACCTTCTTCTTGTTGGCCACCGAAGCCAGCGGGTTGAAGCCCTGACAGAAGAAGCCGTTGATCTTGCCTTCGTACATGGCATTGAAGATCGACAGCACGTCGGACGCCCCACCCAGTTTCGGGAAGTAGTCGTAGGCGAAGTCGTTGTCCTTGGTCGCCGCATCGCCCCACCAGGCTTTCGCCAGGCTGGTGTGCCACTTCGGGAAATTCTGGCCGAAGTTCATCTGGCCCGGACGCAATGCCTTCGGCGTGCGCTTGGTCAGATAGGTCGTGCGATCCGGATCGGCATCGGTCGGCGCCGAAACGTAGCCCGGCAGGTTCTGCGCGTAGAGGGCGAAGTCGGTGATGCCCTGGACGTTGGCGTGACCGCGCAGGGCGTTGATGCCGCCACCGGCCATGCCCATGTTGCCGAGCAACTGCTGGATGATGGCCATGCAGCGGATGTTCTGGGAACCGACAGAGTGCTCGGTCCAGCCCAGCGCATACAGGTTGGTCATCGTCTTGTTCGGCGCCGCGGTCTCGGCAATCATCTCGCAAACCTTGATGAAAGCATCTTTCGGCGTGCCGCAGACCTTGCTCACCATCTCCGGCGTGTAGCGGGCATAGTGGGCCTTCATCAGTTGCCAGACGCAGTTCGGATCCTGCATGGTCTCATCGACCATGGCGAAGCCGTCCTTATCCATCTGGTACTTCCAGGTCGTCTTGTCGTAGCTGCGCTTCTCTTCGTTGTAGCCGGAGAAAATGCCGTCGTCGAACTTGAAGTTCGGGTCGATCAGGAAAGTCGAATTGGTGTACGACTTGACGTATTCGTGATGAATCTTGTCGTTCGAAACGAGGTAATTGATGACGCCGCCGAGGAAGGCGATGTCGGTCCCGGAACGTAGCGGCGTATAGAAATCGGCCACGGAAGCGGTGCGGTTGAAGCGCGGGTCGACGACCACGAGCTTGGCCTTGCGTGTCTTCTTGGCTTCGATCACCCACTTGAAGCCGCAGGGGTGCGCTTCGGCCGGGTTGCCGCCCATTACCAGAATCAGATCAGCGTTCTTGATGTCCACCCAGTGGTTGGTCATCGCACCACGCCCAAAACTCGGAGCCAGACTGGCCACCGTGGGAGCGTGTCAAATACGTGCCTGGGTATCGATCGAGGTCATGCCCAACGCGCGAATCGTCTTCACGGTCAGGTAGCCGGCCTCATTCGGTGCAGCCGATGATGCAAGGAATCCAGTGGTCGTCCAGCGATTGACGGTCACGCCGTCCTTGTTCTGCGCCATGAAGTTCGCGTCGCGGTCAGCCTTCATGTGCTTGGCGATGCGCTCGATGGCTTCCTGCCAGGAAATCTTTTTCCATTCATTCGTGCCGGCTTCACGCACTTCCGGCCACTTGAGGCGATTGGCGCTTTGCACCATGTCGCGCAGACCAGCGCCCTTCGGGCATAGCGTGCCGCGATTGACCGGATTGTCCGGGTCGCCTTCGATGTGAATGATCTCAGCCTGCGAATTCTTGGACTTATCGCCGGTCGAATAGATCAGCACGCCGCAGGACACCGAGCAGTACGGACAAATATTCCGTGTCTCGGTGGCGCGGGCGAGCTTGAAGGTGCGTACTTCCGCCTGGGCTGCGGTCGGTGAGAAACCCATCAAGGCGATGGATGACCCACTGAGCCCGGCGGAGCAGACCTTGAAGAACTGCCGCCTGTTCATGTTCATTTGAGTTTTCCCTCTTTTATGCGACCCCGTGTCGCAAGGGGAGAACAGTGCAACGACTGTGCCATTCGGCATAAGTCATTGAACGATGGGGAATCAGGGTTGCGGAGCGGGGTGAAAAACCGGGACATTTTGTCCATGGCCGGCGAAGGTGGGACATTTTGTCCCACCAAAACATCCCGAAAAGCCCTTCCTGCCAGCATATTGGGCGGCTACGAAAACGCGGCCATTCCCACGGTCAACCGGAAAAAACGGCCAAAAATGAAATGTTCGCCCGGCGCAAATCAGAAGGTGATGACCTTGTCCGCCGCCAGCGTCGCCTCGGCCAATTCGACCAGCGTGCCGATGGAAGTGCCGGGAATCAGCGGCAGCTCGCCGAGACCACGGGCCAGCGCGCAAGTCCGGCACAGGCGGATCTCGACGCCCTGCCCGACCAGCCCTTCAACCATGCCCTGCAAGCCGTTGCCGGCGCCATCGATCTGGTTCGGCAGACCGAGCACCGTGGCGTCGGACATCAGGAAAATGCGCACCGCCGGTTTGGCGTCGCTACCGGCCAGCGCCGTGGCCAGACGCAGGGCGGACAGGCAGCGTTCGCTGCCGTAGGGGGCGGCGTTGATGATGATCAGGATGTTTTGCATGGCAGGTCTCCGAGGTTCAATGCATTTTTCGCCGCAGCCACGCACTGGCCTGATCGACGGCAATCGACAGCAACAGCATGGCGATGATCACCGTCGACGCCTGGGCGTGGTGGAACAGCGAGAGTTCGAAATAAAGCAGCTGGCCGAGCCCGCCGGCGCCGACGAAGCCGAGGATGGCGGCCATGCGGATGTTCATTTCCCAGCGGTAGAGCGTGTAGGCGATGAGCTGCGGGGCGGCGCCTGGCAAGGTGCCGTAGAGGAAGGCGAAACCGCCCGGGGCGCCGGCCAGACGAAGCGCATGGCCGGGGGCCGGTGGGGCGTTGTCGAGGGCTTCGGCGTAGAGGCGGCCGAGCACGCCGGTCGTGTGCAGGGCCAACGCCAGCGCCCCGGCAAAGGGGCCGAGGCCGACGGCGAGCGCGGTGATCGTCGCCCAGACCAGTTCCGGCACCGAGCGCAGGGTGTTGAGCAGGAAGCTGAACGGCGCCCGCCACTTCGGTAGCGCCAGCAGCAGGCCGGCGACGGCGGCAAGCAAGGTGCCGACAACCGAAATGGCCAGCGTTTCCCAGATGCCCTTGCCGACTTTGGCCAGCCACTCGGCGGACAGGTCGGGCGGGAAGAAGCCAGCGACGAATTCGCCAATGCTGTGGGCGGCTTCCACGGTCAACAGGGATTTCAGGCCAATTTCCAGATAGCTGAAACTGGCGACGATACTGACCACCAGCGCCAGCCCGAGCCCGCCGCTGCGCCAGCCGAAGGGCGAGGCCCGGTTGGCCGGCGGCGTGTCGAGCGCCCGGCGCAGCCAGCCCGAGAAACCATCGGCGGCAAAGACGAGGACCATGAAGGCGAGCAGGATGGTCGCCGCCTCGCCGCCGTTGAGCATTTTCATCGCCTGATCCATGAGCTGGCCGAGCCCGCCGGCACCGACGAAGCCCATGACGACCGAGGCGCGAATGGCGCATTCCCAGCGATAAACCGTGTACGAGGCCAGTTCCTTCGAGGCCTGCGGAATCAGCCCGTAGAGGATTGCCAGCGGCCGGCCGGCGCCGTTGTGGCGGAGCGCCCGGGCCGGTGCGGCATCGACCGATTCGAGAATTTCGGCATAGACCTTGGCCAACATGCCGCCGTAAGTCAGGCCCAGCGCCAGCACGCCGGCGGCCGGGCCGAGGCCGAAGACGCGAACGAAGACGAGCGCCCAGACCAGCTCGGGGATGCCACGCAGGATGGTCAGCAGGCTGCGCGTGACGGGGTTGAGCGTTGTCTTTTCGCGCCCGGCACCGGTCGCCAGATAGCCCATCGGCACGGCGATCAGGAAGGCCAGCGCCATGCCGGCCGTGGCGATGGCCAGGGTTTCGAGCGTCGCCTTGGCCAGGTAGCCCATGAACTCGGCGCCGCTTTCCGGCGGCAGAAAGCCGGCGAGGAAGTTGCCGATGACTTTGAGATTGCTCGGATCGACGAGCGCTCCGGGCTTGACCTCGGCCGCCTGAAACAGCGGCCAGAGGATGACCAGCGTTGCCAGGGCGCCGATCAGGCGCGAGCGGGCGGCCGGGTCGCGCTCAGCCGGATTCAACCTTGAAACCTCAGTTGAATGCGGTGGATGGCGCGTTTGGACGGGATGGCCGGCGCGAAGCGACGAGGCAGCAGGCTCATGCCTGCAACGAGGAGCGACAAAGCCGGACGCCCGGCCAGACATGCCAGCTGCCGCATAGCGCTGCCACCCGACGGGCGAATCGCCTCGCAGGCACCAACGTCAGTATTCATGTGGCTGATCAAGGAGGGATGAGCGGTCAACTGAGGTTTCAAGGTTTAGCAACATGCAGCGCGGGTGGCCGCGTCGTTGGCGGCGGCTGGCGGCTGGAAGTGCTGCTCGTGCGCCTGCACCGGCAGCTCCTCGCCTTCGCTGGCGTAGAGCTCGTGCAGCATGGGCACGCTGACTTCGCTGGCCGGCAGGTCGAAGGCGATCAGCCCCGCTCGGACGCCGACGATCCGCGAGAAATTGCCGATAGCCAGATCGACGGCATGCAGGCTGGCAACCAGCGTCGCGCCGCGCGCTTCGGCCTCGGCGATGAGCAGGCGGATGGTGGCCATGGCCAGCGTCGGGTCGAGGGCCGAAACCGGTTCGTCGGCGAGGATCAGTTCGGGCTGCTGGTAGAGCACGCGGGCGATGCCGACGCGTTGCAACTGTCCGCCGGAGAGCTGGTCGCAGCGGGCGAACAGTTTGTCGGCCAGATCGACGCGTTCGAGCGCGGCACGAGCACCCGGGATGTCGAGCGGATAAATCAGCGAGGCCAGCGACTTCCAAGCCGGCCATTGGCCGAGCTTGCCGGCCAGCACCGCCGTCACGACACGCTGCCGGCCGGGAATCGGCGGCGCTTGATGGACGGTGCCGATGCGGGCGCGCAGTTTGGCCAGTTCCACGGTCGACCGGAAATTTTGGCCAAAATCCAAAATGTCGGCCGTGCCAGCCGTCGGCGCCAGCGCCGTGCCGAGCACGGAAAGCAGAGAGGTCTTGCCGGCGCCGGAGGGGCCGATCAGGGCGATGAGCTCGCCCTTTTCCGCCTTGAGCGTGATCTCCCTGAGCGCGGAAAAACCATTGGCGTGGGTCAGCCCCACGCCGTTCAAGGCAAAACTCACTTCAACAAGCCGGCGGCGTGCGCTGCCTTCTCGATGCCGTCGTAGTTTTCCTTTTTGGTCGGGATGAACTTGGCGGCACGTTGCAGGGCGAGGATTTCCTTGTGTTCCGGGTTGGCCGGGTCGAGCTTGAGGAAGGCGTCAGTCAGCTTCTTGATGATCACCGGGTCAAGATCGCCGCGCACCGTCCAGTTGTAGTCGAAGTACGGCGGCGTCGTCGAAAAGACGCGAACCTTGTCGGTGTCGACCTTCTTGGCTTCGACCAGCTTGTCCCACACCGAGGCGTTAAGGACACCAGCTTCGGCCTTGCCGGCGGCGACGAAGGCAACAGTCGCATCATGGGCGCCGGAGTAGGCGACGTTCTTGAAATCCTTTTCCGGATTGAGGCCGGCCTGCTGCAGGTAGAAACGCGGCATCAGGCTGCCCGAGGTCGACGACGGTGCGCCGAAGGCGAAGGTCTTGCCCTTGAGGTCGGCCACCGTCTTGATGCTCGGATCAGCGGTGATGAACTTGGAAGTGAAGCGGGCATCTTCCTCGCGCTGGACGATGGGGATGGCCGTGCCGTTGGTGCGGATCTTGGCCTGCACGAAGGTGAAACCGCCGAGCCAGGCAAGGTCGATCTTTTTGGTGGCCAGCGATTCGACAACGGCCGCGTAGTCGGTCACCGGGGTGAACACGACCTTCATGCCGGTCTGCGCTTCGAGGTATTTGCCGAGCGGCGCGAACTTGCGTTGCAACTCGGTCGGCGCTTCGTCGGGGATGGCCGAAACGCGCAGGATGGCTTCGTCGGCAAAGGCCGGCGAGCCGGCCGAAAGGGATACGGCAAAAGCGCAGGCGACCGCGCCCTTGAGCGCCGCGCGGCGCAGTGGGGAAAAGCTCATGTTGTACTCCGATTCAAGCTGCAACCGCCGCCGTGCGGATGTCACGGCAGCTTACATGGCGCCGAGGCGCCGCCAATTCAATGCGGTACGCAGACCGCTAGCGGCATGATAACCGCTAAACCCCTCAAGCAAATTTGGCACCATGGCGCGCCAGCCGATTTGGCGCCACCGACGCGACTGGCCGTCATCAACTTGCGACATTTTGTTCGGCGCAGCGGGACAATCTGACCCACGCACAGCTTGGCCAGCCGTGCGAAAATTGATTCAAACAAACCCATTCAAACAAGCGACCATTCCAATGGATGAGACAAACCCCGGCGCCCAGGCCGCCCCCTGGCAGCAATACTCGGTGCTCATCGTCGATGACGAACCGGGCATGCAGAGCTTCATGCAGCGGGCGCTCAGCACGCGCTGCGGCGTTGCCGACTGCGCCGGCAGCGTCGAGCAGGCGCGGCCGATGGTCAGCCGCAGCCACTACGACCTGATCGTCCTCGACATCGCCCTGCCCGGCCTGTCGGGCATCGACTGGCTGCATGAGCTACGCGACGAGGGCTATGTCGGCGACGTCGTGCTGATGACCGCCTACGCCGATCTCGACACCGCCATCGACGCGCTGCGTGCCGGTGCCGCCGATTTCCTGCTCAAGCCCTTCTCGCTGGCCCAGGTGCTCAATGCCATCCAGCGCTGTTTCGAACGTTCCAGCCTGGCCCGTGAAAACTTCGTGCTGCGCCGCGAAGTGAGCACTAACTCGGCTGACATCGAAGGCGTCATCGGTCAGTCGGAAGCCATGTTCAGAGTCTGCGAACGCCTCAAGCGCATCGCCCCGACCCCGGCCACCGTGCTGCTCAGCGGCGAATCCGGTACGGGCAAGGAAGTCGCTGCGCGCGCCTTGCACCGCATGAGCCCGCGCGCCAGCGGCCCCTTCGTGCCGGTCAATTGCGCGGCGATTTCGGCCGAACTGATCGAATCCGAACTGTTCGGCCACGTCAAGGGCGCCTACACCGGTGCCGCGCAGAGTCGCGAGGGCCTGTTCTATTACGCCCGCGGCGGCACGCTGTTCCTTGATGAAATCTCCGAACTGCCGCTTGCCGCACAAGCCAAACTGCTCCGCGCGCTGGAGGAAAGGCGCATCCGGCCGGTCGGCTCGGAACAGGAAATCGCCGTCGACGTGCGCGTCATCGCCGCCACCAACCGCGACCTGAAAAGCGAAGTCGCCGCCCAGCGCTTCCGGCCCGATCTTTATTACCGGCTGCAGGTGCTCGAAGTCACGCTACCGCCGTTGCGCGACCGGCCGGAGGACATCCCGCTGCTCGTCGAGCATTTCATGGCCTTGCTCACCCCCAGCCTCGGCGTCGCGCCGCTCAGCCTCGACCCGCGCACCCTGGCCCGGATGGCCGATTACGACTGGCCGGGCAATGTGCGCGAACTGCGCAATCTGGTCGAACGCTCGCTGATCCTCGGCTGGTTCGACATCGGCAGCGAACCGGAAATCGGCATCGCGGCCATTTCGAGCAACGCCGAGACCCTCGAAGCCGTGGAAAAACGCCACATTCTCGCCGTGCTCGCCGCCAGCGACGGCAATAAATCCGAAGCCAGCCGGCGGCTCGGCATCTCACGCAAAACGATGGACCGCAAGTGCCAGGCCTGGGGGATCTGACCCCGCCGATCCAGCGCTCGATCCGCGCCCGGCTCTTGCTGCTGGCGCTGATCCCGCTCGGCATCGTGCTGCCGCTGGCGATGGCCGCACTGGCCTACTGGGGCGGCGATTATCTCGACCGCCTGCTCGTCACCAAGGTGCGCTCCGACCTCGCCGTCGCCCACGGCTACTTCGAGCGGGTGACCGATGGTGTCGGCCGCTCGGTGGCCAGCCTGGCTGCATCCGAACGGCTGGCGCGCACCCTGCGCAGCGCGCGCGGCCAGCCGGAACAAGTCGTCGCCAGCCTGCTCAACTCGACGCAGCTCGAATACAAACTTGATTTTTTGCACTTTTTTGACGTTGACCGTAGCAAACAGGATGCCGCCACCTGGTCGGTGATCGCCGCGGCGCTGGCCGGCAAGGCAAGCACCGAAACAGAAGTGTTCTCCGCCCCGCAGCTGTTCACCATCAGTCCCGAACTGGCCAGCCGCGCCCGCACGCCCATCGTCGCCACGGCGAATGCCCGGCCCGACCCGCGCGCGGCGGAAACGCGCGGCCTGGTCATCCACTCGGCCGCCCCGGTGCACGATGCCGACGGCCGGCTGATCGGCGTCCTGACCGGCGGCGTGCTGCTCAACAAGAATCTCGATTTCATCGATCGTCTCAATGCCATCGTTTACCCCGAAGGCGCCCTGCCCTTTGGCAGCGCCGGCACGGCAACGCTGTTCCTCGGCGACGTGCGCGTCGCCACCAACGTCCGCCTGTTTGGCGACACCCGGGCTATCGGCACCCGCGTTTCGCAGGCGGTCTACGACACCGTGCTCGGCGCCGGCCAGACCTGGCTCGATCGCGCCTTCGTCGTCAGCGACTGGTACGTCTCGGCTTACGAACCGCTGCTCGACAGCCACCAGCAACGGATCGGCATGCTCTACGTCGGCTTCCTCGAAGGCCCCTTCGTCGATGCCCGCAAACAGGCCTTCGCCGGCCTCATCGTGCTCTTCGCGCTGGCCATGCTGATCGCCGGCGTCTTTGCCGTGCTCTGGGCGCGCCGTGTTTTCAAGCCGATCGAGCGCATGCACGCCACCATGCACGCCATCGAAAACGGCCAGGACGAAGCCCGCGTCGGCACGGTGGCCAGCCAGGATGAACTCGGCGTTGTCGCCGCCCACTTCGACCGCATGCTCGACCGCCTGCAGGCCCAGGCCACCTCGCTCAAGCGCTGGGGTGCCTCACTCGACGCCAAGGTGGCGGCGCGCACGGCCGAGCTGGAGCAGGCCGTGGCCGACCTCAAGGCCGCCCAGTCGCAACTGGTCATGAACGAAAAACTCGCCGCCATCGGCCAGCTGACGGCCGGCATCGCCCACGAGATCAACAACCCGATCGCCGTCATCCAGGGCAACCTCGACGTCCTGCGCGACCTGCTCGGCCCGCAGGCCGAACCCGTCGCGCCGGAAATCAGGCTGATCCACGAACAGGTCCAGCGCATCCGGCTGATCGTCGCCAAACTGCTGCAATTCGCCCGGCCGCAGGATTACGTCGGCTATCTCGAACCGACCGACCCTGCCCAACTGATCCAGGACAGCCTGTTGCTCGTTCGGCACCTGTTGAAGACCGGCAATATCGCCATCGAACAGCAGGTCGATTCGACCCGCCAGATCATCTGCAACAAGAACGAGTTGCAACAGGTGGTCATCAACCTGCTGGTCAACGCCATCCAGGCCATGCCCGAGGGCGGCGTGCTGAGAATCGCCGTCGACGACTGGGACGAAGCCGACATGCCGGTCGGCATCCAGCTCTACGTCGAGGATTCCGGACCGGGCATCAGCAAGGCCGACCTCGAGCACCTGTTCGAACCCTTCTTCACGGCCAAAAAACCGGGCGGCAACGGACTCGGCCTGTGGGTCAGCAAAAACCTGATCGAACGCTACGGCGGCCACCTCACAGCGACCAGTTCCCCCGGCGCCGGCGCGCGCTTCACCGTCTGGCTGCGCTGCGAACCGCTGGCCTGAGGCTCGCTGCTTCGCACGGTCAACCGGAAAAAACGGCCAAAATTGAAATCTCCCTCCCCTGACAAGAGCCGGGGAGCGGTTCGGTTTAGCCGATGAACTGTTCCCCGCCCCCCGCTGTCCCACGATGCGACAACAACCCGCCCAAGAAAGCCCCCATGTCCACCCCGACCACTTACACCCCGCCCAAGATCTGGACCTGGGATAAAGCCAACGGCGGCCGTTTCGCCAACATCAACCGGCCGATTGCCGGGGCGACCCATGAGCAAGCGCTACCGCACGGCAAACATCCGCTGCAGTTGTATTCGCTGGCCACGCCCAACGGCGTCAAGGTCACGCTCATGCTCGAAGAGTTGCTCGCCCTTGGCCATGCTGGCGCGGAATACGACGCCTGGCTGATCCGCATCACCGAAGGCGATCAATTCGGCAGCGGTTTCGTCGAGGTGAATCCCAATTCCAAGATCCCCGCCCTGCTCGATTGCAGCGGCCCCGAACCGATCCGCGTGTTCGAGTCCGGATCGATCCTGCTCTACCTGGCCGAAAAATTCGGCGCCTTTGTGCCGACCGACCCGGCCCGCCGCGCCGAATGCCTGTCCTGGCTGTTCTGGCAGATGGGCAGCGGCCCTTTCCTCGGCGGCGGCTTCGGCCATTTCTATGCCTACGCGCCGAGCAAAATCGAATACGCCATCGACCGCTTCGCCATGGAAGTCAAACGCCAGATGGACGTCCTCAACCGCCGGCTGGCCGACCACCCCTACGTCGCCGGCGACGACTACACCATAGCCGACATGGCCATCTGGCCCTGGTACGGCGCCCTGGCCAAAGGCCAGCTCTACGAGGCCGGCGAATTCCTGCAGGTCGACGAATACACCCACGTCATTCGCTGGGCCGATGAAATCGCCCAGCGCCCGGCCGCCAAACGCGGCCGCATGGTCAACCGGGTGACCGGGCCGCTCGAAGACCAACTGCACGAGCGCCACGACGCCAGCGATTTCGCCACCCGGACGCAAGACAAACTGCAAGCCCAGCCATGACGCCCGCCCACGCCCTTGAAGATCGCGCCATGGGCGCCCTGATCGGCGCCTTCATCGGCGACGCCCTGGCCCTTGGCCCGCACTGGTACTACGACCTCGACCAACTCCACGCCGATTATGGCCAGTGGATCAACGACTACACCACGCCCAAACCCGGGCGCTACCACGCCGGCATGCAAGCCGGGCAACTCTCGCAATCCGGAATACTGCTGCGCCTCACCGTCCAGTCACTCGTCGATAGCGGCAGCTACGACCAAGCCGACTTCTGCCGTCGCATGGACAACGAACTCTTCCCGCAGCTTGACGGCACACCGATGAACGGACCGGGCGGCTACACCAGCCAGTCGATCCGCGAAGCCTGGCGCCGGCGAGTGAAATCCGGCTTGCCCTGGGGACAGATTGCCGGAAACGCCGACACCACCGAAGCCGCCGAGCGCATTCTCGCCATCGCCATCCGCTACGCCCTGCAGCCGGCACAACTCGCCTCGGCCGTCAGCCGGAACACGGCGCTAACGCAGACAGACGGAACGGTCATGGCAATGACCGTCGCCTTCGGCGCCGTCCTTGGCATGCTGGTTGAAGGGCAGGCACTCGATGCCAACATCTCGGGCAAACTGATGGCCCGCGTCAAATCGGGCGAACTGCCCTTTCACACCGTCACCAGCGGCAACCTGCAGGCACCGCAAGCCGGCCAGCCCGAAGCGCCAACCACCGGACGCTTCCCCTCGCCAGACGCCCTGCTCAGCCAGTCATCGATTGCCCTGGCAGCGACCGACCCCGACATCCACATCGACCCCGCCTGGAAAGTCTCCCTCGTCTACGGCCTACCCTGCGCCGCCTACCACCAGTTCCCAGCCGCCTACTACCTGGCCGCCCGCTTTCACGACGACTTCGAATCAGCCGTGCTCCACGCCATCAACGGCGGCGGCCAAAACCAGTCCCGCGCCATCCTCGCCGGCGCCCTGACCGGCGCCCAAACCGGCCTCTCGGGAATTCCCCAGCGCTTCCTTGATGGTCTGGAAAATAGCGGGGAGTTGCTGGATCTGGCGGGGCGGCTGGCGAAACAGATGGTTGAGCAGCCGGTTGTTGAAGAGGCCGGTTGACCGTATTGCAGCCTTGGCTTAGCGGTTGCCGAGACCCAATTTTGGCGGAGGGGAAGTTTCGGCTGGGGGCGGGATTTCGGCCATAGCCGCCGTTGAGGCTGACTCTGTTGAGTGGCCGGTTTTGTGCAGGTTACCGACGTTAAGGTGGCATGCCGCCAGAAAGTCCACTTCCTTCATCGGCGAATGAGTACTTCGTGCTAAGCGCCCGTTCGGCTCGGTTCAAAGCAGACTTCAAAAGTCAAAACTCCACGCAGCAAAGCGCTGATATCCCAGACCATACCCTGAGAGTACCGCGGAGCGTGGTAATAGTGGCGGAGTGCCGGCAATCCGCAGCGGGGCCGGCGCGCCGATTTCTTGGATTAGGCCGCGACCGGTTCCGGATGCACCGCAGGAACCGCTTGCCCGTCTCCCGCCGTTGGCCGGATCTTGAACCAAATCGCGTACAAGGCCGGCAGGAAAACCAGGGTCAGAATCGTCCCGGCGAAGGTGCCGCCGATGAGCGTATAGGCCAGCGTGCCCCAGAACACCGAATGGGTCAGCGGAATGAACGCCAGCATGGCGGCGAGTGCGGTCAGGATGACCGGACGGGCGCGCTGCACGGTGGCCTCGACGACGGCGTTGAAGGGCACCAATCCATCCGCGATGTTGTCGCGGATCTGCCCGATCAGGATCAGCGTGTTGCGCATCAGGATGCCGGACAGCGCAATCAGGCCGACCAGCGCATTTATGCCGAACGGCTGCCCGAACAACAATAGGGTGGGCACGACGCCGATCAAGCCGAGCGGTGCGGTGGCGAATACCATCATCATTGCGGCGATCGAGCGCACCTGGAAGATGATGGTGATCAGGGTCAGCGCGATCATGATCGGGAAGACCGGCGCCAGAGCCCGATTGGCCTTGCCCGACTCCTCGATGGCGCCGGCCATTTCGATCCGGTAGCCGGCCGGCAGTTTGGCAATGATCGGCTGCAGCTCCTGCCACACGGCGCTGGAAACATCCGGCGGCTGCAAGCCCTCGGCGATATCGCCACGCACGGTGATGGTTGGGGTGCGGTCGCGGCGGCGCAGGATGGGATCTTCCATGCGGACATCAACCTTGCCGACCTGCGACAGCGGAATCTTTTGACCGGCCGCACCGACCAGGGTGAAGTCGCCAATCCTGCCCGGATCGAGCCTCGTGTTGCCGCCCGATCTGGCCGTGACCTGCACCGAACGGATGTCCTCGCGCACTTCCGTAATCGGGATGCCGCTCAGCAGGAACTGTAACTGCTGGGCCACATCGGTAGACGTCAGGCCGATGTTCTGCAGGCGATCCTGGTCGAGCGAAAAATGCAGTGCGGGCACGCGCTCGCCCCAGTCGGTGTTAACCGTCCGCATCTGGGCGGAGGCCTGCATGACGCCACGCACCTCTGCCGCGATGTCGCGCAGCTTGTCCGGGTCCGGCCCCATGACGCGGTAGGCCACGGGAAATGGCGACGGGGGGCCGAAGACGATCTGGGTCACGCGCACCCGCGCCTCGGGTGCCAAGCCGTCGGCTGCCGCCTGGCGCAGTCTGAACTTGAGGGCTTCGCGTTCCTTGTCATCGCCCGTCAGGACCACGATCTTGGCAAACGACGGATCGGGCAATTCGGGTGACATCGCCAGGAAGAAGCGGGGCGCGCCCTGGCCGATATAGGACGTCACGACCCTGGCCTCCTGCTGCTCTGCCAGCCATGCTTCGACCTTGGCTGTCGCGGCGCTGGTTTGCGCGATCGAAGTGCCATACGGCATTTGCACTTCGACCAGCACCTCCGGCCGGTCGGAGGTCGGAAAGAACTGCTTGTTGACGACGCCCATGCCGAGAATTGCGACCACGAAGGCGCCGATCACGCTCGCCGCGACCAGCCATTTGCGCCGGATCACCCAGCCCAGCAGCCGGCGGAAGCGCTCGTAGTTCGGCGTGGCGTAGATGGCCCCGTGCCCGCCCGCATGCTTCTCGTAGCTTGGCAGCAGCTTGACCCCGAGGTAGGGTGTGAATACGACGGCAACGATCCACGAGGCGATCAAGGCCGTGCCGACGATCCAGAACATGTTGCTGGTGTATTCGCCCGCGGTCGACTTGGCGAAGCCGTTGGGCATGAAGCCAATCGCCGTCACCAGCGTGCCGGCCAGCATCGGCGCGGCGGTGTGGCTCCAGGCATAGGCGGCGGCGCGGATGCGGTCGTAGCCTTCCTCCATCTTCACGACCATCATCTCAATGGCGATGATTGCGTCGTCGACCAGCAGCCCCAGCGCCAGAATCAAGGAGCCGAGCGTGATGCGGTCGAAATTCTTGCCGGTCGCCGCCATGATGATGAAGACGGCGGCGAGGGTCAGCGGAACTGCAGCCGCAACCACGACACCGGCGCGCCAGCCCATGCTGAGAAAGCCGACCAGTATCACCACGCCGAGGGCGACCAGGAACTTGACCATGAACTCTCCGACGGCCGACTGGATATTCACCGACTGGTCCGTCACCTTGGAGAGGCTCATGCCGAGTGGCATTTCGGCGTTGATGGTCGCCGCTTCCGCCTCCAGCGCCTTGCCCAGATTGAGGCCGTTCCAGCCCTCGCGCATGACTACGCCAAGCAGCAAGGTCGGTTCGCCGTTGTTGCGGATCAGGAAGGTGGCTGGATCTTCGTAGCCGCGCTTGACCTCGGCGATGTCGCCGAGCTTCAACGTCCGGCCGCGCGCCGCGACCGGCGTATTGCGGATCGCTTCCAGATCATCGATGGCGCCGTCCAGCCGGATGAAGACCTGCGGGCCCTTGGCTTCGATCGAGCCGGCGGGCGTCATAACATTGCGGCTGTTGAGCGCGGCGAAGAGGTCGCGCGGGGAGACGCCCAGCGTGGCGAGGCGGTCATGCGAGAACTCGATGAAGATTCTTTCGGCCTGCTCGCCGATAATGTTCACCTTCTTGACGCCAGGTACGTGCAGCAGACGCTGACGCATGACCTCGGCGTCGCGCACCAGGTGCCGGTGCGGCTCGCCCTTGGCTTTCAAGGCGTAGAGCGCAAAGGTCACGTCGGCATATTCGTCATTAACCATCGGGCCGATGACGCCACGCGGTAGTTTGAGCGCCTCGTCGCCGAGTTTCTTGCGCGCCTGATAGAACTGGTCGGGGACGTCGGCCGGCGGCGTACTGTCGAGCAGGAACACCGTGGAGAAAGCCAGCCCCGGCCGCGTAAAGGTCTCGGTCCGGTCATACCAGCGCAGCTCCTGCATGCGCTTTTCCAGCGGTTCGGCGACCAGCTCTTCCATCTCCTTGGCGGTCGCCCCGGGCCAGGCGGTGATCACGGTCATCTGCTTGATGGTAAAGGCGGGGTCCTCGGCTCGACCCAGGGTCAGGAAGGCGACGACGCCGGCGATGAAGATCGCCAGCATCAGGAATAGGGTTACCGAGCGCTCGCGGACGGCGAGGGCGGAGAGGTTGAAAGCACTCATTTCTGTGCCCCGCCGTTCGCCGCTGCGCCAGGTGCGGCACTGCTGTCAGCCAGTCGAACCGCTTCGCCTTCGTGCAGCAGATGGGCACCGAGCACGATGACACGATCACCCGCCGCCAGCCCACCGGTGATCGCAGCGGATTCACCGCTGAGGCCGGCCACCTGCACGGCGCGCCAGGTAGCCTGAAGACCCTGTCCTTGGTCCTCCTGACCTTTGAGCAGCCAGACGCCGGGCCCCTTGCCCTGATCGAAGAGCGCGCTGACAGGGATCTGGAGCGCCGGGGTGGCGCGGCCGCTTTGAATTTCGATGGAAACGGTCGAGCCAAGCGGCGCGTCGGCCAGCCGGCCCTCCAGTACGTAGCGCGCCTCGAAAGTACGTGTCTGTGGGTTGGCGGCATCCGACAATTGACGCAGTTTTGCGGCGCCGGTCAGCCCGCTGCCATACAAGGTCGCGCGCCCTGCGGAGCCGATCGCCGGACGCAGGCTTTCGGGGAGCGCAATGAGCGCTTCACGGCGCCCGGCATGGGCCACACGGACGACGACTTGGCCAGCGCCGACCACCTGGCCCGGCTCGCCCAGGGTCTCGACCACGACGCCGTCCGAATCGGCGAGCAGTACGGCGTAGCCTGTTTCGTTGTGGGCAACGTCGGCCTGGGCCTGGGCTGCCTTGAGCTCCGCTCTCGCCGAATCGGCGGCCGCCTTGATCTTGTCGTAGGCGGAGGCTGACACCGCACCGGCCGAAACAAGATCGCGGTATCTCGACTCATCCTCGGCAGTCTGGCGCGCACGTGCCGTGGCGGCGGCAACGGCCTCGTCGTGGGCGCGCGTGGCGAGCTTCAAATCGGTGGGGTCGATGCGCATCAGCGCCTGACCGCGCTTGACGGTCTGGCCAGCATCGACCAGGCGCTCCAGGATCTTGCCGGGAACGCGGAAACCCAGGTCGCTCTGCACCCGTGCCGCGACGACGCCGCTGAACGAAGGCTCGGCCTGGATGGCGGTCGCTACCGGCGCGATCCGGACGAGTGGAGCTTGGGTTCGCGGATCGATTGAAGACGTGGCATCGCTGCAGGCTGCCAGGGCGATAGGCAACAGACCGACGACGGCGAGGAAGGGAATATAGCGGCGCTGAAACATGACGACCTCCTTTAACGCGAAGGTCTTCATCTTCCATCTAGTGACCAATATTGTCAATGGTCACTTTTTCTCAGGCAGCGTTCTAGGGTGCCAGGCTACGCAGCACCAGATTCGACAACTGGCTGGGTGCGTCCTCGATGAGGTCGAGGTTGTGCTGGAGCAGCAACGGATTGGCAAAGGGCAGCATGACGAGATAGATCGCATGCACCGTTTCGTCGAGCGGCGTCTTGCGCTCGAACTCGCCCACTTCCCGCCCTTCGCGGACGATCTCTGTCAGGGTCTGCCGAATGCGCTGTCCGTAGGCAACGGCGGACGGCCAACCCTCGCCGGCGGAATGCGCGGCAATGTCATACAGCTTGCGATCGTTGAAGAAGAGTTCCACGCTCGTCGTCACCATAGCTTTGAATAATCGACGGAATTTCTCCGTCGGCGTGCTGGCGCCGGCAACCGCTTCATCAACCGCGGCGACGATGGTGTTTAAGGTCTTGCTGCAGATAGCTTCGCCGATTGCCTGCTTGGAATCGAAGAACTTGTAGATATAAGCCTTGGAAAAGCCGATCGCCTTGGCCAGGTCGGAGACCGTGGTCTTGTCGTAGCCGTAGTGGCTGAAGTGCGCCTCGGCCGCCTCGACGATCTGATCACGAACGCTGTGGTCGACGGGGCCGCGGGCCTGTGGGGTGGAAGATTCGATTTCGCTCATGGGAAAACAATACCGCGTTTGCTGCCGGTTGACAACTAGTGACCAAATTGGGCTATAGTCACCACGACAAACCAAACCCCGAAGGACTCCCATGCTCACCCATCCCCGCTCTCTCGTCCTGTTTCTGAGTGCCGGCATATTGTCGGGCTGCGCTGTCGGTCCCGACTACCGGCCGCCCTTGGTCGAGCTGACATCCAGCTTTCTCGGGCAGAAGGGCGTCGAGCAACGTCCTGTGCAAGGCAAGGCAGACCTGCAACGCTGGTGGGCCGCCTTCGACGATGCCTTGCTCGTGCACTACGTCGCCCTGGCGCTTGAGCAGAACCTGGACATCGCCCAAGCGACGGCGCGTGTCGCCCAATCACGTGCCGCATTGCGCTACGCCGATGCGGCCTTGCTGCCCGCGGGCAACGTGAGTGCGAGCGCCGGGCGGGGCTACCTGTCGGTTGAGACCCCGCTCGGGCAGGTGCTCAACAGCTCGCCCGGCTTCGACCGCTGGGGCGGCACTTACGAGGCCAATCTCGGGGCGAGTTGGGAGATCGACCTGTTCGGCGGTCTGCGGCGCGGGCGGGAGACTGCCCGCGCCGAATACGAGGCATCCGAAGCTGGCGTTGCTGCGACACGGCTGGCCATCGCCGCGCAGACTGCGGACGTGTACGTCATGATCCGCGGCCTGCAGGCGCGCCTCGCGATTGCCCAACAGCAGGTGGAGACCCGACGCCGCTTGCTCGCGGTGGTCCAGCTTCAATACGAGAAGGGAATCGCCGCCGAACTCCAGAAGAACCAGGCCGAGGGTTCGCTGAGCCAGGCCGAGGCACAGATCCCCGTCCTCCAAGGCGGCCTCGATTCGGCGATGAACGCGCTCGACGTGCTGCTCGGCGTGCAGCCGGGAACCCACCGCGCCGAACTGGCTACGGTGAGGCCGATCCCGGCCGCGCCGGCCTTAGCCGAGACCGGCACCCCGGCCGAGATGCTGCGCCGCCGCCCTGACATCATTGCCGCCGAACGGCGTCTGGCTGCCGCCAATGCGCGCATCGGCGTGGCGGTTGCGGAGTATTACCCCAAATTCTCGCTCGGCGCACTGCTCGGCAGCGCCACCTCGATCGCCAGCGGCAACCTGTTCACGGAGGGCGCCAGCCAGGCCCAGGGCGTCCTCGGGCTGCGCTGGCGCCTGTTCGACTTCGGCCGTGTCGACGCGCAGATCGCTGCCGCGCGCGGCCAGGAGGCCGAAGCCCTGGCGGCCTACCGGCTGGCCGTGTTGCGGGCGACCGAGGATGTCGAGAATGCCTTCTCCGCCCTGGTCAACCGCGAGGCCCAGGTCGGCATCCTGACCCGGGGTGAGTCGTCGTTTGCCAAGGCGCGCGAGAACTCGTTTGCCGCCTATCAGGGCGGCGCCGTCAGCCTGATCGAGGTGCTCGATGCCGACGGCAATCTGCTGCAGGCGCGCGATGCCAAGGCCCAGGCGCAAACCGAGGCGGCGCGTGCTGTCATTGCCTCCTTCCGGGCCTTGGGCGGCGGCTGGGATACCCCATCGGCAAACAACAACCGCCTCGCCGACAAACTCTCCACCAACGACTAGAGGTAAGCAAAATGACCACAAACAATAATTCATGGGTGCTCATCACGGGCGCATCGAGCGGCTTCGGCGAGGAGTTCGCCCGCCAATATGCCGAACAAGGCCACTCGCTGGTCCTCGTGGCGCGCCGGTTGGACCGGCTGCAAGCACTTGCCGAGACGCTGCGCCGGCAATACCGCGTCGAAGTCGTGGTCGAGCAGGTCGATCTCTCCGATATTGAAGCGATCACCCAACTGCATCGGCGCCTCCGCGAGCGCGGCATTGCCATTGAAATCCTGATCAACAATGCCGGTCATGGGCTACAAGGGCCGTTTGTGGACAGCCCGTTGGACGCAACCCTGGCGATGGTGCAGCTCGATGTGGCCAGCCTGACCGCGCTCACCCATGTCTTCGCCCAAGACATGCGGGCGCGAAAACGCGGGAAGATCCTGCTGGTCGCCAGCTTGCTGGCCTACCAGGGCGTGCAGAACTTCGCCGTCTACGCCGCCGCCAAGGCCTACGTGCTGCGTCTGGGTGAGGCGCTGCATCGCGAACTCAAGCGCGATGGAGTCACCGTGACGACGCTATGCCCCGGTATGTCGGATACCGGGTTTGCCGCCGCCGCGCAGCAGAAGCTGACGCCCGCATTAAAGCTCTTGATGATGCAGCCGGCACCCGTCGTGCGCACCGGTATCCGCGCCTTGCAGGCTGGACGCATCAGCATCGTGGCGGGCTGGGCGAACAAGGCCTTGGTAATCCTGACCTGGGCGACGCCGCGCTGGTTGCACCAGGCCTTCATGTCGCACGCGATGAACGGATGAGCGAGTAGGTCAAACGCTCACAACGAACACTCACAGTAAGGAGTAGCCCATGACAGAACCAACCGAAGCGATGAATCCAGAAGACACGCTTGCCCGCTGGCGGGCCGAGGAAGAGGCCGTACGCGCCCGCTTACAGAAGGCTCCCGGCTTGGCTACACCAGCCCAAATCGCTGGACGCTCCGGGTTGCTGGTATTTCAGGCGCTGCTCGCCGGGGAAATTCCACCCCCGCCAATGGCTGTCACCCTCGACTTCACCCTGCTTCGCATCGAGCCCGGATTCGCGGTATTCCAGGGGCATCCAGGGTTCAGCCATTACAACCCGATGGGCACGGTGCACGGCGGCTGGTTCGCGACCATGCTCGACAGCGCCCTGGGATGCGCGGTGCATTCCACGCTATCGGCGGGCAAGGCCTATACGACCCTGGAGTTGAAGCTCAACCTTGTCCGCGCACTCACCGACGCGGTACCGCTGGTACGCGCAGAAGGCCGATTGGTACACGGCGGCCGCCAGGTGGCGACCGCGGAAGCCCGGCTGGTCGGACCGGATGGCAAACTCTATGCCCATGCGACCACCACTTGCCTGATCTTTGATCTCGCTTCCTAGCGCGGAACTAAAGATTTCTGTCCTGCTCGTGCCTCGATCATAGGGATACCTTAGCCCAGCAAACGGTAGCTTTCGCTTGGCGTCGCGTTACCCTGAATGGCCGCTTTTGAAATCTTCGCGCGGCGGGTACGCGTTGCGATGTAAATTAAGTTGCGGCACGATGGCCGGATTGAAGCGAACACGGTGCTCATGAACGAAACCTACAATTCTCTCGGCCAGCCAATTGGCTTTCCTATTTCCAATTGGCAAGCAGCGACACGCCCGCTCCCCAAGGTCCTGACGGGCCGGTTTTCCCAACTCGAGCCGCTTGACGCGTCAATTCATGCCGACGATTTGTTCGCGGCCTTCAAGCTGGACCGCGAGGGGCGAAACTGGAGCTACCTCCCTTATGGCCCTTTCGATTCGCTCGGTGCCTTGGCCAACTGGATGCGCGCAAGCTGCCAGGGATCGGATCCTCTGTTTTTTGCCATCATCAACCGGGAATCCGGCAAGGCCGTCGGTATTGCGAGCTACTTGCGGATTGCCCCGGAGGAAGGAAGCATTGAGGTTGGCCACCTGAATTTTTCGCCGCTCATGCAGCGAACACCCATGGCGACTGAAGCGATGTGGCTGATGATGAAAGAGGCTTTCGCACTCGGTTTCAGGCGATATGAATGGAAGTGCAATGCCCTGAATCGGCCTTCCCGCCTTGCCGCCCAGCGTTTGGGCCTGTCCTTCGAAGGTGTTTTCCGCCAGGCCGCCGTGGTGAAGGGATACAACCGTGATACCGCATGGTATGCCACCATCGACAGGGAATGGCCCGCCCTGAACGAGGCGATGACGCGATGGCTGGCACCCGAGAATTTCGATGCCCATGGGCAGCAGCGCACTTCCCTGTCCCAGCTCACACACGCGCTACTTGTTGCCACGGGCTAATCCGAACGAGGGGCGGAAACGCCATCCGGGTGATTGTCGTCCGCGCGCAAGCAGCGAACCGAAAGGCCTCCCGAGCACCAACCGAGAATCCGCCGCTCAGCACAGCAGGGGTTGGGCTTGGCGCTCATGCCTTTGTTATGCCGGTTGCCATCCTGTGGCAAGCGTATCCGAAGTTTTGTCTAAAGCGGCCATTGGCTTTTGTTCTGATGAACGGCGGCTTCGGCCGAGGTCCTTCCGTAGGTTGTCTGGCAGGTTTCGGAGTCAACCAGACCTTTGAATGACGGCTTCGTAGAGAAGATCACCGGCAGGTTGTGGCCGTTTTGAGTCGGTTGGCACCTGCCATCAGCCTACTCAGGAACCCTCGTTACCGGACAAAACCGCTACATTTCGGGCTTAGTCGTTCACTGCAATCCTGTAGCACTTGTTTTTTGGGTAATTCACATTCAATTTCTGGCCAGAGTTCATTAACGGGAACCGAATAGCTCTGATGCTCACGTTTCGGCGTTGCCCCATGATTTGAGCAGTGGTCTGCCGCAACGGCCAGTTTAGCGGTCCAGAGGACAGTCACCTCTTTACCCTTTGGCGGGGCAGAGGAAAGTACCAAGCCGGAATTCGTTCGCCATCCGATTACCGGCCCTCCAGTCTCATGGTCCGCTCCAAAGGTTTGAGGCAAATGTTGGCCCATACGATCAAGCTGCTCCCTAACCTGCGGCCAAGATGCTTCCGGAAAACGGAACAGTTGGGTTTGTAAGCCTTGGCCACCGAACGAAACAGCCATCATTGATGCAGGCACTCCCCATGCCTTTTGAAGTGTGACCCAGCAGCTTTGCGTGTCATCATTTCTTACTCGCTCATTTCCCTTCAAGTTGCCGTAACACTTCAGAACATGACCGTTGGCCTTCGCTATATCAATAACCTCCTGAACCGACATGCCGCTTTGGAATGCCGCCAATTCGAGCGACCAGCCGTTGGCAGGCGGTTGGGTATTTGTTCCGACATTTGCGGCATCACCCACCCCTGGCGACGGCTTTTTTGGGTTGCTTTTGTTCTTTAAGGCATTGAGAAAGTTTGTGGTTTGTTCGGCCAATAGTCCTACTTCTTTATCAATCTGCTTTGCCCGCACAGGATCGATTGGCTCAAAAGTCTTGGATTCTTCGTTGAATACAGAATCCATTGCTAGGCTTTCATAAAGCAATTCAGCCATACGCTGAATGCCCTTCGTTAGTTGCACCCGCTGATCGTCAGGACGCAACTCGATTCTGGACAGATCATCCGCAATTTTGCGGAACACCGGTGCATGCAGGACTCGGCTCCGTTCATCGACATCTCGCTCGGATATTTTTCCCGCCTTTAATTCCGCTTGTTCCTGTTGAAGCGTCTTCATAGCTTCATCAAAACGCTTCATCGTTTGAACCAGACTTTCGTTACTCGAAAAAATTCGAGCCTGATCAATCTTTGCCTGAGGCGCCATGGCAGCAATACTGACCGTTACGGCACTCAAAATAGCGAGCGCAGATACACCACGTCTGGCAAAGCTTGTTTTGAAGTGCGCCATATCAAAGCGTTCTGGCAACACATACGCCAGAAGACATCCACCTAACAAGCCACCAATGTGGGCAGCATTATCGATATTCGGCCTGCTCAGCCCTTGTGCCAAGGAGTACAGAATAAAAAACGCCAAGCCACTTGTGGTTTGCTTGGTAAAGGTTTTCGGGAGCTTTTCCCGGTGCTGAAGCAGTGCTACCAGTAATGCCCCGGTTATGCCGAAAACAGCGCCGGAAGCACCGACAGAAACCGCGTGCTGAGCAGAAAAATGCAGACTCAAGGCACTACCAAGGAGTCCGGATCCCAAATAGAGCAATATGAATTGGCGATGGCCATATATCCGCTCAACCGTGCCCCCCGCGCTGGCCAACCCGATCATATTCATGGCGACATGGATGATGCCGCTATGGAGAAATGTCGCTGTCACAAGGCGCCACCACTCGCCACGCTGAAACTCTGAGGTGGCATTACCGCCCCAGAGCAGCAACTTGTCGGGAGATGCGCTGATGACCCCGGCGCCCTTCATTACCATCGCGAGCCAGATAGCTGCAGTGATAGCGATGAGTCCATAAGTTACCCAGGGAATGGGTGCAAGGGACTTTAGGCGTTCCTGAAATTCACGCTCCTCGGTAAGGGGATTGATATCCGAGCCAGCACTCTCACTTACCGTTGAAATTTGTAGTCGGCGCCGCAACGACTCATAGAGTCTTTCTTGCTCGCTGGATTCGAACGATGCCAGCGGAAGAGCCGGTCGAGCTTCGTTCCTTCCAGTCCAGAAATTTCGCTTGTCTGAAAAGCCCTGAGCAGAATCCAACTGAAGCTGGAGCATTCTTGCATTCTGGGCACCTTCTAAACTAACGCCGACAACGGCTGCCCAACGATGCTTTTTGCTCTTTCCAGAAAACAAGCGAGACTCGATACCATCTTGGGTCAGAGTGACCGCAGCCTCGTTGGTCACCAACTGCCGACGCAGGAACCAATCAATTAATACACCAACAAGCGCGCAAAAAATTACTGTAAAGCCAATACTGCCGACAGAGCCTTTGCTACCCGCCACGGTACTGAGCACCCCGACGCTGAGGCCGACCCACACCCATTTGCGTGCTTTGCCAAGCTGGCTGTTCTGGGAGGAAAAGAACACTTCGTCAGGCAAAGTGCTTGCTGGACATGGCGAAGGATTCCCTGAAGGGCTGGCTACGACCTGGCTTTCAACAAAGCAATCATTCCCAGTGGGTTCGTCAGGCTGAGGAGCGAAATCAGAATTCAGGCGTTCAATGGCTTTTTGACGCATATCTTCGGCAGATTTGCGTTGCTTGATCGTTTCAGTTTCCATGATGTTTTTTAGCATGCGCATGACATCATTTTAATGCACATCTAAAGATTGATTCGGAAACCTGCAATTGACGCCATTTTTCCAATACTCCGCGCTCTTATTGGCTCTAATCTTTTTGAGATGCTCGCCGAAATTCAATTGGTGGGTTAGCTCCGCTCACCCGTCGCAATAAGTGGGATCAGACGAAGGTCGAATTCATGCAAGTGATCGACGATCCAGTCATGCCCCCTGGTGGCGATAGATTCGATGCTTTCGCGGTGCCCTCTCATCGCATTCAAATGAAAATCCGCCATCTCCTCTTCTTATAGGCCGGATGGCTTACCTTGTCTGGAGAGCCCCTCGAAACTAATGGCTGAATAGGTGCTATCGGCCAAAAGCTGCCAAAAAGCGGTAACGACAGCATCATAATTAATTCACGCGCGGTGACTACACTTGCCAGCTCATCTCTCTGCGGAAGTAGTTATGGCAAATTTATTCAAGCATCTAGTAGGCGCGGCCATTGTTCTTTCGGTTGCTTCAGGCGTGGCGCAAGCTAGCCCATCTAAGTTTAGCTTTGCAGCCACTGTCACTTATACGGACGGTTCGTTGTCGGGCGTGAGTGTCGGTAGGCAATTCTCAGGCAGTTTTATCTATGATCCTGTGACAACCCCCTCGTATGCCAATTCCACGATGGCCTATTACCAGTTCGGGGCACCAAGTAAGATCGTCGCAAATGTGGCTGGCCACCAAGTGGCATCAACCAGCTTAGGTATCAGGGTAGTCAACAACTTTGGAGGTAACGTCGAAGACGGCATCGATATTTCAGGTGGCTACCCACTTTCGGTCGATGGAACACCTCTGCCAAATGGCAGTTTCGGGTTCGTACTTCACTCCAAGCCTGGGAACACGGGCGTATTGACGAGCACCGATCTACCCTTGAGCTACGATGTAGGCGCATTTGACGCGCATTCTTCACTGAACTACGGTTGGCTACAACGGAATGGTGGCCAAACGGGGACAATATTGCAGTTCTCCGTAAGTTCAATTGCTGCATCAGTCCCTGAGCCGGGCACGTATGCCATGATGCTGGCTGGCCTCAGTCTGTTTGGAGGTATCTTTCGTCGTCGTAGCAATTGAAGCTTGCATAACTGAGCCAGAGACGAGCGGGAGCGTTGCCTCCTGTTTCAGTTTTCAGATTTTCGTGCCCGAAGGGCAAATGCGAGCGGCGAACAAGGGGCCGCTTCGGGCACGGTCCGGCCATCTGCTTTTCGCGAGAGCGGCCATAGCTACAAGCGACCGCTATCACGTATAGTCCGATCCAAACGCAATCGTCATGCAATTGGAAAGCGAATATCCTTAGCAAGTTGGAGCAATTGTTCCCCTCCAATTGATTTCTTTGCCGGCATATTGAGCAATTGCGGTCAGGATTTGCCATCGCGTTCCGCGCATAGTGTGCGCTGTGAACGAAGGATGAATGATGAGCGACACACAGGCAAAAAACTACGCAAAGCGTTTCGAGAAGGTGCTCGACTACATCGAGTCCAATCTAGACGAATCGCTAAGCACTGAATACCTTAGCCAGATCGCGAACTTCTCCAAATTTCACTTTCATCGGCAATTCGCCGAATACGTCGGTACCAGTGTTGGACGATATATCCAGTTGTTGCGTTTGCGGCAAGCCAGCTATCAGCTCGCCTTCAGCCCCCAGAACAAGGTTATCGATATCGCCCTAGACGCTGGCTTCGAAAACCCGGAATCGTTTACGCGCGCCTTCAGGAACACTTTCGGCCAGTCGCCATCAGAATTCAGGCGGCAACCGGACTGGGAATCCTGGCATGAGCGCTATCGCTTCCGTATCCCGGAAAGGAAACAAACCGTGCAAGTCGAGATCGTCGATTTCAAATCTATCCGCGTCGCCGTCATGGAGCATCGCGGCCCAACCGAAAGAGTCAATGACTCCGTCGGACAATTTATCGCTTGGCGTAAGGAAAGCGGCCTTTCGCCTAAAGAAAGTAGCCGAAGCTTTGGTATTGCTTATGACAATCCGGACACAACCGAGCCGGCCGAATTCCGCTTTGACATCTGCGGAGAAGTAACCGACGAAGTGCCTCTCAACCGACAGGGCGTGGTCACGAAAAGCATTCCCGGTGGCCGTTGCGCGCGGGTGCGGCATTACGGCTCCCATGTCAGAATCGGCGAAAGCATTTACCCCCTCTACCGCAACTGGCTACCGGACAGTGGTGAGGAGTTACGCGATTTTCCGCTCTATTTCCATTACCTCAACTTGATGCCGGAAACACCAGAGCATGAGTTGGAGACCGATATTTACTTGCCGTTGAAGTCGTAGATCTATGGCCGCTGCTTCTGGGTAAACCGACATGGCACTGAATGCGCCATGCAATTTTTCGGAAACTGCCTTTTGTTGAGGTCGAACGTAGGATCAATAGGCTCTCACCGTCACAGAATGGCAATGGCCGGTCTCTACTTAGAACCGGCCATTTTTCATTGAGGTCGCCACCGGCCGCTTAGGCCGAGGTGCCGCCTATTGCTGCTGGCATGAGACTGGATCTCGGCCAAAGCCGTCTTTCCCCGATGCGACGGCAATGACTGCTTTACACAAAAGTTCGGACACGCCCGTTGGTGGCTCGTGCCAATATTGCGTTCGCATTACCCGCTTAGCTTGGGGCCGCTCCCGCAGTAGTCGTCAAGGCTTCGCTAAGGTCGCAAATTGCGACCATAACCGACTGATTGCTGCTTGATTCTGGGCCTTCTGCGGCCAATGGCCGAATTGGCCGATGTCCTTCCGTTGGCCATACGGCAGGTTTTGGAGTGGAGCAGCCCATTGACGGCCGGCACTCCGGCAAAAAAGCACTTCCCCTAATGGTCGGTTGTGTGAGTTCGACGTGACGCCTGTAAGCAGTGAGTCGAGAAACATCGTTCCGGGCTATGACCGCATTGCGGCAAGAAGCCAGGCTAGCGCTAGCGTAAAACAATCCATCAGCACAGGCCCTCATCAACAGCAAATGCTGCCTGTTCCCACAATGGTGACGCTGTTTGCAAAAATATTGTGCGAAATCGTGACCAATATCACGCGAATCCACCGCCACCAGCATTCAAAATGTTTTCCCTCTTGGCTTAAGCCCGGACTTCGAAATAGTCGACTAGCTACTGAATCATGACCCGATCAGAACTGATTGCATCACTTAGCCAGCGTTTCCCGCAACTCGTCCTGAAGGATGCCGAACTTTCCGTTGCCGAGATTCTTGGTGCGCTAGGGAGTGCGATCAGCCGTGGTGGCCGCGTCGAGATTCGCGGCTTCGGGAGTTTCAGCCTGAATTACCGGCCGCCGCGCATCGGCAGAAATCCAAGGACTGGCGAACAAGTCAACATTCCGGAGAAATGGGCGCCACATTTCAAGCCAGGGAAGGAACTGCGAGAACTGGTCAATGCCGCGTGATCGATACAATCAGTGCGCTCATTACTGAATTACCCGTTTCATGAATTTCCGGTATCCGAAAGCTGTCGGGCCAGTCAGTAAACAAAGTTAGTGGGGGATGGAGAATGCAGAAGCCCGAGCCAGCCTGTATCGATTGCGATCATGCTTTCGAATTACACGATGACGCGGCAGTAGTCGCTTGTAGCGCGCACTTGGAATACAGGGCGGCAGATCATCCTGCAACCTGTTCTGAATATATTCCGCGGCAGCCTTTGGCTTCGTCAGACATTGCCATAGTCTGGGATGAAAAATAAAGGTAAGAGCACACGTTTGATCGCGGATGCCGCACGCAAAGCGCGAATGGCTTGCCGACGTTGAGTCGCCACGCCACCAGAAGGGCTGCTTCCTTCACCCGCGAATGGGTACTCGGTGCCCTTTGCCGCCTGATGACATTTTCGTTGGCAATGGCAGCTTACGGATCATCAAACTGCCGCCTCTGTAATCCGTCAGGAGTGCCGAAAATCTGCCGTTGGCGACCTCACCCAATCGGCCACAACCTGCCGGTAAAGCAGTCTGAATATTTGTCATTCAAGCGTCAGCAACGCTCCGCGACGAGCAGCGTTTTGGCTCGACTGGCTGCTCACGACAAAGTCACCATCCACGTCTGGGCGGGAAACAAATGGGGAAATCACTTTGCAGCCTCAGTCATCGCACCGTCTTTGCAAAAACGTAGTCGTGGCTAGGGATATGCTCAGTAAACCAATCTTCGATAAACGCATCGACTTCCTCCAGCAATGTGACGGTGGGGGTGTCGATATTATTTCCAATTAGTACAGCCAATTTCTGAGTAATATCCGCGTGGTCTTCAACGTGAATGGCATAAAGACTGGGGTGAAGGGAATTGAATCCATAAAAGTGCATTAATTCCTCTTCATCCATACAGTGTTGACATAAGTAGTTCAGCAATTTGGAAAGGATATCGTCTAATTTCTGCGAACATGCTGGCAATAGATTTCGGTTTCCGTCGGACGCAATGCGAGATTCAACCTGCTCACGCAAGTCACGAACTCGGCCAAGCATCTCGCGAGCGTGTCGAATCTCAACGTCAATTTCATTGACACCGGTATAGGCTGCAGAAATCACATCTTGCGGGCGGGGTGTCGACATGGGTAGCTCCATACTGAAATTGGATCTTCGGGGTATTTACGCATCACCGGATGAGCAAATACCATTCCATTCGCTTTCAGCCACAGCGCTCGAGTATGGGGTGATAGCTATCCAAGGGTTGTTCATCAATTTGGTGCATAAAAACAGAACAGCCGTATCGAATATGCACAATGATCGAGCCGAGATGGCCGTTTGTATGTAGCCGGTATTCGAACAGCAAGCAGCCCTTTGCTCCAAAGGAGAACCATCAGACTCCGATCAACCCGAAGGAGTCTGTCGGGGAATCCAATCAACTTCGGGATCCCTGGAACAAAGCAAGCCGGTTGGTCAGAAGCCGCCACTGAAGCCGAAGGACGTCTGGGCTATCCGGATTCAGCTTCAGAATGCGCATCAGGTCTGTTACGTGGCAATGTTCAACCTCACGATTGACAGCAAGTTGCGTGGTTGCGCCCTCGTCAATCTTCGCGACCGCAACATCACACACGGAAACCAAATCCTAGCCCGGGCGATGGTCGTTCAGCTGAAAACACAACCTGTTGTGCAGTATGCGCTGACCGAACCGACAAGAGCCGCAGTCTCAGAGTGGATCTAGAAGGCAAAACGGACGCCGGAGTAATACCTGGTCCCAGGCGTCAAGCTCGTTCGCGAACCTCGCGTCTTACAGCCTGGGGTGGAATACCGAAGCCGCGTATAAAGGCCTCCCGCAAATGGCGACGGTCGCGAAAGCCAGTTTCGTGTGCCACGACCTCAAGTGGATGACGGCTCTGTTCGATCATCAACCGCGCTGCTTCAAGGCGTAGTCCTTCGATCGCCTTAGCCGGCGACTGGCCCGTTTCGGCGGTGAATACCCGACTGAACTGACGCGGGCTGAGATGTGCCGATTTAGCCAGATCCTCAACGGTCAGTGCTTGGTTGAGATTCTTGCGCGCATATTCAAGCGCGCTCTGGATGCGGTCTGATTTCGGTGCCAGATCGAGCAGTTCGGAATGCTGCGATTGCCCGCCGGAACGGCGCTGGTACATGACCAGCTTGTGCGCCACCGAGCGTGCGATGTCAGCCCCGAGATCCTTCTCGACCATGGCTAACGCCAAGTCGAGACCAGCCGTCATGCCGGCCGAGGTCCACACCGGCCCGTCGATGACGTAGATACGGTCGTCCTCGACCAGAATCTCCGGATAGAGCTTCTGCATGTCACGCGCGTGCGCCCAATGCGTCGTCGCGCGGCGCCCTGAGAGCAGGCCAGCTTCGGCCAAGACGAACGACCCGGTACAGATTGCCGCAATGCGACGGGCCTGCGGACTCACCTTGCGCGCAAAAGCCAGCTCAGCAGCCGGTGTTTGGCGCGCCAGCGGCTGTATCACACCGGTAAATATCCAGGTATCTGCCTCACTGTTGTCGGCAAGTGCGCGCGTGCTGACCAAGAGCCCGAGCGAGGCGCGGACCTCGCCGCCGGCCGCCGAATAGTTTTCCACCGCATAAAAGGTTTCGCCAACCACGATATTGGCGAACTCAAAAACAGACTGCGTGGCGAGCGCCAGTACCTGAAAGCCTTCCGTCAATACATAGCCGATTCGATGCATATTGCCTGTCCTTTTTTGCAATGTCCTAAATGCTGACTATATACGTCATTTGCGCCACTCTCAATAGCTCCTAACATGCAGTCATCGATTCACAACCCCCCTCAACCACCGGGAGTTAGATCATGACGCAAGCCCATCAAGGTACTGCCCTCATCACCGGCGCTTCTTCCGGCATCGGCGCAATCTATGCCGAGCGCCTCGCCCGGCGCGGTTACGACCTTATTCTGGTCGCTCGCAACCGCGACCGCCTCAACAGCCTGGCCGAGCACATCACCACCGAAACCCGTCAGGTCGTCGAGGTCATCGCCGCCGACCTTGCCGATGCCGCCCAACTCGCCACCGTCGAAGCCAAACTACGAACAGATGCCAGCATCACCCTTTTGCTCAATAACGCCGGCATTGGCACGCATACACCTCTGCTACAAAGCAACATCGAGTACATGACGCAATTGATCGCGCTCAATGTCACGGCGCCGATGCGCCTGACCTACGCTGCCGCACCGGGCTTCGTGGCACGAGGCAAGGGCGCCGTGATCAATATCTCCTCCGTTGTCGGCATCGCGCCAGAACAGCTCAACGGTGTCTATGGCGGCAGCAAGGCCTTCGTGCTGGCCTTCAGTCAGTCGCTGCATCACGAGTTAGCCAACAAGGGCGTTCGTGTGCAGGCCGTCCTGCCCGGCGCTACAGCCACCGACTTCTGGGCCACCGGCGGCCTGCCGGTGGAAAACCTGCCAGCGCAGATCGTCATGCGCGCCGAAGACCTGGTCGATGCCGCGCTGGTCGGTTTCGACCGCGGCGAACTGGTCACCATTCCCTCGTTGCATGCGGTCGAAGAATGGGATGCCTACGAGGCCGCCCGCCAGGCAATGTCGGCGCATCTTTCCAGCAACCAAGTCGCTGCACGCTATCGGATCACCCACTAAAGCCCTAGCCCCGACTGGCGCGTATTCACAGTCACAAGAGGAATTGTCATGCGATTTATCAACCCTCTTCCCGCAGCCGCCTACATGACGGCCGCGTCCCCAGCCAGTCGAGGGATGTGCCGATCCCGTCCGATGAGGTGCCAGTGACCACCAACCCACCTCCCAAGCAGCCGGCGACCACCTCGCCCTGGCCAGTCTTCTTTACGGCCTGTGTCGCCGTCTTCCTGGTCTCGATCGACTCCACCGTACTCTTCGCCGCCTTTGCACGGCTGCGCGAGAGCTTTCCCGAGAGCAGCGCCGCCGACGCGTCGTGGGTGCTCAATGCCTATACGGTGGTCTATGCGGCCATGCTGGTGCCGGCCGGCAAGCTCGCCGACAACCACGGCCGCAAGCGCATCTTCATCGCCGGGGTTGGCCTCTTTCTTCTCGCCTCGCTGGCCTGCGGGCTGGCTCCCGGTATCTACTGGCTGGTAGCCGCCCGCGTGTTTCAGGCCCTGGGTGCGGCCCTGCTGACACCGGCTTCGCTGGCCATCGTGCTGGAAGCCTTTCCGATAGAGAAGCGATCCGTCGCAGTCAGCCTGTGGGGCGCCGTGGGCGGCCTGGCTGCGGCCATTGGGCCTAGCTTGGGCTCATTCCTGGTCGACAACCTGGGCTGGCGCTGGGCCTTCTTCATCAACCTGCCGCCTGCTCTGTGGTCTATCTGGCGCGCCCGGACTTTGCTGACCGAATCCCGCGCGGGAAAGAACGTGCCACCACCGGACATGCTCGGCGTGCTGATGCTCATCGCCGGCGTGGCCGTCCTGACCTGGGCCGTTGTCCGCATCGAGTCGCATGGTTGGAATAACCTGCAGGTGCTCGGTGGCAGTTTTCTCGGCGTCCTGACGCTTTGGGGATTCACTCGCTGGGCACGGCATCACCCACATCCAGCGCTGGACATGCGCCTTTTCGCCAACCCGAGCTACCGGGCGGTCAATCTTGCTACGTTGGTTTTCGGGATGGCCTTCTCGATGATGTTTTTCGGCTTTTTCTTTTTCATGACCGGGATCTGGCATTACACCTTGCCCGTCGCTGGCCTGGCCATCACACCCGGGCCGCTCATGGTGGTTCCGGTGGCCATTCTGTCGGGCCGGATTGCAGCAAGGGCGGGGCATCGCCCCCTGTTGGTCGCGGGGTGCTTGCTGCTGGCCATAGGCGGACTTTGGCAAGCTACCGTACCGGGGGAAGACCCGCAGTATCTGCTGCACTGGCTGCCCAGCCAGTTGCTTACCGGCATCGGCGTCGGCATGGCACTACCCTCGCTGTCCGGAGCGGCCGTAGCGACTCTTCCCGGCCATCAGTACGGCTCCGGTAGTGCCGTAAATCAAGCGGTGCGGCAATTCGGCAACGCGCTTGGCGTCGCCCTCACTATCGTTCTGGTCGGACATGAAAGCCTGAGTCTTGCCAATTTCAAGACCCTGAGTCTGAGTTACGCCGGCCTTGCGCTGCTCACCTTGATACTCTGTTTCGGAGTGCGCACCAAACCGCGTCAAAGCAAATAAGGATACCGCTCAGGTCAAGTTGATGAGCTGTTCCGCATGGTCATTGACCTGCTCGAGCGCTACGCAGGAACGGATATCCTTTAACTTGTTTTCCTATGAATTTTAAACAACAGGAGTCGGCAACCATGCTTTATCTTGAAGATATCACCGTGGGGCAGCTATTTCGCTCAGGTCGCCTGCGCATAGACGCGGACCGGATTAAGTCCTTTGCGACAGAGTTTGATCCGCAACCCTTTCATCTTGATGAATCGGCGGCGCGGAATTCGATATTCGGTGGCTTGGCAGCCAGTGGTTGGCACACCGCCGCGGTCACCATGCGACTGCTGGTCGGCAGCGAGTTCAAACCCGCCGGCGGCATAATCGGAGCCGGTTTCGACGAGCTCCGCTGGCCACGTCCGGTCCATCCAGGGGACGAATTGCGAGTGGAAAGTGAAGTGCTTGAGGTGCGTCCCTCGAAATCTCGCCCCAACCAAGGACTGGTCAAGCTTAGAACAACGACGTTAAATCAAGACGGAGAAGCGGTGCAGGTGTTCATCGGTAATCTTGTGGTACCGCGGCGCTTATCCTGACCCGTCCAATAAGCCTGCATTCCAAATCAGATCGAATTTATTGGAAAATCAAGGGGAGAAACTCCATTCAGTGCATGGCTTAGAGTACTTTGTCGTTGCAAACATCGTCCATATTTTCTGGCTGGCGCTCGATTAAAAATCGATAAACGGGCGCACCCGCGCTGGCTGCCAACGGCTGACTTGCCAGTCAGCAGTCGTTTCGAATGATTACAGTTATTTGCTATCTGCCATTCTGCTAACTGTAGTTCGAAGAGTTGCAATGGGCACGGAGTTCGTATTCGCTGGATAGGAAAGCTGCCGCTCAGAAGCGTTGTCAGTTGAACGGCAGGTAACCGACATATTGTCGCCTGATTGAGCGTCATAGGCCAATGGCCGGATTGGCCGAGAACTCGCCGATCAGCAATCGCCAGAACGTGGCGGCGCTTTCTAGCGCCCGGAAAACTCCCGAAAGCCTCGCAATTTCCACCTGCGAAACAAGCACAGCTACCGAGCCAAGCTTTTCCGCATAATCAGTTGCTTAACTTGGCAGCACGAACAAGGCTCGTTAAACTACGTGCCTCTGCCGAGGAGCGCTGCGACCCTTTCATGCCTTTAGCGTGAATTCATGGGGCCAGGCTCGGCAATGATCAACGGCGCTCGCAAACCCAGCCGGTTTGTGGCGCCGTTCGTTTTTGCGGCGTGCCCGGCGTAATTTTGCTTTGCCGAGGTGATCCATGCAGCCTGACCGTACCGCCGAACTTTCCGCCCTGCTTGCCCAGAAAATGCTCGTCCTCGACGGCGCCATGGGCACCATGATCCAGCGCCACGGATTGCAGGAAGCCGACTATCGCGGCGAGCGCTTCAAGGATCACGGGCACGACCTCAAGGGCAACAATGACCTGCTCGTGCTGACCCGGCCGGACGTCATCGGCGGCATTCACCGCGACTACCTCGAAGCCGGGGCCGACATTCTCGAGACCTGCACCTTCAACTCGACCGCCGTGTCGCAGGCCGACTACAAGCTCGAACCCATCGTTTATGAGCTGAACCATGCCGGTGCCGCGCTGGCCCGCGAGCTATGTGACGAATTCACCGCCGCCAACCGGGCCAAGCCGCGCTTCGTCGCCGGCGTCCTCGGCCCGACCAGCCGCACGGCGTCGATCTCGCCCGACGTCAACGACCCTGGCTACCGCAATGTCAGCTTCGACGCGCTGGTCACCGATTACCTCGAAGCGATCCGCGGCCTGACCGACGGCGGCGCCGACATCCTTCTGGTCGAAACCATTTTCGACACGCTCAACGCCAAGGCCGCGCTGTTCGCCATCGAGAAGTTCTTCGATGCCGCCGGCCGGCGCTGGCCGGTGATGATTTCCGGGACGATTACCGACGCTTCCGGCCGCACGCTGTCCGGCCAGACGGCCGAGGCGTTCTGGAATTCGCTGTCGCACATCAAGCCGGTGTCCTTCGGCCTGAACTGTGCGCTCGGCGCCAAGGAACTGCGCCAGTATGTCGAGGAACTGTCGCGCGTCTGCGACTGCTACGTCTCGGCTCACCCGAACGCCGGCCTGCCCAATGCCTTCGGCGGCTACGACGAGACAGCCGAGATGCTGGCCGATGAAATCGAGAGCTGGGCGAAGAGCGGCATCGTCAATATCGTCGGCGGCTGCTGCGGCACCTCGCCCGAGCACATCAAGGCCATCGCCGAACGGGTTGCCACGGTCAACCCGAGAAAAGTGCCGAAAATCGAAAAGAAGCTGCGCCTGTCCGGGCTCGAGCCGTTCAACGTCGGCGCCGATTCGCTCTACGTGAACGTCGGCGAGCGGACCAATGTCACCGGCTCCAAGGCTTTCGCACGGATGATCCTCGAAGGCCGCTTCGACGACGCGCTGGCCGTCGCCCGCCAGCAGGTCGAAAACGGCGCGCAGGTCATCGACATCAACATGGACGAGGCGATGCTCGACTCGATCGCCGCCATGGACCGCTTCCTCAAGCTGATCGCCTCGGAGCCGGACATCTCCCGCGTGCCGATCATGATCGACTCGTCGAAATGGGAAGTCATCGAAGCCGGCCTCAAGTGCATCCAGGGCAAGGGCATCGTCAATTCGATCTCGATGAAGGAAGGCGAAGCGAAGTTCATCGAACAGGCCCGCCTCGCCCGCCGCTACGGCGCCGCGGTGATCGTCATGGCCTTCGACGAGAAGGGTCAGGCCGACACCTTTGCCCGCAAGACCGAGATTTCGAAGCGCGCCTACGACCTGCTGCTGAGCATCGGTTTCCCGGCTGAAGACATCATTTTCGACCCGAACATTTTCGCCATCGCCACCGGCATTCCGGAACACGACAACTACGCCGTCGATTTCATCGAGTCGGTGCGCTGGATCAAGCAAAACCTGCCGCACGCCCACATTTCCGGCGGTGTTTCCAACGTGTCGTTTTCTTTCCGCGGCAACGATGCCGTGCGCGAGGCGATCCACACCGTTTTCCTCTATCACGCCATCAAGGCCGGCATGACCATGGGCATCGTCAATGCCGGCATGCTCGGCATCTACGACGATCTCGAGCCGGAATTGCGAGAGAAGGTCGAGGATGTGGTCCTCAACCGCAACCCGAACGCCGGCGAAGCGTTGGTCGATTTCGCCCAGACGGTCAAGGAAGGCAAGGCCAAGGACACTGGGCCTGATCTTTCGTGGCGTGAGCAATCCGTGGAAAAGCGTTTGGAGCACGCGCTGATCAAGGGCATCACCGATTTCGTCGTGGCCGATACCGAAGAGGTGCGCGCCCAGCTTGAAGCAGAAGGCAAGCCGCCGCTTTCCGTCATCGAAGGCCCGCTGATGGCCGGCATGAACCACGTCGGCGACCTGTTCGGCGCCGGCAAGATGTTCCTGCCGCAGGTCGTCAAATCAGCCCGCGTCATGAAGCAGGCGGTGGCCCACCTGCTGCCCTACATCGAAGCGGAAAAGACCCGCACCGGGCTGGGCAGCAAGGGCAAGATTCTCATGGCGACGGTCAAGGGCGACGTGCACGACATCGGCAAGAACATCGTCGGCGTCGTCCTCGGCTGCAACGGCTACGACGTGGTCGACCTCGGCGTCATGGTCAGTTGTGACAACATCCTGAAAGCCGCGCTCGAACATCGCGTCGACATCATCGGGCTGTCCGGCCTGATCACCCCGTCGCTCGAAGAAATGGCCCACGTTGCCAGCGAAATGCAGCGCCTGAACATGAAGCAGCCCCTGCTCATCGGCGGCGCGACGACCAGCCGCGCCCACACGGCGATCAAGATCGCCCCCAACACCGATGGCGCCGTCGTTTACGTACCGGATGCCTCGCGCGCCGTCGGCGTCGCCACCAAGCTGCTCTCGGTCGATCAGCGCGACGGCTACATGGCCGAAATTGTCGCCGAGTACAAGGCCGTGCGGGCTGAGCACGCCGGCCGCAAGGGCGCCACGATGGTGACGCTGGAAGAAGCCCGTGCCAACCGTTTCACGTGGAACGAGCCGTTCTCGCCGACCATCCCGAAACAGCTCGGGCTGCAAACCCTCAACCCGAGCCTAGCCGATCTGTCACTGCTCATCGACTGGACACCGTTCTTCCAGAGTTGGGATCTGGCCGGTCGCTATCCGGCCATCCTCGAGAATGAGACGGTCGGCGAAACGGCCCGTCAATTGTTCGCCGATGCAAAGGCCATGCTGGCCAAGATCGTCAGTGAAAACTGGCTGTCGGCCCGAGCCGTCTTCGGCCTCTACCCGGCCAGCGCAGAAAATGAAGACATCATCATCTACGCCGATGAATCACGGACGACCGAACTGACCCGCTGGGTCGGGCTGCGCCAGCAGCATAAACAGCCAAAGGGCCGCTTCAATCTGGCGCTCGCCGATTTTGTCGGCGAACGCGACTACGTCGGCGCCTTTGCCGTCACCGCCGGCCATCGCATCGAAGAGCGCGTCGCCGCCTTCGAGGCCGCTAACGACGACTACTCGGCAATCATGCTCAAGTCGCTGGCCGACCGTCTGGCCGAAGCCACGGCCGAATGGCTGCATCTGCAAATCCGCACCCAATACTGGGGCTATGCCAACGATGAAGCGTTCTCCAATGCGGAACTGATCAACGAGCAATACAAGGGCATCCGCCCCGCCCCCGGCTACCCGGCCTGCCCGGACCATACCGCCAAGCGCGAACTGTTCGCGCTGCTCGATGCCCCGGCCAACGCCGGCATGGAACTGACCGAATCCTGTGCCATGACACCAGCGGCGGCGGTGTCCGGCTTCTATATCGGCCATCCGGGCGCGACTTACTTTGCCATTCCGAAGATCGGCCGCGATCAGCTGGAGGACTGGGCCAAGCGCAAGGGCATGTCAATCAAGGACGCAGAATACTGGCTGGCACCGTTGCTGTGATTCTCAAACGGACGATGCCTAATTATCGGCGTCGTCCGGCTTGAAGCAATACGCCTCGGCAGCGTAGAACTGCCACCGGGTATCGCCAACCAGCTCAAGCACCTGCTTGTGGTATTTGAGGATGGCCGGGCGGTGGGCAACGCTGATCAGCGTCGTATTCATTTGCAGTAGCTGCTGGTAAAGCGCCGTCTCGTTGGCGCTGTCGAGGGCGCTGGTCGCTTCGTCGAGAATGGCGAAGCGGGGTTTGCTGAGCAGGATACGGGCAAAGGCCAGACGTTGCTGCTCACCGACTGACAGCACTTTTTGCCAGTCCATCTCGGTATCCAGCCCGCCAAAGCGGTTGGCCAGATCGGGCAGATTCACCCTTTCCAGCACCTTGAGCAGTTGCGCATCGGAAAACGAACGGCCCTTGTGCGGGTAGAGCAGCTGACTGCGCAGGGTGCCGAGCAGCATGTAGGGCTGCTGGGGCAGAAACAGGATGTCGTTGGGCGGCGGCCGGAAAATGGTGCCGCTGCCGGCGTACCAGAGGCCGGCAATGGCGCGCAGCAGCGAGCTTTTGCCGCTACCGCTCTGGCCGACAATCATCAGGTTTTCACCGGGCCGGATGTCGATGGACAGATTCTGGATCAGCGTTCGCTCGTAGTTGGGCGTCTGCAGGGTGACGTTATCAAGAGTCAGGTGCGCGGCATCAACCGACAGGATGGTGCTGGCATTGCCGGCATGCCCGGACGGATGGCCGGGAAGGAAGCGGGCCAGGGCATCGAGCCGGTCGACACCAGCTGCAAAGCGGCTCAGGCTCTCGAAATTCTCGACGATCAGCGAGAAGGCGGCGAGCACGGCGGCAAAGGCACCGGCGGCCTGGATCGCCCGCCCTACTTCGAGCTCGCCCGAGAGCACCCGCGAGGCGATGATGGCGCTGGGCAGAACAATGGTCGCCAGGCCGTAGGCGTGCTGGAAGAAATTGAGCCCAAGCTGGCTGCGAATCAGGCGCTTGAAATTCTTGAAGGCGGCGGCGAAACGCTGCCTTACCTGCTGCAGTTCCTGCCCTTCGCCACGGTACAGGGCAATCGATTCGGCATTTTCGCGAATGCGCACGAGGCTGAAGCGAAAATCGGCCTCGCGGCGTAACTGATGGAAATTGAGGTTCATCAGCCGGTTGCCGAAGACGAAAATGGTCACCAGGGTGCCGGCCGTGGCGTAGAAGATCAGGAAATAGACCAGCTCACGCGAAATCGACCACAGCACGGTGCTGAAAGCGACCAGTTGCAGCACCGAGCCGATGAAAATGAGCAGGAAATAGAGCGAGCGCTGGGTGAAGGTATTGATGTCTTCGGCGACGCGCTGATCGGGATTGTCGATGCCGGCATTGGCATTCAGTTCGTAGAAATGCCGGTGGCTGAAATAGCTGTCGAGAAAGCGGTGGGTCAGCCAGCGCCGCCAGTGGATACCCAGCGTGTCCCGGACGAAATAATAAAGGGCGTAAATCGGTACGGCAGCGATCAGAAGCCACAGACAAAACTTGATCGACGTCCAGAAACGCTCCTCGTCGCGCGCCGCCAGCGCCGAGGTGAATTCCCCGGTCTGCTCGTTGAACAGAACGGCAAAGCGGGTCTGGCCAAGCAGCAGCAGAACAAGCAGGGTGAGCAATCCCCAGGCCTTGAGCTTTTCATCCAGACGCCAGTAAGGCGAGGCTATGGCCCAGAATCGGTGCCAGAGATGCCGGTCAGGAGGCTTCATTGTTTGATCGCCGTGGTCTGTCCAGGCGGGCCGGAAATCGGTTCCCGTCTGTTGATCATGTTTTACTCTCAGGGTTATGCCCTGGTCAAGCCGCCAAGCGAACGCCAGGCAAACCCCAAACAAGGCCCGAAATCGACGAAAATCCCGCCTATGAATTCCGCCCTGAACGTCGACCTGACCCCCTTCAACACCCTGGCCCTGCCCGGCCAGGCGGCTGCCTACCAAAAAATCACCGCCCCCGAACAACTGGCGGCGCCTGAGCTGGCCGGCCAAACCCGCTTCATCCTCGGCGCTGGGAGCAATCTGGTGCTGACCGGCGATTTCGATGGCCTTGTCCTGCACATGGCCATTCCCGGCAAGCGTTTGCTGAAGGAAGATGGCGAGGCCTTCTACATCGAAGCCGGGGCCGGCGAGAACTGGCACGACTTCGTGCAATGGACCGTGCAGCAAGGCTGGCCGGGGCTGGAGAACCTCAGTCTGATTCCCGGCACGGTCGGCGCGGCGCCGATCCAGAATATCGGCGCCTACGGGCTGGAAGTCGGCGAGTGCTTCCATTCGCTGACCGCCTGGGACTTTCAAAAACAGGTGTTTTTTCCGGTTGACCGTAGCAACTGCCGTTTTGGCTATCGCGACAGCGTTTTCAAGCAGGAAGGCTGGCATTTGAACGGGCGGATGGCGATCACCTCAGTCATTTTCCGACTCCCGAAAGCATGGACGCCCAACCTGCGTTATGCCGACGTGAATCAGGAACTGGCGGCGCAAAAGATCGCCACGCCGACAGCGCAGGATGTCGCCAACGCCATCATCGCCGTCCGCCAGCGCAAGTTGCCCGATCCGGCGATCATTCCGAACACGGGCAGTTTTTTCCATAATCCGGTTGTCGAGCCGGCGCTGGCCGAGGCGCTGGCCGCCGATTTCCCGACGCTGCCGCGCTACCCGCAACCCGATGGCCGGGTCAAACTGGCGGCCGGCTGGCTCATCGAGCAGGCCGGCTGGAAGGGCAAGAATCTCGGCCCGGTCGGCATGTACGAAAAGCAGGCGCTGGTCCTGGTCAATCGCGGCGGGGCAACAGGTGACGACGTGAAGCGCACGATGGCCGCGGTTCAGGCCGACGTAAAAGCCAAATTCGGCGTCGCCCTCACTCCTGAGCCGATTTTCCTGTAACGAACAGGCAGGCGGCGATGCCGGTCGCCAACGCATCGGCCATCCTGGCCTGACGCACGGGATCGGCCAGTTCCAGTTCCTCTTCCTTGTGCTTGATGACGCCGGCCTCGAAGAGAACGGCCGGCAAGCTCGTCCGGTAGAGCACGACGAGGTTGTCGTAATACCAGACACCGTTTTCCGCATCGGCCGCCAGATGCCGGCGGCCGTGCCAGGTCGACGGCGTAAAGCCCGCCCGACGCAGCATGGCGCCGATGCTCGACGCGCAACGCAGGCTGGTTTCCGGATCCGGATTCTGCGCCGAAACGAAAATCCCATAGCCGCGCTTGACCTCGGTGTAAGTCTGCTCGCTCCCCTCCCACACCCATGGTTTGAGCCATGACTGGTCAATCGAGTCATGGTGGATCGAGATGAAAAAATCGCTGCCCGCCGCCTGCTCGGGTCGGGCGATCAGGCGGCCGATGTCGCCGGCAAAATTGACTTCACGCACGCCCTGACCGCGCTCGCGCATGATCCCGGCAAGAACCCCGGCGAATTCCCGGTTGAAGGCGAATTCCGGACGGCCGCGAGCGCTCGTCGCCCCGCCATCGCCGCCACCGTGGCCGACATCGATGGCAATCAGTGGCGGTGCGGCAATTGCTGCGGTCAACCGGAAAAAAACGGCAAAAATGAAAACGTACTTGAAAACCATGGGCCGATTATCGCGCCAAGTCGCCAGTCCGAGCGGGAAAGCCGCTGCGACCATGGAACCGCCGGCAACTTTTGCGCTATAGTTTCCGGCCAGCCAGGGGAGCAAAACAATGAGTAAAGAGCTTATCCATCCGCGCGGCACCAGCGCCCACATGCCCGATCTGAACTGGAGTCAGGTCCGCGAAACCGTACTGATGCTCGAACTCTCCGCCGTCCAGATCGAAGCCGCGATGAAGGACAGCGACAGCTCGGTCGAGGTGCTGACCGATTCCTTCACGACCATGGCCAGCTACATGCGGACGATTTCCGACACCATCCAGACCCTGCCCGACCACGGCGAAGTCGGCGTCGCCAAACAAAGTCTCAGTGGCGTTTCCGAACACGTTTCCGGCATGGTCCATCAGGCCATTATCGCCTTCCAGTTCTACGACAAGCTGGTCCAGCGTCTGGCCCATGTCGGCATCAGCCTCGGCGACCTGAGCGATTTGGTGGCCGATGGTCGGCGCCTGTACAACCCCGGCGAATGGGTTTCGCTGCAGGACAAGATCCGGACCAAATATACGACGCGCGAGGAAATCGCCATGTTCGAAGCGGTCATGCGAGGCATGCCGGTGCAGGAAGCCGTCGACAAGTTCATGGCGGAAATGAAGGAAAAGAGCGACGACATCGAACTTTTCTAGGCAGGGTACTCCCACATTGAAGTAAGTGCTCAATGACGCTAACATGAAGATGTCGAACACAGGATACCGGGATACCCGAAATGAATGCACTGGAAGCCCCCTGCCGATACCGGAGAGCACGTTCATGACTTCCGGTGACGGACTGCCGGACCTGCCCGGCATCGACAAGGCCGACGGTCTCAGACGCATGATGAACAAGCCGGCGCTTTACGAAAAAATCCTGCGCGATTTTCACGCCCGTCTGATCGACGCCCCACTGCTCATTCACGCCACGCTGGCCAGCGGGGATTTCGAGAGTGCTGAACGGCACGCCCACAGCGCCAAGGGACTAGCCGGAACAATCGGTGCCCGGGACCTGCAAAACGCGGCCAAAGACCTCGAACAAGTATTACGCGACGGCCAAACACCTTCCGCTGCCGTGTTCGCCAAATTTGAACAAGATCTGCGCACGGTTATCGATGGAATAGCGGTCGGCTTCGGCATCGAATCGACCACCTGACCGCATTTTCAAAAATCGGCTGACGCTTCCCAGACGATATTCGCTTTCGGCCCGCCCTTGCCGGTCCGCTCAAGCATATCGATCAACGGCCAGGCACGCTGGCTCATGGCGACGACCGGCTCCTTCTTTTTCCCCGTCTCATCCCGTTCGTCCTCATCCGGTGGCGGCGGTGGTGCCTCGGCCCGTTTCACCGCCTCACGCAAGGTCTGCGCGGCCGGCGCCATCTCGGCCAACGTAAAGGTTCCCCGCGCCGTGGTTGCCTTGCCGAGCGCCTGCAACAGCGGTCGGGCCGCCTCGGCGAACATCAGCAATTCCCCGGTCTCACTGGAATAAAAGCGGACTAACATTGTTTTTCCTTTCCCTGCATGGATTCCCGGTTGTCACGCCGCCCCGCCTTGGGCACAATGAACCGGAGGGAGACAACGATCATGACAACAAATATTAACGCCAATCCGCTAGAGACAGGGGCTGACGAGCTTGAGCGCTATGCGTTGGAAGAATGCGTCAAGCGTCATCGTTTCGATCGGCGTGTTTCGGTGTTGATTCTCCCCGACAAGCGCTGCGAAACCGCCATCAAATTCGCCCGGCTCGGTGCCCAGGTTGTCGTTGCCGACCATCCCGATGTACATCAGGAAATCGAGGGCAGAATTCTCGCAGCGGGACATCGCGACGAAATTGCCTTTACTGCCTGCACCCTGCCGGATCTGCCTGACGACCTGCCAAGCGAGCCCTTCGATATCATCATCAGTCGCCGTGGCCTGTGCGCCATGCCCTATGACGAAGCTCGCGTCGTTGTCCGGAAGCTGCTGCTGAAACTGAAGATCGGCGGCAAGCTTTATATCTCCGTCCTCGGCCTGCATTCCGAACTAGGTGAAGGCTATGCCCCCGGCGAGAAGACAATTGATCAGCGTTTCGCCGAGCTCTCTCCGGCGCTTGCCAAAAAATACGAATTACACCAACCGGTCTGCCTGTACACCGAACGCAACCTCTTCATGCTGTTGCTCGAAGCCGGCGCCAGCGTCCTGCGCACGCTGACGACCACCTACGGCAACGTCAAGGGCGTCGCCGTTCGCGTCTGATGCGCCTCGGAGTCGACCTCGGCGGGACCAAGACCGAGATCATCGCCTTGGCCGACGATGGCCGAGAATTGCTGCGCCAGCGTATCCCGACACCACAAGGCGACTACCTGGCGACGCTGATGTCCATCGCCGGGCTGGTCGAAAGCGTCGAAAACAGCCTTGGACAACGGGGCACGGTCGGCATCGGCATCCCGGGTGCCGAATCGCTGGCCACCGGCCTGATCAAGAATGCCAACTCGACCTGCCTGATCGGCAAGCCCCTGAAACGCGACTTGCAGGCCCTGCTCCAGCGTGAAATCCGCCTGGCCAACGACGCCAACTGCTTTGCGCTGTCCGAAGCTGTCGACGGCAGCGGGCAGGATGCCGAGATCGTTTTCGGCATCATTCTCGGCACCGGCGTCGGCGGCGGCATCGTCATCAGGCGCCAGGTGCTGACCGGCGCCAACGCCATCGCCGGCGAATGGGGCCACAATCCGCTACCCCTGCCGAGCGGCGACGACCTGCCCTTGCCGCCCTGCTACTGCGGCCGCACCGGCTGCACCGAAGCCTATCTTTCCGGCCCGGCGCTAGCCGCCGACCATCGCCGCCACACCGGGCAAACACTGACTGCCAGCGAAATCGACCGCCGTGCTGCCGATGGCGACGCCGGCTGCGAAGCCTCGCTGCAGCGCTACGAAGAGCGGCTTGGTCGAGCCCTGGCTGGCGTCATCAACCTCCTCGACCCGCAAGTCATTGTGATCGGTGGTGGGCTATCAAACATGCAGCGGCTTTACCGCAACCTGCCGGACACTTGCCGTCCGCACATTTTTTCGGATGGATTCAGCACAAAATTCCTGCCGCCGAAACATGGGGATTCCTCGGGGGTGCGCGGCGCAGCATGGCTCTGGAATTGATGGCAAAATCCGGCGACCATGGCCCACGTCTCCCTCTTCATCGGCGGCATCCGCCCGCTCCCTGAGTCCGGTCGCCCGACCGGCATGTACAAGCAGCCGGCCGGCGGCCCGCTCGAACTCGGCCCCGAAGGCTTCGTCGGCGACGAGCAGGCCGACCGACGGGTGCACGGTGGCCCGGAAAAAGCCGTCCACCTCTACCCGGCGCGCCATTACGCCAAGCTCGCCGAACGCTTTCCGGAGGCCGCCCGACAACTCGTTATCGGCAGCCTCGGTGAAAATATCTCGACGCCTGAACTTGACGAAAACGATGTCCGGATCGGTGACATCTGGCGCCTCGGCAACGCCGAGCTGCAGGTTTGCCAGCCGCGCAATCCGTGCTGGAAAATCGATGAACGTTTCGCCAGCGACGGCATGGCTGCCTTCATCGCCGAGCATCGCCTGACCGGCTGGTACTGGCGAGTCGTCAAACCCGGCCGCGTGGCGCCAAGCGATACGCTGGAACTACTGTATGCGGCGGATGGCAGCTTCACGCTGGCCGAAGCGATGCTGTGCTGGCAGGCCCACCGCCCCGCCCTCGCCGACCTTGAAAAACTCGCGGCCAGTCCCGGCATCGCCAAAAACTGGCAACAAAAGATCACCGCGCGTGTCGAATGGCTCCGAAAAAATCCAGAAAAGACGTCGCCCATGCCGGTGGCGTTCCACGTGAAACCCGAGAACCAATGAACCACATCGACGCGCGCCGCCTTTGGATCAGGCTATTCCTGCCCTTTGCCGCAGGCTATTTCCTGTCCTATCTTTACCGGACAGCCAACGCCGTCATCGGGCCGGTTCTCGCCCGCGAACTGAATCTCGGCGACAACGCGCTTGGCTTGCTGACCAGCACCTATTTTCTCGCCTTCGGTGCCGCCCAGCTGCCGCTCGGCATGTTGCTCGACCGCTTCGGCCCGCGTCGCGTCGAGGCCGGCCTGCTGCTCTTCGCCGCCGCTGGGGCCGCCGTTTTTGCGCTGTCCGATGAGCTTGGCGGCCTGGCCATTGGCCGCGCCATGATCGGCCTCGGCGTTTCGGCCTGCCTGATGGCCTCCTTCAAGGCTTTCGCCCAGTGGTTCCCGCTCGAACGGCAAGCCTCGCTGACCGGCTGGATCATGGCCTCGGGCGGTCTTGGCGCTCTGGCCGCTTCGAAGCCTCTCGAACTCGCACTCGGCTTTGCCACCTGGCAGGAAATCGCCTTCGGCTTGGCCGGGGCTACGCTGGCCGTCGCTGCCACGATCTGGTTGGTCGCTCCCGACAAGTCGGGTGAGACCGGCGGCACCGGCCTGGCCGCGCAGCTGGCGGGGGTCAAGAGCATTTTCTCCAGCACCCATTTTTGGCGCTACGCCCCAATGGGCTTCTGGTTCACCGGCGGCTTCATGGCCGTCCAGGGCCTCTGGGTAGCGCGCTGGATGACGGTAATGGAGGGGCTCGAAGGCGCGGCGATTGCCGCACGCCTGACCTGGATGAGCGGCGCCATGCTGGCCGGCTTCCTGTTCATGGGCTTCTTCGCCACCCGACTGGTCCACCGCGGCATCAAGCTTGACACCATCTATCGCACTTCCATGATCGTCGCCATCAGCCTGCTCGCCCTGATCAGCAGCCTGCCCACCTTCGCCGGCAACCTGCTGTGGCCTGTCCTCGGCGCCTGTTTTTCACTCTCCAACGTTTCCTATTCGCTGGTCGCCCAAGCCTTCCCGTCGGCGCTTTCCGGGCGGGCGAACACCGCCCTCAATCTGCTGGTATTTGCCGGTGCCTTCGGCCTGCAATGGGGCATCGGGATACTCGTCGATGCGCTGCAGGCTCAAGGCTGGGCTGGCGATGCCGCTTTCCGCACCGCCTTCTTCACGCTCCTAGGCGGCCAGTTTCTGGCCCTGCTCTGGATGCTCAGACCCCCCCGGCAAGTCTGAGACAACGAGGTCGACCTGCTGCATGTGGCCGACCTCCCCCGCCTCGGAAAGGTAAAGGCCGGCCGCCCGAATCTGCCCGAGCAGTTCGTTGGATTTCGTTTTTAGCGAAAATTCCGCGTTGACCGCAGAAGTGAAGAGCGCCCCGACGCCCTGCTGCTTGAGCGAGCCGAAACCGTCGCCCGACCATATGCCGAGCTGGCTGAAAGCGGCGTCGGCCTCATCGACCCAGCCGTTCTGGTCGCTATCGAGTTTGGCCAGGTCGGCGAAACCATTGCCGCTGGCCACGCCGAACAATTCACTGCCATCGTCCGCCTTGCCGTTGCCGTTCCGGTCCAGAACCAGATAGCCGCTACCCTTGCCGATGCCGGGAATCTGCTCGGCAGTGCCATCGGCATTCAGATCGAAGCTGATGCAATCCTCGGTCAGCTCGCAGGCCATGCCGTTGAAACTGAGCATCAACGGATCACTCAGCTTGACTGTGCCGCTCTCTTCTTCGACCTTCTCGCTGGCGTAATTGCGCTCCATGGCCAGCGCGTAATCGAATTCAATCACTTTGCCATCGCAGGTCGTCACCTTGCCGTTGCCACACACCGTGGTCTTTTCAGACTCGGTTACGCTTTCCCGGATCGTCCGCTGCCAGCCGATTTCGGGGCCGCTTTTGGCCACTGCCGGCTGAGCCGGCACCGTTTCGCCGGCGGCAAACTTTTCCTCGACTTTCTTGCCATCCATTGCCGCCATGATCGCATCGATCAGCGATTGCAAAAGCTTCTGGAAGTTCTGTCGCTCGGCCATCCGCCCCTCATCCGGGCGCAGCGCCAAATGATCGAAAATGCCCCGAAACTCTCGCTCCGTGGTCGTCTCCAGCGAATGGCTACGCGTGGCTTCGTGAGTAGCCGACAGTTGAACGTTCGATTCCTGAATCTTCATGATGAACTCCTTACGCGGATTGGAATAACTCCACTGCAAGGGGCGTGCCGAAACCGTCGACACCAGTTAACTCAGAACTCCAGCGGATCAACCTCGATGTGCCAGCGCAGTTTCGATGGCGCTTTGATCCCCTCAATTGCCTCCCGCCAGCGCGGCAGGAAATTCTGCAAGGCCGGGCGTGAACAGGATTCGGCGAGCAACTGGCCACGTTCCAGATTGGCCAGCCGGGCCAGTTTCATCGGCACCGGGTCATAGATCATGACATTCTCGTGCTCGCCGATCAGCGGCAAGGCGGCGGCGACGTTGAGGAAAGCGATGGAGTCGGCCATCTCCGGCGCCTCGGCGCGCAGCACGGCCTGGAAGGCATAGGGCGGGAAGCCGGCTTGCTCGCGCTCCTTGAGTTGCTGGGCGGCGAATCCCGGGTAGTCGTGCTCAGCCAACGCGGCAAACAGCGGGTGATCCGGATACTCGGTCTGAATCAGCACTTCACCCTTCAATTCGGCCCGCCCGGCCCGGCCGGCGACCTGCATCAACTGGGCGAACAGGCGCTCCGGCGCCCGCCAGTCGGCGGCGTACAGGGCGGCATCGGCACCGAGCGCACCGACCAGCGTCAGCTTGGGAAAATCGTGGCCCTTGGCCAGCATCTGGGTGCCAACCAGAATGTCGGCCTGACCACCATGGATGAGCTCAAGCATCGCTTCCCACTGCTTGCGACTCTTCACGGAATCGCGGTCGACACGCAGGATGCGCGCTTCGGGAAACTGCTCCTGCAACCAGACTTCAAGCCGTTGCGTACCCCGCCCGAAGGGATGGATATCCTGATTGCCGCAGGTCGGGCAGGCCTTCGGAACACGGTGTTCGCAGCCGCAATGATGGCAGCGCAGACGGCGGTCAGCCAGGTGCAAGACCATGTTGGCTGCACAGCGCGTACAGCGCGATATCCAGCCGCAGGCCGGGCAGGCCAGCACCGGCGCGTAACCACGGCGGTTGAGGAAGACAAGGCTCTGCTCGCCGCGCGCCAGACGCTCCTTGATGGCGGCAATCAACGGCTCGCTGACCCCCTCCTTCAAGACCATTTTGCGCGTATTGATGATGTGGACCGCCGGCAGTGTCGCCTCCGGATTGGCGCGCTGATTCAGGGTCAGCAGGCCATAACGCCCACCCTGCGCGTTCGCCCACGACTCCAGCGACGGCGTCGCCGAGCCGAGCAGAATGGGAATGCCAAGCTGGTGCGCCCGGAAAACGCCAACGTCGCGCGCCGAATAACGCATGCCGTCCTGCTGCTTGAACGATGGATCGTGCTCTTCATCAATGACGATCAGGCCGAGCTGGGGGAGCGGCGTAAAGATGGAAAGCCTGGTACCAAGAATGATGCTCGCCTCGCCGGCAAAAGCCGCCCGCCAGTTGCGCTCGCGCGCCGCCTCGGCCAGTTCGCTATGCAGGGAAACGACGCCCGCCTCGGGAAAGCGCGCCCGAACCCGGCCCTCCAGTTGCGGCGTCAGGTTGATTTCCGGGACCAGCAACAAAGCTTGCCGACCAGCCGCCAATGCCTGCTCAACCAGGCGAAGATAAACCTCGGTTTTGCCGCTGCCGGTCACGCCATGCAGCAGATGCACGGAAAAACCCGCGGCTGGATCGATGGCAGCCAAGGCCGTGGCTTGCTCATCGGTCAGGGCCGGGGGCTTGATTGGCTCCGGCTTTCGCGTGGCGCGTCCGCTGCGCCGGTCCGGCGGATCAAGCCGTTTGAGTCCAACCGGCAAAGCCTGAAGCACAACTTCACCGTAGGCTGCCTGATAGTAAGTACTTGCAAATTCACAGAGCCGAAAAAAATCTGCTGGCAGTGGCGGCAAGTCGCGCAATATTTCGACCGCCTGCTTCAACTGATCGATTGGCCAGTCACTTTCGGCGACGACATCGACGATAACCCCGAGTTTCTCGCCCCGCCCGAATGGCACGCGAACCCTGTAGCCGATATCTGCGGTCGACGCTGTTTCGGCCACATAATCAAAAAGGCGATGTAACGGCAAATCGAGGGCGACGCGCAAAACGGGCATGGATTTAGCGGCCAAAGCCGTTATTTCTCCAGAAAATCGGATTTATTGCGACCCAAAACCGGGGTTTTTGAGTTGTCCACAAAAACTGTGGATAACTTTGTGGATTTCTTTTTGACTTTGGCGTCAGGTAACGGTTTGGTAAGGATTCCGTCACTCTGCCGAAATATTGAGCAACATCACTATTCGTTTAAATTCAATAATTTAAATAAACAATGCTGAGTCAAGGGATTTTCAGAGTTTATTTTTAGTGAGAGGCAAAACTCTGTGCATAAGTCAAGCCTTGCCCCTCACTTATGGCTATTACTTACGTAATAGTTTGCTGTATGAATGCACCGTCTCGACCAGCACCGTAACGCTATCCGGCGGAGTGAATTGAGAAATGCCGTGACCCAGGTTGAAAACATGGCCGGTATTGGCCGGGCCGAAGCTATCGAGCACTTTTTTCGCTTCGGCGGCGACGATTTCCGGCTGCGCAAACAGCACGTTCGGGTCGAGATTGCCCTGCAAGGCCACCTTGTCACCGACGCGACGACGCGCATCACCGATGTCGATGGTCCAGTCCAGACCGACCGCATCGCAACCGATGTCGGCAATCTTTTCGAGCCACAGGCCGCCGTTCTTGGTGAACACGATGCTCGGAATGCGCTGACCGTCTTTTTCCTTCTTCAGGCCGGCAACGATGCGGCGCATGTATTGCAGCGAGAATTCCTCGTAGGCCGCGTTGGACAGCGAGCCGCCCCAGGTGTCGAAGATCATCACGGCCTGGGCGCCGCAGTCGATCTGGGCATTCAGGTAGGCAATCACGGAATCTGCCGTCACCGACAGAATGCGGTGCAGAAGGTCCGGGCGGTTGTAGAGCATGCCCTTGATGTTGCGGAAATCGCTCGACCCCTCGCCTTCGACCATATAGCAGGCCAGCGTGTAGGGGCTGCCGGAGAAGCCGATGAGCGGCACCGAGTTGTCCAGGGCACGGCGGATTTCCGAGACGGCATCCATGACGTAGCCGAGATGCTCGTAGGGATCTGGTGCGGTCAGGTTATTGATGGCCCATTCTTCGCGCAGCGGGCGCTCGAACTTGGGGCCCTCGCCTTCGGCGAAGTAGAGGCCGAGGCCCATGGCGTCCGGCACGGTCAGGATATCGGAAAACAGGATGGCGGCATCGAGGTTGTAGCGGGCGAGCGGCTGCAGTGTCACTTCGCAGGCCATTGCCGGGGATTTGCACAGGTTCAGGAAGTTGCCGGCCCGTTTGCGGGTCTCGCAATATTCAGGCAGGTAACGGCCAGCCTGGCGCATCAGCCACAGCGGGGTGTATTCGGTCGGCTCTTTGAGAAGGGCGCGCAGGAAAGTATCGTTCTTGGGTCGGCTCACGTCGGACTCCGCCAGAAAATCGGAAAGGCGGAATTATCCGCCTTTCCGGGCGCCGGGTCACTTCCGCCAGAAGGCGGGGGTCAGAACAACCAGTAGCGTGAATATTTCAAGCCGGCCGAGCAGCATGGCGAAGATGCAGATCCAGGTCTGGAAGTCTTCGAGAATTGCATAGGTGGTCGATGGACCAACCACGCCAAGGCCGGGGCCGGTGTTGTTGATGCTGGCAACAATGGCCGTAAAGGCCGAAACGATATCGAGGCCGGTAAATGTCATGAGCAAGGTCAGAGAGACGATGCTGACCATATACATGAAGGCGAATGAGAGCACCGCGAACAGGATAGGCTGTGGTGCCGTCTGGCCGCCAATTCTGATGTTGTACACCGCATTCGGGTGCATGGCACGTACCAGTTCGCGATAGACCTGCTTGTAAAGCAGGATCGCCCGCATCATCTTGATGCCGCCTCCGGTCGACCCCGCGCTGGTGGCAAAACTGGACAGGAAAAGCATCCATAGCGGCGCGAAGATCGGCCATAACGCAAAATCGACGCTGGCGTAGCCAGTCGTTGTCGCAATCGAAATGACATTGAAGGCCGAATGGCGAAACGCCGTATCAAGATCGGCGTAGGCGCCGTCTTTCCAGATATAGAGCGCGACAAACAGGATGCTGATGGCACAGGCTCCGATGAACCATGCTGCTTCCGGATCGCGCAGATAGGGGCGCAGGGATCGTCTGCTAACGGCCAGAAACAGCGTCCCGAAGTTCATGCCGGCAAAAAGCATGAAAACAATCGCCACCATCTCGATGGCTGGCGAGTTGAAATAGCCAAAACTGGCATCATGGGTAGAAAAACCGCCCAGCCCCATGGTCGAAAACCCATGGCAGATGGCATCGAACCAAGTCATGCCAGCCCACCAGTACCCCAGGATGCAGGCCATCGAAACACCGAAGTAAACCAGCCACAAGCCCTTGGCCGTCTCGGCAATTCGCGGCGTCATTTTCGAATCCTTCATCGGACCCGGGGTTTCTGCCTTGAACATCTGTCGGCCGCCGATACCAAGCAATGGCAGGATAGCGATAGCCAGCACGATCAAGCCCATGCCACCGACCCAGACCAGCTGGTGGCGCCACAGGTTGATCGACATGGGCAAGGTATCCAGATTGGACAACACCGTTGAACCAGTGGTGGTCAGCCCGGAGACCGTCTCGAAATAGGCGTCGGTATGGCTGATACCGAGCTGCAGCATGAGCGGAATAGCAGCGAAGGCCGGCAATACCGACCAGACGAGGACAACCATCAGGAAGCCGTCGCGAATGTTCAACTCACGTTTGCAGCGACGATAGCGATACCAGAGAAAGGCACCGCACAGCATGGTCAGGGCAAAGGCTTCGTCGTAGGCGGTCTGCGCACCATCATTGGTGACGTAGGACAGAATCAGCGGTGCCAGCATGGTCAGCCCGAAGAGCATTATGATCATGCCCAGCGCGCGATAAACAGGGGCAAAACGTGTCACGGTCTACCCCTTAAAAGAAGTGAAAACTGACCTGGAACAGCTTTTCAACCTTCTTGACGAGCTTCTTGCGGGTGCAGAAAACGATGACGTGGTCTTCCGCTTCAATCACCGTGTCGTGGTGCGCGATCACCACCTCGCCGTGGCGGGTAATCGAAGTCCAGTCATCGGTCTGGCCGACAACCACGGCCTTGTCGAAATTGCGCACCAGCGCGGCAACCGTGACGCCATGCGGCCAGTCGATCTGGTCGATGCGTTTGCCAATGATCTGCGACGTTTTCGCATCGCCGTGGGCGACCAACTCCAGCGCTTCGGCCGCACCACGCCGCAGAGAATGGACTTCCGCCACGTCGCCCTGCCTGACATGCGCCAGCAGAGCGCCGATCGACACCTGGGCTGGCGAAATGCCGATGTCAATTGGGCCACCTTCGATCATCTCGGCGTAGGCACGACGGTTGATCAGGGCGACTACCCTTTTGCTGCCCAGACGCTTGGCCAGGCTGCCGGCCATGATGTTGTCTTCGTCGTCGTTGGTCAGGGCGAGAAAAAGGTCCATCTCGGCGATGTTTTCTCTCTCCAGCAATTCTTCGTCGGTCGCGTCGCCAAGCAGGACAAGGGTGTTGTCCAGTTCGTTGGCGATCAATTCGGCGCGTTCCTTGCGGCCTTCGATCAGCTTGATTTCGTAGCGTTTCTCGAGCGACTTGGCCAGGCGCAAACCAATGTTGCCTCCGCCAGCGATCATGATCCGCTCGACAGGTTTCATCATCCGCCGGAGCTGGCGCAGGACCGGCCGGATGTGCTCGGCGGCAGCCAGCAGAAAGACCTCGTCGCCGGCCTCGACCACCGTATTGCCTTCCGGAAATACCGCCTGGTCACGGCGAAAAATGGCAGCAATCCGCGCGTCCATGTCGGGCGGCAGAAACTCACGCATCTGCTTGATCTGCTTGCCAACCAGCAACCCTCCCTCGTAAGCGCGCACGGCCACCAGGCTGACCCGGCCCTTGGCAAAAGTAAGCACCTGCAGGGCTTCAGGAAACTCGATCAGACGACGGATGTAGTCGGTAATCACCTGCTCCGGACAGAGCGCATAATCGACTGCAAAATTCTCGGGGGACAGCAGGCTCTCGTCCTCGAGAAAGTCCCGCGAACGCAGGCGAGCAATCCGCGTCGGCACATTGAAGACGCTATGCGCCAGCTTGCAGGCCACCAGGTTGGACTGATCGCTCTGGGTCACCGCGATGACCATGTCGGCGTCTTCCGCGCCAGCTTCGCGCAACACCGACGGCGTTGCTGCATTGCCGACGACCGTGCGCAGATCAAGCCGGTCCTGCAACTGGGCGAGCCGGGCGGCATCGTAATCGACGATCGTAATGTCGTTTTCTTCTGAAACCAGGCCTTCGGCAACGCTGGCGCCGACCTGCCCGGCGCCGAGAATGATGACTTTCATGGCCCCCCCTTTTTTTACCGGGTAATTATTCTTCGCTGCGCTTGCCGAGCTTGACGTCCAATTGCTTCAGTTTTCGATACAAATGCGTGCGCTCAAGCCCGGAACGATCGGCCAGCTTGGTCATGTTGCCCCCTTCAAGACGCAGGTGATGCTCGAAGTACATTTTTTCGAAAGCATCGCGCGCCTCGCGCAAGGGCTGATCGAAGAGCGGCAGCAATGAAAGCACTTCCGGGCTGCCGCCGGCGTCTGCCGGCATGACGCGGGCGACGTCGTCGGCGCTGATCTCTTCTTCCAGGGACGTGATCGCCAGATTGCGCACCAGCGCATACAGATCGTTCCAGCTTGATTCCGGGTTGGCTTTCCAGGACAGGGTGCGCAGTGCATTGAGCGCCGCGCTCGACAAGCGCCGGGCTGGCACCTCGCCGCGCTCGACGAAATTGGTCAACAACAGGCTGGCGATTTCCGGCAATTCATCACCATGCCCAGCCAGCGACGGTACGGCCACCCAGATTTCGCCAAGGCGGGCCAGCAGTTTGCTGTCCCAACCCGCTTCGCTGAGCGCGCTGGTGCTACTCGCCGTGGCGACGATCATTTGCAAATTCAGCTTTTCCAGCCGGTCGACCGCAAAAGCCATATTCATCTGCTGCATTTTGCCGAGCCCGGCCATATCCGGCACGAACAGGATCCCCCCGGTCACTTTTTCGAGCATTTCCTGCGTCAACGCGCTGCTCACGCTGGACAGATCGAGCCATGGTGCGCGCGGCGGTTGCAGGGTACGGGCACAAATTTCGGCCATGCCGCCATTGGCGCCCTTGATCAGCAAAATGGGCGACTTGGCCGCTGCCTGCTCGAGACGCCGTTTGAATTCCTTGACGAAAGCGAGACGGCTGAACGCCTCCAGCGTCAGCGCCAGACGCGCCGGCGACTTGTCGTGCTTGAGGGCTTTCTGGACCGTAGAAAGCAGTTTTTGCAGTGCGATGGGCTTCTCGAGGAAATCGAAAGCACCGAAGCGCGTTGCCTCGACCGCCGTGTCGATTGTGCCGTGTCCGGACATCATGACCACCGGCATGTTGAGATGCCCGGCCGCGTGCCATTCCTTGAGCAATGTGATGCCGTCGGTGTCAGGCATCCAGATATCGAGCAGCACGAGGTCGGGACGTATTTCATTGCGGATCACGCGAGCAGCCGTCGCGTTTTCGGCGACACGCACGTCGTAGCCTTCGTCGATCAGAATTTCGGACAACAGTTCGCGTATACCGACTTCGTCGTCAACGACCAGAATGATTGCCATTTTTGGCTTCCTCCGCTTTCACCAGGGGCAGGCGAATATCGATCCGCGCGCCGCCCTCGGGTGCATTGCTTATTTCGATGGTACCCAGGTGTTCTTCTACAATTTTCTTGACGATAGGTAAGCCAAGGCCAGTGCCGCGGGCCTTGGTGGTGACATAGGGCTCGAATATGCGGGGCAGCAGTTCGACCGGGAAGCCGGGGCCGTTGTCGGCAATGGTCAGGCTGGCTTGACGGCCGACTGCTTCGGTCTGGATCAGGATGCGCTTCGCATCACGGCCTTCCAGCGCGTCTTCGGCATTGCGCAGCAAGTTGTGAATGATCTGGCGCAATTGCGTGGCGTCGCCGAGAATCGGCGGCAGATCGGCGGCCAACCGGGTTTCGATGGTTGCTGACGAGCTTTCGTAGAGTCCCAGCACTTCGCCGATCAGTTCGTTGAGGTCGAGTTCGGCCACTTCCGGTGCCGGCATCCGGGCGTAATCGCGGAAATCGTCGACCATCCGCTTCATGGCCTGAACCTGGTTGATGATCGTCTGCGTACCACGCGCCAGCATGTCGGCGTCGCCGTTGGAAAGCTTGTCGGCGAGCTTGAATTGCAGGCGCTCGGCGGAGAGCTGGATCGGCGTCAGCGGATTCTTGATCTCATGCGCCAGACGACGGGCCACTTCGCCCCAGGCGGCGCTGCGCTGGGCGGCAATCAGGCGGGTTACATCGTCGAAAACCACGACATCGCCACCACCGCTGGCTTCCGGCAGGCGGGAGCCGCGCAGCAGCAAGACCTGCGGCATGCCGTTCGGCCGTTCCATTTCGAGCTGGGCTTGCCATTCGGCCTCTTCGGTGCCGGAAAACTGTTCGCGAATGAAGGTGCCGAGCGCCTGCTGGCGTGGCCAATGCTCGGCCGCGGCACCAACCAGGTCCATGAAATCGTCGTTCAAGATGGTCAGGGCCCCCTCATTGACGGTGCGCAGGACGAAATGGCGGTCGAATACCAGTACACCCGTCGACAGATTGGCCAGGATGGATTCGAGATAGCCGCGTGCCGATTCAAGCTCCGCCCGGTGGCGCTCGGTTTCGCGGCGGGCATCATCGAGCTGGCGGGTCATCCGGTTGAACGATTGGGTCAGGACGCCGAGTTCGTCACCGCTGTAAATCGCCTGGCGCGGCGAAAAGTCGCCCTGCGCCACGGCCTGCGTGCCTTCGGCCAGGATATAGAGCGGCGCGGCCAGCCGACGGGCCATGACATAGGCCAGGGCAAAGGCGCCGAAGAGTGCCACGAGCACGGTCAGCGTCAGCGTCAGGGCATAAATACGGGTCAGGCCTTCGCGGGCCAGATGCAATTCCTGATAGTCGCGATAAACCCCTTGCACCGCATCGGCATCATGGGCCAGCCCCGACGGCACGGGCTGGGTCAGTTGCAGGATACGCGGCTCCTCGAACATTTCCCGGGCACTGACCGGCACCAGTACGCGCAGATAAAGCTTGCCGCCTTCACCTTCGATGGTGCTCACCATCTGCGTGCTGCGCGCCTGTTTCAACTGGGCCTGGCTGGGCAAATCGGGAAGCAGGCTGGACAGTTCGGTGGTGGCGCTCGACAACAATTGGCCGCCAACCGAGAACAGCGCCACCGACTGGACGCCCTTTTCTTCGCGCAGGCGCAACAAGGCTGAGCGACGGGACGATTCCTGGATGTCGGACAGTTCGGCGGCCATGCTACGCGCCTTGTCACCGAGATCGAGCAGCAGCGAATCGAGTGCCGAGCGGCCGAGTTGCAGGCCGGATTCGAGGGCCTTTTCGACGCGCACATCGAACCAGCTCTCGATCGAGCGGGTGACGAACTGCACCGAAACACCATAGACGAGGGCCCCGGGCAACACGGCAATGACGCCGAACATCAGCATCAAGCGCAGCTTGAGGCGGGCGCCGAAAACCTGGGCCTGATAATCGCGCCACAGTGTGCGCAACTGCCAGCCGACCAGGCCGAGCATGCCGAGCGCCAGCGCGACATTGAGGGCAATGAGCAGCGGATAGTTGCGGGAAAAAAGTACGGTATCCGCCGCCGTGGACATGAGCAGCAGGAACCACAGGATGCCGCCGATGGCTGCCGCGAACGCGCCGCCCGCCGCGACGATACGCTTCATTTGGCCTCCGCCGGCAGCGCTGCCGGAAGCAGGTTGGCGGGCCATATTTTCCAGTCGGAGCCAAGGCTCCAGTCCTTGTTGCCCAGGGCGCTGATCTGGAAGGGGCGCGGCAGCTGGGTAACGTCGAGCCGCATGCGCAGCGATGCCGAATAAGCTTCGCCGGGGTGGACCGCTTTGTCGTTCTTGTCGATGACGGTCCAGCTGCGCAGGCGGGAGAGCACTTGCATGGCCTCGGACAAGGTCTGGAAGGACTGATGCAGGCCACCGGTCGTCAGCCGGTATTGCCGGGTCAGCGCGTGGTAGGACAGGCGATAGGTCAGGCTGCGGCTGACCAGCTTTTCATCAAGCCAGTACCAGCGGGCTTTGCTCAGTTCGAAATCGGCAACAAAATAGAGCACGACGCCCTTGGTGACCGCCTCTTCGAGGCGAGGATTCAATTCGAACTTGAAATCAGCGGAGAGAACATAGCCATCTTCACTGGCTGAAAGCTGCGGATTGGTGATGTCGATTTCTGCGGTCCACGCCAAAACGGGCACGAAAAGCAGTAACAGCAGCCATCGGCGCAGTGGATCAAGCACGCTTTTCAAGCAAGCAATAGAAAAAGCCATCGTGTTCAGCGGTCGGTAAGAGCTGTTCTTCGTGACAACGGTGAGCCTGCGGCTGGCGCGCCAGGAAACGCGAAATCTGCCCGCCGTTTTCGGCCGGGAAAACCGAGCAGGTCACATAGAGCAGTTTACCGCCCGGCCGCACGACCTGCCACAAGGCGTCGAGAATTCGCGCCTGCGTTGTGGCAAAACTGGCGATGTCGGCCTCGCGGCGCAACCACTTGGCGTCCGGATTGCGGCGCACGACCCCGCTGGCGGTGCATGGGACATCAGCGAGTACCGCGTCGAAGGGCCGGCCATCCCACCAGCTCGTCAGCTTGGCGCAGTCGGCGTCCTGGATCTTGGCGTTCAGGCCAAGGCGCGACAGCGTTTCGGCGACGCGGCGGCAACGGGAGGGTTTCAGATCGAGGGCGAGCAGGTCGATTTCGCCACGCTCGAGCAGGTGCGCCGTCTTGCCGCCTGGTGCGGCGCAGGCATCGAGCACGCGACTGCCCGGCGCCGGATCGAGCAACGTGGCGGCCATTTGCGCCCCGGGGTCCTGCACCGAAACGAGACCATCGGCAAAACCCGGCAACGCGTCGACCGGGACAGGCTTGTCGAGCGCCAGCCCGCATTCGCCAACCGGCCGGGCCGCAATGCCTTCGGCCGCCAGCTTCATGATGTAATCGTCGCGCGAAACGCGGCGGGTATTGACGCGCAGACCCATCGGCGGCGGCGAATTGCCGGCGGCGACGATGGCCGACCAGTCCTGCGGGTAGGCAGCCTGCAACTGGGCCAGCCACCAGTCGGGGTGCATGGCCGAAGCAACGGGGTCGGCGGCAAACTCGGCGGTCAATATCGCTTGCTGGCGCAGGAAGTTGCGCAACACGCCATTGACCAGCGCCTTGAAATTCCCGCCTGCCACCTCGCCAGCCGCCGAAACAGCCTGATCGACAACGGTATGCGCGGCATCCGGCCGGGTTTCGAGGCGATAGATGGCGACCAGCAACAGGGCGCGCACTTCGTCGCTGGCCAGCGGCTTCTGGAGTAGATTGGACAGGAAGAAATCGCCGCGCCCATAGGCGCGCAGGCTGCCGTAGACGAGATCCTGGACAGCGGGACGGGCTTCCGGCTCGACCCGGCCGAGCAGGCCGTCGGCCAGGCTCTGCCCGCCGAAAACGGCGGTATCGATGCGGGACGCCTGCAACAGGGCGTAGGCGAGTGAATTGAGCGGCAAACTGGACATAGGCGGGCATTATCGCACGCGGCATAATGGCCGAATGCGGCAAATCCTCCTCGCCCTGCTTTTCTCTGCCGTACACGCGCCAGCCAATGCCTGGAACGCGGCCGGCCATCGCCTGACCGCCGTCATTGCCTGGCAGCAACTATCGCCACCAACCCAGGCGGCGATCAGCGAAGCGTTGTCCCGCCATCCGGATTACGGGCGCTGGATCGAAAAATCGCGCTCGAGCAAAGACGTCGATATCTTCGCCGAAGCCTCGACCTGGCCGGACGATATTCGCAACGACCCGCGCTTTTACGACGAAGACCGGGAACCTGCCACGCCGGCACTTCCCGGACTTTCCGACACGGCCCGTCACAAGCGCTGGCACTACGTGGACCTCAACGCTGCCGGCCAGACCAAATCCGGCGAACTGGACGCCCAAATCGAACGCCTGAGCCGAGTTCTACGGTCAACCGGAAAAAAAGCCGAAATTTCAAATGCCCTGCCCTGGCTCGCCCACCTCGTTGCCGACATCCACCAGCCATTGCACGTCGGCCGACACGGCGACCAAGGTGGCAACGAGGTCGAAATCGAAAATCCGTTCAACAAACGCCTGCCCTTCAGCAGCCTGCATGTTTACTGGGACGATCTGCCCGGCCCGCCCTGGCTACGCGGCAAGCGCCTGAAAGAAAACGCGGTGCATCTGCTTGAAAACCACTCCGCGCCGCGGCAGGGAAACGTCGCGCTATGGCGCGATGAAAGCCATCGCCTGCTCGCCGAAGCCTATCCGGACACCAGCGGCAGCCTGCTGCCGATCATCAGCGAGGATTTCCGCCGGCGCAGCCGGGACATTGCCGACCGCCGCATTGTCGAGGCTGGCTACCGGCTGGGCGGACTGCTTGAAACCATTTTCGGCCAGCGCGTTTCACGTGAAACGCCATAAAATTGTCATATGAACGGCCTGCACCTGATCGCTGACCTCCACGACTGCCGCTGCGCCCCGGGCTTCCTGCTCGACGCACCGACGCTCGAAACGTTCTGCGTCGATGCCTGCCAGCGCCACGGCCTGACCGTCGTCGGCCGGCTGTTCCATACCTTCCACGACGCCGGTGGCCAGCCGGCCGGCGTGACCGGCACCGTCGTCCTCGCCGAATCCCATCTCGCCGTGCACACCTGGCCCGAGATCGCCAGCGTCACGCTCGATGTTTACGTCTGCAACTTTAGTGGCGACAACAGCTCCAAGGCTAGTGCCCTGTTCGACGAAGTCATCAACCGTTTCGCGCCGGAAAACCGGCAGTGCACGCGCGTCGGACGCGGCCGTCTGGCACCGGCAAAGTAGCAGCCGGCTGCTACCCGCCAGCCGGAAAATCCTCCGACAATGCTTCTGCCCGCCGACCCTCTTGCCGGCGGCATGACAAAGGAGACAAACATGGCTGCCAAAAAAATTCTCATGCTGACCGGTGACTACACCGAAGATTACGAAACCATGGTGCCCTTCCAGGCACTGCTCATGGTCGGCCACACCGTCCATGCCGCCTGCCCGGGCAAGAAGGCCGGCGAATCGGTGCGCACCGCCATCCACGACTTCGAAGGCGACCAGACCTACAGCGAAAAGCCCGGCCACAACTTCTCGCTGAACGCCAGCTTCGCCGACATCCGCGCCGAGGACTACGATGCGCTGGTCATTCCCGGCGGCCGCGCCCCCGAATACCTGCGCCTGAATCCCGAGGTCCTGGCCATGGTTCGCCACTTTGCCGACACCGGCAAGCCGATCGCGGCGATCTGCCACGGAGCGCAACTGCTCGCCGCAGCCGGCGTTCTGAATGGTCGTTCGTGCAGCGCCTACCCGGCCTGCGGCCCCGAAGTCCGTTTGGCGGGTGGACAATATGCCGACATTCCGGTCGATCAGGCCCACGTCGATGGCAATCTGGTCACCGCCCCGGCCTGGCCCGCGCACCCGGCCTGGCTGGCCAAGTTCCTGCCGCTGCTTGGTACCAAAATCACCCTTTGACTGCCGGCGCGGGCGACGTCACGCTGGCGTTACCCGCGCCGACCTGGAGGCTGCATGTGTGAAATCTACGTCAAGGCCGACCCGATGCTCTACGAGTCGCGGGCCCGCTCGCTACGCATTCATGGCTTCGTCACCAAGATCCGGCTCGAGAACCTGTTCTGGGACATCCTGGCCGAACTAGCCGGCAACGAGGGGATGACGACCAACCAGTTGATCGCCAAGTTCTACGATGAAATCGAGGTCTACCGCGGCGAAGTTGAAAACTTCGCTTCCTTCCTGCGCGTCACCTGCCTGCGTTATCTGACGCTGCGCCACCAGAAACCGGGCGAAAGGCCCAGTCTGGCGGTCGTCGGGACGCTACCGCCGACCAGCCGGGAAATCCCGCTGCGCGTCGGCACGGCCTGAGGGCATCAAGCCGGAATATCGAAGCAGTCGCCAACCTTCAACGGATGCCCGGCCAGGAACTGCTGCACCGGCAAACGCTTGCCACCGGCCTTCTGCAATTCAGTAACGGCCAGCGCGCCTTCGCCACAGGCGATGACGACACTGCTCCGGTCAACCGCCAAAATCGTGCCAATTTTGCCATCGCCAGCGACCGGCTTCGCCTGCCACAATTTCACCGTCTGGCCGCCAAAGAGGGCCTGCGCCCCGGGGAAGGGGTTGAAGGCGCGGATATGGCGATCCAGTTCCGCCGCGCTTTTCGACCAATCGATCAAGGCCTCGGCCTTCTCGATCTTGTGCGCGTATGTCACTCCCTCAGCCGGTTGCGGCTCGGCCGGCAGCGGCAACTTGCCGAGCGCCTCGACGGCCAGCTTCGCGCCCAGTTCAGCCAGCCGATCATGTAACGTCGCCGTGGTATCGGTGGCCTCGATGGGAAAAGCCCCACGCAACAGCACCGGCCCGGTGTCCAGCCCGGCCTCCATCTGCATGATGCAAACGCCGGTCTCGGCATCGCCGGCCAGCAGGGCCCGCTGGATCGGCGCCGCACCGCGCCAGCGTGGCAGCAACGAGCCGTGGATGTTGATGCAGCCCAGACGCGGCATATCGAGCACGACCTGCGGCAGGATCAGCCCATAGGCCGCCACGACCATGACCTCGGCGCCAAGCGCGGCAATCCTCGCCTGCGCCTCGGCATCCCGCAGCGACAACGGCTGGAAGACTTCGATACCGCTATCCAGTGCCACCTTCTTGACGGCCGACGGCTGCAAGCTCATGCCACGCCCGGCCGGCCGGTCCGGCTGGGTCAATACCAACGCCACATCGTGCCCCGCCGCAACAATGGCCCGCAAAGCCTGCGCGGCAAATTCCGGTGTCCCGGCAAAAATCAGCTTCATGCGGTGACGCGCGCCTGTTTGGCCATCTTGTTCTTGATCCGTGTCTGTTTGAGTAGCGACAGATGGTCGACAAACACCGTCCCGTTGAGATGATCGATTTCGTGCTGGATACACACCGCCAGCAAACCCTCGGCCTCCAGCGTGTGCTGCTTGCCATCGAGATCGAGATAGGTCACCGACACCCGCTCGGCACGCTCGACCTTGTCGTAGATGCCAGGCACCGAGAGGCAGCCCTCTTCGCCAATCTGCGAACCCTCGCACCGGCCAAGAGTCGGGTTGATGAAGACTTGCAGCTCACTCTTGTCTTCAGAAACATCGATAACGACGATACGCTTGTGCACATCGACCTGAGTCGCCGCCAAGCCGATTCCCGGTGCCTCGTACATGGTTTCAGCCATGTCGGCGACCAGTTTTCGGGTGCCGTCATCGATCTTGGTGACAAGTGCTGCCACCTTTTTTAGACGCGGGTCAGGGAAACGCAAAATGGGTAAGAGGGCCATATGAAAATAGGAATAAAAGCTTGCTCGATTAGGTTATTACGTGCAGAATCTAAAGCAATTCCCGAGATATGGAACGCAAGTTGATCGCCGCACTATTGAGACTGCGACAATGATATTGCGTTCCGCCGGCACGTGAGGTTACGACTATGGTTCGCATTATATCCGCGCTCATCCTGGCCGTGACGGCCGCCTGCGCATCGGCCGCCGAGCCGCTAACGCTCGTCGACAACCCACCTGACCGCCACATCGTCGTCAAAGGCGACACCCTGTGGGACATTTCGGGCAAATTCCTCAAGCAACCTTGGCGCTGGCCGGAAATCTGGCAGATGAACAAGGAAGAGATCAAGAACCCGCACTGGATCTATCCGGGCGACATCATTCTGCTCGATACATCGAGCGGGTCACCGCGCCTCAAAATGGCCAAGCGGGTCACCGGCCAGAATGCCAAGATCCAGCCGACGGAGTACAGCACCCCGGAACAGCAAGTTATCCCCAGCATTCCGCCCAATGTCATTGAACCTTTTATTTCCCAACCGTTGATCGTTGAAACCAATGATCGGAACAGCGGGATAAAAATTACAGCCGCGCAGGAAGACCGCATGCTGCTCGGTACCGGTGACTCTTTCTACGCCAGCGGCATTCCCGATGCCAGCGTTGAAAAATGGCATGTTTTCCGCAAAGGGAAGGCGCTCAAGGAGCCTGATACAGGAGAAATTATTGCCTACGAAGCCTTCTTCCTCGGCAATGCTCGCCTGATCAAGCCGGGCGAACCGGCGACCATGCGCGTCACAATGGCCAAGGAAGAAATGGCTCGCGGCGACGAACTCATCCCGGCACCACCGCCAGAAATCATCACCTATGTCCCGCACCGCCCTGAGCGGGAAGTTGCAGCCAAGATCATGTCAATCTATGGCGGTGTGCAGGAAGGTGGTTCGACATCCGTTGTCTCGCTAACTCGCGGCAAGAACGATGGGCTGGAAGTCGGCCACGTCGTCGCCCTGTTCCGTAAGCGCGTCTCGATCAACATCGATGATGATGGCATCAGAACGACAACCCCGGTTCCGGAAGAACGTTACGGACTGGCTTTCGTCTTCCGTGTCTTCGATCACGTCGCTTACGCACTGGTTGTCGATTCCTCCAAATCCGTCATCATCGGGGATTCGGCAAGAAATCCGTGATCATCCCAGAAGGTCTGGCCGCCTGGTTGCGGCTGACACTTATCCCCGGTATCGGCGGCGAGTCGCAAAGAAAGCTACTCGCCGCTTTCGGTTTACCCGAGGCTGTTTTCGCCGCCGGGCGGCTCGCTGCACGCAGCGTTATCGGCGACCGTGCCGACCTGCTTTTTGATTTTGATCCGGCGACAGAGGTCGACCGCAGCATCGAGTGGGCCAGTCAGCCGGGACAACATATCCTGACCCTCGCCGACGACGCCTACCCGAAGGCACTGCTCGAAATCGCCGACCCGCCCAGCCTGCTTTACGTGCGCGGCAATCCCGCCTTGCTCCAGAAGCGGGGGCTGGCCATGGTCGGTAGCCGCAATGCGACACCGCAAGGACTGCAAACGGCAGAGAACTTTGCCAAGACGCTGGCCGGCAAAGGCCTCTGCATCGTCAGCGGCCTGGCGCTGGGAATCGATGCAGCCGCCCACCGGGGTGCGCTGGCGGCGGGCGGCGATACGATTGCCGTCATCGGCACCGGCGCCGACCGCATTTACCCCGCACGGAACAAGGAACTGGCCCTGGCCATTGTCGAACACGGTGCCGTCATTTCCGAATTTCCGCTCGGAACCCCGTCTATAGCCGCCAATTTCCCGCGGCGCAACCGCATCATTTCCGGCCTGTCGCGCGGCGTACTGGTCGTCGAGGCAGCGCCCGAAAGCGGTTCGCTGATCACGGCACGCCTCGCTGGCGAACAAGGGCGAGAGGTTTTCGCCATCCCCGGCTCCATTCACTCGCCCGTCGCTCGCGGTTGCCACAAACTGATCAAGCAGGGCGCAAAACTGGTCGAAACGGCGAACGATGTTCTGGAGGAACTAGGTAACTTCACTTCTCCGGAAGAACACCTGGAAACCACCCCGACTGACCACGAACACCCCGTACTCGCCGCCCTCGGCCACGATCCATGCAGTCTCGACGACCTCGTCGAATACACCGGACAAAGTGCCAACCAATTGCTTCCGGAACTCCTGATGCTCGAACTCTCGGGCCAAATTGCTCCTCTGCCCGGCAACCGCTACCAGCGGCTGAGCTAGGCGCCCTATATATATAGACGGCTTGCCAAGCCGCGCACCGGGCACTTATCATGCCCCGGACTCCACAGGCCCCAACATGACCAAAAAGCTGATAATTGCCGAGAAACCTTCCGTCGCTGCCGACATCGCCAAGGCGCTGGGGGGCTTCACCAAGCACGACGACTATTTCGAAAATGACACCCACGTCATTTCCTCGGCTGTCGGTCACCTGCTGGAACTCGCCTGCCCCGAGGAATTCGAGGTGAAGCGCGGCAAATGGTCGTTTGCCCATCTTCCAGTCATTCCGCCCCACTTTGCGCTGAAGCCGATCGAGAAGACCGAATCCCGCCTCAAGGTGCTGGCCAAGCTGATCAAGCGCAAGGATGTCAGTGCCCTGATCAACGCCTGTGACGCGGGGCGCGAAGGTGAATTGATCTTCAATTACATTGCCCAGCACACCAAATCCGGCAAGCCGGTACAACGACTGTGGCTGCAATCGATGACCCAGGGTGCTATCCGCGACGGTTTTTCGCGCCTGCGCAACGGCAACGAAATGCAGGGTCTCGGTGACGCCGCCGTCTGCCGTTCGGAATCCGACTGGCTGGTCGGCATCAACGGCACACGGGCGATGACCGCCTTCAATTCGAAGACCGGTGGCTTCCACCTGACCACCGTCGGCCGAGTACAGACTCCGACGTTGGCTATTGTCGTCGAGCGCGAAAAACGCATCCGCGAATTCAAGCCGCGCGACTACTGGGAAGTCGAAGCCGAATTCACCGCCAAAGCCGGCAGTTACAAAGGCAAGTGGTTCGACGAAGGCTTCAAGGGCAAGAACGAAGACGAACATGCCCGCGCTGATCGCCTGTGGGAACAAAACAAGGCCGATGCCATCCGCGCTGCCACCCTCGGCAAGCCGGGAGAAGTGACCGAAGAAGCCAAGCCGGAAACCCGGATGGCCCCGGCACTCTTCGATTTGACCACCCTGCAGCGCGAAGCCAACAGCCGTTTCGGTTTCTCCGCCAAGACCACGCTGTCCCTGGCCCAGGCGCTGTACGAAAAACACAAGGTCCTGACCTACCCACGGACCGACTCGCGCTGCCTGCCGGAAGACTATCTGCCCACCGTCAAGGAAACCCTGGCCGTGCTGACTGGCGAAGGTGCCGGCAAGGGTCACGACGAGGTGCTGCTCGCCCGCTATTCGCCGTTTGCCCACCAGATTTTGGCCCGCAACTGGGTGTTGCCGAACAAGCGCATCTTCAACAACGCCAAGATCAGCGATCACTTCGCCATCATTCCGACGCCGCAGGCCCCGAAAAGCCTCAACGAACTGGAACAGAAGCTCTACGACTTCGTCGTTCGCCGCTTCCTGTCCGTCTTCTTCCCGCCTGCCGAATACATGGTGACCACCCGCATCACCCGCGTCGAAGGCCACCCCTTCAAGACCGAGGGCAAGGTGCTGGTCAATCCGGGCTGGCTTGCCGTGCATGGCAAGGAAGGCCAGGACGGCGATGAAGGCAATCTCGTTGCCGTCGACGCCAAGGAAAAGGTCAAAGCCGACGAAGTCACCGTCAAGGCCAACGCCACCAAGCCGCCGCCGCGCTACTCAGAAGCCACCCTGCTCTCGGCCATGGAGGGCGCCGGCAAGATGGTCGACGACGAGGAACTCAAGGCCGCCATGGCCGGCCGTGGCCTCGGCACCCCGGCGACACGCGCCCAGATCATCGAAAATTTGATCGGCGAGCAGTACATGCACCGCGAAGGCCGCGAACTGATCCCGACGGCCAAGGCTTTCTCCTTGATGACGCTGCTCAACGGCCTGGGTATCAACGAACTGACCCAGCCCGAACTGACCGGCGACTGGGAATGGAAGCTCGGCCGCATCGAAAAGGGTGAATTCACGCGTGAAGAGTTCATGCGCGAAATTGCCGAAATGACCCGCCACATGGTCGAACGCGCCAAGCACTACGAAGCCGACACGATTCCCGGCGATTTCGGGGTGTTGACCGCCAAATGTCCGCGCTGCGGTGGCGAAATTCGCGAAACCTACAAGAAATTCCAGTGCGGTGGCTGCGACTACTCGCTATGGAAGATTGTCGCCGGCCGCCAGTTTGAGCCGGCTGAAATCGACACCCTGATCAACGAAGGCACGATTGGCCCGCTGACCGGCTTCCGTAACAAGATGGGCCGCACTTTTGCTGCGGCCATCAAGCTCAATGACGACAAGTTGCCGGAATTTGACTTCGGCCAGGACAAGGCCGACGCGGCCGATGCCGAGCCGGTCGACTTCTCGGCGCAGGAAAGCATCGGCAAATGCCCGAAATGCGCCAGCAACGTCTTCGATCACGGCAATTCCTATGTCTGCGAAAAATCGGTCGGGCCGGAAAAGACCTGCGACTTCCGCTCCGGCAAGATCATCCTTCAGCAACCGATCGATCTCGGCCAGATGAAAAAACTGTTGGCCGAAGGCAAGACCGACCTGCTCAAGGAATTCGTCTCCAATCGCACCCGCCGCAAGTTCTCGGCCTATTTGGTGGCCAAGGACGGCAAGGTCGGTTTCGAATTCGAAAAGAAGGTGGCCAAGCCCAAGGCACCGGCCAAGAAGAAAGCCGACGCAGCGCCCTGATTCACAGTCAGCAAATTAACAAAAAGCCCTCCGAACCTCTGAGGGCTTTTTTTCGCACAGCAAAAAGAGTTCTATCGAGCCTGCCGTTCCACGTGAAACCTCAGCGAACTGCCGAGGCTCCCGGTAACTGACAGGAGAGCAGCGCGGCACGGACGGCGTCAATGGCTTGCGGGCGCGGGAAAGTGACGCGCCAGACGAGGCCGACCGTACGTTTAGGCTGAATGCCGGCAAAGGGCAACACCTTGACCATCGGTTCCTTGCTGATCAGCGGATCGGCCGCCGTGCTTGGCATGACGGCGACGCCGGCGCCGCTGGCGACCATGTACCGGATGGTTTCCAGCGAGCTGCCTTCGAGCGAGTGTTCGAGCGCATCCGGCGCGCTCAGGCGGGGGCAGGACTCAAGGACCTGATCGCGGAAGCAGTTGCCCTGACCGAGCAGCAACAGGTTCTGGCCATCGAGTTCGTCGCCATTGACGTCCGAGCGGGAAGCCCAGGGGTGACTGGCCGGGACGACGATGCGGAAAGGTTCGTCGTACACCGGCTGGGCGACCAGACCGGGTTCGGCAAAGGGCAGCGCGATGACGATGACGTCGAGTTCTCCGGCCTTGAGCGCGGGAATCAGGTTGGCCGTGAAATCTTCCTTGAGGAAGAGCGGCATTTTTGGCGCCTGCTTGCTCAGCGCGGGAATCAACTGGGGCAGCAGGTAAGGCGCAATCGTATAGATGATGCCGACCCGGAGTTGGCCGCTCAGCGGTTCGCCCGTTGCTTCGGCGATCTCTTCGAGCTTGACCGCTTCTTCGAGCACGCGGGTGGCCTGGGCGACGATGCGTTCGCCGAGCGGCGTGATGCGGACATCGCTGGCGCCGCGCTCGAAGAGCGGCGAGCCGAGCTGGCCTTCGACCTTCTTGAGCGCCACCGACAGGGTCGGCTGGCTGACGTGGCAGGCATCGGCTGCCCTGCCGAAATGACGCTCCCGGGCCAAAGCCACGATGTAGCGCATTTCGGTCAGGGTCATTGCGTATAGCCCAGTTTTTGCAGGTCGGCGGCAGAAAGCCAGCGCCATTCGCCGGGTTTTAGTTCTGGCGGCAGCGTCAGTTCGCCGACAGCTTCGCGGTGCAGTGCCTCGACACGGTTGCTGACGGCAGCAACCATGCGTTTGACCTGATGGTATTTGCCTTCGGTCAGGGTCAGACGCAGGAGCTTTTCGCCGACGATTTCGGCAGCGGCGGCAGATATCGATTCGTACTCGTCGGCGAGCACGACGCCGGCCAGGAGTTGGTCGATCTGCGCCTGATCGAGCGGATGCTTGGTCGTCGCCAGATAGACTTTCGGCACCTTGCGCTTGGCCGAGGAGAGCTGGTGGTTCAACTGGCCGTCGTCGGTGATCAGCAGCAGGCCGGTGGTGTCTTCGTCGAGGCGGCCAATCGGCTGGACATCGCGTTCGCGCAACGGCACCGGCAGCAGCTCAAGGACGCTGGCGTGGTGTTTCGGCTTGCGCGAGCATTCGTAGCCGGCCGGCTTGTTGAGCATCAGCGTGGCGAATTCGGCGTAGGGCCAATCGACGCCATCGACCGTGAACACCAGCCCTTCGGTGTCGAGCTCGACGAAAGGATCGTCGCAAACCTGGCCATTTATCGCCACACGTTCGCGGCGGATGAGGCCCCGGCATTCCCGGCGGGAGCCAAAACCGTGTTTTTGGAGGATACGTTCTAGTTGCATGGCCGAGATGTTAACATCCGCCCCATGAATTTCGAACATCTCATACAAATCAACGACCCGGAAAACCCGCTGGTCGAGACCATGACCCGCGATCAGCTGTGGCAGGGCCTGCTCCACCGCGTCGAAAATGCCGTTCCTTTCCTACCCGGACTGGAATCCTGCACCATTCTTGAACGGCAGGCCGACACCCTGCTCCGCGAGCTGGATTTCGGCCCGGCCGTGATTCATGACCGCGTAACACTGGTCGACATGCTTTCGGTGCGCTTCGATATCCAGCCGTCCGAGGTCCATCCCGGCGGCAGCCTGATGATCAGCATCGAGGAGCCGGAACCGGGCTTCCTGTTCCTGCGCTTCGCTTACCAGACGACGCTGGCGACCGATCCGAACTCCGAGGAACGGGCCTATATCGAGTACGTCAAATCGGCTTACCACCAGTCCGACATCGATTGCGTGCGGATGATTCGCACACTGGCTGCCGGCGGCAAAATTCAATAGAAAAAGGCCGAAAACGCATTGCGTTTCGGCCTTCTACGGTCAACCGGGCTTGCTACGGTCTACCGTAAAAAACGGCTAAAAATGAAATTCCGTTGAAAGCCTAAGCGGGCCTCAACGGCGGTTTTACTCGACGCCCTGGGAGGCCAGGTAGTCTTCATAGCCGCCAAGGTAATCGATGATCCGGCCATCGCTCTTCACTTCCAGCACGCGGGTGGACAGCGACGAAACGAATTCGCGGTCGTGCGAGACGAAGACCAGTGTGCCGGGGAATTTTTCCAGGCCGCTATTGAGCGCTTCGATCGATTCCATGTCGAGGTGGTTGGTCGGTTCGTCCATGAGCAGCACGTTGTGCTTCGACAGCATGAGCTTCCCGAACAGCATGCGGCCCTGTTCGCCACCGGAAATGACATTGACCGACTTCTTCACTTCGTCACCGGAGAACAGCAGACGCCCGAGCGTGCCGCGGATCAGGGTTTCGAGGTCGCCGCCCTCGTCAATGGTGGCGCGGGCGTAGCCGGCGATCCATTCGGTCAGGCTCTCGGTGCCGGCAAACTGGGCGCTGTGGTCCTGCGCGTAGTAGCCCGGGTAGGCCTTTTCGGCCCATTTGATGGTGCCGAATTGCGGCGTCACTTCTCCCATCAGCAGCTTCAGCAGCGTGGTTTTGCCGACGCCGTTTTCACCGATGACGGCAATCTTCTCGCCGGCGTTGATGGTCAGCGTCAGGTTGTTAAAGATCTTGCGCTCGCCGCCTTCATAGGTGAAGGAAACATTCTCGATCTCGACCGCCTGACGGTGCAGCTTCTGCTTCTCGTCGTAATCGAAGCGGATCCACGGGTACTGGCGGGACGACGGCTTCATGTCTTCCGGCTTGAGTTTTTCGATCAGCTTGACGCGGCTGGTCGCCTGCTTGGCCTTCGAGGCGTTGGCCGAGAAGCGGCGAACGAAAGTCTGCAGTTCGGCGATCCGTTCCTTGGCCTTGGCATTGGCATTCTGCAGGCGTTCGCGGGCCTGCTGGGCGGCTTCCATGAAGTCGTCGTAGTTGCCGGCATAGGTCGTGATCTTGCCGTAATCGAGGTCGGCCATGTGGGTGCAGACCTGGTTCAGGAAGTGACGATCGTGGGAGATGATGATCATCGTCGAATCGCGGGCATTGAGGGTGTCTTCAAGCCAGCGAATGGTGTTGATGTCGAGGTTGTTGGTCGGTTCGTCGAGCAGCAGGATGTCCGGGTTGGCGAACAGTGCTTGGCAGAGCAGCACGCGCAGCTTCCAGCCGGGCGCCACCTGGCTCATCGGGCCGTTGTGCTGGTCGGTCGGAATGCCGACGCCGAGCAGCAGTTCGCCGGCGCGGGATTCGGCCGTGTAGCCATCGAATTCGCCGAATTGATGTTCGAGATCGGCGGCCTTCATGTAGTCGTCTTCGGTCGCTTCGGGATTGGCGTAGATGGCGTCGCGCTCGCTCATGCAGGCCCACATTTCCTCGTGGCCCATGAGCACGACGTCGAGGACGCGCATGTCTTCATAAGCGAACTGGTCCTGCTTGAGGTAGGCCATGCGCTCGTGCTTGTCTTTCGAGACATTGCCGGCCGAAGGTTCGAGCGCGCCGCACAGGATCTTCATGAAGGTCGACTTGCCGGCGCCATTGGCGCCGATCAGGCCGTAGCGATAACCCTCGCCGAATTTGACATTGACGTTCTCGAACAGGGGTTTGACCCCGAACTGCATGGTGATATTGGCGGCGACGAGCACTACGATTCCTATCTGAAAAAAGCGGCAAAACGAAGCCCTGAATTTTACCTGTTTTCAAGGGGTTGACCGCAGCAAGGGCGCACATTTGCTGCACTGCGGTGTAAGATTTGCAGCCAAAATAAAAACCCCGGGATTGAGAGACAGCACATGGTTCCCCACCTCACCACCGCCCTCACCGGCCCCCTGCTCGAGCTCGAGCGCCGCTTCCTCGCTGCCAGCCCGCAGATTGAACACTGGCTGCGCGGCCAATGGCTGGAGCACACGCCGCCGTTTTATTCGTCGTGCGACCTGCGCAATTCCGGCTTCAAGCTGGCGCCGGTCGACACCAATCTGTTCCCCGGCGGCTTCAACAACCTCAACCCGGCCTTCCTGCCGCTCTGCGTGCAGGCGGCGATGAGCGCCATCGAAAAATTCTGCCCGGAAGCGCGCAGCCTGCTGCTCATTCCCGAGAATCACACGCGCAACCAGTTCTACCTGCAGAACGTCGCGCAGATCGCCGCCATCCTCAAGCAGACCGGTCTCAACGTGCGTCTCGGTTCGCTGAATCCGGACATCACCCAGCCGACGCCGGTCGACCTGCCGAACGGCCAGCAACTGCTCCTCGAGCCGCTCGTCCGCAGCCAGCATCGCCTCGGCCTCGACGGCTTCGATCCCTGCGCCATCCTGCTCAACAACGACCTGTCGGCCGGCATTCCGGCCATCCTCCAAGGTCTCAACGAGCAGGTCGTGCTGCCGCCGGTGCATGCCGGCTGGGCCGTCCGCCGCAAATCCAACCACTTTGCCGCCTACGATCAGGTTGCCAACGATTTCGCCAAGGCCATCGGCATCGATCCATGGCGCATCAACCCGGCCTTCTCGGTCTGCCGCAGCGTCAATTTCCACGAACGTCAGGGTGAGGAATGCCTGGCTGCAAATGTCTCGGCCGTGCTCGATCTGGTCAAGGAAAAGTACCGCGAATACGACATCGACGAGACGCCCTACGTTGTCGTCAAGGCCGATGCCGGCACCTACGGCATGGGCGTCATGACGGTGCGCAACGTCGACGAAGTCATCGCCCTGAACCGCAAGCAGCGCAACAAGATGAGCGTTGTCAAGGAAGGCCTCGAAGTCAGCGAGGTGCTCATCCAGGAAGGCGTGCATTCGTTCGAGACGCTTAACGAGGCGGTCGCCGAACCGGTCATCTACATGATCGACCGCTATGTCGTCGGTGGCTTCTATCGTGTCCATACCGGGCGCGGCAAGGACGAGAACCTCAACGCACCGGGCATGCATTTCGAGCCGCTGGCCTTCGAGACCGGCTGCAACATGCCCGACTACGGCTGCAACAACCCGGACGCCGCCCCTAACCGCTTCTACGCCTACGGCGTCGTCGGCCGGCTGGCCTGTCTGGCGGCGGCTATCGAACTTGAGCGCACGGCGCCGGAAAACGACTGAGCGCCGTGGCTCAACAGCTTCACTTCGAGAAACACCTGCTCGGCGGTAGCGCCCGGTCGTTGAAACTGGCCTTCATCGTCGATCCGCTCGAGCATCTCAAGGCGTGGAAGGATTCGTCGGTGGCCATGATGCGCGCCGCTGAAAACCACGGCCACGATGTTTATGCCATCGACGCCGCAACGCTTGGCTGGCGCAAGCCGGAGGCCGGTCACCCCGGCGGGGTGGTCGGCGAGGCGACGCACCTGCTGCTACGCCCGGACGACCACGACTGGTATCGCGAAACCGGTCGTGAATGGATGCCGCTGACCGCCTTCGACGCAGTGATCATGCGCAAGGATCCGCCCTTCGACTTCGAATACCTGACCGCAACCTGGCTGCTCGAACGGGCCGAGGCGGACGGCGTCAAAGTCTTCAACCGGCCGCAGGCGCTGCGCGATCATTCGGAAAAGCTGGCGCTCATGGAATTCGCCCACTTTGCCCCGACCACCGCGATCAGCCGCGACATGGCGCAAATCCATCATTTCATCGACGAGCAGCGCGACGTCATCCTCAAGCCACTCGACGGCATGGGCGGTAGCCAGATTTTCCGGGTCCATCGCAACGACCCGAACCGCAACGTCATCGTCGAAACGCTGACCCACGAAGGCGCCCGGACGATCATGGCGCAGCGCTACGTGCCCGAGATCAGCCACGGCGACAAGCGCATCCTGATCATCGCCGGCAAGCCAGTGCCTTTTTGCCTGGCGCGCATCCCCAAAGCCGGCGAAACGCGCGGCAACCTCGCCACTGGCGGCACCGGCGTCGCCCAGGAACTCTCGACCCGCGACCGGGAAATCGCCGAAGCCCTCGGCCCCATCCTGTTCAAGCGCGGCCTCATGCTGATCGGCATCGACGTCATTGGCAACCACCTCACCGAGATCAACGTGACCAGCCCGACCTGTATGGTCGAAATCCGCCAGCAGTCGGGTTTCGATGCAGCCGGCGCTTTCATCACCGCCATCGAACACGCATGCGGCATTTCCTAAAGCTTTTCCTGACGGCCCTGGCCGTCGCCACCGCCGCCGTCCTCCTCTCCGCCTGCGGCCGCACGCCGTTGCAGGAACAGCAGGCCTACGTCTTCGGCACCCGCGTCGAAGTGCTGGTCGTCAGCGAAGATCCCGAACAGGGGCGCAAGGCCATCGCTGCCGTACTCCGCGAGTTCGACCGCCTGCACCGCGCCTACCATGCGTGGCAACCATCCGAACTGACGACTTTGAATTTGGCCATTTTTTCCGGTCGACCGTTGAAAGTGACTCCGGAACTCGCCGAATTCGTCCAGGAAGCCCAGGCACTGGCCAAACAGGGCGACTATCTGTTCGACCCCGGCATCGGCCAGCTCATCAAGCTGTGGGGCTTTCAGGCCGATGAATTCAAGGCCGAACTGCCGCCAGCTGCCGAGATCAAGGCCTGGCTGGCGAGCAAACCGTCAATCGCCGACATCAGCCTCGACGGCACCACCGTACGCAGCCGCAACCGCGATGTCGCCCTCGATTTCGGCGGCTACCTCAAAGGCGTCGCCCTCGACCGCGCCGCCGCCATTCTGCGTGCTCAGGGCATCAACAACGCGCTGATCAACATCGGCGGCAACGTCATGGCGCTGGGCAGCAAGCAAGGCAAGCCGTGGCGTGTCGGCATCCAGCACCCGCGCCAGCCCGGCCCGCTGGCCACCGTCACGCTGGCCGACGGCGAGGCGATCGGCACCTCGGGCGACTACCAGCGTTTCTTCGAGCTCGAAGGCCAGCGTTACGCCCACCTGCTCGACCCGCGCACCGGCTATCCGGCCGACCACACGCAGGCCGTCACCGTGCTCATTCCGGCCGGGCCGCGCTCCGGCACCTTGTCGGACGCCACGTCGAAGCCAATCTTCATCGCCGGCCCGAATGGCTGGCGCGATATGGCGAAGAAGATGGAAATCGGCCTCGTTTTGCGCGTCGACCGCGACAACCGGATTTTCGTCACCGAAGCCCTGCGTCAGCGCCTCGAGTTCATCGGCCAGGCGCCTGAATTAACGGTCCTTCCCTGAGCAGAAAATCATTCTGCTGACATGTATACGCCCGGTCCGGATATCTCGTAACATTGCTGCTGGAAAAACAATAATAATTCGTCGTCAGGGGAACGTAGGCATTCACTAACAGGGGGAGGAATGCTGCGAGATGGTTTCTTCAACAAGCCGGGGTTCGCCAACAGTCTGGTACTGCGTATCGGCCTGCTTATCCTGCTTTCCCTCGCCGTCTTCGCTTTCAGCCTGTATCAGCTAATCGGCCGGCCCACCGTAGACCGACTGGCCGAGTCCCAGATGCGGCTCGCCGCCGAACAGCTCGAAGCCCGCGTCACCCGCCTTTTCAAGACCGTCGAAGTAACGCTGCGCAGCAGCCACGGCTGGGGCGTCAACAACGATATCGATCAAACGCAACTGCTGCGTTTCAACGAGTTCTTCTTCCCCATCATCGCCAATCATGGCGAGATCACCTCGGTCATTTTCGCCCACGAATCGGGCCGTGAAATCCTCCTCCTGATGACCGACGAAGGCCGCTGGCTCAACCGCATCAGCAATCCGGCCGAATGGGGCAACCAGACCTACTGGATCACCTGGAACAAGAACCGCCAGATCGAGAATGTCGAGATGCGTGAACGCAACTACGACGCCCGGGAACGCCCGTGGTTCAAGGGTGCCATGGCGCTGACCGAGACTCAGGCGGTGCACTGGACCGAGCCGTACATCTTCTTCACCACCAAGGAGCCCGGCATTACGGCCGCCATGCGGTGGACAGCCAGCGATGGCTCGAACTACGTCATCGCCCACGACGTCCGGCTCATCGACATCGCCGAATTCACCACCCGGATGACTTTCGGTTCGCAGGGCAAGGCGGCGCTTTTTCTCAAGGAAGGCAAGCTCATAGCACTGCCGCGCGATGCCCGTTTCAGCGACCGCCAGGCCATCAGTCAGGCCCTGCTCAAGACCTCCGAAGAACTCGAACTGCCTGAGTTATCCGACGCTTTTCGTCGCTGGCAGGCGATGCCGGCAGCCGCCCATGGCGTGCAGCGATTCGATCGCCCGGACGGGCACTGGGTCAGCCTCTTCCGCCCGCTCGAAGGCAACGCCAGCGGCATCCTGCTCGGTGTTATCGCCCCGGAAAACGATTTCGTCCCGATTTCCCGCGAAGATCTGCTGCTGCTCGCCCTTATCACCCTTTCCGCCCTGGCGCTGGGCATGGCCGTCGCCATCCACATTGCCCGCCGCTTTGGCGCACCGCTGCATGCCCTGGCCGAGGACAGCACACGTATCGGCCGGCTCGAACTCGATCAGCCCGTCACCACCGACGCGCCCTGGCGCGAAGTCACCCAGCTTGCCGCCGCCCTCGAAGGCATGCGCCAGCACCTGCGCAGCGCTCGCCGGGCGCAGGAAGACGCGCAGATCGAGCTGGAACTCAAGGTCGCCAAGCGCACACATGCCCTGCGCCAGAGCCAGGACATCCTGCAAAAGCGCGAAGCCTTCTTCCGCGCCATTTTCGACAACGCCGCGGTCGGCATCGTCAGCCTCAGCCCGGATCGCCGGCCGACGCTGGTCAATCCGGCCTTTGCCCGCTTTGTCGGCCAGCCCATCGATGTGCTGCTGGCGCATCCCGAAGACATCGTCTTCCCGGCCGAAATTGAGGCCCGGATGAACGAAATCCTGCCGCAGATCGCCTCCGGGCAAAGCAATGCCGTCCGGCATGAGTTCGAGTTCGTCGATGCGCATGGGAAAACCAGCTGGGGTGACGTCCAGATTGCCCCGGTCCGCGACGAGGATGGCCAGCTCGACTCGCTGCTGGTGACCGTCCTCGATATCAGCGACCGGCGCGAAATGGAAGGCGAACTGATCCGCCAGTTTGCCTTCCTGCAGGCCTTGCTCGACACCATTCCCAACGCCATTTTCTACAAGGGCGCGCACACCCGTTTCCTCGGCTGCAACCGGGCCTACGAGGAGTTTTTCGGTGTCGACCGCCACCATTTCATCGGCAAGCGCGTGCTCGATCTCGATTACCTGCCGGAAGAGGCGCGCCAGGCCTATCAGGCGGAAGACGAAAAGGTGATCGCCGAATGCGGCAGGATCACGCGTGAAGTACAAATGGCCGATGCCGAGGGTCGGCTGCGCGACACGCTCTATTCGATCAGCGGCTTCCGCTCGCCCGACGGCACGCCGGGCGGCCTGATCGGCATCATCGTCGACATCTCGCCGCTCAAGGAGGCCAAGCGCGCCGCGGAAAGGGCGCAGGCTGCAGCCGAATCGGCAGCCGCGGCGAAGGCCGACTTCCTGGCCAACATGAGCCACGAAATCCGCACGCCGATGAACGCCATCATCGGCATGACCCACCTCGCCTTGCAGACCGAACTGACTTCCCGCCAGAAAAACTACCTGAGCAAGGTCGACAACGCCGCCAAGGGGCTGCTCGGCATCATCAACGACATTCTCGACCTGTCGAAGATCGAGGCCGGCATGATGCATTTCGAGCAGGCGCCCTTCAGCCTCGACGCCAGCCTGCGCCATCTCGGCGACCTGTGCGCGCAGAAAGCCCGCGAACGTGGGCTGGAGCTGCTCTACGACGTTGCCGCCGATGTCCCCGACCGCCTGATTGGCGATTCGCTGCGTCTTGGCCAGGTCCTGCTCAATCTGGTTGGCAACGCCATCAAATTTACCGAGGCCGGTGAAATCACCGTCGTCGTGCACCGGCTGGCGGGCAGTGATGGCAAGGTCGAACTGGGCTTTGAAGTACGCGATACCGGCATCGGCATGAGCCCGGAGCTGCAGGAACAACTGTTCTCGGCCTTCACCCAGGCCGATACCTCGACCACCCGAAAATACGGCGGCACCGGCCTCGGCCTGTCGATCTGCAAGCGCATCGTTGAGCTGCAGGGCGGCAGCATCGGCGTCACGAGCCGGCTCGGTGCCGGCAGTTGCTTCAACTTCCGCCTTGGCTTCGGGCTGGCCGTCGGCGACGACGCGATGCCGCGGCGCATCGGGCTACCCGATGACCTGCGCGCCCTGGTCGTCGATGACAGCCCCGGCGCCTGCGAAGTCTTCACGCAGATGCTGACAGCACTCGGCATTTCCAGCCATGCCGTGGCCAGCGGCAGCGCCGCACTCAGCGCATTGGCGGCGGCCAGCCAGGCCGGACAGCCTTACGGATTGCTCATCATCGACTGGAAGATGCCGGGCATGGATGGGGTCGAACTGGTCCGCCAGATCGGCCAGTCGGCGCCGGCTGACAAGGCGGCCATCGTGATGGCCACCGCTTTCGATCACGAGGAGTTGCAGGCGGCGCTCGGCAGTCTGGCGGTTGGCGCCATCCTGAGCAAACCGGCGACGCCGTCGTCGCTGTTCGACAGCATCATGGTCGCGCTGCATCGGGAAACGGCCCTCGCTGCCGTCCCGCCGGTGACGCCGAACAATCTGACGCGCCAGTTCTCGGGCCGGCGCGTGCTGCTCGTCGAGGACAACGAGGTCAATCGCGAACTGGCCCAGGAAATGTTGAGCAATATCGGGCTAAGCGTCGATACGGCCGAAAACGGCCAGCAGGCTGTCAACGCCGTGCAGCGTAACGCTTACGAACTGGTGCTGATGGATTGCCAGATGCCGGTCATGGACGGCTACGTGGCCACTGCCAAGATCCGCGACGAATTGCAGATGCGCCAGCTACCGATCGTCGCCATGACGGCCAACGCCCTGGCCAGCGACCGTGAGCGCTGCCTGGCGGCCGGCATGAACGACCATATCCCGAAGCCCATCGACGTTGCCGTCCTCCACAGCACGCTGGCGCACTGGCTCAAGTCTGGCGAGCGCGACAGCCTGCCTCGTCCCGCCGTAGCCATTCCCGCAAGCCCGAAGGATATGGCCGAGATCGACACGGCCGCCGCCCTGGCGCGGATGGGTGGCAATCGCAGCATGTACGACCGTCTGGTCAGCCGCTTCCGCGAGAATCAGGGTGACGTGGTCGAGCGCCTTCAGGCCGACCGGCAACAGGGCGACAGCGCTGCCATGATCCTGCGTGCCCACACCTTGCGTGGCCTGGCCGGCAATATCGGTGCGGTCAACGTGGCCCATCTGGCCGGCGAACTGGAAGAGAAGCTCAGGAAGGGGATGCCCGTCGGCGACGAGGCAATCGACGGGTTGCTGGGCAAACTGGATGTGGCGCTACTGCCCGCCCTGAGCATTCCAGCAACACTTCCGACCGCGGCGGCAACAGCGCCGATTGTGCTGGCTCCCAAGTCCGACGGGCAGGCCACTGCTCTTTCCACGCTGCGCCAGCTTCTGGACGATGACGATGCCGCAGCCGTCCAGCATTTTGAAAAAATATCCGCCTGGCTTCGCGCCCAATGCGACCCGCATCTGGTCGAACAGCTTGCCCGGCAGATTGGGCAATATGACTTTGAAGATGCATCGGCAACCCTGCAGCAACTCGCCCCGATTCAGGGCAAACCTTGAGCCAATCTGACGAGAACTAAACCATGTCCCCCCTACTCCCCAAACAATGCATCCTGGTCGTCGACGACAGCCCGGAAAACATCGATCTGCTCAGCGAAGTGCTGCGTGACAACTATCGAATCCGCATCGCCACGTCGGGCGAGAAGGCGCTCAAGATCGTCTATTCCGACGAGCCGCCCGACCTCATCCTGCTCGACATCATGATGCCCGGCCTGAGCGGCCTGGAAATCTGCCGGCGCCTCAAATCGAACCCCGACCGCCGGCGCATCCCGATCATTTTCGTCACTGCCATGACCAGCGTCGAGGACGAGCAGCGTGGCCTGGAAACCGGTGCGGTCGATTACATCACCAAGCCGATCAGCCCGCCCATCGTCAAAGCCCGGGTGCGCACCCACCTCGCGCTCTACGACCAGTCGCGCGAACTCGAACGCATGGTCCGCCAGCGCACCCACGAGCTGCTCACGACGCGCCAGCAGATCATTCGCCGGCTTGGCCGGGCCGCCGAATTCAAGGATAACGAGACCGGCAACCACGTCCTGCGCATGAGCCACTACGCCCGCATCATCGCTGTCGCCCACGGCCTCGGCGAAGAAGCCGCCAACATCATCTTCAACACCGCGCCGATGCACGACATCGGCAAGATCGGCATCCCCGACGCCATCCTGCTCAAGCCGGGGAAACTCGATGCCGCAGAATGGGATGTCATGCACCAGCACCCGATCATGGGCGCCGAAATCATCGGCAAGCACGACAACGAGCTACTCGAAACCTCGCGCATCATCGCCCTCACCCACCACGAAAAGTGGGACGGCAGCGGCTACCCGCAACAACTCAAGGGCGAAAACATTCCGCTCGAAGGCCGAATTGTTGCCATCGCCGATGTCTTCGATGCGCTCGTTTCGGTCCGCCCATACAAGAACGCAGTGCCGGTCGAGGAAGCCTTGCAATACCTCTACGAGCAATCTGGCAAACATTTCGACCCGACGCTGATCGACGCTTTCCGGAGCGCCCTGCCGGAAGTCCTCCGCATCAAGGAAATCTACGCCGACGAACACGGCGCCCTGACCGATCTGGAATTCCAGATCAACGAGATTTTTCACCACACGGACGATCCTGAAACTTACCCGGCGATGCTGGCCAACCCCGAAAAGGGCAGCAACTGAGGCCGGAGCATTTCAAATTTCGGCTTTTTTCCCGGTTGACCGTGGAATTTGGCGGGGAAGCCCGTGCCTGACCCACAACAAGCCCTGAATCTGTCCCGGGCAGCCGAATGGCTGCGTCAAGCCGACGGCCTGCTGATCACCGCTGGCGCCGGCATGGGCATAGCCTCCGGTCTGCCCGACTTTCGCGGGCCGGGCGGATTCTGGTCCGTCTATCCAGCGCTCGGCCGGGCCAGAATCGCCTTCGAATCGATCGCCAACCCGGCCGCCTTCGCCACCGACCCGCGCCTCGCCTGGGGCTTCTACGGCCATCGCCTGGCCCTCTACCGGAAAACCACGCCGCACGCCGGCTTCGCCCTGCTCCTCGACCTGGCGAAAAACATGCCGCACGGCCTCCGCGCCTTCACCAGCAACGTCGATGGCCAGTTCCAGAAAGCCGGCTTCGCTACCGACCGGGTCTGCGAAATCCACGGTTCCATCCATCACCTGCAATGCCTGGCGGGTTGCGGCGAGCAAATCTGGCCGGCTGACGACTTTCATCCTGAAATCGATGCCGCCAACTGCCGTCTGCTCAACGAATTGCCCCATTGCCCGCACTGCGGCGCCCTCGCCCGCCCGAACATTTTGATGTTCGGCGACTGGGGCTGGGTGGACCGACGCACGACGCTGCAATACCAGCGTCTGCAACAATGGCTGAGCACGGTAGAACGTCTGGTCTGCATCGAAATTGGCGCCGGGACGAACATCCCGACTGTCCGCCATTTTTCCGAAGACTGCGGCGGCCGGCTCATCCGCATCAACCCCGGCGAACCGGAAGTGCCCGACGCAGCGAACGGCATCGGGCTAGCCATCGGCGGCCTCGACGGCATCAGCCGCCTCCACCAGGCCGTTGCCTGTACTTGATCCGCCTACTCCGGCGTCCTGGAATCGATGCTCAGCGTGACCGGCCCATCGTTAATCAGGCCGACTTCCATGTCCGCCCCAAACACCCCGGTCGGCACCGGCTTGCCGAGCTCAGCCGACAACCTGGCAACAAACTGGTCGAACAGCGGCTGCGACACATCGCCACGCGCCGCCCGGCTCCACGACGGCCGATTGCCTTTTTTTACCGAGGCATAAAGCGTGAATTGCGAGACAGCAAGAATCTCTCCGCCAGCTTCGACGACACTACGATTCATCACCCCGTTCTCGTCGGAAAACAGGCGCAGGCGAACGATCTTGCCGGCCATCCAGTCGAGATCAGCCGCGCTGTCGTCGGCCTCGAAACCGGCCAGCACGAGCAGGCCCGATTCTATTTTTCCGCATATTTTCCGGTTGACCGTAACACTGGCCTCCCTGACCCGCTGAATCACCACCCGCATGCCGAACCTCTCGTCAAAATGGAAAAGGCTCCCTGCGGAGCCTTTTCTGAACTGAATTGCCGTTGTGAACCGGGTTAAATATCGACCCGGGCGCTCAAGGCGTTGGTTTCGATGAAGGCCCGACGTGGCTCGACATCCTCGCCCATGAGGGTCGTGAAGATTTCGTCGGCCGCGATGGCGTCGTCGATCTGCACGCGCAGCAGGCGGCGGACTTTCGGGTCCATCGTTGTTTCCCAAAGTTGCGACGGGTTCATTTCGCCCAGGCCTTTGTAGCGCTGCTTGGCGATGCCGCGTTCGACTTCATTGAGCAGCCATTTCATGGCGTCGCCGAAGTTGGTGACGACCTGCTTTTTCTCGCCACGCGACATCACGGCACCAGCGCCAAACATGTCGGCCAGCGTCTCGGCCGTGCGGCGTAGCTGCATGAAGTCGCCGGACAACAGCAAATCTTCGTCGATCAGGCCGACCTTGAGGTTGCCGTGGTGCATGCGTTCGACGCGCAGCGTCCACCGTTCCTGGATGTCGTCGTACTTCGGCACCATGCGCGTGCCGGCCGGGATGTAGGAAGCGATCAGTTCGGCACTGGCCCGCGTTTTTTCTTCACTGGACAGATCGACTGCCAGATTGTGGCGAACGATGGACTGCAGGACTTCCGGATTGATCAGGTGCGACAGGCGATCGATGACCGCTTCGGTAGCCAGCCACGAACGGGCCAGACCTTCGAGCGCCGGTCCGGTAATCGGCTCGGCGTCGACACGCGGCGTCAGGACAGCTTCGTCGAGCGCCATGTTGAGCAGGAACTGGTTGTATTCGAGGTCGTCCTTGAGGTAACGCTCGGTCTTGCCGTGCTTGACCTTGTAGAGCGGCGGCTGGGCGATATAGACGTAGCCGCGGTCGATCAGCTCGGGCATCTGGCGATAGAGGAGCGTCAGCAGCAGGGTGCGGATGTGCGCACCGTCGACGTCCGCGTCGGTCATGATGATGATGCGGTGGTAGCGCAGCTTTTCAACGTTGAAATCGTCCTTGCCGATGCCGGTACCGAGGGCGGTGATCAACGTGACGATCTGTTCGGACGAAATCAGCTTGTCGAAACGGGCTTTCTCGACGTTGAGCACCTTGCCGCGCAGCGGCAGGATGGCCTGGAACTTCCGGTCGCGGCCCTGCTTGGCGGAGCCGCCGGCGGAGTCGCCCTCGACGATGTAGATTTCGCACAGCGCCGGGTCTTTTTCCTGACAGTCAGCCAGCTTGCCGGGCAAGCCGACGCCGTCGAGAACGCCCTTGCGGCGCGTCATTTCACGGGCGCGACGGGCAGCTTCACGAGCGCGGGAGGCTTCGACGATCTTGCCGCAAATCATCTTGGCATCAACCGGACGCTCGAGCAGGAAATCGGCCAGCTTCTGCGCCACGACTTCCTCGACGGCCGCACGGGCTTCGGAGGAAACCAGTTTCATCTTGGTCTGCGAGGCGAACTTCGGGTCGGGCATCTTGACCGACAGCACGCAGGCCAGGCCTTCGCGCATGTCGTCACCGGCGATATCGACCTTGGCCTTCTTGGCGATCTCGTTTTCGTCGATGTACTTGTTGATGACACGCGTCATCGCGGCACGCAGACCGGTCAGGTGGGTGCCCCCGTCCGACTGCGGAATGTTGTTGGTGAAGCAGAGAACCTGCTCCTGGTAGGAATCGTTCCACTGCATCGCCACTTCGACACCGATGGTGATGCCAGTATCGGCCGCGCCCTGGCCAACCTTGGCGTCGCCAGCCGAGTAGAAGATGTTCGGGTGCAAGACCGACTTGGTGCGGTTGATGTATTCGACAAAGCTCTGCACGCCACCGGCAAAGGCAAAGAGCTCTTCCTTGCCGGCCCGCTGGTCGACCAGCTTGATGCTGACGCCGTTGTTCAGGAAAGACAGTTCGCGCAGGCGCTTGGCAAGGATTTCGTAGTGGAATTCAACGTGGCCAAAAATCTCTTCATCGGCCATGAAGTGCACTTCGGTGCCGCGCTTTTCGGTATCGCCGAGTACCTTCATCGGGGAAATCTCGAAACCGTCGCGGACTTCAATGCAACGATCAACCGGCACACCACGGCAGAACTCCATGAAGTGCTTCTTGCCGTCGCGACGGATGGTCAGGCGCAGGGACTTGGACAGCGCATTGACGCAGGAAACGCCGACGCCGTGCAGGCCACCGGACACCTTGTAGGAGTTCTGGTTGAACTTGCCGCCGGCGTGCAATTCGGTCAGCGCGATTTCGGCGGCCGAACGCTTCGGCTCGTGTTTGTCGTCCATCTTGACACCAGTCGGGATGCCCCGGCCGTTGTCGATGACGCTGATCGAGTTGTCTGTGTGAATGGTGACGATGATGTCGTTGCAATGCCCAGCCAGCGCCTCGTCGATCGAGTTGTCGACGACTTCGAAGACCAGATGGTGCAGACCGGAGCCATCGGAGGTGTCGCCGATGTACATGCCGGGGCGCTTGCGGACAGCCTCCAGGCCTTCGAGGATCTGGATGCTGGCTTCGCCATAAGCTGGCGAGTCGGATTGCGGGACGTTCTCTTCACTCATTGTTTTGGTTCCACGTGAAACTGCAAAAGGCCTGCCCGGCTGGGCAGGCCTTCTTGGGTTAGTGCTGGGGCTATCAGATACGCATCGGCATCACGACGTACTTGAAGCGGTCGTTGCCGGGGACAGTGATCAGCGCGCTGGAATTGGCGTCGTTGAAACTCCACTGAATTTCTTCAGTGTGGATATTGTTGAGGACGTCGAGCAGATACCCGACGTTGAAGCCGACATCGATGACATCGCCGGTGTAGTCGACTTCGATTTCTTCGACGGCTTCTTCCTGCTCGGCGTTGGCGGCGATCAGTTTTAGGCTGTTTTCACCCAAAACGACGCGAACGCCACGGAATTTTTCATTGGTCAGAATGGCGGCGCGCTGCATGGCCTGCATCAGCGTCTGACGGCCAACTTTCATGTGGTTCTTCAAGGTAGCCGGAACAACACGCTCGTAATCCGGGAACTTGCCGTCGATCAGCTTGGAAACCAGCACCACGGAACCGAACGCAAAGCGCACCTGATTCGGCGTCAGCGTGATGTTCAAGGCATCGTCGTTATCGAGCAGCAGGCGGTTCAGTTCGAGCACGGTCTTGCGCGGCAGGATCATTTCCTGGCGTGGCAGATCGGTGTCGATCTCGACGCTGGCGTAGGCCAAACGGTGACCATCGGTCGCCACGGCACGCAATTCCTTGCCTTCGACCAGCAACAGCAGACCGTTCAGGTAATAACGTACGTCCTGCGCCGCCATCGAGTACTGGGTCTTGCTGATCAACTGGCGGAAAGCCTTTTGCGACATCGAAAACTGCTTGGTTTCGCCATCATTGACCGTCATCCGCGGGAAATCGTCGGCCGGCAGGGTCTGCAGGCTGAACCGGCTCTTGCCGCCGCGCACAAGCAGACGCTTGTCTTCGAGAACCAGGCTGACTTCGGTGGTATCGGGCAGCGAACGCAAAATTTCCTGCAGCTTGCGGGCACCGACCGTCACCGCACCGTCACCGTCGCCGCCGGCACCTTCAGTGCTCGTGGTGATCTGGATTTCGATGTCGGTGGCCAACAAGGTCAGGCGATCACCCTTCTTTTCCAGCAAGACGTTGGACAGGATAGGCAGCGTATGACGACGCTCGACAATTCCCGATACCGACTGCAGCGGGGCCAGAAGCGTGTCTCTTTGGGTTTTGATAAGAACCATAAATTAAATTCCTAAGTAGACTATATCGGGAACAATTCTGTGAATAACTGAAAAATATTGTTTAATTTCAGGTGTTTGAATCAAATTTTACGGTCTGCGAAAACGACTGAATTGCCTGTGGGTGAAATCCGGACAATTTTCCCACAAAGTGGGTAATTCCATATGATCCACAATTGATACACAGCTTTTCCACAGACTTATCGACAGCCTCATCCTTTCAATACCTGCAACAACACATGCAGGTCGTGGTTGAGTTCATTTTCCTTAATGCGCAAGGCATCGATGGTCTTGACAGCATGAATGACCGTCGTGTGATCGCGGCCGCCAAAGGCATCGCCTATTTCCGGAAAACTGTGTGAAGTCACTTCCCGACAGAGCCACATGGCGACCTGACGCGGCCGGGCAATAGCGCGGGTACGCTTTTTCGAGAACAACTCGGCAACCTTCATCTTGTAATAATCGGCAACGGTCTTCTGGATGTTGTCAATGCCGACATTACGGGCTGAACCGATGACGTCCTTGAGCGCTTCCTTGGTCAGATCCAGCGCGATGGCACGGCCATGGAAGGACGAGTAGGCCAGAACCTTTTTCAGGGCGCCTTCAAGTTCGCGCACATTGGAACGCAAATGCTTGGCGATGAAGAACGGAACCTCATCATCGAGGTGGATACCTTCCGCTTCCGCCTTCTTCTTCAGAATGGCGACACGCATTTCCAGTTCCGGCGGCTCGATCTGGACAGTCAGGCCCCAGTCGAAGCGGGTGACCAGACGATCATCCAACCCGTTAATATCCTTGGGATAGGTATCGCAGGTAATGATGATCTGCTTGCGTGCTTCGATCAGCGCATTGAACAGGAAGAAAAACTCCTCCTGCGAACGGTTTTTGCCGTTGAAGAACTGGACATCATCGAGCAACAGCACATCGAGCGAACGATAGGTGCGCTTGAAACTGTCAAAGGACTTTTGCTGATAGGCGCGCACCACGTCCGAGTAGTAATCCTCGGCATGAACGTAACGGACAATTTTTTCCGGGTTTTCAGCGACGATGGCGTTGCCGATGGCGTGAATCAGGTGGGTCTTGCCGAGGCCGGCACCGCCGTAGATGAACAGCGGGTTGTAGGCACCGCCGGGGTTGTTGGCCACCTGGACGGCCGCCGCACGTGCCAGGTCATTAGCCTTGCCGACCACCAGATTGTCGAAAGTGAAGGACTGAAACAGCCGGGACTTTTCGTAATTGCCGCTCTTGGCGCGTGGTTTTTCTGGCGCCAGCGCCTTCTTTTCACCGCTAGCTGCTGATTTGGCAGCTGGTTTTTCGCCAACCTCGCCGCCGGTTTCAACCCGGCTGGCTGTTTTTCCACTGCCAATGACCAGCGCGATGCTGACCGGGCCGGAGAAAAAGCTGCGGCTGTATTCTTCAATGCGGGTCAGATAGCGGTCCCGTACCCACTTCAAGATGAAAGTGTTCGGCGCGATAAGGCGCAGGCCGTCGTCCAGAGCCGTGGTTTCGCCTTCGAGCCGCAAGGGCCTGATCCAGGTGTTGAATTGCTGCGCGGGCAATTCCTGCTCGAAGCGCTGCAAACAGGATTCCCAGAAACCGGCCAT